>NZ_HG966617.1:568752-1239173 GCF_000689395.1 Candidatus Phaeomarinobacter ectocarpi
GAGCTCGCCGATTTCGCTTTCGCCATTGGCTGAAATCGTACCGACCTGTGCAATTTCCTCAGTGCCCTTCACTTTCTTGGAGCGCTTCTTGAGGTCTGCAATGGCGGCTGATGTTGCGAGGTCGATGCCGCGCTTGAGGTCCATCGGGTTCATGCCGGCAGCCACAGACTTGGCGCCTTCACGGACGATGGCCTGAGCCAGAACGGTTGCCGTTGTTGTGCCGTCACCAGCTTCGTCATTGGTGCGGGATGCAACTTCACGGATGAGCTGTGCGCCCATGTTCTCGAACTTGTCTTCCAGTTCGATTTCCTTCGCCACGGACACACCGTCCTTGGTGGTGCGTGGTGAGCCGAAGGACTTGTCGATGACGACGTTGCGGCCCTTGGGACCAAGCGTCACCTTTACAGCGTTTGCCAGTGTATCGACGCCCTGGAGCATCTTTTCACGGGCTTCGGAACCAAATTTGACTTCTTTAGCCATGGTTTCCTTTACCTCTCATTGTGCCGGACGGCGCTTCTCGTCAAAGCGGCTCGGCCCGGCGGGTTAGCAGTTTGATGGTCTGAAAACGGCAATAAAAAAGCCGCGCTAGTGAGGGGCATGCCCTCGCGCAGCTCTACTTCTTGCCCTTTTTGCCTTCGATCACGCCGAGAATATCGCTCTCTTTCATGATGAGCAGATCTTCACCGTCGATCTTTACTTCGGTGCCGGACCACTTGCCGAAAAGCACCTTGTCGCCGGCTTTCACGTCGAGCGGCTGTACCTTGCCGGACTCATCGCGCGCGCCGTCGCCAACGGAGACGATTTCGCCTTCGCTTGGCTTTTCCTTGGCTGTGTCGGGGATGATGATCCCGCCAGCTGTCTTCTCATCTTCTTCGAGCCGGCGAACGACAACACGGTCGTGCAGGGGGCGAAAACCCATGAGCTCTCTCCTCTTATATGGATAAGGCCCCAATACCATCAGGGCCAAAAGTCCAACATTTTCAATAACTAAGCGGGCTGCTTGATGCGGCCCGCTGCTTATTGGCACTCGGTTTGGGCGAGTGCTAACAAGCACGGGGGTGAGATAGGGAGTCTGCCAACGGGTGTCAACAGGTTGTGATGGCTTAAAGTGGCGGGAAGACTCGTGTTTTCGCCCCATGCCCCAAGATCAGGAACCCTCAATGACCATCGCATTTCATGGCGCCATTCCGGTCCTGCGCATTTTCGACGAAACGCAGGCCCGGCGCTTCTATCTGGACTATCTGGGGTTCGAGATCGTGTTCGAGCACCGGTTCGAGCCTGACCTGCCGCTATACATGCGCATTTCAAGGGCCGGACTGACCCTCGACCTCACCGGCCATCATGGTGATGCCACGCCGGGCTCAACAGCTTTTGTGCCCGTGGAGGACATCGAGGCGTTCCACGCAGACCTGCGCAGCCGCGATGACATCGGCAATATCAGGCCAGGACTGGAGGATGCCCCGTGGGGCGGCAAACTACTGGAGGTGACGGACCCCTTCGGCAACCGGCTGAGGTTTGCGTCAGCCTGAGATGCACCCGGTGCGCTAGTCGGCGCTTATCGCCGGGAACTGGCCAGCGCCCGATGCCATGCGCGGCACGCGGGCGTGCCGGCCCGGCTGGCGTCGCGCATAGTCTCCGACCACGGCCCGAGCGGGATCAAACTGGTCCAGCAGCGCTGCAATGAACAGGCTGACGCCAAGCAGCTCAAACCCCTCTTCAATGCTGATGGACAGCGCGTAGAAAGCGGTTGCCCGGTAGCCCTGATAATCCAGCCAGCCGCCGACCATTTCCATGCCCAGCGCGCCCGCTACAAACAGCCCGCCAAACGCTGCAAACTTCCAGAACAGGCTCGGTGGCAATCGCTTGAGTAGCGGCAGCAGCGCCAGTCCAAGTCCCAGGACGCAGACAAATGCCGGTACGACCCAGGCGTAAAAAAGAACACCGCCGAACCCGAAGGCACTGCGCAGGGGGGCAATGACGCCCTCGTGGAAACTGGCCGCTTCGTCGATCGACAACGCCATGAAGACAAGGGCCAGAACCAGCCACAGGCGCCAAAGAATGTCCCCGGCACGCCAGGCCTTTGCACCAAGTGTGTAGAGCAGCAGCGACGCAATGAGCATCATTGATGAGCCCCACCATGCGGGCACGCTGTTCTCGGCATCCAGATTGAACTGCCGCAGGTCCTGCACCACGGTGTCCACACCCACATTGATCACAAATGCCTCGCGCGCGAGCCCGGCAGCCAGGACGGCAAGCGAGCCTGCGAAGATCAGATATTTGGCAAATTGTGGGTCGAGGCGCATGGCGCTATTCCGGTTCATTTTGGGCCAAAGGGCCGGTCAGGAAGGTGAGCGCCGCAATCCCCGTGCCGGAACACGCCAGAACGCACGAAAAAAGTCGGTGTCCGCCTTAACCCGGTCTTTGGCCCTGGTCCTGCACAGTTGAGCGAAGGTTCAACCAGCAGGAAGCCCCCCAGATGCCTGCCATACATGATGTACAACGCGCGCCTGAAACGGCGGAAAAGACCGGAATAACGGACAAATCGGCGGAATTGCCGCTGGTTCTGGATCTCGACGGCGCGCTCATCCGAACGGACATTCTGTTCGAGACATTCATTGCTTTCGTGCGGCAAAACCCCTTGCGCCTGTTTCAGGTTGCAGCATGGGTGCTGCGCGGCCGTGCCATTTTGAAACAGAAGCTGGCTGAAAAAGCCGTGCTGGATGTGGAAAGCCTGCCGGCAACCGAAGACCTTGTGAGTTTTGCCGCGCGCGAAGCCGCCATGGGCCGCCAGGTGCATCTGGCGACCGCGACAGACAGTCTGGTGGCTCACCGGATCAAGAAGCGGTTTCCGTTTATCAGTCGCGTCTTTGCAAGCGATGGGGCTACCAATCTCAAGGCAAAGGCCAAGGCGGCCGTGCTGGTAGATGCCTTCCCGGATGGCTTTGCCTATGCGGGCGACAGCCGAGCGGATGTGCCTGTATGGAAAGCCGCGCAGGACTCCCTTGTGGTGAACCCGACACCCGGCGTTCTGCGCGCCGCGCGCGCCGTGCGCGAACCTGTGGAAGTGTTCGCGCGTCCCAAGGCCGGTTTCAAATTCGCCGCCAAGGTATTGCGTCTGCACCAATGGGCCAAGAACGGGCTGATCTTTGCGCCGCTCCTGCTGGGCGGATTGATGTTCAACGTTGAGGCCTGGACCCTGGCAGCAGCAGGCTTCCTGGCGCTGTCACTCCTGGCGTCGGCCACCTATCTGCTGAATGACCTGTTCGATCTGGCAGACGATCGCCGTCACTGGTCCAAGCGCAACCGGCCCCTGGCGTCCGGTCGATTGAAGATTGCCCATGCGCTGGTGCTCATTCCAGCGGGCATGATCGCCGCCTATGCCATTGCCGCGTGGATCGGTCCGGTCGCCATCGGCTTCCTGACGCTCTATCTGGCGTTGACCCTGGCCTACTCTTTCAGTCTCAAGAAGATCGAGCTGCTGGACGCTGCGGTGCTGGCCACATTGTTCACGGTGCGCCTTGGCTTCGGCGTGGCGCTGGCCGGCGTCGTCTTCTCGCCATGGCTGCTGGTGTTTTCCATGTTCCTGTTCCTGTCGTTGTCCTTTGCCAAGCGCCATGTGGAAGTCACCCGCATGGAAGCCCATGGCCGCACCAAAGCAGCCGGTCGTGGCTACAAGGCAGGCGATGGTCCCATGGTCGCCATGATCGGTGCAGCCTCGGGTCTTGCCTCCGTGCAGGTGCTGGTGATGTACGTCATGAATGAAGCCTATTCCGCAGGCGCCTATGCGCAGCCACTGATGCTGTGGGCGGCGCCGCCTATCTTGTTCCTCTGGGTCGCGCGTATCTGGCTGCTGGCCCAGCGTGGCGAGCTTGATGACGATCCGGTCGCCTTTGCCGTCAAGGATGGCCCCAGCCTGTTGCTCGGGGCCGTGCTCGGCATGGTATTCGCCGCAGCACTTCTTGGCTCTCCGCTCTAAAGGTCGGAGACAATGAGTGACACACATCCAAGCGAAACGCCTCTAAGCGAAAGACGTCTAAGCGAGACACATCGCGTATTGCGTTTCCTGCTGGTGGGCAGCCTTGCAGCCGCCGTCAACTGGCTGGCGCGCATTGCCCTGTCGGCTGTCTTCGCACCGGCCCTCAGTTTCGAGATGGCCGTGCTGATTGCCTATGCCATTGGCATGACCAGCGGTTTCCTGCTGTATCGCGCCTATGTGTTTCCCGATGCGGGCCTGCCCATGGCGGTGCAGCTGCGCCGGTTCATCGCCGTCAATCTGGTGAGTGCTGTTGAAGTCTGGCTGGTGGCTGTCGTGCTGTTGCGCATGGTTGTTCCAGCGCTCGGCATTGGTCTCGACTACACGCCGGTCGCAGAAGCCATCGCCCATGGCATCGCCATCGCCATTGGCGCGGCCACAAGCTATGTGGGCCACAAGTTGCTGACATTCAGATCAGCGCAGGGTGTTGAACCTGCCTAGGCTGTTCCGGAAATCCTGAGCGCGGCCATGGTGACGAGATTGAGCACCATGGCGTATCCCACCAGCACTGCAAGAATGCCGCGCCACTCGGTCCGCACCGTGGGGGCCAGCAACAGCATGGCAATGGGCAACCAGTCCAGCGCATAGCGCTGCACATTGTACTGGCTGAAGCCGTTGGAGTGATAAAACAGCGTGATGCCGCAAATAGCGGCTGCCGTGGCCAGACCGATGAATGCAATGCGGTGCCGCTGCACAAACACAAGCAGCAGTAGGAACGGGCTGGCCGCCAGAATGGACGTGCCGAAACTGTCCACACCCATGATCTTGGTCGTGTAGGTGCCGCCAAAATCAATGTGCAGTCCCTGGAAGAACATATGGACCACGTTGAACAGGAAGTACTCCTGCGCAAACAGGCCAAGATCATTGATCCGCAGGGTGATGACGTTCTCTTCGCCCGGCAGGATATTGGCGGCGATATAGCCGTAGCCCGTATCAAGCGGCGCGCCAAAGCGCACATAATTATAGAGGCAGTAAACGCCGACGGCGCCCAGGATCGGGACGCCGAGCTTGAGCGCCTGCGCGATCCGTTCCTTGTTGATGCGCAGCAGCGGCTCATCATCATGGAGCAGCAGCGCAAAAAGCAGCGGCGCATAGAGAATGCTCATCTGCCGCGACAGGAATGCCATGCCGATCATGATGCCGGCCAGCCACGCATTGCGGCGTTCGATGGTGGCCCACAGCGCCATGGACACAAAGAAGAAGCCCACAAGCTGCGCAAAGAACCACACTCGGTCACCGCGCAACGCCACAAAATAAAGCGGTGTCGCAAAGACCAGCGCCAGCAACAAAATCAGCGTCCGCGTCTGATCAGGGCCAGCCGCTGCAAACAGCCGCGACCAGATAAAGCCGATGGCCAGCAACAGTGCCATGGAAAGGGGCATGAAGTGTTTGAAGTCAGCGCCCTGACCACTCAGCGCCACAAAGGGCAACGCCACGGCAGCGGGGGCGGGCGGGAAGATGACGTATGTCTTACCCTCAAAGGTCGCGCAGTCGCCGTCAAAGCAGGTGTCGGAATGCAGCTGGCCGCTCAGCCATGAATCCACCAGCACCGCATAGGAGTTGGTGCCTGCTTCTTCGCTCAGCATGCGCATGGCAAAGCCTGCGGCCAGGGCACAGGCAAGCAGCACCAGCACGGAAATCAGCAGCCAGTAGCGCGGCGCGGAGACAGCCGGCGGCATATAGCCCTGCGCCTGCGGGTCCGCAGGGGAGGCGTCCGCGTCCGGTGACGGCGCGTCTGGAGATGTGTCGGCGGTGGTCATGGCGTGGCCCGGTTGTCGGATTTCTGCGCAGGACCTTACGGACCATCCCCTTGATGCCGCCTTAACGCGGTAAACGATTTCTGAAAGGGCGTCTCCGAGCGCCCGCAGCATTTGGTGAAAACGGCGGTTTTCTCTAAGGTTCGAAAGGTCTGGCATTGGGTCGGACATTCGACGAAACAGCCGATATTGATCAGGACTTTTCATGCCCATCACGCCAGACGCAGCCGCCACCCTGACCCCCAACGCGCACATGCTTGGCCAGCAGGGGTCTGCGCAGGCTCTCAACACCCCCGCGCTGGTGCTGGATCTGGATGCCTTCGACCGCAACCTCACCCGCATGATGGACCACTGCAAGGCCTCAGGCCTTGGGCTGAGGCCCCACGCCAAGACCCACAAGTCGGTTGAAATTGCCCGCCGTCAGCTGGCGGCAGGCGCCGTGGGTGTGTGCGTCGCCAAACTCGGCGAGGCGGAGGTCATGGGCGAGGGCGGCATTGATAGCGTGCTGATCACCTCACCGGTTGTGAAGGAAGACGGCATCCGCCGCGTCATGGACCTCAATGGCCGCATGGCGGACCTGATCGTGACCGTGGACAATCTCGACAACGCCCAGGCCCTGGCGCGCGCAGCGTCCCCGGAGCAAGGCGGCAGCCGTCCCCTGAAGGTGATTGTCGATTTGGACGTGGGCCTGCATCGCACTGGCATTGCGCCCGGCGAAGGCGCGGCGGAACTGGCAGAATTCGTGGCCGCCAGTCCGGGGCTTAAATTCATGGGGCTGCAGGCCTATGCAGGCCATCTGATGCATGTCGAAGACTACGCAGAGCGCCGGGAAAAATCCCTCGACGCCATGAAACAGCTTGGCGACATGCGCGACATGCTCCGTGAGCGGAGTATTTCCTGTGATATTCTCACCGGCGGCGGCACCGGATCATGGGACATTGATCCCGAGGCGGATATCCTGACGGACCTGCAGGCCGGCAGCTACCTGTTCATGGATACGGAATACAACGCCGTGCACCAGAAGAGCGGTCCCGAACAGGCCTTTGAAACATCTCTCACGATCCAGACCACCGTTGTGAGCGCCAACACGCCAGGCATTGCCACCACCGACGCCGGCATCAAGAGCATGGCCACCGACCAGAAGACAATCGCCATCGCGTCCGGCACCCCGGAAGGCACGGCCTACTTCCTGTTCGGCGACGAGCAGGGCGGCCTGGCGTTTCCCGACAAGGACACCGGCCTGGCGCCGGGCAGCGTCCTCAACCTCGAGACCCCCCACTGCGACCCCACCGTGAACCTCTATGACTGCTACCACGTGGTCAAAGACGGCACGCTGGTAGACATCTGGCCCGTCAGCACCCGCGGGCGATCTGCGTAGTCGGGCCGTCACACGACGTGGCTAGTATCGAGTGCATGAGCTTGGCACCCAGAACAAAAGAGACGCGATGCGTATCGGAATACTGACAGGCGGTGGCGATGTGCCCGGGTTGAACCCGGCGATCCAGCAGGTGACGCGCGAGGCGTGCGCGCGCGGCTGGGAGGTGGTGGGCATCCGCAATGGCTGGGCCGGCCTGCTTGGGGTCAATCCCGATGATGAGAGCAGCCAGGCTGCCCGCCTGATGACACTGGACCCGCAAACGACGCGAGGCATAGACCGGTTTGGCGGCACGGTGCTGCACACGGCCAGGCTGCACCCGGACACGGTGCGTGAAGCGGACATGCCGGAATTCCTGCAGGCCACGGCGTCCTATGACGAGCGCCGCTGGGCCGACATGACACCGCACATCCTGCGGGTCATTGAGTATCTGAAGCTCGATGCGCTCATTCCCATTGGGGGCGATGGCACGTTGAGCTATGCCGCACGGCTGGGCGAAGAAGGCGTGCCCGTGCTCGCCATCCCCAAGACCATGGACAATGATGTTCAGGGGACGGATGTCTGCATCGGGTTTCCCACGGCCATCACCCGGTCCATCCATACGGTGCATGACATTCGCAGCACGGCCTCTGCAGAAGAAAGCATCGGCGTCATTGAATTGATGGGGCGGCACTCGGGTGAAACCGCGCTGATGGCGGGGCATCTTGGCTCCGCAGACCGGACCGCCATTGCCGAAGTGCCCGTGGACGTGGCGGCCCTATCTGAACTGCTGTGGAATGATCTGTCGGCGGGCGGTGAGGCGGGCGCTGTCATGGTGATCTCGGAAGGTGCGCAGCTTGTGGGCATTGATGCGGACACAGCCTCGACGCCAGCGCGCACGGACAAGTTTGGCAACACGCGTCTGGGCGGCGTCGGCGAAATTCTGGCGCGCGACCTGACCCAGCGACTGGGCGTGCCTGCGTTCTCTCTTCAACTGGCCTATCTCATGCGCGCGGGCGCGCCAGTCTCCCAGGACAGCATGATCGCGCGGGCGTTCGGCACCCTGGCGGTGGAGCTGATTGCCGCCGGTCAGACCGGGCGCATGACGGCGTTGCAGGAGGGGACATACACCTCTGTGCCCATTTCACGCACTGGCGAGGGCGCGGCACAGGTCGATGTGGATCGTTACTATGACGCCAAGACCTTCAAACCCCGCATCACGCGACCGGGCATTGCCCAGTCGTTGAGCTTTTAGGTCGGGGGGCAGACACATGCGTATTGGCGTTCTCACAGGCGGCGGCGATGTTCCCGGTCTCAACCCGGCGATCCAGACGATTACCCGTCAGGCGACGGATCTTGGCTGGGAAGTCATTGGCATCAGACGCGGCTGGCGCGGCCTGCTGGACTTTGATCTGGATGATCCGGAGGGATCCCTCGAGGCCTGCACCATGCCCCTGACCGCGACATCCGTGCGCGCCATTGACCGGCTCGGCAGCACGGTGCTGCATACCTCCCGCACCCACGTGGCAACCCTTGAAGCGGGTACGGCGCATATTCTTGAAGTGATCGCGCATCTCAACATCGACGCGCTGGTTCCCATTGGCGGTGTGGACACACTGGCTTATGCAGCGCAACTTCAGGCCCATGGCGTCCGGGTCAACACCATTCCCAAGACCATGGACAATGATGTGTTCGGCACCGACTACTGCATCGGGTTTTCAACCGCTGTCACACGCTCCGTCGATGCCATCAATGCCCTGCGGACACCGGCCGGCAGCCATGAGCGCGTCGGTATCATTGAGCTGTTCGGCCGCAAGTCCGGCGAGACAGCCCTGATGTCCGGCTACCTGGCGGACGCGCCCCGCGTGCTGATTGCCGAAGTCCCCTTCGACATGGAGCGGCTGGCGGACATGTTGATGGCCGACAGGGCCGACAACCCCTCGAACTACACCATGGCCGTCATTTCCGAAGGCGCGCGCATCGAGGGCAGCGATGCGGTGGAGTATGGGGAGACGGATGCCTCCGGCCAGCGTCGTCTCGGCGGCATCAGCGACGTTGTGAGCGAAGAGTTCAAGCGGTTGACCGGCGCCGGCACGATTTCCCAGAAGCTCTCCTACCTCATGCGCACCGGCACGCCGGATGCGCTGGACACAATGGTGGCCCGCAGCATGGGCGCCATGGCCGTGCAGCATCTTGAACAGGGCCGCGACGGCCTGATGATTGCCGTGCGCGACGGGGCTTACCAAAGCGTGCCGGTGTCGACTTGTATCGAAGGACAACGCCGCGTGGACGTGGCTGCGCATTACGATGCAGACGCCTACCGGCCCAACATCCACAACATCAACACCAAGCCGATGTTCCTTGGCTGACAAAAACCGGGAGATGAAAATGAAACGGATTGTACGGGGGGCACTCAGCCTGGCGGGCCTGGCTGTGCTGCCGATGACGGCTGGTGCCGCAGAGACCGCCTATCATTCCTCAGGCGCGTTTGAAGGCCAGAACCTGCCCTTCACGGAAGCTGTGGAAGCCGGTGGTTTGGTCTTTCTGTCCGGCCAGATCGGCGTCAAACCCGGCACGCTGACATTGGTGGAAGGCGGCATCGAAGCCGAAGCCCGCCAGACCATGGACAATATCGGTGCCACGCTGAAAGCCGCCGACCTGACATTTGCCGACGTGATCAAATGCACCGTCATGCTCTCAGACATGGCCGACTGGCCCGCCTTCAATGCGGTCTATGTGGAATATTTTGAAGCCCCATACCCGGCACGATCCGCCTTCGGAGCAAACGGCCTGGCGCTGGGCGGCAGCCTCGAAGTCGAGTGCATCGCGGCGCGTTAGCTGACCGGCTCCATCTGGGATGCAGGCTCATTTTCGACGTCAGGCACCACGAACTTTTCAGGGTCGGCATCCGCCGCGTTGGAAAGCCGGGCAATGAAGGCCTTGATGTTTTCCTTGATCGCACCCTCATTGGCGATCCGCAGTCGCTCTACGCCGAGAAAGGCGTCTGACACGCCTGCCGTGAACGGCGTCCGGATGACTTCTGAGAAGGCGCGCTGACCATCCGGCGTTGACACGTTGTAATCAACCACGGCTGTCACCGTGAAGCTGAAGCCCACCAGGGGCTGTTTCAGGTCTCTGATATGGGCGTTGAGGCTGAGGCCACCGTCGGATTGGTCCAACATGTCCGACGAGCGCAATGAAGAGATAAGTGCTTCTCTAAATGCTCCGCTGGAAACCTCAGAGGTCCACATCGGGTTGGTTTCCTCACCCCCCGAAACCGAATTGACCTTGATGGATTGAAACAGGACGCTGTCGCTTGCTGCTTTTGTTGACGCGTCAATCGGGGCGACCATGGAGGTGGAGCGGGCACCTGCGGCGCAGGCCGCCAAGCTCAAGGAAGCCACCAGCGCGAATGTCAGGCGGGCAAAAAAGGAACGTCGCATGGCAAAACTCCGTCTACACCACAGTTTCAGAACCTCGTGCCGACCGCACGAGAGGTGCCATCTTTGCGTGCGTTGGCGTGTGCCGTCAAGGAAGCGCCACAGGAGACATGGGCGCTGCGACCGGTTCGTGGTGGCGTGCCGGCACGCAGGCGCGCCGGGACACAACTGCGCAAATCAGCCGTCCAGCTCCGCCGCCTCTGCCAGCATCTCCGGCAGGCCAATGACCTCGTTGTAGCTCTGGAACGTCACGCGGTCTTCGCCCGCGGGCAGTTTGCCGTTCGACAGAACTGCTCCGTATACGTCCTGCAGGCGCTTGGTAATGGCAAGCAGCGCTGTCACCGGGAAGACGGCGATCTTGTATCCCATCTGCTCAAGTTCTTCGGCGGTCAGATAGGGCGTCTTGCCGTCTTCCACCATATTGGCAATCAGGTGGGTGTCGGGAAACGTCTCGCAGATTTTGACCAGCTCTTTTTCGGTGCGTGGCGCTTCCACAAACAGGATGTCTGCGCCGGCGGTCAAAAACGCTTCGGCCCGCTTGAGCGCGTCCTTCATGCCGTTCATGGAGCGGGCATCCGTGCGCGCCATAATCTTGAAGTCTGTGCTCTCACGGGCGTCCACCGCGGCACGGATCTTGGCGGCAGCATCCGCGGTCGAGACAACTTCCTTGTTTTCCATATGGCCGCAGCGCTTGGGAAAGACCTGATCCTCAAGCTGGATGCAGGCTGCCCCGGCGCTTTCATACAGCCGCGTCAGCCGGGCTGCATTGAGCGGGCCACCATGGCCGTTGTCCCCGTCGGCAATCAGCGGTACGGGCAGGGTGGAGGACGCCAGCGCCCGCACCCGATCCGCCATTTCCGTCGCGCTCATAAGGCCAATGTCAGGGACGCCAAGGGTAGACCCGGCAGCCCCGAAGCCGGTCATGTACACACAGTCCGCGCCTGCCTGAGCAGCGATTTTGGCTGAAAGCGCGTCATACGCCCCCGGCGCCACAATGATGGCCTTGCGCTTCAGGCGCTTTGACAGGGCTTTGGCGCCGGACTGTTTGGGAGAAATGGACATGGTGGACGCCTTCCCGGACGGATGAAGGTGAGGGGGAGCTATGCGGAAGGTGATTATTTATCACCGCCTCCGTCTCTGATAGCGTTTGAGCACCCGCACCGGCAAGTAGGACCGGTTGGCGCGCCGAAACCCGCTTTTGTGAGTTTGCCACGATGACACCACCTGATGATCTCGGACCCGCGAGCACACCCAATGACCTTGACGCGTTCTGGGTGCCATTTACGCCCAATGCCGAGTTCAAGAAGCGGCCGCGCCTCGTTGCCCGCGCTGAAGGCATGCACTACTACACGCCGGAAGGCCGGGCCATTCTGGACGGTACGGCGGGCCTGTGGTGCGCCAATGCCGGTCACTGCCGCCCGTCGATTGTGGAAGCCATTCAAAAGGCCGCTGCTGAACTCGACTTCGCGCCATCCTTCCAGTTTTCCCACCCCAAGGCGTTCGAGCTGGCTTCGCGCATTGCAGCCCTTGCGCCCGGTGACCTCAACCATGTGTTCTTCGGCAACTCCGGCTCTGAGGCAGACGACACAGCGCTGAAAATCGCACTGGCCTATCACCGCGCAAAGGGTGAGGGCAGCCGCACGCGCCTGATCGGCCGCGAGCGCGCCTATCACGGCACCGGCTTTGGCGGCATTTCCGTTGGCGGCATGGTGATGAACCGCAAATGGTTCTCCGGCGCGATGCTGCCCGGCGTTGACCATCTGCCCGCTACCTATTCACGTGAGCATCAGGCGTTCACCAAGGGCCAGCCTGAATGGGGTGCCCATCTGGCGGATGATCTGGAGCGGCTCGTCGCCCTGCATGATGCGTCCACCATTGCTGCAGTCATTGTGGAACCCATGGCCGGCTCCACCGGCGTGCTGCCGCCGCCTGTCGGCTATCTGCAGCGTCTGCGGGAGATCACCAGGAAGCACGGCATCCTGCTGATCTTCGACGAAGTTATTACCGGGTACGGACGATTGGGCGCGGCCTTTGCAGCCGAGCGTTTTGGTGTGGTGCCGGATATGATTACCTTTGCCAAGGGCGTGACCTCAGCGTCCGTGCCCTTGTCCGGCGTGATTGTCAGCGAAGACATTTACGACACCTTCCAGGACAGCGTGACGGGCGTCGATCACGCCATTGATCTGTTCCATGGCTACACGTACTCCGCGCATCCCCTGGCCTGTGCGGCAGCACTCGCCACACTGGACCTCTACCGTGATGAAGGCCTGTTCGAGCGCACCGCATCCATTGAGGCGATGTGGGCTGATGCCATCATGAGCCTGAAGGGTCATCCGCTGGTCGAAGACATCCGCCAGATGGGTCTGACCGCGGCGTTTGATCTGGCGCCCGTCGAGGGAGCACCGGCCAAACGCGGCTTTGATGCCATGAAGGCGGCCTTCCACGACCATGACCTGATGATCCGCGCCAGTGGCGACACGATCTGCCTGTCGCCGCCCTTGATCGTCAGCGAGGACGAAGTGGGCGAGATTGTGGCGCGCACCCGCAAGGTGTTTGATCAGGTCTCCTAAAAGAGGCTGCAAATTCAGAGGCTTAGCCGTTCACGCGACCGTTATGGGATGTGCTGATTGTCGCACTTGTGGGGGCGGTTTTCATGCCCATATCCGGTTCACACCCGGACAGCCTCCCGGTTCAGTCAGCATCCCCCCCCTCCCCGTCGGCTGGACATTGGTTAAGGCATTTATTCGGGCGTTGAGCCCGGTGGCAGCGATGCCGCCGGGCTTTTTTTATGCCGATCTAGGACGACCTCAAACCGGTGCGCTGTGGCGACGCGGTCATGGTAGTTTGCAGCGACGCCCACCTTCGAGACCGCATCAAACGAGTACGCCGATGGACGACATGGACCTGCTGATAGACCTGCATGGCAGTGCCTTGCGACAAGGCCCCGGTAGCGAAGCAGACACCCTGCGCGCCATTGATCTGTCAGGCCTCTCTGACAAGCGAAACCTGAAAATTGCGGACATTGGATGTGGGGCCGGTGCGTCAACACTGACGCTGGCGCGCACGTTGGATGCAGACATCGTGGCTGTGGATTTTCTGCCCGCGTTCCTCGCGCGCCTAGAAGAGCGGGCCGCGGCGCAAGGGCTGTCGCAGCGGATCACCACGCGCGAAGCCTCCATGGACGCTTTGGCGTTCGCACCCGCGTCTCTCGATGCGGTCTGGTCGGAAGGTGCGATCTACAATATGGGTTTTGAGAACGGCATCAAAAGCTGGCGGCCGTTTCTCAAGCCCGGCGGCATTCTGGCAGTGTCAGAGCTGACCTGGCTGACATCGGACCGGCCCGCGGAGCTGACGGAGCATTGGACGCGCGAATATGCGGAAGTGGCACCTGCATCAAAAAAGATGGCGCAGCTGGAAGCCCACGGTTACGTGCCGGTTGGATATTTTCCGCTGCCCCGGAGCAGCTGGCTCGATACCTATTATCGCCCCATGCAGGAGCGGTTCGGTGATTTTCTGGCGCGGCACGGCAATGCCGCGCAGGCGCAGTCCATTGTAGACGCAGAGCGACACGAAATAGCTCTCTATGAGCGGTATTCAGACTTTGTCAGCTACGGCTTTTACATCGCGCGTAAACTGGCAGACTGATCCGCAGCTCTGGCGGGCGCGATCCTGACAAGGTCAGAAGCGCACCCGCACGAGCCGTGCGATGTCAGCCACCGGTGATGGTTGCACCACCGTCGATGGTCATGGTCTGGCCGGTCATGAAGGCACCGGCATCAGACGCCAGGAACACAGCTGCGCCGGCGATCTCGTCAGGAATGCCGATGCGCTTGAGAGCGGAGCCGGAGGTGGACGCCTTGAGAATGTTCTCGTCGTCCCACAGCGCCTTGGCAAAGTAGGTCTTGATGAGGCCCGGCGCGATCGCGTTGGCACGAATGCCTTTGTCGCCATACTCAACAGCCAGGTTGCGGGCAAGCTGCATGTCAGCCGCCTTGGAGATCGCGTAAGCACCCAGAATGGGCGAGCCCTTGAGGCCGCCAATGGACGAGATGATGGTGATGGAGCCTTCGCCGCGTTCCAGCATCTGGGGCAGCACCATGTTGCACAGCCAGTGGTTGGACTTGATGTTGACGTCCATCACCTTCTGAAAGGCTTCGTCAGGGATCTCGGCGGAGGACCCGAAATAGGGGTTCACGGCAGCATTGCACACCAGCGCATCAATGCGGCCGAAGGCCTTCATTGTGGCATTCACCAGCTTCTCAAGCTCTTCCTTGTGGGAAATGTTGCAGGGGATCGCCACCGCGGTGCCCTCGCCATGGGCCGCATTGATTTCAGCCGCGACCTTGTCGCAGGCATCTGCCTTGCGGCTGGAGACGACAACTTTTGCGCCGTGCTCGGCCATCCGTTTGACGATGGCTTCGCCGATGCCTTTGGTGGAGCCGGTAACCAGGGCAACCTTGCCGGTGAGGTCAAAAAGCGACATGGAACTATTCCTTCCTGAACGTGTTTTTCGTTAGATCAAATGCAGGGCCATCGGCTGCTTCTGTGTGCTAGAATCTGCAGCACAGCCTAGAAGCTTGATGGTTTTTCGCAGGTTTCCCGGCATCTATACCAGATTGCCAGCGCCTGCGGCATCGGCTTTGAGAGATTGTTCAGCTTGGGTTCATGCTGCGAACCCGACGCTGAAGCGACAGGGGATGTTGGGGGCCATCGCGCATGATGCGGCGACCCGTCATCCAGAACGGATTTAGGGCCCTCCCAGGGGCGATTTCAAAGGACGGATACTCATGAAAAAAGTCATTGCCCTCGTAGCGGCTTCCGCACTGACATTGGCGGCCTGCACGACAGACCCCTACACAGGCGAACGTAAGGCCTCCAAGGCTGGCATTGGCGCTGGCATTGGTGCTGCTGTGGGTGCCCTTGGTGGCGCGCTCATCGGTGGCGGCGACACCCGCACACGCGTCCTGATTGGCGCCGGTGTTGGCGCGCTGGCAGGCGCAGGCGTCGGCTACTACATGGACCGTCAGGAAGCGGAGCTCCGCGAGCGCCTTCAGGCCAGCGGTGTGAGCGTGACCCGTGTGGGCGACAACATCCTGCTCAACATGCCGTCCAACATCACGTTTGCTGTCAACCAGTCCGACATCAAACCCAACTTCTATGAAGTGCTGAACTCGGTCGCCATCGTGCTCGACGAATATGACAAGTCACTGGTTGACGTGATGGGCCACACGGATTCAACCGGCAGCGCTGAATACAACATCGACCTGTCCCTGCGCCGCGCAAGCTCTGTTGGCCAGTATCTTGCCAGCCAGGGCGTGGATGGCCGTCGCCTGCTCGTGAAGGGCTTCGGTGAAGAACGTCCGGTTGCGGACAATTCAACGGAAGCCGGCCGGGCCGCAAACCGCCGCGTTGAAATCCAGATTTCACCGCTGCGTGCCACGTCTTCCCTGGAAACAGGTCAGACTGCGTCCTAAGCGTCTAGCCACATCACAAAAAAGCCCCCTGCCGGTGACCCGGCGGGGGGCTTTCGTGTTTCTGGTATCGCGACGTGCCTAGGCGTCTTCAACCACAAGCCGCAAATCGCGCAGCAGATCGTCCGACATGGGCGTGACCTTCGGGGAAAAGCTCTTGATGAAGTCGCCGTTGGGGCCAATCAGCAGCTTGTGAAAGTTCCAGCCGGGAATGGCCGTATCGCCACCTTCTTTTGCCGCCCATTTGTAAAAGTCATGGGCACCGTCGCCAATAACCGCCTGCTTGCTGGTCATGGGAAAATCGACCGCATAGGTCACCGTGCAGAAATCCTGAATTTCGCTTTCGGTGCCGGGTTCCTGGGCGCCGAAGTCATTTGACGGCACCCCCAGGACAACCAGACCCCGATCCTTGTAGCGCTCCCACAGGCGCTGCAGGTCGCCATATTGTGGCGTGAGCCCACATTCACTGGCGGTGTTCACCACAAGCAGCGTTTTGCCCTTGTAGTCAGCCAGGTTGATGGTGCTGCCGGTGATCGACGGAAAACTGAAATCATGCGCACTCACGGGAGACATCCTTATCAAGCATCGAGGAAGCAAGCGCTGGATGTATCAGGTTTTGGGATCGTCCGCGCGCTTGATTTATCAGCTCAAAGCTCTAAAGGCGCCAAACGCCCTAGCGGCGAAACCGGGTGCCGCCGGCAATGACCGGCACGAGATCATGCAGGTCACTCTGGCGCACGCCATGGGCGCTCAGCGCTTCCGCAGACTGGCGCACATAATCAGCCGCATAGCCCTTGCGACCAACGCCGTGGCTGAGCCGCCTTAGAAAGTCCCCCACCGGCTGGGTCGTGCGAAACCGCCCGTTTACCGGGCTGGCGAGATAGGTCAGGGCCCGCACGCTGGACCCGTCCGCCAGGCGCATCGGCGCCATGACAGCAAGATAGGCCCATTCGCGCTTGCTCAGGACATCCAGAATCTCAGGGCATTTGTCAGGCGCCACCAGAAACGCCACCCCCTCGACGCTGCCACGGGGGTGCAGCCCGGCCGCAAGACCGGGGCGCGACGGGCGGCCATAGGAATTGGTGGCGATCATGCTCATGCGCCGGTGCCAGCCAGGCAGGGTGGCGCGGGCCGCGCGCACATACTCAAAGCCTGGATCCCACATCAGGGAGCCATAGCCGAAAATCCAAAGGCCGTCGGGGGAAATAGGCGGGAATCTGTGGCGCATGGGCGCAAATCTAGGGATCGCGCACTGTTTGGGCAAATGTGGGATTGGGCAAATCTCGGCCGCAAAGACCCCCGACTGCGCGCGTGGTTAACGATTTCTCAAACCCTGCGGGCAAGACTGTGCGTCAAGACTCTGTTCACCATGCGGGACAGCTGCGCCAGATCGCCCGGCTTTCCGCCCAAAAGACTGTCTTCGCCATGCCATCCTGGCTCAACCATGGTCTCATCTTTGCGTCATACGCAATTGTAATTGCCGGGCTATCCGTGGCCCTGCATCGGGCGGGTGGCATTGAACTACAGTCGGCCATTCTGGTTGGCGCGGTGCTCCTGTTGTTTGCCGGACAGGCCCATGCGCTTGTCGGCCGCAGTGCCGAACGGTCCCAACTTGAAACAGAACTGCGTGGTCTGCGCATGCAGGCCGCCACTATGAGCCGCGACATGGACGGCATGCGCGAGCACATTGCCGAACTCGAAACGTCACTGGATATCCAGACGTCATCGCGCAACGAACAGCTCTCCAGCGAAGTCCGCCTGGTCGAAACCCTGGTGAAGGGCCTTGCTGAAAGCGTTGAGGCCGGCGTCAACGGCACATCACCCAGCCGCCGTGCAACGGACCGCAAGAGCGATGCGCCCCGCGACCAGACCCGTCTGCCGCTGGAAGGCGAAGCGGCTGAACCCGTGACCGAAGGTGAGATGATTGAAACCATCCGCGCGTCACTGGAAGAAAACCGCGTGGACCTTTATCTGCAGCCCATCGTGACCCTGCCCCAGCGCCGCACCCGCTTCTACGAAGGCCTGACGCGCCTGCGCGGTGAAGAAGGCGAGATCATCATGCCCGGCGATTACATGCGCGTGGCAGAGCCGGCCGGAATGATGCCGGTGGTCGACAATCTGCTGTTGTTCCGCTGCGTGCAGGTGGTGCGCCGCCTTGTGGCCCGCAGCCGCGACATTGGCGTGTTCTGCAATATTTCCGCGCACTCCCTGCTGGACGCTGAGTTCTTCCCGCAATTCGTTGAGTTCATGGAACACAATGCCGACCTGACGGGGCATCTGTATTTCGAGTTTTCACAGGCCGCTTTTGAGGGGCTCGGCCCAATTGAAAAAGCCAGCCTGGAGGCCCTGCACGCCCTTGGCTTCCGCTTCTCGCTGGACCATGTACGCCGCCTCGACATGAATCTGAGCGAACTCCACGACATGGGCTTCCGCTTTGTGAAGGTGCCCTCCGAGTTACTGCTGGGCGACCTGCGCGGTACCGGGTCGCTGGTGCGGGCAGACGACATCAAGGCGCTGTTTGAACGCAACGGCATCGACCTGATTGCCGAGCGCATCGAGAATGAGCGCGCGGCTGTGTCGGTCCTCGATCTCAACATCAAATATGGCCAGGGCTTCCTGTTCGGCGAACCCCGCGCTGTCCGCGAGGATGCCCTGTCTGCCCCCGCAGACCCCACGGCCAACCCGGCTGAGGAATTGCGGCAGGCTCGTATCTAGGCCCGCATCTGACACGGACGTTCCGTGCCCGCTTGACGCGAGAGCGCAAAGCCCGCTACCTCCGCCGCCATGTCAGATACATCTCCCGCACCGGCCACGTCCCTCATTGCCAGCCTGAGCGATATCGCGTCCGACTATGACGCGATCCTCTGTGATGTCTGGGGGGTCATCCACAATGGCCAGCAGCCTCATCATGCCGCCTGCGCCGCGCTGAAGAAATTCCGCCAAGAGCACGGACCCGTTGTGCTCGTGTCCAACGCCCCGCGCCCGGCGGAAGGCATCCCCGCGCAGCTGGCCCAGATCGGCGTGCCCGAGGAAAGCTGGGACGCGATTGTGACCTCCGGCGATGGTACCCGGATGATGGTGCGCGAAGGCAATTACGGGCCGCGCTGTTTCCATCTGGGTCCTGATCGCGGCGACCACTCCCTGTTTGAAGGCATGGACATCACCCGCTCGCGTGATCCTGAGGACGAGGCCGACTTCATCATATGCACGGGCCCCTGGGACGATGAAACAGAGACCGCTGAAGACTATCGCGACCTGTTCACCGGACTGATCGAGCGCAAGCTGCCAATGATCTGCGCTAACCCGGATCTCGTGGTGGAGCGCGGACCGCGGCTCATTACCTGCGCGGGGTCACTGGCCAAGCTCTATGAAGAAATGGGCGGGGTTGCTGAGTATTCCGGCAAGCCTCATCCGCCGATCTATCGCCTGGCCCGCGAGATGCTGGCAACACTGGATGTGAAGCGCGATGAAGGTGACTGGCAGCGTGTGCTGTTTATTGGCGACGGTCTGCCGACTGACATTCCCGGTGCCAAGGCACAGGGCATGGATGCGCTGTTTGTGACGGCGGGCATTCACGCCAGCGAATTTGGCGATGATGCCGATGCACCCGATGAAGCCATGCTCCAAACGGTTTTGGCGCATCGGGATTTATCACCCCGATACGCCATTCCGCGTCTCACTTGGAAGTAGGTCTGGACCCGCGATCTGGGCCTAGAATTCGCCGATCACGGCTTCGATCTTGCTCTTCAGCGTCGCCGCGTTGAAAGGCTTCACGATGTAGTTGTTCACGCCGGCCTTTTTGGCGGCAATCACATTCTCGGTTTTGGACTCAGCCGTAATCAGGATGAACGGCGTCGGCTTGAGATTTTCATCCGCGCGCACTTCCTTCAGAAGCTGGTAGCCGGTCATCGGCTCCATGTTCCAGTCAGAAATGACAAGGCCGTAGCCGCGCTCTTTCATCTTGGCGAACGCCTCGGTGCCGTCCGCGGCTTCATCCACGTCAGAGAAGCCGAGCTGCTTCAGCAGGTTGCGGATAATCCGGATCATGGTCTTGTAGTCATCAACAACAAGTACCGGCATGGACAAGTTCACAGCCATCGTTCTGCCTCAGATAGTTCAAATGTCACGCGCAATTTCTTTGCACTTGACGAAAAGGTACCCATGCCGGTTTGAAAAACCGTTAACGGCGACGCGAGTTGATACACACAAAAGCAATCTAGGGTTGTGTGGTGTCGCCGGCTTCCCCACTTTACGTGCAGTTTTCCGCCTGCCTCTTGACGAAATGCCGTCTGCCGCCTAGGTGGACCCGGCCTTACACCTCACCAACAAAGGACGTCCGGCAGCTGCCATGCGGATCATCCGCCACCATACCGACGTGCCGGATATCGCCCGCGGCGCTGTTGTTGCCATCGGCAATTTCGACGGTGTCCATCGTGGTCATCAGGCTGTCATCGGCACCGCCCGAGACAGGGCACAGGAAATGGGCGTGCCGCTTGCCGTTATGGTGTTCGAGCCCCATCCCCGCCAGTTCTTTGCGCCGAATGCCCCGTTTTTTCGCCTGTCATCGTTTCGCGCAAAGGTCGCGCTGCTGGCCGAGCAGGGCGTCGAAATCGTCTATGCCCTGCCGTTCGACGCCAATATGGCGGCGCTGACGGCGCCGGATTTTGTCTCGGAGGTGCTGGTCAAGGGTCTGGGTGCCGTTCATGTGACCGTGGGCTATGATTTCTGCTTCGGCAAAGGCCGGGCAGGGGACATCACGCTCCTGCGCTATATGGGCGATATGGAGGGATTTGGCGTGACCGTTGTTTCACCGCAAGGCGACAAGACCGGTACGGGCGACGGAAGTGACGCCTATTCCTCAACGCGCATCCGCGATGCCCTGAGTGAGGGCCGGGTGGAAGACGCCGCCCACATGCTTGGCCGCCCCTGGTTCATTGAAGGCCGGGTGCTGGATGGCGACAAACGTGGCCGGACCATCGGCTTTCCTACCGCCAATGTCGCCCTCGATGGCATCGTCACACCGAAGCTGGGTGTCTATGCCGTGGAGATCGAGATTGAGGACGGCGACCACATGGGTACATACAAGGGGGTCGCCAATCTCGGCAAACGCCCGACCTTCAACAAGAAGGACGTGCTTTTGGAGGTGAACCTGTTTGATTTCAGCGGCGACATTTATGGCGCCCATCTGCGGGTGTCTTTCATCGGCTTCATCCGCCCGGAACAAAAATTTGACGGTCTGGACGCACTGAAGGCACAGATTGCCGCTGATGCGGACACAGCCCGCAAAATCCTCGGCTGACACAGGGCAGTTTCAGGGAGGCCCGGAGCGCTTTACCCAGTGCTTTACGCGGTGCTTTACCGGGTGCTTTACGGGGCGACTCTCCCGCTGCTACAAGCACCCTATGCAGTGGATATGGACCAGTATTTCGGCGCGAATTAGCCGCCCGGTTCAGCTTTAGGCGCCTGTGCCCGCACGTCATGTGTGCCGCACATCAGCGCTTTGGCCGGATCGGGATGAGAACGACGCCACCCTCAAGTGAAATTTGAGCGCGACGGGTCCTATCAAGACCACCAAAGCGCATATGTGAGTCCAAACACCCAAATGTCCGAAACCCCCGACTACCGCCCGACACTGTTCCTGCCTGAAACAGACTTTCCCATGAAAGCCGGCCTGCCCAAGCGTGAGCCAGAGGTGCTCGAGCGCTGGAACAAGATGGACCTGTACGGTCGCCTGCGCGAAGCGCGCAAGGACGCGCCGGTGTTCAGCTATCATGATGGTCCGCCCTACGCGAACGGCGAAATCCATATGGGGCATTCACTTAACAAGATCCTCAAGGACATCGTCTGCCGCTCCCAGTCCATGCTGGGCCGCAACGCCTCCTTCGTGCCGGGCTGGGACTGCCACGGCCTGCCCATCGAGTGGAAGGTCGAGGAAAAATACCGCAACGCCGGCAAGAACAAGGACGAAGTGCCCGTGCTGGAATTCCGGCAGGAATGCCGCGACTTCGCCGCGCACTGGGTCGATGTGCAGCGTGAAGGCTTCAAGCGCCTGGGCATCCTCGCGGACTGGGATAATCCGTACACCACCATGTCCAACGATGCGGAAGCCTCCATCGTTGAAGAGTTTTTGAAGTTCGCCATGTCCGGCGCGCTCTATCGCGGGTCCAAGCCGGTGATGTGGTCCACCGTTGAAAAGACGGCGCTGGCGGAAGCCGAGGTCGAGTATCACGACCACAACTCACCAACGATCTATCTGGCTTTCCCGATCACCAAGTCGAAGCATGTGATGCTCGCACCCAACATGGAGCAGCGCACACCGCATCTGGTCATCTGGACCACGACCCCGTGGACAATCCCGGCGAACCGCGCCATCGCCTATGCGCCAAACATGAATTACGTGCTGGTGGAAGGTGGGCATGACGCCGGCCGCGGCATCGAACGCAAGGCCTATGTGGTGGCCGAGCCGCTGCTGGAAACCTTCATGAAGGAAACCGGCCTCGACCAGCCGCAGATCATGACGCATCTCAAGGGCTCGGACATTGAAGGCACGGTCTGCGCGCATCCGCTGCGCGGCCAGGGATATGACTATGACGTGCCGGCGCTTGCTGGTGACTTTGTCACCGACGAGCAGGGCACGGGCTTTGTGCATGTGGCTCCCGGCCACGGTCAGGATGACTATGTGCTGGGCATGCAGCACGGCATCGAAGTGCCGCACACCGTGTCGGAGGACGGCAGCTACTACGATCACGTGCCGCTGTTTGCCGGCGAGACCGTGTTCAAGCCAAACGGCAAGGATGGCGGTGCCAACAAGAGCGTGATGGAAGCGCTGCGCGCGACAGGACATCTTGTGGCGTCTGGCCGTCTGGAACACTCCTATCCCCACTCATGGCGCTCGAAAGCGCCGGTCATTTTCCGCAATACGCCGCAATGGTTCATCTCCATGGACCATGATGATCTGCGCCGGAAGGCGCTGACAGCGATTGACGCGGTGGAATGGTTCCCCGAGCGCGGTCAGGCCCGCATCCGCTCCATGGTGGAAACCCGGCCGGACTGGGTTGTGTCCCGCCAGCGCGCCTGGGGCGTGCCGCTGACGATCTTTGTTCACAAGGACACCGGCGAAATCCTGCGTGACGACGCCGTCAACGCGCGTATCCACGCCGCTGTTTCGGCGCGTGGCTGTGATGCCTGGTATGATACCGACGCACAGGAGTTTCTCGGCAACGATTACAAGGCCGATGACTACGAGCAGGTGTCAGACATTCTTGATGTCTGGTTTGACTCCGGCTCGACCCATGCATTCGTGCTGGAAGGCCGCGAAGACCAGACCTGGCCCGCCAACCTCTATCTTGAAGGCTCAGACCAGCACCGCGGCTGGTTCCAGTCATCCCTGCTTGAAAGCTGCGGCACCCGCGGCCGCGCGCCCTATGAGCAGGTGGTAACCCACGGCTTCATTCTCGACGAGACGGGCAAGAAGATGTCCAAGTCCGGCAAGAACGCCACGGCACCGGACAAAGTCATTCAGCAGTCCGGTGCGGAGATCATCCGCATCTGGGTGGCAAGTTCCGACTATCAAAACGACCTGGTGGTCGGCCCCAACATCATCAAGGCGTGTACGGACGGTTATCGCAAGCTGCGCAACACGGTGCGATTCCTGATCGGCAACCTTGCAGGCTTTGACGACGCGGAACGCGTCAGCGTGGACGACATGCGCGCGGCTGCCGACAGCGAAGGCCTTGGCCTTGAGCTGTTTGTTCTGCACCGCCTTGCTGAACTCGATGCGCTGGTGCGCGAAGGCTATGAGACCTACGACTTCACCCGCGTCTATCACGCACTCACCAATTTCTGCGTCACCGAGCTGTCTGCGTTCTACTTCGATATCCGCAAGGATGCGCTTTATTGCGATGCGCCCACGAGCCTGCGCCGCCGCGCCGCCCGCACGGTCATGGATCAGGTGTTCTCCTGCCTGACCGCGTGGCTTGCGCCTATGCTGTCTTTCACCATGGAAGAAGCCTGGCAGTCGCGTTTCCCTGATGAAAATGATTCAGTACACCTGCGCACGTTCCCGGACGTGCCAGGGACATGGAAAGACGAAGCGCTGGCGACCCGCTGGCAGAACCTGCGCCAGTTCCGCCGCGTGGTCACCGGAGCGCTGGAAATCGAACGCCGCGAAAAACGCATCGGGGCGAGCCTTGAAGGCGCGCCCCATGTCTATGTGGACAATGAGGCGATCCGGTCAGCCCTGGGCGATATCCCGCTGGATGATCTGTGCATCACATCAGACCTGAAGGTGATGGCGGCAGGGGACGCTGCGCCCACTGACGCCTTCCGCATCGACGACGTGTCCGGTGTGGCTGTGATGCCAGTGCATGCGGAAGGTGAAAAATGCGCCCGCTGCTGGAAGCTGTTGCCCGATGTGGGCAGCGATCCTGCCCATCCCGGCACCTGTGGCCGCTGCGCGGAGGCTGTTGCCGCGCGTCCTGAAACCCTGAGCGAGGCCGGCTGACCCCATGGACTGGTTGAAACGCCAATTTGATGACGCCATCGCCTCGCTGAAGAACCCCGAAGCGCATTTTCGCTACGGCGTCTTGCTGGCGCTGGCGATTGCCGTGTCAGACCGGCTGAGTAAATGGGCGATCCTCTACTGGGTTGATCTGCCGGCAAAGCAGAAGATCACGATCACGCCATTTTTCGATCTCACCATGGTCTGGAACCCGGGCATCAGCTATGGCCTGCTCCCGGCCAACTCCACCTGGGCGGTGGCGGTTCTGGTGATCTTTGCCCTCAGCGTCACCCTTGCCCTGATTGTGTGGCTGTCGCGGATCGAGCATCGGCTGCTGGCGGTTGCTGTGGGTCTGGTGATTGGCGGGGCCGTGGGCAATGCCTATGATCGGGCGATATACGGCGCGGTGGCGGACTTTATGAGCTTCCATGCCTTCGGGTTTTATTGGTACGTTTTCAACGTGGCTGATATTGCCATCGTGTTTGGTGTAATACTGCTGATCTGGGACTCGGTCTTTGGCCCGACAGCCCAACAGGAACGCGCCAAACGGCGCAACGGCAACTAGCGCTGCCGCTGCCTTATCAAAGTTAACTTCCTCGGGCCTTGTATGTGGCGCCGCGGAGCAAATGTGAGACCGGACAAGTGATCGAGATGTTTGAGCGTCCCAAATCCCACCTTCCCAAGTCCCGCCTTCCCAAGTCCCGCCTTTTCGGCTTTGTTGCTGCCCTTTCAGCATCGGCATTTCTGGCCGGCTGCGGCGGTGGTCTTGATGACGCCTTGGGCCTTGGCAAGAACCCGCCGGATGAGTTCGCCATCGTCACCAAGGCACCGCTTGCCATTCCGCCAGACTATTCGCTGCGTCCGCCGGTTCCCGGTGCGCCCAACCGTCAGGCCCGGTCTGCGCAGGAAATTGCCGCAGCCGCGTTGTACTCTGGCCGCGCCACCGGCGTATCCGCCCAGGCCCTTGGTCAGCCCGGCAGCAGTGCCGGTGAATCGGCCCTTATCGCCAGTGCCGGCGCTGAAAACGCCAGCCCGGAAGTGCGCCGCCTGATCGAGAACGAATATCAGTCCCGCATTGATGCCGACCGCTCCTTCGCAGACCGCATCATCTTCTGGCAGGACCGCACGCCCAAGCCGATCCCCGTGGATGCCCAGGCCGAAGCCCAGCGTCTGCGCAAGAACGATGCACTTGGGCAGCCGGTGACCGAAGGCGAGACCCCGCGCATCGAGCCCAAGGAAAATCAGGGCCTTCTGGAAGGCATCTTCTAGCGCCCGATTGAGTGACGAGATTTTCGTCCTCACCAGCACTTGATGACAAAAAGATAAGGAAACGGGCCCAATCGGGCTCGTTTCTGTCATATTCGGGTGGTCGACTTCGTTCACTTGCCGCCCTTAATGCGTCTCCCAACCGGAATTTCAACCATGCGCACCGGCTCACGCCCTCTCATTGCGACTGCTTTGCTTTTCTCTCTGCCGCTGCTTGCAGCATGTGGCGAGGAACAGGCGTCAGCACCAGTGGAACCCGAAACCAGTGACGTGGCGCAGGCGCCTGCACCGGGAGCGGTCGAGCCACAGGCGGAGGCGGCAGCAGAGCCAGCTGCGGAACCAGCCGAACCGCGCATTGTAGAGGCAACCGGCCAGCCGATCCCCGAGACGTTCATGCTGTCCAACGGCATGCAGGTGGTGGTGATTGAAGACCGCCGCGCCCCGGTTGTGACCCACATGGTCTGGTACAAGGTCGGCTCCGCAGACGAGCCCCGCGGCAAGTCCGGCATTGCCCACTATCTTGAGCACCTGCTGTTCAAGGGCACCGAAAAATTCCCGACCGGCGAATTCTCCGCCACCGTCGCCCGTAATGGCGGTCAGGAAAACGCCTTCACCTCCTATGACTACACAGGCTACTTCCAGCGCGTGGCGCGTGACCGGCTGCCGCTCGTCATGGAGCTGGAAGCAGACCGCATGACCGGCCTGGTGCTGACCGAAGACCTGGTGCTGCCCGAGCGCGACGTCATTCTGGAAGAACGCTCCGCGCGTATCGAGAATGATCCCGGTTCGCTTTTGTCTGAGCAGATGAACGCCATGCTGTATCTGGCGCATCCCTATGGCACGCCGATCATCGGCTGGGAGCACGAGATGCGCGGCCTGACCTATCAGGACGCTTTGGACTTCTATCGCAAATGGTATGACCCCGCGAACGCCGTTTTGATTGTGGCAGGCGACGTTGATGCCGCCGAACTGCGTCCGCTGGCAGAGCAGTTTTATGGGGTGATCCCGTCCAATGGTGGTCAGCCGGACCGGGTGCGCCCTCAGGACCCGCCCCAACGCGCCGCCCGCCGCGTGGTGCTTGAGGATGCCCGCGTCGAACAGCCCTATGTGCGCCGCTCTTACCTTGCCCCGTCTTACGCCAATGGCGAGCCGGGCGAAGCAGAAGCGCTGGACGTGCTCAGCGAAATCATCGGCGGCGGCGCCACGGCCCGCATCTACAAGTCACTGGTCGTCGATCAGAAAATCGCCCTGGGGGCCAGCGGCTGGTACATCGGGTCTTCCCTTGATGATGGCAGCATCGGCTTTTTTGCGGTGCCCGCGCCCGGTGTCGCCATGGAAGACGCCGAAGCCGCGATTGATGCTGAAATCGACAAGCTTCTGGCCGACGGCGTGACCTCTGAGGAAGTTGAACGCGCCCAGCGCACGCTTGTGGCAGATGCCATTTTTGCGCAGGACAGCCAGCAAAGCATGGCGCGCTCCTATGGCGTGGCCCTGATGACCGGCCTGACCGTGGAACATGCCGCCACCTGGCCGGACCGCGTACTGGCCGTGACCCCTGACCAGGTGACGCAAGCCGCCCGTAAATTTCTGCGCAAGGAGCGATCCGTGACCGGTGTTCTGAAGCGTCCCCAGCCTGCCGCCGAGACAGTGGAAAAGGAGGACAAGTCATGATCCGCAAGCTTCTCCTCACAACGTCCTTCCTGTTCGTAGCCTTTGTTCTGCCCGCGCAGGCCTTTGAAATCGAACCGGTTGGGAGTGAAAGCGGCATCGAGGCGTGGCTGGTCTCAGAAGACGCCGTGCCCGTTGTGGCGCTTGAAGTCCTGTTTCATGCGGGCTCCCACCTGGACCCTGACGGCAAGTCGGGGCTGGCCGACATGACCACCAGCCTGATGACCGAAGGGGCAGGGGACCTTGATAGCCAGGCCTTTGCCTCGCGCCTGCGGGACCTCAACGTGTCCGTGTCTGTCTCTGCAGGCCGCGACACGGTCAAGATCCAGATGCGCACCCTGTCGCAAAATATTCCCGAAGCCTTTGAGCTTGTGCGCCTCGCGCTGACCCAGCCGCGATTTGACGAAGGGGATGTTGCCCGCGTCCGTGCGCAGTCTCTGGCCAGTCTGGCGCAGGATCGCGAAGACCCTGACACCGTCGCCTATCGCGCTTTTTTTGCGGAGGTCTTTGACGGCCACCCTTATGCTGCATCGCCCTCCGGCACACCTGAAAGCATCGCAGCCATCACCGTGGACGACATGCGCAGCTACGCCGCCATGGCGTTTGCCCGCGACAACATTTCGGTCGCCGTTGTGGGCGACATTACGGCGGCAGAACTTGCGCCCCTGATCGACAGCACGTTCGGCAGCCTGCCCGAAACAACCGACCGCAAGGACCCCGGCGACATCGCGCCGCTCACCCCCGGCACCACGGTCATCGAGCGCGACAATCCGCAGTCGGTGGTGGTGTTCGGCATGGACGGCATGAAGCGCGATGACGAGGATTTCATTCCCGCCTTCGTGATGAACTACATGCTGGGCGGCGGCAGTTTTGTGAGCCGCATGTTCAAGGAAGTGCGCGAAGAACGCGGGTTGGTCTATTCCGTCTATACGTCGCTCTATCCGCTTTCCCATGGGGGCCTGACCCTTGGCTATTTCGCCACCAGCAATGCCACAGCCGGTGAAGCGCTTGAGGTTGCCACAGCGCAGATCCTTGATGTGGCTGAAAACGGCATCACGGCGGAAGAACTCGATGCCGCCAAGACCTACCTGACCGGCTCCTATGCCCTGCGGTTTGATTCAAGCCGCGCCATCGCAGGCCAGCTGGCAGCCATCCAGTTTGAAGGGCTTGGACTGGATTATGTGGACAGGCGCAATTCTCTGGTCAACGCAGTGACCCTTGAGGATATCTCGCGCGCCGCCAGCCGCCTGCTGAAGCCGGACGCCATGCGCGTGGTCGCTGTCGGGGCACCGGAGGGCATCACTGCGTCTCCAGAAGCGGAGGCAGAGGCCGGAGCAGCGGACGAAACACCGGCCAACTAGCTGGCCCCTTTGCCCTTTGCTACGGTGGCGAGCGCCTGTTTTGGCGAGTCGCAGTACCGGAGTAGCCTAGCGCCATGCCTTCTACCGCCACACCTTCACTGCCCTTTATCCACGACGTCTCCGGCATAATTGGTGCGGGAGGGCTGACGCAGGCCCAATACGACGCGCATCTTGCAGCAACCAAACCCGCCCTGGAGGAGCTCCGCCGTCAGCATGCAGACAGCACGCTGCCATTGCTGCACCTGTCAAAACGCCGTGACGACATTGTCGAGATGGAGCGCATTGCGGCGCACCTGAAAAAGGACGCCACCGACATCGTGGTGCTGGGGATCGGCGGCTCGAGCCTTGGCGCCAAGGCGGTGGCGCAGCTTGCCTATGATGCCACGCCAGCCCAAAGCCAAAGCGAGCCGCGCGTCCACTTTTTCGAAAATCTTGACCCGCACACCTTTGAGCGCGCCCTGCAGTCACTTGACCTGCGCACGACACGCTTTCTGGTCGTCTCCAAATCAGGCGGCACCGCGGAGCCCTTGATGCAGGCCTATGCGGCCAAGGCGGCGCTGGAGGCTTCCGGCGGTGGCGACCATCTCGCCCAGCATTTTGCCGCGATCACGGAGCCTTCCGACAACCCCGTTCGCCGCTTTGCAACCAGCATTGGCGCTCCGGTGATTGATCATGATCCACGCGTCGGCGGACGTTTTTCCATTCTCACCAATGTGGGTCTCGTGCCGGCCATGCTCATGGGGCTGGACGTTGTGGCCGTGCGCGAAGGCGCTGATCGCGTATTGGCGCCGGTGATAGCAGGTGCAGAGCCTGCGGACGTTGCCCCCGCCGCAGGGGCCGTCATGCAGGTCGGGCTCGCGCAGGAGGCAGGCGCGGCCGCCAGTGTCATCATGGCCTATTCCGACCGACTGGAAAGATTTGGCCAGTGGTATCGCCAGCTATGGGCGGAGAGCCTGGGCAAGGACGGACGCGGCACGGTCCCCGCCACCGGCATCGGACCGGTGGACCAGCACAGTCAGCTGCAGCTCTATCTCGCAGGGCCCGCGGACAAGGCCTACACCATCATGTCTGTCGGGTCCGCAGGCGCAGGCCCGCGCGTGACAACAGATGACCCGGCCCTGGACTACCTCAACGGCAAGACCATGGGCGATCTCATGGACGCGGAGTACCGCGCCACTGTGGCCACGCTCAAGGCCAACAAGCGCCCGGTGCGCACCATCGATATTCCGGTGCTGGATGAAACCGCCATGGGTGCGTTGCTCATGCATTTCATGCTGGAGACGATCATTGCCGCCCACCTGATGGGCGTGGACCCCTTCGATCAGCCCGCCGTCGAAGAAGGCAAGATCCTCGCCCGCCAATATCTGGGAGAGATGTAGGTCCGCATGTCTGATGCCGCTGCCAGTTCTGAGCATTCACGCCCGCATATCCGCAGGCTGAGCGAAGGCACGGTCAATCGGATCGCGGCGGGTGAAGTCGTCGAGCGGCCGGCCAGTGCCGTGAAGGAGCTGGTGGAAAACGCCATCGATGCGGGCGCGTCGCGCATTGAAGTGGCGATATCAGCGGGCGGCAAAACCCTCATCGCGGTTGATGACGATGGCTGCGGCATGACCGCAGATGATCTGTCGCTCGCCGTCGAACGCCACGCGACCTCAAAGCTGGCTGTCAGTGATACGGGAACGGAAGACCTCGTCCACATCCAGAGCCTTGGGTTCCGTGGCGAAGCACTGCCATCCATTGGGGCTGTGGCGCGGCTGGGCATCGTCTCGCGCCCGGCAGGCGATGAAGGTCACGCCCTGAAGGTTGAAGGCGGCAAGGTCTCCGGACCCAAGCCATCCTCGGCAGCGCCGGGCACCCGTATTGAGGTGCGCGATCTATTTTATGCGACGCCCGCCCGCCTCAAGTTCCTTAAGTCAGATCGGGCGGAAGCACAGGCGGTGGGCGATGTCATGCGTCGCATCGCCATGGCCAATCCCCGCGTCGGCTTTTCGCTCACCCATGAGGGGCGCACGTCGTTGCGTATGGATGCGGAGACTGATGCTCTTGATGATGACGCGCAGCTGTCCCGCCTGTCGCGCATTCTGGGGCGCGACTTCCAGGACAACGTGATGCCGGTGGAGATCGAGCGTGAAGGCGTTCGCATTGCAGGCTTTGCGGGCCTTCCCACCTTCAATCGCGGCAATGCCCAGGCGCAATATCTGTTCGTCAATGGACGGCCCGTCCGCGACAAGCTGCTGATCGGTGCCGTCCGCGGAGCCTATGCAGATTTTCTCGCCCGCGACCGCCACCCGGTGCTGGCGCTGTTTGTCGAGATTGACCCAGCCGAAGTGGACGTGAATGTGCATCCGGCCAAGGCAGAGGTGCGCTTCCGCGATCCGGGCCTGATCCGCGCCCTCATCGTCAAAAGCCTGCGCATGGCGCTGGATGCAGCAGGCCATCGTGCCTCGACAACGGTTGCGGGCGCAGCGCTGTCTTCGTTCCAGCCCGGTGCCCATGCGGGCCAGCAACCACCTCCCCAGCGCCACCTGATGGAACTGGCTGCGCGCGGGTTTGCCCCGACAGATGGGGCCGATGTCCAGGTACCTGTGCCCGGCATGGAGGAAACGTCACCCCTGCAGCCCCAAAACCTCCCCCAGGACCTGGCAGGCTTTGACCAGCCAGCCGCGCGCGTGGAGGAAACGTCAGCCGATGATCTGATGGACCGGCCGTTGGGTGCGGCACGCGGCCAGCTGCACCTCACTTACATCGTGGCCGAAACCCACAACGGTCTGGTGCTGGTGGATCAGCACGCCGCCCATGAGCGGCTGGTGCACGAGCGCATGAAAAAGGCACTGGCCGACACCGGCATCAGGCGTCAGGCCCTGCTGGTGCCCGAAGTGGTCGAGCTGGGCGCAGACGAGGCCGCGGCACTGGCAGACCGCTCCGACGAACTCGCCGAACTGGGACTGGTGATCGAACCATTTGGCGACGGCACAATCATCGTCCGCGAAACGCCAGCCATGCTGGGCGACACGGACATTCAGGGCCTCGTGAAGGACCTGGCCGATGAAGTCTCTGATCTGGGGCAGGCCCTGTCCCTGAAAGAGAAGCTGGATGAAGTCTCCGGCACCATGGCCTGCCACGGCTCGGTCCGCGCAGGCCGCCGACTGACCGCCGTTGAAATGAATGCCCTGCTGCGCGAGATGGAGGTAACCCCTCACTCAGGCCAGTGCAATCACGGGCGCCCGACCTATGTCACGCTCAGCCTGCCCGACATCGAAAAGCTGTTTGGGCGGCGCTAGCATCCAGATCGCCAACGCGTATGTTGCCGCCAAACAACACCCGTCTGACCTTGTGCAATAGCTACAGCGACATGACGTCTTGAAGAATTACCGGCACCTGATCAGGTGACGGGCATAAAACTTTCAGGAGACATGACAGGCGCCGCCATGCGTATGACGCTCACCACCCAGCTTGATTGCCCGATAGACACCGTGTGGACGCAGGTCCACCGGCCAGACCTGCTGCAGCACATTGCCTGGCCCCTGATCCGGTTTACCTATCGCGCGCCCCGCACACCGCCGCCCCGATGGGTGGAGGGGCGCTACCGGGTTGGCATGTGGAGCTTCGGCGTCCTGCCGCTCGGCGGCCAGTGGGTAGGGATCGAGTATCCGGAAGGCAGTTCGATCGCCGATGGGAAGGCGGTGCTCCGCGACAACGGCTCGGGCACCCTCATCCGCAAATGGGATCACTGGATATTCCTCGAGGATCTTGGAAACGGCCGCACCCGCTACACCGACCGCCTCGACGTCGAAGCAGGTGTGCTGACGCCCTTCGTCTGGCTGTTCGCCCGCCTCTTTTATGGCCATAGGCAGCGCCGGTGGCGCACGCTGGTGGCAACGGGGTTTACGGCTTTGGCGTCAGAAGAATGACTTGCGTGTCGCCATATTCCCGGCGGCTGAGTTCTTCAAACCCATCCGGACACGGAACGTCTGCGGAGGATGCTTCTTCAAGGACGCACAGGGCGGTGTCATCGAGCCAGCCGCCGGAGAGTGCCGCTGAGAGCGCAGGCCCGCCGAGGCCTTTGCCATAGGGCGGATCGCAGAACGCAAGCGAGAAGGGCGGACCAGCGGAACCTTCGCGGGCCCCCAGCTTCGTGGCGTCGCGGCGATACAGCTTGATGCGGCCTGTCTCGCCCAAAGTGTCGGCATTCTCGCGGATCAGGCCCCGGCTTTGCGGGTGGTCATCCACAAACAGCGCAAAGGATGCGCCACGCGACAGGGCCTCAAGGCCCAGCGCCCCGGTGCCGGCAAACAGGTCCAGCACCCGCGCGCCGTCGAGCGACCAGCCCTCAAAGTCGCCATGGGCCAGCACATTGAAGATCGCTTCGCGGGTGCGGTCCGATGTCGGGCGCACGCGGTCATCCTTGGGAGCCTTCAGCGGGCGGCCCTTATGGGTTCCGCCGACGATTCGCATTTGGCTTTCCTGAAGTTTTCGGACGTGCAGGGCCCCCACGGGAGGGATTTCCGCCTGATGGTTTTCCACCGGATAGGCGCGGCCCAGCCTTGCCGGAACTGCCCTTGGCTGCGGCTGGTCTGCCCCCCGGCTTGCCGGAAAACGACTTGCCACCCGCGCGCTCTATGGTCTTGCCGGCAGTACGCTCCGACGCGCGGTCCTTGAACTTGCCGCGGCCTTTGTGCCCGGCCTTGTCCTTTGTTTTGTCTCTCGCCTTGTCTTTGAGCTTGTCCTTTGGCTTTGCCTTGGCCCATCCACCGGGCTTTGGCGCGCGCGGTGCACGTTTGACGCTGCCGTCTTCCGCCATTTCGGTCTTGGGACCCCGGCCCATCTGGTCCTTGAGGACGCGTTCGGGGACTTCCTGCACCAGACCTGCAGGGAGGTCCGCCAGCTCAAACGGGCCATAGGACAGACGGATCAACCGGCTGACTTCCACATCGACCGCCGCCAGCACGCGGCGGATTTCGCGGTTCTTGCCTTCGCGTAGACCAATGGTGAGCCACTGATTGGCGCCGCCGGAGGATTGCTCGTCACGGGTGACGTTGATCTCGCCATATTTGATGCCGTCGACTTCAATGCCGGAGCGCAGCTTTGAAATGATACCGTCATGGACCTTGCCGCGCACCCGCACACGGTAGCGGCGCAGCCAGCCGGTGGCGGGTAGTTCAAGCTGCCGCGCCAGTTCGCCGTCATTGGTCAGCAGCAACAGGCCTTCGGACGCAATATCCAGGCGGCCCACGGAAATGACCCGCGGCAAATCCGACGGCAGCTTTTCAAACACCGTCGGGCGGCCTTCAGGATCCTTGGCGGTGGTCACCAGGCCCTGCGGCTTGTGGTAACGCCAGACGCGCGTCGCCTCGGGCTTTTGCACTTCCGCGCCATTCACCCGAATGACATTGCCGCTGGCGACCTTGAAGGCGGGGGTGGTGAGGCGGATGCCATCCACCTCCACGCGGCCTTCCTCGATCAGCTTTTCAGCATCGCGGCGCGAACACACGCCCGCGCGGGCCAGATATTTGGCAATCCGCTCGCCGCCGGTCGGAAATTCAAGATGGTTCTTGGAAGAAGTGTCACTCATGGGGATGGTCTGTAGCAGATGCGAGGCGGCCCTGCGAGCCAGTTGAGGGGAGAGCATCTTGACCGGGCAGGGCTGCAAAAGGCACGGTCCCGCCATGACACGCCCCATGCAGATTGCTCTGGAAGAAGCAAAGGCCGCCGCCGCCCGTGGCGAAGTGCCGGTGGGGGCCGTCGTGGTGTCACCGTCAGGAGAGATTGTGGGGCGGGCGGGCAACCGGACGCTGGAGGACAAGGACCCGACAGCGCACGCGGAAATGCTCGCCATTCGCGCGGCCTGTATGGCCCTGGGCACCGAACGGCTGATCGGCTGTGATCTCTATGTAACCCTGGAGCCCTGCCCCATGTGCGCCGGGGCGATCTCGTTTGCGCGTATCCGGCGGCTGTATTTCGGGGCAGATGACCCCAAGAGCGGCGGTGTCGAACATGGGGCGCGGGTGTTTTCCCGGTCCACCTGCCACCACGCACCCGAAGTCTATGGCGACATCGAAAGCGGTCCGTCCCGCGCGCTTCTGCGGACCTTTTTTGCGGCCCGCCGCGACTAGGGCAGGACCGGGCCAGCCCTTCCAAAACGTCGCGTCTGCTTGACCTATCGCAAGACCGTGCCCGGACACCGCCATTGGAGGTGACGGCGTGCACACAAGCCGTTAGAGTCGCCCGCGAAACCACTTATTTCGTCATAAACACGAGAAAAAATGAGGGAACTCGCATGAATTTTGAACATACCGACAAGGTCAAGGAGCTGATCGCGCGCCTTGAGGCCTTCATGGATGAGCACATCTATCCAAACGAAGACACCTACAATGCCCAGATGCAGGCGTTCCGCGACGCAGGCAACCCCTGGCAGGTGCCGCAGATCCTCGAAGACCTGAAGCCGAAGGCCCGCGAAGCCGGCCTGTGGAACCTGTTCCTGCCGCATTCAGATCTTGGCGGCGGCACCAACAACCTTGAATACGCTCCTCTGTGCGAAATCATGGGCCGCGTCGGCTGGGCATCTGAAGTCTTCAACTGCTCAGCGCCCGACACCGGCAACATGGAAGTGTTCGAGCGCTATGCGTCAGAAGAGCTGAAGGAAAAATACCTCAAGCCGCTTCTCGCCGGTGAAATCCGTTCCGCCTTCCTGATGACAGAGCCTGCGGTTGCGTCCTCTGACGCCACCAACATTGAAACCAGCATCGTGCGCGATGGTGACGAATACGTCATCAATGGCCGCAAGTGGTGGTCTTCAGGGCTTGGTGATCCACGCTGCGTCGTGGCCATCGTCATGGGCAAGACCGATCCGGGCGCTGACAGTTACCGTCAGCAGTCACAGATCATCGTTCCCATGGACGCACCGGGCATCGAGATCGTCCGTATGCTGCCAGTGTTCGGCTTTGACGATGCACCCCACGGCCACGCGGAAGTCATCCTAAAGGATGTGCGCGTTCCCGCAGGCAATCTTATCCTCGGCGAAGGCCGTGGCTTTGAAATCGCTCAGGGTCGCCTTGGACCGGGCCGTATTCACCACTGCATGCGCACCATCGGTGTGGCGGAACGCTGCCTCGAAAAGATGGTCAAGCGTCTGCTGACCCGCGAAGCCTTCGGCAAGACGATTGCTGAACACTCCGTTTGGGAACAGCGCGTGGCTGAAGCCCGCACCAACATCGAAATGACCCGTCTGCTGACCCTCAAGGCAGCGGACATGATGGACAAGGTGGGTAACAAGGTTGCCCGTGCCGAGATCGCCATGATCAAGGTTGCCGGTCCGCGCATTGCGCTGCAGGTCATTGATGATGCGATCCAGGCCCATGGGGGCGGCGGCGTGACGTCTGACTTTGGTCTCGCCAAAGCCTATTCAGGCATCCGCACCCTGCGTCTCGCAGACGGCCCGGACGAAGTGCACAACCGCACGATCGCCCGGCTTGAGTACAAGCGGCACATGGAAGAGCTGCGCGCCGCTGCCGAATAGCAGTGTCGTGATCGGTCGATCGACAGCTTGTTAAGTGGGCGGCCCGGCACCATATGGTGACCGGGCCGCTTTTTAATGGCAGTCTCAAACCTGAAAGACCATTCGAAGCCTCGACTGGCGACTTGGCCGCCCGAGGCATAAAAATCAGCAGTTTCCCGGGAAATTCGCATCATAAGCGCCGGGTCCCCAAAGCGCCCATTGCTGCATGGCCCTGTTGCCGTGTCGTGATGCGCCGAAGGAAGAAGCCAATGAAACTCTACAACAACGATCTGTCGCCTTTTTCCGCCCGTTGCCGGTTGATGTTCTATGTCAAAGGCATTGACGTGGAGATGGTGGACCCGTTCGCCGATCTGGAGCCGGATGCTTTCCGGGCTCTGACGCCATTGGCAAAAGTGCCTGCCCTGCAATTGGATGACGGGTGGGTGCTTCCTGAATCGGAAACCATCTGCGAATACATCGAGCAGATGCATCCAGAGCCTTCCTTGTTGCCGTCAGACCCCAAGGAGCGCGCGAAAGTCCGTCTCATAGGCCGTATCGGCGACCTTTACATGCTCGCGCCGCTAACGACGTTGTTCGGCAACATCGACCCCAGCGTGCGCGACCATGACAAGGTCGTTGCCGCCTTCACGGAACTCAAGACCGCCCTTGGCTGGCTGGACAACTATCTTGACGGGTCCGGCCACGCGGTGGGCGGGAAGATGTCGCTGGCCGATTGCGCGCTGGTGCCGATCCTGTTTTTCGTGCGCCGTATTCCCCAGATGTTTGGCAAGTCGATTTGCCTTCTGGATGCCCACGAGAAAACAACGAAGTACTGGCAGGGCATCTTTGATGAGCCTGCTGTCAATCGTGTCTACGAAGAAATGGATTCAGCCCTCAAAGGCATGCAGTAACCCGCGGACTAGGCTGACTTTTGCACATCGTTGTCGACAGCATCAGCATCGGGAATGGCAATCGTCACTGTTGTGCCGCGACCCGGAGTGCTTTTTATATCGAACTCGCCGTCCTGCATGTCCACGAGCGCGCGGACGAGGGGAAGCCCAAGGCCGGTGCCCTGGCTGGCCAGTTCCGCATGACGGACGACCTGCTCAAACGGATTGAGCACCCGTTCAAGATCCTGCGCCTCGATGCCGACACCTGTATCGCGCACGCTGATCGCGATGCGTCCATGGGCAGCACGCACGGCGGACAATGTGATGCGGCCACCTGCCGGTGTGAACTTCACGGCATTTGAAAGAATGTTCAAAAGGATCTGTGTGAGCGCGCGTTCGTCCGCATGCACGTGGCAATCCTCTATGCCATCCAGCTGAAGCAGCAGTTCAAGTTCGCCTTCGCCCACGCGGGTCTGCACCATACGCGCTGCTTTCTTGAGCGCCGGCACCACGGCAACGGACTCAAATGACAGTTCGTACTTGCCGGCTTCAATCTTCGACATATCAAGAATGTCGCTGATGAGAGACAGAAGATGGCTGCCGCTTTCATGGATCAACTCAGCATATTCTCCATACTGAGTATTTCCCATCGGGCCGAAAATTTCCTGCGTCATCATTTCCGAGAAGCCAAGAATGGCATTCAGCGGCGTGCGCAACTCATGGCTCATATTCGCCAGGAAGCGTGACTTGGTGAGATTGGCCTGCTCGGCATGTTCGCGCGCGGCCATCAATTCCTGCTCGCGGGTTTTTTGTTCGGTGATGTCACGCGTACAGGTGACCATGCCCTGATATTCGCCGCGGTCGTCCACAAGGGGCGTAATGGCGGATTCAAGCCACAGATATTCACCGCTGCTGGCCATCATCCGGTAGGAGACGCGGCGGGTCTGATGATCCTTGAACATGCCGACAATCTCTGTGGCGACATGCTTGCGGTCCTGCGGGTGCGTAAACTCATCCCAGGACTGTGTGAGGCTGACCTCAGGGGGATAGCCCAATACGCGTTCGACGGATGGCGACACGTAAACCGGTTTGCCTTCAACGTCGTAGCGGGAAATGACATCGGTAGAATGTTCCGCCAGCAGCCGGAATTCCTGCTCGGAATTGCGGATGGCCTTGTTGGCGCGTTCCAGCACTGTCACGTCCTGGGTCACGCCGACAAGCGATGTGGGTTTGCCAAACTGGTCACGCTCAACATGGCCAGTGATCATCAGGCGTCGGAAACTGCCATCCTCATGGCGCATTGAGACGATGCGGCTGAAAGACTCGCCATTCACCAGAGCCTGGATGGACTCCTGCGCAATGGCTTCTCGGTCCTCATCCGCAATGCGGTCGGACACCCACTGCATGTCGGGGTCGCACTGTTCGCGCTTCAGCCCAAGAATTGAGTACAGCCCATCAGACCAATAAGGTCCCACGTCGCCATCGTCCCAGCGCCAGTGCCCAAAGCCGATTGCGTTTTCTGCATTGCGTATCTGTTCTTCACGCTGTTTCTGAACGGTAATGTCGCGCGACACCATGACGATGCCTTTGACCCGTGGATCATCCACCAGATTGATCGCGTGGGTCTGGATCCAGATCCATCCCCCGCGGCCATTGCTCATGCGGTGGTCGGCCAGGTGGCGTCGTCCTCCATTGACCACTAGGTCAGTGAAGTCCGCGAACATGGCATCGTAGTCGTCGGGATGAAAATTGTCTTCGGTGAGCTTGTCGATGGACCCGTGCTCATAGCCAAAGGTCTCGGCTGCCTTCGGACAGGCATAGATGAACACGCCGTCCTGATCGATCACGGAGATCATGTCAGCGGCGTTTTCAACGACGGCACGGAAAAACCCGTCGGGGGCATCTGGCTGGTTAAAGCGCAGCGACCCCGGCGTCAGTCCGCCCTTTGTCTCAATGTCCTGGGACATCCCTCAACTTCACAGCTATTGTTCTTGCTGCTGAAAGTCTGCCCCCGGAGAGGTTAATATCCTGTAGGCACAGCGTTTTTCCGCTTTTCAGGCGCAGCGATGTGACTGAAAACCGCCAAAAAATACCCCGTGTCTGATCGCTCAGGACTTGCCGCCGACAATCCGCCACGCAGCTTCGGCAAGCATTTTCGCCGCGTTGCCATAGAGCGTCGCGCGTTCTGAGCTGGCATTGCCATCAAGGCCGCGCTTGTAAACACCCTGCGCAATGGAGGCGAGGCGGAAGATGGAAAAGCCCACATAGAACGGCCAGTTCTCGATGCCGTCACGTTCCGCCCGCTCGCAATAACGCGCCACATAGTCCATCTCGGCCGGGATGCCGGAATTTGCAAAATCAACCCGTGTCAGCGTGCCCATGGTGGGGCTGTCGATGTGATACAGCATCGAGTTGTAGCCAAGGTCTGCCAGCGGGTGCCCAATGGTCGACAGCTCCCAGTCCAGCACCGCAATCATCCTGGGCTCGGTTGGGTGAAACATCGTGTTCTCAAGCCGGTAGTCACCATGGGCAATGGAGACCGAGGCCTCGGCGGGCACATTGTCCGGCATCCATGCGATGAGGTGTTCCATCTCATCAATGGTTTCGGTTTCAGCGGCCCGGTACTGCTTGATCCAGCGGGAGATCTGCCGGTCGTAATAGTTGCCCGGCCGTCCAAACGCACCAAGACCGACAGCTTCAAAATCAACTTTGTGCAGCTCCGCCAGAACGCGGTTCATGTCGTCGTAAATGGCAGCCCGCTCGTCCGGTGTCATATCCGGCAGTGTGGGGTCACGGAACACGCGGCCTTCAAGATGCTCCATGATGTAGAACGACGTACCGACCACGCCATCGTCTTCGCACAGGGCATACATGTGCGGCACCGGCACGGGCGTGTCCGCCAGCGCCTTCATGACCGTGTATTCGCGATCAACAGCGTGGGCGCTTGCCAGCAATTGCCCGGGAGGCTTTTTGCGCATCACATATTTGCGGGCGGGCGTCACCAGCTGGAAGGTGGGGTTTGACTGACCCCCCTGGAACTGGCGGATGTCCAGCGGCCCTTCATAGCCCTCCACATGGGACTCACACCATTTTTCGAGCGCCTTCTGGTCAAAGCGATGCCGGTCGAGGACATCAATTGTTTCAGGCGTGGCGGCTGGGGCTGAATCGGACATGAGACTTCCAGGCTGAATGCAAATGTTGGGTCGCCGGTGTCCTAGCACGGGCACGGCCCGCAGCGCGACATCTGTCCGCCGATCATACGGCCACCCGATAGCCCTCTCGACACAGCCGGGCGAGAGTGCTGCAATCCCGTTATGTACCAGACACCTGAACCGCCTGAACTCCCGGACATCGCAGAGGCCGCCGCCGACGCCAAAAGCCTTCTGGACACGGTGTGGGACTGGATCATTGCCGACGTCGCAACCGTGCCGGTGGCCATTCAGGTGACGATCCTTGTGGTCATTGCCGTGACGACCATTGCGCTGGGCCGCCGCCTGGCCGGCCCTGTCGCCCAACTGGTCGCCCGCGCAGATGCCCGCGCCTGGTTGCACCGGCGGCTGGACAGGCTGGGCAGTCTCATCACCCCCGTCTCGGCGCTGTTGCTGACCTGGCTTGCAACCGCCGGCATGCGCGTCGCGGAACGTGAAACCGAGCTGCTGAGTGTGGCGTCCAGCCTGCTCATCGCCTGGGTGCTGATCCGTCTGATCACCGTGCTGACCCGGCAAACCGGCGTGACGAAGCTGGCTGGTGCGGTCATCTGGTTTGTTGCAGCCCTGGCCATCGTGGGGTGGCTGGAGCCATTCCTCGCTGCATTGGATGCGGCAGCCTTCACCGCCGGCAACATGCGCATCTCGCTGCTGACCATCATCAACGGCATTCTTCTGGTCGGTGCGCTGGTGTGGGTGGCGATCTTTGTTTCATCGCTGCTGGAAGGTCAGTTGCGGCGCATCGACGGTGTGACCCCCGCCGCAGGTGTGCTGGTGGGCAAGGTCCTGCGCATCGGCTTCCTGACTGTGGCCGTGCTGGTCGGCCTTACCTCGCTGGGTATCGACTTTACAGCAGTCGCTGTCTTCTCCGGTGCCATTGGTGTCGGCATCGGCTTTGGTTTGCAGAAGGTTGTCTCCAACCTCATCAGCGGCATCATCTTACTGCTCGACCGGTCCATCAAACCTGGCGACGTCATCGAGATCGGCCAGGCCTATGGCTGGATATCCAAGCTGGGCGCGCGCTATGCGGCAGTCGTGACCCGCGACGGCAAGGAATATCTCATTCCCAATGAAGACCTGATCACCCAGCAGGTTGTGAACTGGTCATTTTCCAACCGTGCGGTGCGTCTCAAGATTGCTGTTGGCGTCAGCTATCAATCCGATGTGCGCAAGGCGCTGGACCTGATGATGCAGTCCGCGGAGGAGCACAAACGCGTGCTCACTTCGCCGCCCCCGGCCACGCGACTGGTGGGCTTTGGCGACAACTCGGTCGATCTTGAATTGCGCATCTGGGTCAACGATCCCGAAGCAGGCGTCGTGAATGTCGCCAGCGACATTCGCCTGCACATCTGGGATCTGTTTCATGAGAACAGTATCGAGTTCCCGTTCCCGCAGCGCGACCTGCACATTACCTCAGCCGATGGCCTCAAGGAGACCATGGCCGAAGTGATGCGAAGCAGGTCAGACTAAACGGCGCCCGCCTTCTGGGCGTAGAACCAGCCTTCATCCGCCAACGGACGAACATTGGCGGCCATGGTCTTGGCGTGGTCACTGGCCGCCGTTCCATCGCGCACGCGACCGGCAATGCCCTGCAGAATGCCCGCCAGGCGCATGAAGTTATACGCATAGTAGAAATCAAGATTGTCGATGCCGCTACGGCCGGTCCGGTCGCAATAGGCTTTGACGTAATCTTCAAAGCTGGGAATGCCCAGGGCCGCAAGGTCATGATCCTTGAGGGAGCCCGTGCCGCCGCCGGTGCCCTGGCCAGGCATCTTCCACTGCATGGTGTGGTAGGTGAAATCACCAAGCGGGTGACCCAGCGTGCTCAGTTCCCAGTCCAGCACGGCAAGCACGCGCGGCTCGGTTGGGTGCAGCACCATGTTGTCCAGACGGTAGTCGCCATGGACGATGGAGTTTGAATCTTCGTCGGGAATATTGTTCGGCAACCACTCCATGAGCTTGTTCATGGACTCGATGGTTTGCGTCTCACTGGCCACATACTGCTTGGACCAGCGCGAAATCTGGCGCGCGAAATAGTTGCCCGGCTTGCCGAAATCAGCAAGGCCGACTTTCTCGTAGTCGACCATGTGCAGCTTGGCGATGGTGTCGTTCATCGCATCGTAGATCTGGCCGCGGCTTTCTTTCGATTCATTGGGCAGCAACGCTTCCCAGAGGATGCGGCCTTCGACCATTTCCATGACGTAGAACATCGTGCCGATGACGTCGTCGTCTTCGCACAGGGTGTAGGCCTTGGGCACCGGAACGTTTGTGTCGCCCAGGGCTGAGATCACTTTGAATTCACGATCAACCGCGTGCGCGGAGGGCAGAAGCTTGCCTGGCGGCTTGCGGCGCAGAACATATTTCTTTTTCGGCGTGACCAGCTGATAGGTCGGGTTGGATTGACCACCCTTGAATTCACGGACTTCAAGCGGGCCTTTAAAGCCCTCAACCGTGTCGTTCAGATACTCAAACAGTTTGGTCTCATCAAACCGGTGATTGTCCGCCACACCCTTGGTGCCGGAGAACATCTCCTGGCGGTCATCCGATTCTGCTGCATCACTCATGGGGAAATTCCCTGTTCAGTTTCTTGGTTTGCTTGGTTCCTGAGTTTCGTATGTCTCAAATGCGTAGGGGCCTTCAGGCGTTTTCGCGGTCTTCCATTTCCCTTTGGAGCGCGCGCCAGCCGATATCGCGGCGGCTAAAGCCTTCAGGCCAGTCAATCTTGTCTACCGCAGCATAGGCCAGCGCCTGCGCTTGCGCCACCGATGCGCCCATGGCGGTCACATTGAGCACCCGTCCGCCGGTGGCCACGACCTGGCCGTCTTTCTCGGCGGTGCCCGCATGAAAAATCTCCACGCTGTCATCCGCGCCCGCGTCATCCAGATTGTTGATCGGCGTGTTCTTCTCATAGGCACCGGGATAGCCCTTGGCAGCCATGACCACGCTCAGCGCCGGGTCCTCATGCCAGGTGACGCTGGCACCGGAGAGGTCGCCGCGCGCGGCCGCATCCAGCAGCGGCAACAAATCACTCTGCATACGCATCATCAGCACCTGGCATTCCGGATCGCCAAATCGCGCATTGTATTCAATGAGCTCAGGACCCTTGTCGGTAATCATCAGGCCCGCAAAGATCACGCCCTTGTACGGCATGCCATCCGCCTTCAGCGTGTCGAGGGTCGGCTGGATCATTTTCGTCATGGTGAACGCGACGAGATCAGGCGTCATCACCGGGGCCGGGGAGTAGGCACCCATCCCGCCAGTGTTGGGCCCCACATCACCATCGCCTACGCGTTTGTGGTCCTGCGCCGTGACGAGCGGCACAGCGCGTTCACCGTCGCACAGGGCAAAGAAGCTGGCTTCTTCGCCTTCCAGAAAAGCCTCGACGACAACTTCCGCGCCAGCCTCGCCAAAGCGCCCGTCAAAGGCTTCGGTGATGGCGTTCTCAGCATCCGCCAGTTCCATGGCGACCGTCACGCCCTTGCCCGCGGCAAGTCCATCCGCCTTGATCACGATGGGGGCGCCTTGCTCGCGCACATAAGCCAGCGCGTCGTCCGCATTGGTGAAGTGGCGGTAGGCAGCCGTGGGGATGCCTGCGCGCTGGCAAATGTCCTTGGTGAAGGCCTTGGACCCTTCAAGCTGGGCCGCCTTGGCGCTGGGGCCAAAGACCCGGATGCCGGCCTCTTCCAGCCGGTCGGTCAGGCCAGCCACGAGCGGGCCTTCCGGGCCGACCACCACCAGGTCAATTTGGGTGTCGCGGGCAAAGGTCACCAGCGCGTCGAGGTCCTCAACGCCGATGGGTACGCATTCAGCGACCGCCTTCATACCCGAATTGCCGGGGGCGGCGTAAAGCTTGGTGAGCCTGGGGCTCTGGGCCAGTTTCCAGCACAAGGCGTGTTCGCGTCCGCCGGAGCCTACCACCAATACTTTCATGTCTGCCGTGCCCGCCAAAAGGAGGTGAAATGGAGTGCCCTTTGCGTTTGCCCGATAGCCTATCGCGCTGCCGAAGGGTATGCTGACCGGGTTCTAGCACGAAGTCTCGCGCCCTTAGAACCCATCGAAAACCGGCGGGAAATCCGCCTTTCTTTCAAACGGATTCACACCTGCAAGGCGACCCGAATTGGCCACTGATTCTCTTGACGCACCCGCCTTGGGCAACGCCCCTGAATACTCCGTTTCGGAGATATCCGGTGCCGTCAAACGCATGGTCGAGGACCAGTTCGGCCATGTGCGGGTGCGCGGCGAGATCGGCCGGGTGTCGCGGCCTGCCTCCGGCCACATCTATCTGGACTTGAAGGACGATCGCGCGGTCCTGTCCGGTGTGATCTGGAAAGGCAACGCGTCGCGCCTCGCGACCCAGCCCGAGCAGGGGCTGGAAGTGATCGCGGTCGGCCGTCTGACGACGTTCCCCGGCCAGTCGAAATATCAGATCGTCATCGAGTCCATCGAGCCTGCCGGTGTTGGCGCGCTGATGAAACTGCTGGAAGACCGCCGCAAGAAGCTGGCCGCCGAAGGCCTGTTTGATGCGGACCATAAAAAGCCGCTGCCATTTCTGCCGGACGTGATCGGCGTCGTGACGTCTCCGTCCGGCGCTGTCATTCGCGACATTCTGCATCGCGTCCGCGACCGGTTCCCCCGCCATGTGCTGGTCTGGCCAACACGGGTGCAGGGGGAAACCGCTGCGGCGGAAGTTGCCGCCGGCATCAGGGGCTTCAACGCGCTTGAGCCGGGCGGCGACATTCCACGCCCGGACCTCATCATCGTCGCGCGCGGCGGCGGCAGTGTCGAAGATTTGTGGCCCTTCAACGAAGAAGTGGTGGTGCGGGCCGCCTTTGAAAGCGACATTCCGCTGATCTCGGCTGTGGGTCACGAGACAGATACAACGCTGATCGACTTTGCGTCAGACCTGCGGGCGCCGACACCAACGGCCGCCGCTGAACATGCAGTGCCGGTCCGCGCTGATCTCATTGCGCAGGTGATGGAGCAGGGTGCCCGCCAGCACCGCACCATGACCCGCAGGCTGGAACAGGCCCGCACCGATGTGCGCAGCCTTGCCCGCGCCCTGCCAAGGCCTGAACGCCTGCTGGAAATCCAGCGCCAGCGGCTGGACGTGGCAGGTGAGCGCCTGGTCAGCCATCGCGGGCGCTTCCTGCAGGACCGGCGAGCCACTTTGGCCAACTGGGCAGGACGCCTTGAAGCCCGTCGCCCGCAGGCGCAGCTGGCCCAGTCCCGCAAGGACCTGGATGCCCTGGGAGACCGTCTCCTGCGCCGTCGCGATGTGGCAACGCAGGCCGCGCGGCGGGCGCTGGACCCTGTGGCCGAGCGCTTGCCGTGGGTCTTTGCAGTCCATGTCGAAAACCGCCGCAAACGTCTGGATCAGGCCGGGCGGTTGCTGGACACACTGTCCCACAAGAGCGTGCTGGAGCGCGGTTTCGCGCTGGCCCTTGATGGCAATGGCAAGCCCATCCGCTCAGGCGGCGCGGCGCGCGAGGCAGGACGGTTCGCACTTGAGTTTGCCAATGCCGACCGGGTGACGGTTGAAACGGTTGAGGGGCCCGCGCCCAAGGGTAGCGTGAAAAAGCCCGCCACGGCCAAAAAGGCCGCGCCGAAACGCAAAGGGCAGGGAGAGCTCTTCTAGACCGTTTTCCTCTCCCCTTTATGCTCACTCTCCGTGTCTCCGGGCTTGACCCGGAGCCTACTCTCATCCGTTGCGCATCTTGGCATCTGCGAGTGGGCCCCGGATCAAGCCCGGGGCTGCGGAGGAAAAAAGGTCAAAGGTCGCACGATATTGCTGCCCTGTTCCTGCCGCTATCGCCCGTGATAAGAATGGGGACGAACAAGACATTGAATGAGAATTGGGAATGAGGATTGTCCGTGAACCGGTTTGACAGCCAGATGGGCGGCGAAGCGCGCCTTCGCTATCTCGATGCAGATTATGACGTTCTGGCACCGGGCTCCTTTGTGACCTGTGCTGTGACCGGCGAGCGGATTTCGCTGGATGAACTGCGCTACTGGAGCGTGGACCGGCAGGAACCCTATGCGACTGCCGAAGCCGTCGTGAAAAGGGATCTTGGTCTTGCGTAAATCAGTAATCGCAGCAGCGCTCGCCCTGTTCAGCATGCCCGCCTCCGCGCTGGAATTGGACGGCGATCTCAGCCAGGGCGGCATGGTCATCGGCACTGTGGAGCCGGGCAGCGAAGTCTCGTTGGACGGCGACATGCTGCCCGTGACCGAAGAAGGAAAGTTCGTCATCGGCTTTGGCCGCGACCACGGCCCGACGGCACTGCTGGCAGTCATGAAGGACGGAACGGACGAGCAGGAAGTCTGGCCGCTGGAGATTGCCAGGCGCGACTACGACATTCAGCGCATTGACGGCCTGCCGCCGGGAAAAGTCGGCGGGTTTTCAGCCGCCACTCTCAAGCGCATCCGCGCCGACAACGCCCAGGTTGCCGCCGCCCGTCGTGACACAGGCCGCGACGAGCATTTCCTGTCCGGTTTCATCTGGCCCACCAAGGGGCGCATTTCCGGCGTCTACGGCTCCCAGCGCGTGCTGAACGGTGAGCCGCGACGTCCGCATTTCGGCATTGATATCGCCGCGCCCACCGGCACGCCGGTTCTGTCTCCTGCCGCAGGCACTGTCCGGCTGGCGGAAAGCGATCACTTCTTTACCGGCGGCATCGTCATCATTGATCACGGCTTCGCGGTGAACTCGACCCTTTTCCACCTGCACAGCGTGGATGTGGAAGTTGGTCAGGTGGTGGCGCAGGGTGAGCAGATCGGCACCGTTGGAGCGACGGGCCGCGCAACCGGCCCGCATCTGGACTGGCGCATGAACTGGGGTAAGCAGCGTCTTGATCCCCAGCTCGTTGTCGGGCCGATGCCTCAGTAGGCGAATTACTCTTTCGGCCAGCGGTTGTGCAGCCACAGCCACATGCCCGGGCGCTGTCTGATCCAGTCTTCCAGAAACTGATTGACCTTGAGCGTGATGGCGGCGATGTCCGCCTGCATGTCGCCGGTCTTGTCGTGCGCAAGCGGCGGCCAGAAGCGGATGCGGAATTTCGTGCCCGCCAGCCGCTCGAACGTCACCGGCACGATCGGCACATTGTAGCGAAGCGACATGGTGGCGGGTGCCGCAGGAGACATGGCAGGACGGCCAAAGAAAGTGCTTTCAATGCCGTCATTCATCTTCTGGTCGGCCAGCATGCACAGGCTGACACCGGACTTGAGACACTTGACCAGTTCGCGTGCGCCGGATGGTCCCTTTGGCACCTGATGGGCCATGATGTGCTGCTGGCGGGCACGGGTGATCCACGCATCCACGGCAGGGTTGTTGGGCGCGCGATAGATTTCCGCGCCCTCGACACCCGCCCGCGCCACCGTCAGCGGCATCAGCTCCCAATTGGCAAAATGTCCGGAAACGAAGATGGCGGACCTGCCGTCTTCGGCAAAACTGTTGAGGACATCAGCGCCAAGGACTTCGATATCGGCGTCATCGGCATCCGGGCCGCCCGTCGTAAAGCTGCCCAGATGGGGGTACTCGCCCGCAACCCGACCCAGATTGTCCCACATCTGTGACAGATAGTCGGCGCGTTGCTGCGGCGTCAGGTCCGGCAGCACGCGGGCCATGCTGGCATCAGCCTTTTTGTGGCGTGAGATTTTGGGGCCGATGGTGCGGAACAGCCAGCCGCCAAAGGCAGACGCCCGCTCGCGGCCAAGCGCCTTGAACGCCCCCATGAGGAGTGAAAAGCCTGCCGATTCCAGCTTGTGCTGCCAGCCGCTCATGGGTGCTGTTCCTTCAAAAGGCTTTGTAGTCGCCCGCCCGAGAGGCGGCATTGATACGCGCTGTCAGCACCTGGTCAAGCGCCTCCGGGTCATCAAAAACAACTTCAACCGGAAGCGTGCGCGCATGGGAGCGCAGTTCAGCCAGCGCGCCGGAATGACCTGCGCCGCCCAGCCGGGCCATGTCCTTCTCGGTGGTGACTAGGGTCAGGGCACCGTCGCGCGCGCGGCTGAGCAAGGCCTGTGCCTCGTCATCGGTAAAGCTGTGATGGTCACCAAAGGCCTGTGTCTCGCGTATGTCAGCGCCCAGATCCTTCAGCGTATCGAAAAACTTCTGCGGTTTGCCGATGCCCGCAAACGCCAGCACGCGCTTGCCGCGCCACTGCTCCGCGTCGCCGGCCGGCACAAGCGTCCCGGCGAAGACGGGCAGGTCGAGCGACCGGGCCCTGGAGATGACATCATCCGCCGCGTCTCCCTTGCCCATGACCACAAGGCAGTGCGCGCGCGCCAGAGCATCATCGGCCGCCTCGCGCATGGGACCGGCGGGAATGAGCAATCCATTGCCAAGGCCGGTCGCCGCATCAATCACCACAATGCCCGCATCCTTGTGCAGCGATGGATTTTGAAACCCGTCATCCATCACAACAACGCTGGCACCATTGTTGCCGGCCATCTCTGCACCCTTGGGGCGGTTACCGGACACAATCGTGGGAAAGCTGCGGGCCAGGAGCAGGGGCTCGTCCCCCACATCAATGGCGTGCGACGTGTCAGCATCCACCAGCAAAGGGCCGGGCAGACGTCCGCCATAGCCACGGGTCAGGAATGTCGGCTTCTCGCCAAGCGCGGCCAGCCGCTTTGCGATCGCAATGGCAACGGGTGTCTTGCCGCTGCCGCCCGCAGTGATGTTGCCGACGCACACAACGGGAACGCTGGCGCGCTGCGGCACCACCATGCGGGCACGGGCACGCGTGACAGAGGCATAAAGCGATGCGACCGGTGTCAGTACGCGGGCCAGCCAGTGACCGGCATTTTGCCAGTGATCAGGTGCGCGCATTGGATGTGCCTCCCGTTGCCGTATCCAGGAAGGGCAGCAGGTCTGTGAGCGTTGTCTCAAGCGCCCCAGTGAGGCTGCCGGCGGTTTCAGCCGCTGCGGTCACCCGTGCGCCTGCCAACACCCCATCCGACATGAGCCGCCCGATGGCCGCAGCCAGCGATGGCGCGTCGGTGACGGTCTCACTGGCTTTGCCGTCTGAAAACGCCCGGTAGATGCCTTCAAAATTATGCACATGCGGGCCGGTCAGAATGGCCGCGCCAAGTAAAGCGGGTTCAATGGGGTTGTGCCCGCCCACGCGCACCAGCGACCCGCCCATGAACACAATCGTCAGAACACGGAAGAAGCCACCAAGCTCGCCAAGTGTGTCGGCCAGATAGATGTCTGTCCGACCCGTGACGCGATCACCGGTGCTGCGCTGGGCGACGTCCAGGTCCATGTCGCGCAGCATGCGCGCGATCTCAGGGCCGCGCTCAGGATGCCGGGGAACGATAACGGTCAGCAGACCGGGGATGGCTTTTTTCAACAGCTGGTGAGTGTCCGCAAGGATGCGTTCCTCACCGGGATGGGTGCTGGCAGCGACCCACGCGGCGCGGCCCGCCAGAAACCGCGTCAGATCGCCCATCAGCCCGTCGGGCGCCGGTGGTGGTGCGGCATCGACCTTGAGATTGCCAACAGCCTTTGCGCCCGTGGCACCCAGGCGTCGGAGGCGCGCGGCGGCCGTTTCATCCTGCGCCAGCACCAGACCAAAGCTGCCGGTGATGCTGCGGGCCGCGCTGGCCCACCAGCGCCAGCCGCGTTCAGAAGAGGCAGACATCCGCGCATTGATCAGCGCCATGGGGATGCGGCGGGCCCGCGTCAGGGTGATGAGATTGGGCCAGAGCTCGCTTTCCACCAGCACGGCCGCATCAGGCCGCCAGTGATCCAGAAAGCCGGCCACGGCACCGGGCGTGTCCACCGGCACGAACTGATGCAGGGCCCGCTCCGGCAGACGCTTGCCAAGCAGTTTCGCCGACGTGACCGTGCCCGATGTCACCAGCAGGGTAAGGTCAGGGCGGGCCGCGAGAATGCGATCAATGAGTGTGAGGATCGACAGGGATTCGCCGACGCTGGCGGCATGCAGCCATACCAGATGTCCCGCCGGGCGCTTCAGGCCGGCTGTACCCAGACGCTCGCCCATACGCACCGGATCTTCTTTGCCGCGTTTCATGCGCCGCTGCAGATAGGCCGGGATCAGCGGTCCAAGCAGACGCGTCAGACCGCGATAGATTGCCAGGCCACTCATGTGAGCGGTTCCAGCGGCGGATGACCCATATGCGCGCGGGTCTCCGCGCTGAGAGTTTGCAGCACCGTGTCGAGATGGGCGCGGGTGGTGTCCATCGCCTCAGCGTCGGCATCGCGCGGGACATAAATCGGCTCCCCCCATTTGATGAGGCCACGGGAGAACGGGCGGTGCAGGGCAAAGCGGTCCCAGCTGTTCATGATTTTCGCGCGGTTCGAGGCCCCGGCGATAGGCAGGATCGGCACACCAGACAGGCGTGCAAGAACAATCAGGCCTTCCTTGGACTGCATGCCTGGTCCGCGCGGCCCATCCGGCGTGATGCCAATGCTGTCTCCCTCCTTGAGCATTTTTAGCATGCCGCGCAGGGCGGCGCGTCCACCCTTGTCCTTGCCGTTCTTGTCAGAGGACCCGCGCACGGCACCGATGTTCAGCTTGGCCAGCGCCTGCGCGATCATCTCGCCATCGAGATTCTGAGAAATCAGCATGCTGATGGGTTTTTCACAGCGCCAGCAATCAACTATGATCAGCATCTGTCCATGCCAGAACGCCACGATGAACGGCTTGTCGGCTTTCCAGAACTGCTCTGGAATGTGCTGGTTCTCAACCTCGATGCGGCTGGTCCACAGCATGAAGCGGATGTACCACGCCGCCACAGTGGAGATGAGGCCCGCAACAAACGCTGATCTGGCAATCTTCTTGAACAGGGATTTGCTCCGCCTTCAGTCCTGGCAGTCAGCGTCGTTTTCAGGATCAAGCAGCTTGTGCAGATGCACGATGAAGTAGCGCATCGCCGCATCGTCAACGGTGCGTTGGGCTGCCGACTTCCAGGCGTCGTGTGCCTTGGCGTAGTTGGGATAGACACCCACAATGTCGAGCTTGGACACGTCCTCGAATTCAGTGTCAGCCAGATCCGTCAGGCGGCCGCCCATGACGAGATGCAGCAGCTGCTCGGGTTTTTCTTCGCCTGTGGCGGTGTCGTCGCTCATGATGTCATGTCTCCCCACAAAACACGCTCCCGGTATCAGCCCGGCAGCACTATCGCACCAATACGGTCATGCAGCGCGCGATGCAACGCAGGCCCTGCGGCAACCACCGTGCGGTGGCGCGGGTCCTTGGCATTATAGGTCAGACCCTCGCCCGTGTGGCTGGTCATATGGCCGCCCGCCTCGTGCACGATGAGGTCGGCGGCTGCCAGATCCCAGTCGTTTTTCCAGTTCATCACCAGCATGGCGTCAAAGTCGCCGGATGCGACGAGGGCCCCGCGATAGGCGATGGAGTTGCGCTGGGCGATGTCCATGGGTGGCCATTTTTGCGGCCAGGCCGGGTGCTGGAACATGTCAGCGGCCCCCAGCATGCGGCAGCCTTCCACGTCCGGCACGTCGGTCACTGAAATCGGCGTGCCGTTGAGGAGCGCGCCCTTGCCGGACTGCGCTTCAAAGAGTTCGTCCGTTGCCGGGTTGTAGATGGCACCGGCCACCGGGCGGCCATTGTCGATGAGCGCTGCCACAACCGCGAAATGCGGGCGGCCCTTGATGAAGGCGCGAGTGCCGTCGATCGGGTCCACCATCCATTGCCGGGTGGTCTCGAGACGGGCGGCATCATCTTCGGTCTCTTCTGACAGCCAGCCATAGTCCGGTTGGGCGGCACGCAGCCGCTGCTTCAGCAGGGCATCGACGGCCAGGTCCGCTTCGGTAACGGGTGTGCCGTCCTTCTTGTCCTGGGACGTGACCCCGGCCTTGAAATGCGCAAGCGCCAGCGCGCCGCCTTCACGCACAGCCTCCAGCAAAATGGCGTGGTCTGAGGCGACATCAAGCGCGCTTTTCAAATCAGGCTCCGGCAATGGTCATGCCTTCAACGCGCATGGTGGGCGCATTCGTGCCGTAGCGGAACACAAGATCGCTGGCCGGTGTCATGGCCATGAACATGTCCTTGAGATTGCCTGCGACCGTGATTTCCGTGACCGGGAAAGTCAGCTCGCCATTCTCGATCCAGTAGCCTGCAGCGCCGCGTGAATAGTCACCGGTAATGCCGTTGACGCCCATGCCGATGAGCTCAGTGATGTAGAAGCCTTCCGTAATGTCCGCCATCAGCTCTTCAACGCTGAGCTTGCCTGCTTCCATGTAGAGATTGGTGGTGGAGGGACCCGGAGGGCCTCCGGTGCCGCGCGCCGCGCGGCCGGAGGTTTCAAGCCCCAGCTGACGGGCGGAAGATGAATCCATGATCCAGCTTTGCAGAACACCGTCGTCAACCAGCGCCAGCTTTTCAGCAGCAACGCCTTCGCCATCAAACGGCTTTGACGAGCGGCCGCGCACAATGCGCGGGTCATCCACGATGGCAAGTCCTGACGCCATCACCTGCTCACCCATCCGGTCCTTCAGGAAACTTGTGCCGCGCGCCACAGAAGACCCGGACACAGCACCCGCCAGATGACCGACAAGACCACCGGAAACGCGCGGGTCATAGATGACCGGCACGGCCTGGCTTTTCATCTTGCGCGGGTTGAGGCGTTTGACGGCTTTATCCGCCGCACTCTTGCCAACTGTTTCAGGCGCATCCAGCTCTGACAGATGCCGCGACGACGTGTAGTCGTAGTCACGCTCCATGCCGGTGCCTTCGCCCGCAAGGACGGAGCAGGAGATGGAGTGGGAGCTGCCTGAATACGTGCCTTCAAAACCGTCACTGGTGACAAGCGCCACCTGCGACCGGCTCCAGCCGGCACCTGCCCCCATGGAATTGGTCACGCCTTCCACATCAAGCGCTGCTTTTTCAGCCGCTTCCGCGCGCGATGCCAGCGTGTCCGCGTCAGGCTCTTGGCCATCATCCAGATCAAGATCGGCAATGTCTGTGGCGAGGCGGGATTTGTCTGCCAGACCGCAATAGGGATCATCCGGCGCGATGCGCGCCATGGCGATGACGCGCTCAACGGCTTCGTCCAGGGCCGGGCCGCTTGTGTCCGTCAGGGAGACCACCGCCTGCCGCATGGCCCCGTCGTCACCCTTGACCATGGCGCGGATGCCAAGATCCGTGCCCTCAGAGCGTTCCACATCTTCAAGTTTGCCCATCCGGAACGAGACACCCAGCGATGTGCCCGCCGCGGCAATGGCGTCCGCGGCATCGGCACCGGCGGCCATGAGTTTCTTGACGGCGGTGGACGCAAGCTCGAGATCGGTCTTGGACGGAATGGTCATACGGGTAATCGGCCTGAAAAAGACGCCTGAAAAAGACGGGGAAACGTGCGCAAAACTGTGGACTCACGCGGGCGTGAGGCTGGTATAGCGCGCGAATGGGCTATAAGTCCTCATATAGCCTGAATGCAGGGCGCATGCGCCCCTCAGGCAGCAAAATTGCTCAGTTTTTTCGGGGGGCTGACATGAGAATGAGTGGTTCAAACCGGCATATCCTGCGCGCGGGCCTTGTGGCAGGCGTGCTTGCCACCCTTCTGGCCGCCTGTGCCGGGGGTCGGGACCAGCCCATCGCCAAGCGAATCTATGAATTGCACCCCGGCGGCCAGCCATCCCCTGAGCATTTTGTCATCTGTTCGGGCCATGGCTGCTATGAGCGCCACGACGTGCATCTGTCCGAAGGCCAATGGGAAGGCGTGCGATCTGTTTTTGCGCAGGCTCCCGCCAATGCGGAGGAAGAGCGCAAGCTGATTGGCCTTGCGGTGTCAAAACTTGAAAAGCTGGCAGGCGCGCAAACCGGCACTGATGCGGATCTGGGCGGCACCTATTCAAATTTCTGGCTCGCCAACCAGCTCGATTGCGCCGATGAGACCGTCAATACGACGACTTATCTCAAGCTCCTGATGGCGGATGGTCTGATAGCGAAACACCGGCTTGGTGGCCGGCTCCACAAGGGCGACATCATCGATTACCTGCCGCACATGGCACCCACCATCATCGACCAGGAAACCGGGACGCAGTGGGTCGTGGACAGCTGGTATCTGGACCATGGCGAGCCGCCGGAAATTACCACGGCTGCTCTGTGGCACACGGACTACGAGACCTGGGGCTCCACTGGCAAACCAGCGCGCCCGTGAGGTCTCGTTAGCCGCAGACAGATGTTAGCCAAACACGATCCAGAGACATCCAACGCCCAGCGCCAATATGCCGAACCAGGTGGACAGCGTGCCGATCTGACGGAAAAGCGAAATGCCGTTGCTGATGCCGATGGCGTGACCGACGCGGCCGACCGTGACCAGCAGACCGGCAATATGGATCAGCGTTGTGGAAGCGCCCAGCAGCGCCAGCGCAATCAGACCCGGCAGGGCGATAGCAACATATTCAACATTGTTGCCGTGGGCGCGCATGGCGCGCTCCAGATCGTCATTGCCGCCAGTGCCCAGGCTGATTTCATGCTTGGCGCGCTGACGCACCACCAGAATGGCGAGTACCAGCGTCAAAATGAGATTGAGCCCGATATAGAGCCCGACTGCTTCTGTCTGTGTTCCAACCATGTCATCCCCCGTTCTTGTTGATTTGATGGGGCGGAGTATTGGTCAGTTCGCGGCAAACCGCCAGACCCGCGCATTGCGCACGTCGGTGTCGTCAAGCTCGCGGGAGGATTTGACCCCGTAGCCGATCACCGGCTCGAGGTCCTTGCGCGGCAGGAAAGTGCGGCCGGGGTCGCCGATCAGTACCTCGCGGCCTGCTTGGGCTTCATCGCCCAGCCAGTCCCGCACCCGTTCGGCAACGGATTGCTCGTAGCAGATGTCACCGGCGATGATGACGTCGAAGTCGGCAAGGCTCTCGCCCACCAGATCGTCGGTGGATGTGTCGAGAGCAATGTCGTTGGCGTCCGCGTTCATCTGCGCAGCGACGGCGGCAAGAGGATCAATGTCAGCGGCCAGCACATGAGTGGCGCCGGAGAGTTTGGCGGCAATGCCGCTGATGGCACTGCCGGAGGCAAAGTCCAGCACGCGCTTGCCGTGAACCCGCTCCGGCTCATCCAGCAACAGCCGCGCCAATGCCTGTCCGCCCGCCCAGGCAAATGCCCAATAGGGCAGGACGATGCCATCGTCCCACAGATCGCGCTGGGTCTTGTTCCACAGGGGCGCGCGTTCGTCAGCCAGATGAAGTTTTATCTCGGGCACAAGTGGTGCCGTCTGAACAACAGAATTACCGGCGACATACGCGTGGGGGTCTACCTCGGCGGGGCGGACCTCAAGATCAGGCGGCGTCATCAAGCTGCATTCGGTTTGGCGGACGTGTCCACCTCATCAAAACCTTCAGAAATGATGCCGGAGACACGCCGGGTGCGGGCGTTGTGCACCATCTCGCCGGGACGGTCCTCATCGTCAGATCGCGACGTGGCCATCTTGATGACGTCGAAATAGCTGTCCTTGATTTCCATCTTGTCGCCGTGGCCATTCGCCAGCAGATATTTGTGCAGCTTGGGCAGGTTGTAACAGGGCACCCACATGAACAGGTGATGCTCCACGTGATAGTTCACATAACCCGGCGCCAGCACCAGCCGCATGAACCAGTTGGCCTTGGTGGTGCGCGCGTTGCGGAACGGGTCACTGTCGTCCGGCACCATGGCGTGCTCGGCAATGTTGCGAATGCGCGTGACAGCCTGATGCCAGGTCAGCATGGGCAGCACCCAGAGCAGGAAATAAAGATACCACTGGCCGGCCAGCGCCAGGATCGAGAACAGCACAAGATTGGTGAAGGCCGCTGGCCCAAGCTTGGCAGCAAACCGGTCGATGCGCTTGTCCCACGGCAGCGACGGGTCGCCCAGCGCGTTGAGGATCTGTGCCTTGCGCTGCTGGTAGCCGGTCTGCCCGGTGATATCGCGGATGAACTTGCGGCGGAAACTCTTGCGCGTGATCGGGAACGGCTTGGAGAGGATCAGGTCGGGATCGTTCTCCTGCTGCGTGTTCATATGGTGGGTGAGGTGATAGCGGCGATAGGACATGGTCTCTGCCAGCATCGGATAGGCGCACAGCCACTGCGACAGAAACATGTTGAGGGAGGGGCTCTTGGTCAAAACCCCATGCGCACCGTCATGCATGCCGATGGCCAGCCCCAGTTGCCGCGTGCCGATGATGATGACGGCAGCGATGAAAGTGAGCGGGTTCGGCCAGATGGCAAACATCGCCATGGCGCCGAAAATGAGCATCCAGCTGAAGGCCACGACCCAGATGCCTTTGAGGTCGGATCGCTCTTTCACTTCGGCGAGCTGTTGTTCGGTCAGAAGATCAAGCGGATTGATCATGGGACATGTCCTCGTTCCGGTCTGTGTTCATTGTGTTGTTGGTCGCATGGGGATCAAGTCCCGCCATGCGCAAGACGGTATCAATCAGGGCATCGGCATCCGGCACGTTGTCCGGGCCGTGCAATGTCAGGGCGGACGGGATGGCACCGGCAATGGCAGCCGCCGTGACATGCGCATCAAGCGCTGGAATCTCGCGCGCGGCCTGTGCCTCGCGCATCAGCCGTTCAAAAATGGCCGCGTGACGGCGGCGATAGGCAAGGCGTTCGTCCGCAAGGGCTCCATCCACCGGTTCCGCGAGCAGGGCGTGCGCCTGTTTGGCGCCACGCACAGCGCGTGTGGTGAAAGCGTGCACGACGTCCCGCAGCCGGGCCGCCGGCAAGCCCGGTCCAGCGGCAATGTCTTCAAGTCGCGACATCTCTGCGTCCGACACCGCCCGGAACACGTCCAGCAGCAGTGCCTCGCGGGAGGCGAAATAGCGATACAGCGTCCCCGTCGCCACGCCCGCATCGCGGGCAACTGCCGCCATGCTGGCAGCCTGAAACCCGCCGGAAAACACAAGCGCGCGCGCCGCATCAAGGATGCGCGCACGGTTGGCCTCCAACTGGGCCACCACTTTGCCGGTTTTGCGATACGCCAAGAAATGAAACTCCATTCAGGTCTTGATGAAATGAACCACGGTTCATGGCTTGGAGTCAATGCGTGTCGCGGTGTGAGGAGGGGAGCGGGGTGATGCTTGGACCGTTGTTTAGAGTTCTCACCCACCCCACGCCGCCATCCCACGGCTTGACCGGGGGATCCATTCGGGGCCTGAGCAGGTAACCGATATCCTTGGATTGTCCGGTTAAACCGGACAATGGCGAAGCTGGGTGGGTGGAAATGGAGTCCGATCACATTCCCCCTCCCGTATCCCCGGGCTTGACCCGGGGTCCACTCGCGGTGGCTGTGCAGTTGATTGTTTGCGAGTAGGCCCCGGATCACGTCCGGGGCTACGGAAAGTTTTTTCAGGAATCTATCCCCGGTCTTCTTGGCGGCCTCATACTGGGTGCGCCTCGTGCTTGAGGGCATCCCGGACCGTCCGGGCTTGGGCATGGGGGCGGATGGCCTTGTGGGCCGCTTGCGGGTAACGAACGCAGGTGACCATGAGGCGGCAAAGGCTCGGCCCGGCGCGTAAAGTAAGATCGCCCCGGTGGACGTGCATGCGGACGCGACACATGGCCAGACCGGTGTCGGAATGCATGTGTGACCGGTAGCAGGGCTGCGGTGGAACACTGCGAGGTAACGCCTCGCGCCATTGCTTGTGCCCCAGCCGAAGACCATCCGTAACGGGAGCGCTGCTTACGAGCGGCACTCGATACAGTTCTTGATCACAACGGCCGGGCTGCCACGGCAGCGCTCCCGTTCTCCCTCATTCGCGAGGGGCAAGACAGCACCTCACCTTCGCAGGCGATCCGCCTACGGAGCATTTGGTATAGGCAAACGAAAACAGCGCCCGCGGTTTCCCGCAGGCGCTGCTTGAAGTCAGTCGTCACGTTTTGTCACGTGTTATGGGGGCGTCTTAGGCTGCGTGGGCGTGCCCTGGATAGCCGCCGATAAACCCTTCATCTGCGTCGTCGAAGGGGAGTGACATTTGTCGGGAATGGTCTTTGGTCGACGCAAAGTCGGTGTCCGCAAGGCGCACAGGCTCATAAGGCAGACCCGCAAAGGCGCTTATGGAGGCAGCAATGGCGTTGAGCCAAATCTTCAGAAAGTCAGTCATCTTCAGGCTCCCGGTTTTCTTCGTCGAGCAAGGACAATTCCTTGGCATCTGTAGTGTGACGTGAAAATCGGTCCGGGAGGCCAAAAGAGCAATGCATGTCCCTGGTCATCAGGGCTGCACCGCTCGCATGGCTGCTGTCAGAAATCGCAGTTTTGCGGGGGAATTTACGTTTCGTCAGTAGCCTGACCATCTGCCATGCAGCAGTGCATGGCCGCGCGCCTCGAACACCCGGCAGAAAGGCAGAGCTGCCTAGTCTGGAAGGCGGTGGCGCACGTAAATGGCCTTGCGCTCATACATGCCTTCAAAGGCAAACATCTGCAGGACGAAATCACGGCTGGCGTTGCTCACTCGGGACAGCGCGGCGGGGATGGCAGATAGGGACATGGTGTCTCTCCGTTCAGCTCACAGGAACAACCATGTGTTCCCGTGTTGATAAGGGATACGACAAGACGTTCGTGGTGGATCATGTGTGACCAAAAAACGCCCGGCACGGGAGAAAGTTCCCTCCCATCGAGCGGTTTTACAGGGACGTGCCCGGCGTTCCGGCAAACAGGCAGGCCAGAATGATGATCCCGAAATCCCGGTTGGACTTGAAGGCCGCCAGGCATTCCTCGGGGCGGTCCAGATCCGTATCGCGCACCTGCCGCATCAGATGGAAGCCGCCCATGAACAGCCCGGCAAAATAGACCCAGCCAATACCCGCAAAGACGCCTGCCAGCCCAAGGAAGACAAGTGTCAGCCCGTAAAAGCCCCACAGCCATGTCTTGGTGTTGGCCCCGAGCCGAAGGGCTGTGGATTTCACCCCGATCAGCGCATCGTCTTCCTTGTCCTGATGGGCATAGATCGTGTCATAGCCCAGCGTCCAGCAGATGCCGGCCAGATAGAGGAATATAGGTGCCAATGTGAGCGATCCGGTGACAGCCGCCCAGCCCATCAGTGCACCCCAGTTGATGGCAAGGCCCAAAAAGACCTGCGGCCACCAGGTGAACCGCTTGGCAAATGGATAGATGGTGATCAGTGCCAGCGATGCCACGCCAAGCCCGATAGCAGCCCAGCTGAGCTGAATGAGAATGAGAAAGCCGATCAGCAGCAGCACGCCCAGAAAGATCAGCGCAGATGACCCACTAACCTGACCGGACGGAATGGGGCGGCTGGCCGTGCGCGCCACCTGCGCGTCGATCTCCCGATCGGTGTAGTCGTTCCACACACAGCCCGCGCCCCGCATCACGAACGCGCCAACCAGAAACAGGCCGATCAGATAAAGGATCTCGGGGTAGAGCACATATTTCCCGACCTGCGGCGCGGCCAGAACAATGGCCCACGCGCCCGGCCAGAACAGCAGCCACGTGCCGATGGGCCGGTCGGCCCGCATCAACCGAAGATAGGGCCGCGTGCCCGCCGGCGCCCACCGGTCCACCCAGTTATCTGGAGCGGCATCGGCAACGCTCCCGGACTCGTCAGGCTCGTTATCTTGAGGAACTGTCATGCAACCCGTGATACTTGGGGACATCATGTCGAGCAACCGTACAAATCTGATTCGCCTTTTTGTCGCTGCACCGCTGGAAGCGGATGTGCCCATCGATCTGCCGTCGGAGCAGGCCCATTACCTCGCCAATGTCATGCGCAAGAAGGCGGGCGACGAAGCGCTGGCCTTCAATGGTGAGGATGGCGAATGGCTGATCCGGCTGGATGAAATCGGCAAGAAGCGCGCCCAGGCAACACCGGTCGAGCGCACCCGCAAGCAGACCACAGGCCCTGACCTGCATTTGCTGTTCGCCCCGCTCAAGCGCGCCCGCATCGATTATCTGGCGCAAAAAGCCACAGAAATGGGCGCGGCCCTTTTGCAGCCCGTCGTGACCCGGCGCACCCAGGCGGAACGGGTCAAGACGTCCCGCCTGCTGGCAAACGCTGTGGAGGCCGCCGAGCAATGCAATCTGCTGTTTGTGCCCACCGTCGAAGAACCCGCAAAGCTTGAAACCGTGCTCACGCGCTGGTCCCGCGAGCGGCAGATTTTGTTTTGCGATGAAGCCCTGCCCGGTGCGGACGTACCCGCGCCCGCAGACTTTTTGCGCAACCTGCCCGACGGCGTGAAGCAGGCCCCCTGGGCCATTCTCATTGGCCCTGAAGGCGGCTTTGACCCCGCCGAGCGAAAGATGCTCGAAGCCATGCCCAATGCGCACCCCGTCGCCCTTGGCCCGCGCATCATGCGGGCCGATACGGCGGTGGTGGCCGCGATGGCGCTGTGGCAGTCGGTGCTGGGAGACTGGCGCTAGCGTGCTTGTCTTCTAACGCGCAAGGGCTGTGATCTTGAGTTCCATGCGCGCGCCGGGGAAGGCCAGTTCGGTTGTGCCGACTGCCGTCCATGCCGGATAGGGCTCGTTGATATACTTGTCCTTGACCGCCATGAACGTGCCGATGTGCTCCTGCAGCCCGATATGGAAGGTGGTCATTTCCACAATGTCGGTGAAATCCAGCCCGGCTTCCGCCAGCACCATCTTGGCCTGCTGAAATGCCGCTTCAAATTCCTCCGTCGGGTCAGCCGGCACCGCCCCATCAGCGCCGGTGCCCAGAATGCCGGACATATGCAGCAAGCCACCGGCGCGCACACCCGGTGCGAATTTGAAATTCTGGTAGGTGGGTTTCAGGGCATCTGGAAGAATGAGATCGCCAGCCATGGATATGTCCTCAAATTGGGGGAGTGATCGTGATTATCGCCAGTCTGTCGCGATTGAATGTGGCCGCCTACCCACTATTCAGCCAATCATCCTGCGTGGTTTGGCCAAATGATTGGCTCAACCTTGTGACTTGTGCGGAATTGCCCAAGCCCTTACATGACCAAGGGTCCAAATTCGGCGCTATGCTGGGCAGGACAGGGAAGGCCGATCAACGGCCAGTAACACCCAAATGGGGACCGGGCCCGTAGAGGCCCAGAAGAATGGCCCGCAGAGGCCCTGAAGGAACGTTCGGTATGTCGGCACCTCCCACAACGCGTGAGACGACCCCACCCGTCGAAACACGCGACGAGCTCGTGGCCTATCTGGCATCCGGCTCGAAGCCTGAGACCGACTGGCGCATCGGCACCGAACACGAGAAATTCGGCTATCGCATCGGCGACTTCTCCCCCATGCCCTACGACAACGCACCCGGCGAAACCGGCGCGACCGTAAAGGCGATGCTGGAAGGCATGCAGCGCTTTGGCTGGGAGCCTGCGTTCGAAGGCGACAATATCATTGCGCTCATGGGCTCTGACAAGACCGGCGGCGGGTCCATCACGCTTGAGCCGGGCGGCCAGTTTGAGTTGTCTGGCGCGCCGCTGGAAACCCTGCACGACACCTGTGACGAAGTGCATACCCATCTTGATCAGGTGGCGACGGTTGCTGGTGAAATTGATGCGGGCTTCATCGGCCTTGGCTTTGCGCCGCGCCGCTCCCTGGCAGACACACCGGTGATGCCCAAGGGCCGCTACGGCATCATGCGCAACTACATGCCCAAAGTCGGCAGCCGTGGGCTGGACATGATGTTCCGCACGGCAACAGTGCAGGTAAATCTCGATTTCTCGTCAGAAGCCGACATGGTGCAGATGTACCGCATCTCGCTCGCGCTGCAGCCGATTGTGACGTCGATCTTTGCCAACTCGCCCTTCGTTGATGGCAAGCCCAACGGCGTGCTTTCCAACCGCGCAAACGTCTGGCTCGATACCGACAAGCATCGCACAGGCATGTTGCCGTTCGTCTTCGAGGACGGGTTTGGCTTTGAGCAATATGTCGATTACGCCCTCGATGTGCCGATGTATTTCGTCCATCGCAATGGCACGTATGTCGATGTCTCCGGCCAGTCCTTCCGTGACTTCATGCAGGGCAAGCTCAAGGGCCTTGAGGGTGATCGCCCGTCGATGGACGACTGGGAAAACCACCTGACAACCATTTTTCCCGAAGCCCGCCTCAAGCGGTTCATTGAAATGCGCGGCGCTGACGGTGGCCCCTGGCGGCGTCTGTGTGCGCTACCGGCTTTCTGGGTCGGACTGTTCTACGACAAGGCCTCTCAGGAAGCAGCCTTCGATCTGGTCAAGGACTGGACCGAGGAAGAGCGCGAACAATTGCATCGCGATGTGCCGGTGCACGCACTCAACACCAGGTTCCGCGATCATACGGTGCTGGACATCGCCCGCGATGCATTGGCGATTGCCAAGCAGGGCCTCAAGGCCCGCGCCCGAAGCGACGGCTTTGATGGCGACGAACGTGGCTTCCTGGCAGCCGTTGAAACCACGGTAGATAGCGGCCGCACCCCGGCCGAAGAGATGCTCGATCTCTACAACGGCAAATGGCAGGGCAATCTCGACAATCTCTTTGCCGAGTATTCCTACTAGCCGCGCAGCAGTATTGCAGACCTAGTCTTCGAACAGCCCCAGTTCTTCCATCCGGTCGAGGATGGAAATGGGTTTGCTGCTCAGCACTTCGTGGGCTTCGTCGTCCAGCGCGAAATTGATGGTCTCAAGCGCGTCGTCGCGGGCGACCAGCAGCTGCGCAATATCGTCCCTGAACAATCCAAAAAGATGGCTGAACCACTGGTTGGCCAGGGGGGCATCAAATGCGTCCGTGCAGGTGAGCCGGTCGAGCAACGGCAGGATGCTTTTGGCTGTCACCATGGCTTCGTCGGTCACCCAGCGATTGGTGGTGAACAGCTCAATCGGCAGGCCGGTGGCATCCATGGTGATGGCGATGACGTGAAACAGATCATCGGCTTCCAGCGTCGTGGCGTCTTCATCGGCGGCGGAAATCGACTTTACGTCGCTCGCTGTATCCCCGGCCTTCAGAAAGATGTGAAAATGGCCGTGCTCATGTCCCGCACGGTGGCCGTGATAATAAATCTGCACACCGCTCCGGCTGTCGCGGGCGTCCCCCGGCGGGTAGTGCGTCCAGCTTTCAAAGGGAGCATCGTCGTCAAACGTGCCAATGGTCAGGGTGACGGGATTAAGTCCCTGTTCCGCCATCTGGGCACCGGCATCCACGAGGCCGAAGGCGGCGTCTGCCAACTCATCGGTGAGAGGGGCATCGACGCGCGTGTCACCGGGCGTATCAAGAATGGGAGCGGCCATGGGAGTGGTCAGGGTCATCAGCGTAAATCGGGATAATGAAAGTGTCCGAGCTGCCTGTGTCAGCAGCCCGGACATCTCAGTCAGCTACTGTGCTGCACCGCAAGGGCTGCATGGGTTGGCCTTGGCCGCACCGCATGGGCTGCACTTTGCTGCACCACATTTTGCTGCGGCACAGGGGCTGCATGGGTTGGCCTTTGCACCAGCACATTTTGCACCAGCACATGGGCTGCAGGCAGATGTGCGCTTGGCACCACAGCCATAGGCACCACAGGCAGCAGACGCGGGCTGCGCAACAGCAACGGCTGCAGCCATCATGGCAGCAGAACCAAGAACGACAGATGCGCGGGACATACGGCGCGTCTTGGGCGTAGAGGATTTCGACATGGGATGTTTCCTTCGATTGAACAATGTGAAGACCACGCCGAAACCGGTGTTGTGGATGGGCGGCCTTGCGGAAAATGTTGATCCGGTATGCGCCGCCCCGCAATTAACGCCTGCACACAAAACGGGTAGCGTCCTAGCAAACGCGTGAGGGTGCGTGAGGAATCTTAACGGCGGGAAGAAGCAAGAGGGATGAAACGTATTTTGATCCTCGGCCCCGGTGGCGCAGGCAAGTCAACGCTCGCCAGGAAGCTGGGCGAAAAACTCGACCTGCCCATCGTCCATCTGGACCAGCATTACTGGCAGCCCGATTGGACCCCGATGGAGGAAAGCCGGTGGCCAGAGGTGGTGGCTGACCTCACGGCCGGCGACCGCTGGGTCATGGACGGCAATTTTGGGGGCACGCTGGACCTGCGTCTGCCCCGGGCTGATCTGGTCGTGTTTCTGGACGTTGGCCGCTGGCAAAGCCTGTGGGGCGCCTTCACCCGCGTCCTTAAACAATCAGGTCAGGTGCGCAGCGACATGGCACCCGGCTGTCCCGAGCGCTTCGACGCCGAGTTCTTCATCTGGCTCTGGAATTTTCGCCGCGACACGAGGCCGGTGCTTGAAGAGGCCTTTGCTCGGCATCCACAAACGCCGATGGTGAGGCTGACGTCCCGCAGGGAAATCCAGCAATGGCTGGACGCCCTATAGCGCCGGTCGGGGTGCGCTTGGCGGTTAAGCGGCCGTCCCGCCCACCGTCAGTGCTTCCATGTGCAGTGTTGGCTGGCCGACGCCGACGGGGACGCCCTGACCGGCCTTGCCGCAGGTGCCGATGCCGGTGTCCAGCTTCATGTCATTGCCGATGGCCTTGATGCGCGTCAGGGCGTCAGCGCCGTTGCCGATAAGAGTCGCACCCTTGATCGGCGTCGTCACCTTGCCGTCTTCGATCATGTAAGCCTCGGTGCACGAGAACACGAACTTGCCGTTGGTGATGTCCACCTGACCGCCGCCAAAGTTTGTGGCGTAGATGCCTTTCTTCACGCCCGCGAGAATTTCGCCCGGGTCGCGATCACCTTCGGTCATGTAGGTGTTGGTCATGCGCGGCATCGGCTGGTGCGCAAAGCTTTCGCGGCGACCATTGCCGGTTGCCGCCACACCCATGAGGCGCGCATTGAGGCGGTCCTGCATGTAGCCCTTGAGAATGCCGTCTTCGATCAGCACCGTGCGCGACGTCGGCGTACCTTCATCGTCCACGGTGAGCGACCCGCGCCGGTCGTCCAGCGTGCCATCGTCGACGACCGTGACGCCGGGAGAGGCCACGCGCTCACCCATCAGCCCGGCAAAGGCACTCTGGCCCTTGCGGTTGAAGTCACCTTCAAGGCCATGGCCGATGGCTTCGTGCAGCAGGATGCCCGGCCAGCCCGGCCCAAGCACCACATCCATTTCACCCGCCGGGGCAGGCACCGCTTCGAGATTCACAAGCGCCTGACGCAGGGCTTCGTCAGCGCCCGCCTGCCAGCTCTGGGTCTCGATGAAGCGTGTGTAGTTTTCCCGGCCACCGGTGCCGAACGTGCCGGATTCCTGGCGGTCGCCGTCGCCCACCACAACGCTGACATTGAAACGCACGAGAGGACGCACATCGCGCACGATCTGTCCGTCGGCACGCAGGATCATCACCGCCTGCCACTCGCCGGAAAGGGACGCAGACACCTGGCGTACGCGCGAATCCTTGGCACGGGCATAGGCATCGATTTCCTGCAGCAGCTTGACCTTCTCTTCAAAAGATGGGCCGCCCAGCGGATTGTCGTCGCCATACAGATGCGCGTTTGTTGCCTGCGGTCCCGCCGCCATGGAGCCTGAGTGACCAGCCTTCACAGCCTGCACCGCATCCGCCGCCCGCTTGACGGCGGCTTCCGACAGGTCAGACGCATGGGCATAGCCCGTTGCTTCACCGGCCACACAGCGCAGGCCAAAACCCTGGCCCGTATCAAAGCTCGCGGTTTTCAGGCGCCCGTCATCAAAGGCCAGCGCCTCAGACTGGGTGTATTCCAGAAACAGCTCTCCATCGTCCGCGCCTGTCAGCGTGTCAGAGACGATCCGCGTCAGACGGTCAGGATCAAGACCGGCGCGGGTGAAGAAGAGTTCATCAGGAGTGGGCATGGGGCCTCGTGGTGATTGATTTTTGGTTTGGGCAACAGACAGTTGTCGGCGGACGCGTCATTCAAGGATCAATATCACATTACTATGTCGTTCACTGCCAGCGTTCCCGTGTTCAGATATGATTTCAACGATCGTATCGAAGGCGGTCGGCTCGTCATTCCTCCGCATTTCCGAACGGGACTTGCCTGAACTGGTCCAATGGATTGTGAACCGGTCGTCAGGGGTCCCAAAGCCACCTCGAAGCACGTCATTTAGAGCGTCAAGGTTTCGACTCCAAGATTCATTTGGAATGATGGTCCGCTCGAACTCGTCATAGAATTCAACTGTTGATCGAATTTTGTGGCCATCCAAAATGTATGTTCTGGTCACTGAGGTCTCCGAAGGGCTTAAGGCATATCATCCAGCAGCGCCTGAACATTCGGGTGACGTGATCCCGGATCATTGGCCACAAGATCCTCAATGGGGACCAGGCGGCCGGGCATGCCTGACAGGTCACAGGGCACATGCACCTTGGATGTGCGGTACATGGGCCACTGGGTGATCCGCAGCGTTTCGAGGTCCACCAGGAATACGCCGTTGATGCGGCCAAACCAGTTGTCCCAGTCGCTGAACTTCCAGCTCTGCCACCCCGAAGGTGGCGGCGCGGTGATGTCCGCGACCGATTGGGGGTGCGCCGCGCAAAAGCCGACAGCTGACCGACCGGGGTCGCGGGGGTCCAGATAGGGCGCTGCCATTTCAATGAGGGCAGGGGCTGAACCGCCGTCTTCTGCAATGTGAAGCCCCGCGGAAATTTTCCGCCCGTAGTGGAAATGGATGAGTGCCTCGTCGCGCATGCCGTCGCTCTTTCTGGTTGGCGTTCGCTTGCTGCGAATGCTTTGCATTTATACCCGACTAGACCTAGGGCACCAACGCCGCGGCACCAGTGCCAGCGTGCAAAAGGCCTAACATGCTGTTGTCACAGGCAAATCCGGCGCGCATTTGCTGCTCGGTTTGCGGGCAATCCGGCGGGCGGGAAAACCCCGCATTCAAGCCAAAAACGATACCGCGCGCCTATTTTGGGTCAAAGTGTCGCAAAAAGAAGCCGCGTACTCGCTACGTGCGCAAGCCACGCTATACTTATCGCTAGCCTACAGGGGTGGGATTCGCCTGTCGTTTGGTGCGCAAGGTTTCGTTTGCGTTACCGGCGCGACGTGCTAATCGTCCGCTCCTGCACGAAATGACCCTGTGTTTCCACGGGTCCTGCATCAAGAATTACGACCCGGATTATCACTGGGATTACGACTGGGGATGTCGAGCATGGCGACTTACTTGCCGAAGATTTTTATGGGCCTTGCCTTTCTGGCCGCGATGATCATCGCGGGGACTGCCGGCGCGGCGCAGCCTGAGCCCTGGCAGATGGGCTTTCAGCCGGCCGCCTCCCCGGTGATGGAAAGCATCAATTCCTTCCATAACTTCCTGCTCTGGATCATCACGGCGATTACGTTGTTCGTGCTGGCGCTGCTGCTCTATTGCATGGTGCGCTTCAATGCGAAGGCAAACCCCGTCCCGTCAAAGACTTCGCACAACACCACCATCGAAGTGCTCTGGACGGTAATCCCGGTCCTTATCCTCGTCGCAATTGCCATTCCGTCCTTCCGCCTGTTGTATCTTGAAGCGGTGGTGCCGGAGAGCGAAGTGACGATCAAGGCGACGGGCTACCAGTGGTACTGGGGATATTCGTACCCGGACAATGGCGACTTTGAGTATTTCGCCAACATGATCGAAGAGCCTGATCTGGCGCCTGGTCAGCCGCGCCTGCTGGCAACGGACACGAAGGTCGTTGTGCCGGTGGATACAAATGTGCGCGTGATCGTTACGGCAGCGGACGTCATTCACAACTGGGCGATGCCTGCGTTCGGCGTGAAGATGGACGCTGTGCCCGGCCGCCTCAACGAAACATGGTTCAACGCTTCTGAGACCGGCATCTACTATGGCCAGTGCTCGGAGCTGTGCGGTGTCCGTCACGCCTTCATGCCCATCGAGGTGCATGTGGTGGAGAAGGACGACTTCAACGCCTGGGTTGCCAGCGCTGAAGAGGAATACGCCCTCAACGGCACCATTCCTGACTCACCGCTGGACCAACAGACACTTCTGGCTGACGCGCGCAACTAGCGCGGCGCTAATCCGACGATCGAAACACCACCTGCTCACTTAAAGGACTAAACCGATGGCGAGCGACGCTACACACGCAGATCATCACGAAGATCACCCGACCGGTTGGCGGCGATACGCCTACTCAACCAACCACAAAGACATCGGTACGATGTATTTGATCTTCGCCATCATTTCAGGCGTCATTGGCGGCCTGATGTCGGTTCTGATCCGTGCCGAACTTCAGGCACCGGGCGACCAGATCCTGGGCGGTGACTACCACTTCTACAATGTGCTGGTGACGGCGCACGGCCTGATCATGATCTTCTTCATGGTGATGCCCGCGATGATCGGTGGCTTCGGCAACTGGTTTGTGCCGCTGATGATTGGTGCGCCAGACATGGCGTTCCCGCGCATGAACAACATCTCGTTCTGGCTTCTGCCAGCAGCTCTTGGCCTGCTCGTCATCTCGCTGTTTGTCCCCGGACCGCCGGGCGCCAATGGGGTTGGCGGTGGCTGGACGATCTATCCACCGCTCTCAACGTCCGGACAGCCCGGACCGGCGATGGATTTTGCCATCCTCGCGCTGCATATCGCAGGTGCCTCCTCCATTCTGGGTGCCATCAACTTCATCACGACCATCTTCAACATGCGCGCGCCGGGCATGACCCTGCACAAGATGCCGCTGTTCGTATGGTCGGTGCTGGTCACAGCCTTCCTGCTGCTGCTGTCGCTGCCTGTTCTGGCCGGCGCCATCACCATGCTGCTGACGGACCGCAACTTCGGCACGACCTTCTTTGATCCTGCCGGTGGCGGTGACCCGATCCTGTTCCAGCATCTGTTCTGGTTCTTCGGTCACCCTGAAGTGTACATCCTGATCCTGCCGGGCTTTGGCATGGTCTCGCACATCATCTCCACCTTCTCGAAGAAGCCGGTCTTCGGCTATCTCGGCATGGCCTACGCCATGGTCGCGATTGGCGCCGTCGGCTTCATCGTGTGGGCGCACCACATGTATACGGTGGGTCTCGATGTGGACACGCAGGCCTACTTCGTCTTCGCCACCATGGTGATCGCGGTGCCGACCGGCGTGAAGATATTCTCCTGGATCGCCACCATGTGGGGCGGCTCCATCGAGTTCAAAACACCCATGTTGTGGGCCGTCGGCTTCATCTTCCTGTTTACGCTTGGCGGCGTAACGGGCGTGGTGCTGGCCAATGCCGGCGTCGACCGGTCCCTGCATGACACCTACTATGTGGTGGCTCACTTCCACTACGTGCTGTCGCTGGGTGCCGTGTTTGCCATCTTTGCAGGCTGGTATTACTGGTTCGGCAAGATGTTCGGCTACTCCTACTCGGAGTTCATCGGCAAGCTGCACTTCTGGGTGACGTTCATTGGCGTGAACCTCATCTTCTTCCCGCAGCACTTCCTGGGTCTTGCTGGCATGCCGCGCCGCTACGCCGACTATCCGGATGCCTTTGCTGGCTGGAACTATGTGTCGTCCATCGGCTCATACATCTCGGCGTTCGCTGTCCTGATCTTCCTGTGGGGCGTCATTGAAGCCTTCATGGCGAAGCGCAAGGTTGCCGACAACTACTGGGGCGAAGGCGCAACAACCCTGGAGTGGACCCTGTCGTCACCTCCGCCGTTCCACCAGTTCTCAACGCTGCCCCGCATCAAGTAGGGCACGCAATCAAGGATGAAGCGCTGATATGAGCGACATCACCTATACGCAAAGCGGGGGCTCCAACGGGGCCTCCGTTTCTGCTTCCCAGCCAGCACCTGGCTATATGGAAGCTGACATCGCGGACTATTTCGCGCTGCTGAAGCCGCGCGTGATGTCGCTTGTCATCTTTACAGGCCTCGTCGGCATGATGATCGCCCCGGGCAGCATTCATCCGCTCACAGCATTCACGGCTCTGCTGTGCATCGCGGTTGGCGCGGGCGCATCCGGTGCACTCAACATGTGGTGGGATGCAGACATCGATGCGGTCATGGAGCGGACCGTCAATCGTCCGATTCCAAAGGGCGTTGTGTCCGCGCAGTCAGCTGCCGCATTCGGTGCAACACTGTCGGCCGCTTCCGTGTTCGTGATGGCAGCTCTTGTTGGATATCTCCCCGCGGCGCTGCTGGCCTTCACGATCATCTTCTACGTTGTCGTCTATACAATGTGGCTCAAGCGCGCGACATCGCAGAACATCGTTATCGGTGGTCTTGCCGGTGCGCTTCCCCCGGCCATTGGCTGGGCTTCGGTAACCGGGAGCCTTGCCGTCGAGCCGTTGGTTCTTGTGGCCATCATCTTCATGTGGACGCCACCCCATTTCTGGGCACTGGCCCTCGTGCGCAATGACGACTACACCCGCGCTGGCATTCCCATGCTGCCGGTGGTGGCCGGACCTGACGCGACACGCACGCAGATACTTCTCTACTCGCTGGTTCTTGTGCCGCTGGGGGCTGCCCCTCTGGTGCTTGGCTTTGGCGGCATCGTCTATGCTGTGGCGTCACTTGGTCTTGGCGCCGGGTTCCTGGCGCTGGCAGTCAATGTATGGCGACATCGCAGCGGCGACATCGCGAACACGTCAGCGATGCGGCTATTCGGCTTTTCAATCTTCTATCTTTTCGCACTTTTCGCGTCCCTTTTGATCGAGCGCATGGCGGGTCTTGCCGCCTTTGCGCCATGGATATAGGGCACGCGAAGAATGACTGACCATGAGGACAAGACGACCGAAACAACGACGGTAACGCTCACCCCGGAGCAGCAGGCGCGCCTGCGCCGCCGCAACATCGCTGTCGCTTTGGGCCTCATCGCCATGGTGGGACTATTCTTCGCAATGACTTTGGTCCGGCTCGGCGGTAACGTCGCAGACCGCACCTATTAGTGAAGAGGTGACTAAGATGACGGCAACAGTTGCAAACAACCGGCTCGCCAAGCGCGAAAAGCAGATCGTCATGGCCTGCGCCATTGTGGTTGGTGGCATGGTCGGCATGGCCTACGCAGCCGTGCCCCTGTATGACCTGTTTTGCCGTGTGACCGGATATGGCGGCACCACCCAGGCGACATCTGAATTTTCTGATGTGATTCTGGATCGCGTCGTCACCGTGCGTTTTGACGCCAACACCAACCGCGACCTCGACTGGGGCTTCAAGCCACAGCAGACCGCGACTGACATCAATGTGGGCGCAGACGGTCTGGCGTTCTACACCGCTGAAAACCGCTCCAATCGCCCCATTGTCGGCACCGCGACTTACAACGTCACACCTCAAAAGGCCGGCGTGTACTTCGCCAAGGTGGAGTGCTTCTGCTTCACCGAGCAGCTGCTGATGCCGGGCGAAAGCATCGACATGCCCGTTACATTCTTCGTTGATCCGGCCATTGCTGACGATCCGAACATGGACGACGTGTCGACCATCACGCTGTCATATACTTTCTACGAAAAAACGAATCCGACGACACAAATCACGGCCTCCGCTAACTAGCGGAGTACACAAATTGTCACCTCCGCTGACCAGCGGGGTAATTGGAACACCTGCCCCCAGTCATGTAGGCTGAGGGCAGACACGACTTTAAGAGCATCCGGGGACACGACATGGCCGACGCACACGCCAAAGAGCATGATTATCATCTGGTAGATCCCAGCCCGTGGCCGTTTGTCGGCTCAATCGGCGCCTTCATCATGATGGTGGGCGGTGTCGTCTACATGAAGCCGGACCCGGTTCTGGGTATGTCCGGCCCATGGGTCTTCTACATTGGTCTCGCCATGGTGCTTTACACCATGGTTGGCTGGTGGCGCGACGTCACCAAGGAAGCTGAGCATCAGGGTCACCACACACCGGTTGTGCAGCTCCATCACCGCTACGGCATGGTGCTGTTTATTGCGTCTGAAGTGATGTTCTTCGTGGCCTGGTTCTGGGCCTATTTCGACGCGAGCCTGTTTACCGGCGAAGTGGCGCAATATGCCCGCGTTGAAGCAACGGGCGGTGTCTGGCCACCGGTCGGCATCGAAACGTTTGACCCGTTCCACCTACCGCTGATGAACACGCTGGTATTGCTGACATCCGGCACGACAGTCACCTGGGCGCATCACGCGTTGCAGAACGGCGACCGTGAAGGCCTGAAATGGGGCCTTATCTGCACCGTTGTGCTGGGCGTGCTCTTCTCTGCCCTTCAGGCCTACGAATACAGCCACGCAGCCTTCGGCTTCTCGGGCAACATTTACGGCGCAACCTTCTACATGGCGACCGGTTTCCACGGCTTCCACGTGATCATCGGCACCATCTTCCTGGCCGTCTGCCTGTTCCGCGCTTATGCGGGCCACTTCACCGCGAAGCATCACTTCGGGTTTGAGGCCGCAGCCTGGTACTGGCACTTCGTGGATGTGGTCTGGCTGTTCCTGTTCGCCGCCATTTATGTGTGGGGCGCGGGGACACCTGCGGCTCACTAGCGGGCCTACGACGCGCTTGAACAACTTTGAACGCGACAACAGCGCTCCAGCCGTCTCCCCCTTTGTGGCGGGACTGCTGGGGCGCTGTCCTCGTTGTGGCAGGGGAAACCTCTTCAACGGTTTCCTGACTGTCGCTGACCGCTGCCCGTCCTGCGATCTCGACTATGCCAAGGTGGATACAGGCGACGGGCCTGCGGTCTTCATCATTCTCGTGGCCGGCTTCTTCATTGTCGGCCTGGCGCTGATTGTGGAAGTCTCATACCAGCCGCCCTACTGGGTGCACGCCGTCATCTTTCTGCCGTTGGCCTTGGGTGTGCCGCTTGGGCTGTTGCGCCCTTTCAAGGCCACCCTCATCGCCCTGCAGTTTCACAATCGAGCCCGTGAAGGACGACAGGATATGGGAGACGATCCGTCATGAGTCTGCGTCCCATGCTGTGGCCCACGGTGTTTGCCGTTCCCGCCCTCATTGTCCTGATCCTGCTTGGCAACTGGCAGATGGAGCGCCTTGCGTGGAAGGAAGACCTTCTCGCCCAGATCGAGCAAGGCATGACAGCGGACCCGGTACCCCTGCCGCCCAGCGACACATGGGCATCAATTGACCCGTCCATCCAGCGCTACGTCTCTGCCTCCGTCACCGGCGCTTTCGATCATGGCAACGAAGCGCATGTCTACATTTCGTCGCTGAGCGGAGAACCGGGATATCACGTCATTACGCCTCTGCAACTGTCCCAGGGTGGATGGCTCCTGGTTGACCGGGGCTTTGTGCCGATTTCAAAAAAGGCGGCAGATACACGGGCCGCCGGCCAGGTGACGGGCGAAGTGACAGTGCAGGGGGTGCTGGTGGTCCCCGATGAGGCCAATGCGTTCACCCCGGAGCCCGATCTCGTCAAAAATGTCTGGTATCACCGCCCCATTGACCGTCTTGCCGCCGAAGCGGGTATCTCACCGGTCTTTCCAATGCTGATGGATGCAGGCCCCTCATCCAATCCGGGTGGCCTCCCGGTAGGGGGGCAGACCCGACTTGAGCTCAAAAACCCGCATCTGGGCTATGCCCTGACCTGGTATGGCCTGGCTGCGACCCTGATCGGGGTCTGGCTGGCCTTCTTCTTTGCCGGCGGCCGGGCGGCGAAGGATGCATAGCAACTCGCTGATCCGGCCCTTGCCCCGATAAACCCCTGCGGCCTATGGTGCGCCGCTTTCAACCCCCGGCACACGACAAACCGCGGAACACGACAAACACATGCGTTACGTATCCACCAGAGGCGACGCGCCCATCCTTGATTTTGAGGATGTGCTCCTCTCGGGCCTTGCCCGTGACGGCGGCCTCTATGTGCCGGAAACATGGCCCGCATTGAGCTCGGCGGACTTCGCTGATATGGCCGGCCGTCCGTACACGGAAGTGGCTACCCGCATTGTAACGCCGTTCGCCCCATCCATTTCGCAAGCTGATGTGGCATCCATGGTGGATGCCGCTTACAGCACCTTCTCGCATCCCGCCGTCGCGCCCCTGGCGCAGCTGGATGCCAATGAATTTTTGCTCGAGCTGTTCCATGGGCCGACGCTGGCCTTCAAGGATCTGGCGATGCAGCTGCTCGGTCAGCTTTTCTCCCACGTGCTGACCAAGCGCGGAGAGAAGGTCACGATTGTGGCCGCGACCTCCGGTGATACGGGCGGGGCAGCCATTGAAGCCTTCGCAGGTCTTGAAGCGGTTAACATCGTCGTCCTGCATCCCAAGGGCCGCGTCTCTGATGTACAGCGCCGCCAGATGACCACGGTGCAGGCATCCAACGTGCACAATGTGGCGCTGGACGGGAACTTTGATGATTGCCAGGCCATCGTCAAAGCCATGTTCAATGATCTTGATTTCCGCGACCGGGTGAAGCTCGCGGCCGTGAACTCCATCAACTGGTCCCGCATTCTGGCGCAGGTCGTATACTACGTGACCGCCGCCACAACCCTGGGCGCGCCTCACCGCAAAGTCTCGTTCTCCGTGCCGACCGGCAATTTCGGCGACATCTTTGCGGGCTATGTCGCCAAACGCATGGGCCTGCCCATCGACAAATTGATCGTTGCGACCAACATCAACGACATTCTGGACCGCACCCTCAAGATGGGCAGCTACACCGTCGAAGGCGTCACGCCAACGGATGCGCCCTCCATGGACATTCAGGTCTCCAGCAATTTTGAGCGGTTGCTGTTTGAAGCCTATGGCCGTGACGCGTCCAAGGTGCGCGCCGCCATGGGCGCACTGACCCAGTCCGGCAGCTTTACCATTGATGATCCTGCCATCTCGGCCATCCGCAGCGACTTTGGGTCCGCGCGCGTCAGCAATGATGCCATGCACGCGACCATGCAGCAGGTATTCAAGTCCTTGGGAATGCAGATTGATCCGCATACGGCAGTCGGACTTGCCGCCGCGCGCGATACGCTGGACCCGACCGGGGCTCCAATGGTGACACTCGCAACCGCACACCCGGCCAAATTCCCGGCAGCGGTTGAAAAGGCCACAGGCCAACACCCAAGCCTACCGCCGCATTTGACCGATCTGTTCGACCGCGAGGAACACATGACGGCGATGCCCAATGATCTGCGCGAAATGCAACGCTTCGTCGAAGAAAAGATCGCCGCCTCATGACGGTGACCGTCTCGCATCTCGACAATGGACTGACCATCGTCACCGATGAGATGCCGCACATCAAAACGGCAGCTGTTGCCCTGACAGTGAATGCCGGTGCACGTCACGAAACGCCGGAGCAGCACGGCATCGCGCATATGCTTGAGCACATGGCGTTCAAGGGAACGACCACGCGCTCCGCCGCCGAAATTGTGGGTGCGATCGAACGCGTCGGCGGGTCGCTTAATGCAGCCACGTCCCATGAAAACACGGTCTATGCGGCCCGCATTCTCGCCGAAGACGTGCCGCTGGCGATCACGTTGATTGCGGACATTCTTGAAAACTCCCGCCTTGAGGCGGATGAGCTTGCCCGCGAACAGGGTGTTGTCCTGTCTGAAATCGGCGAAGCAGAAGACACGCCGGACGATCTGGTCTTCGAGATGATGTCTGAAGCAGCCTTCCCCGATCAGCCGCTGGGCCGACCGATCCTCGGCACCCGTGACAGCGTGCGCGCCATGACGGCAGACAGTATTCGCGGGTATCTCGCCTCCCACTACCGGCCCGGTGCCATGATCCTGAGTGCGGCCGGCGCCGTTGATCACACAACCATCGTGGCCCTCGCCGAAGAAGCTTTCCAGGCAAAGGGGTCAACCCCCGCCAGCGCCTTTGGCAAAGCCGCCTACACAGGCGGCACCACAGCCCGGGCCCGCGACCTGGATCAGACCCATCTGGTGCTTGGCTTTGAGGGTGCCGCAACCGGCAGCGATGACTTCTTTACAGCGGACATCGCCTCCACCGTCCTTGGCGGCGGCATGTCGTCGCGACTGTTTCAGGAAGCCCGTGAAAAACGTGGCCTTTGCTATTCCATCTACGCCTATAGCTGGGGCTTCGCTGAGACCGGCTTGTTTGGCGTGTATGCAGGCGCTGCGCCCACGGATGTGGAGGAGCTGGCCCGCGTCATTCATGGCGAGGTAGCTGACATGGCGGCGAGTGCCAATGAGGATGAGATCGCCGCAGCACGGGCCCAGTCAAAGGCCGGGCTGTTGATGAGCCTTGAAAACTGCGCCTCCCGCGCCGAACAGGTCGCCCGGCATCTGGTGGTCTTCGGCAAGGTTCTGTCTGCGGACGATCTGGTGGCCCGGCTCGATGCCGTGACCACGGATGATGTGCGCCAGTTCATGGGACGGCTTGCAACGCCGACGTCCTCCCCCACAGTCTCAATCGTGGGTCCAAATGCGTCTCTTGCCAGTGCGGATGGGTTCGCGGCACACTTTCAATCGTAATGTCCACCAAACGAACAAGACCGCTCGATAGTTCCGATGGCTCTTCTGCGCAACAATTCTGCAAGTGACGATGCTTATGTCGTAGAGGGTGACGGCGTGGTGCTGCGTCTGCCGCGCAACGCAGACTATGTGGAATGGGCGGAACTGCGCGCCCGCAGCCGGGCGTTCTTGACGCCGTGGGAGCCAACCTGGCCCGCTGATGATCTGACCCGCACCGCCTTTCGCAGACGCCTCAAGCGATACCAGCGCGATGTGCGCGATGATGAGGCCTATCCATTCTTCATTTTCTCCTCGCGCACCGGAAAACTGGTCGGCGGCTGCACCTTGTCGAATGTCCGCCGTGGCGTGGCGCAGACCTGTTCCCTTGGATACTGGATCGGCGAGCCGCACAAGCAGCAGGGCTACACGAGCGCTGCCGTCAAGGCGCTCATTCCCTTTGTCTTTGACCAGCTCAAGCTGCATCGGCTGGAAGCTGCCTGTCTGCCGACCAACGAACCATCAAGCGCTTTGCTCAAATCCTGCGGCTTCACGCAGGAGGGCTTTGCCCGCAATTACCTGCGCATAGACGGCGCGTGGCGTGACCATCTGCTGTTTGCGATTCTCTCAACCGATCCGCGGACTTAAGACCGTATCGCACGCGGCAGAGTTCTTGTCAGAAGGCCGGGCAGGGGGCTACCAAGGTGGACCGGGACAATGGTGGCGTAAGAGTGATTCGCCTTTCAGCGCCCGGGCACGAGATACACCGCCAACCGCGAGGCCTGATCCATCTTCAACCGCGACCAGACAGGCAGGCCCATATGCGAGCGCAAAGGCGCTGCATGGCGCCATGTACGACGGCATGCAGCGGTTGCAGCACTCATGATGTCCATGGGCATGACGGGCTTGGCATCTTCAGGTGTCGCCCAGGTGCCAGAGACACAGCCGGCGGTTCCAGCGCAGACCTCGCCCCAGATAGAAGATCCCACCGCACCTGATCCGGCTTCCGGTTCGGCCGAGGCCACAAGCCAGGACCTCACAGACGAGTTGCCAGACAGCGCACCACGTAGTCTTCCGGTCGTGGTGATTGACCCCGCACAGCCCCATGTGGACATCACACCGGTGGTCCTGCACCTGCCCGCCGACCGCGAGGCGGCATTCCCGGGGCCCATTCCCCTGGTTCTGAGCGACGACGAAGTGGACTTCGCGCGCGTGTGGTCCGTCTTCGCCCTGCAAAATCCACTGGACGAGCCGCAGCAGCGCATCATTGCCATCGACAGATCAGCCCTGTGGTCATCCGGCATTGCACCAGTGCGCAGTGGTCTTACCGAGCTCGGCGTTTGGCGCATCATGCCGCTTGAATCAGTATCGCCAACGCAGATCATTTCAGGCAGTCAGGCAGGGCCAGCGCAGGCACGGTATCTCGTGACGCTGCCCCCGGCCTCCACCACCAGCTTTGCAATTCCCGTAGGCGCCTCGACCGCAACGCCTTTGCATATCTGGCAGCCGCAGGAACTGGCAGCAGCGGATGCAGCACAAGCAGCGTTTTCCGGGTTGATCCTCGGTGTCCTGGCCATCGCCTTTGCCTTCTTTGCAGCCCAATGGGGCCAGCAACTGTCCAATGAGTTCAAAGGTGTCAGAACCGGCGCTGCGACACCTGCTTATGGCGCAATCAAACTCGCCACCCTTCTGACGGGCGGGGCGCTTTTGTATGAACTGTCCGCACAGGGTTTCCTCGCCGCAGCCTTTGGGTGGTCCGCTGGGTGGGACGCTCGCATGGCCGGCGTCACGCTCGCACTGGCAACAGGCGCTGCTGCGCATGTATTGGCTGCGGAACGCATTCGCGCCCTGTCGCCGGATCGCGAAAGACTGGCGCGTCTGGCCGGGTGGGTGGCGCTTGGTGCGGCGCTGCTTGCCTTGGTAGCGCCCTCTGTCGGGCTGCCCTTCGTTCGACTCATGGCCTTTGCCGTGGCGCTGGGCGGTGTTGCAGCCCTCACCGCAGGCACCGGCAATGGCGAGAGTGGAGTGCCGCGCATCACACCGGCAGCAGGTGAACTACGCGCCGGCTGGGCCCTCATGGCGCTGGCTGCCGTGCTGGCAGCATTGGCGACGCAGGGCTTCCTGCCGCGCAGCCCGGCAGTGGAGATGATCATCCACGCACTTGCCGTGCTTGGCATCATGATCGTGGCCTATACGCTGGCAGGCCCTGCCACCATGGGGGCGGTGCGAACGGCGGCCCGTCGGTCCATGGCACTTGGCCAGACAGCAAGCAGTGCAGACCGTCGCGCGGACAGCCTCGCCATTGGCCGGGATACAGATCCTCAGCTGCCTGACATCAATGCCATCCGTGCCGAGCAGCGCAACGCGCTGGCATTGGCCGGCTCAAGCGAAGCTGTGTGGGACCTCGATGTCACCACAGGTACGCTCTATGTGGACCCGTCCCTTGAGGCACATCTGGGCCTCGTGCCCGGGTCCCTGTGCGGCCGCCTTGAAACCTGGATGGCCCGCGTGGACCGCGATGACCGCCGCAATGTCTCTCAGGTGCTTGATGAAAATGTTGAGCGTGGCAATGCCACGTTCACGCTGGAGATGCGCCTCACCCACGCCGACCCAACCCAGGGCAGCCGATGGCTGGAACTCTGCGCCACCTGCTTTGCAGGCGACAGCGGCGCCGCGCGTCGGTGCATCGGCACGGTCAAGGACGTCACCCAGCGCCGCGAAGAGCAGGCAGGCCTTGTGCGCGAGACCCTGCACGACCCGTTGACCGGCCTCGCCAATCGTCCGCTCTTCACAGACCGGCTGCACCGCGCCTGCCTGCGCGCCCAGGGAAGCCACGAGCGTATCGCGCTTATTCTGGCGGATCTGGATCGGTTCAAATCCATAAATGAAAGTCTCGGCCACGCCGCCGCAGATACTGTCCTGTCCGCGCTGGCGCAGCGGCTCAAGGCATTGATTGCGCCCGAAGACACATTGGCGCGCATCGACGGGGATACCTTCGCCATGCTGGTGGCCGGATGGTCTGACGAAACCGGCCCCGCCGAAATTGCCCAGCTTGTGCGCGAAACCGTTTCGCAACCGCTGGAGGTGTCCGGCCGGGAAATTTTCCCGACGGCCAGTGTCGGCTTCACGATCCGGGAACCGCACCATGACAGCGGCGAAGTGCTCCTCGGCGAAGCTGACCTCGCCTTGCGCCTCGCCAAGCGGCAGGGCAATGCCGTGCAGCCGTTCCACCCCAATATGCGTCCGGCGGATGATGAACTGGCCACCGAGAGCGGCCTGCGTCGGGCCCTTGAGCGGGGCGAAATTCATCTCGTCTACCAGCCCATTGTTGACCTCGCATCGGGACGCCTGGCAGGCTTTGAAGCCCTGATCCGCTGGCAGCATCCAGAGCGCGGTCTGATCTCGCCGGATGAGTTTGTGCCCCTCGCCGAGCGCACCGGCCTCATCATTGATCTGGGTGCGCACGTGCTTGAGCGTGCCGCAAATGATCTGGCCATCTGGCAAAAGGACTTCCCGCAGGACCCGCCGATCTTCTCGAGCGTCAATGTGTCGAGCCGCCAGTTGCTCAGTGATCTGCCTGCTGCGGTCTCGACGCTCCTTGGCCAGACAGCGCTCCCGCCATCGTCCCTGCGCCTTGAGGTCACAGAGTCGCTGGTGATGGATGACCCGGATCAGGCGGCAGAGATACTCGCCGCCCTGAAGCAGACCGGTGTGAAGCTCGCGCTTGATGATTTCGGCACAGGCTACTCATCGTTGAGCTACCTGCAGCGCTTCCCGTTCGACGTGGTGAAAATCGACAAGAGTTTTGTTCAGGCCATGGGCACCGACACAGATCAGGACGCCATCGTCCGCTCCGTCCTGACGCTCGCCGAAGACCTGAAACTGGATGTGGTAGCGGAAGGCGTCGAGGACGACGCGGCCCGCGCAAGCCTGCAGGCTCTGGGCTGCACCTATGGTCAGGGATTCTTCTTTGGCCAGCCCATGGAAGCCGGGGACGCCCACGACTTCATCGCGCGGCATACCGGCTAGTCAGCGAAGTGGATCAGGCGTGTCCTGTTTCACCTGACAGCAGGGACGGGTCAACGCCGAGTGTCGCCAGGGCCTGTGTCCATTTGGACCCGATGTCCGGGGCAAAAATGATGTCCGGCTGCGCATCACTCACCAGCCAGCCATTCGCCTTTATTTCGGCTTCAAGCTGTCCGGCTTCCCAGCCGGCGTAACCAAGCGCCACCAGCTTGTCGTGTGGTCCGTCGCCGTCAGCAATCGCCCGGATCACATCTGTCGTGGCCGTCAGCCGCACGCCATTGCCGACCTGAATGGTGGAATTCGCGCCGTCATATTCCGGTGAGTGCAGCACAAACCCGCGCCCGCCATCGACCGGCCCCCCGGCCAGAATGGGAATGGACGGTACGGTCCGCCGATCGGTCTCGATTGAAAGCTGCTCCATCAAGTCAACAAACGTAATCTGGTCAGACGGCTTGTTGATCACCAGCCCCATGGCGCCTTCGGCACTGTGCGAGCACATGTAAATCACCGTGCGTGCAAAGCGGCTGTCCTCCATGGAGGGCATGGCGATGAGAAACCGGCCCTGCAGGGAGCCTGTCAGGCCAGCCTCGCCCGGCTGCGGAACGAATGGATCGTCGCTGAAACTCATGCGATTACATTACCTGCTGGGGCTCAAGCTGCAAAAACCTCCGTCGTTTTGGCGTTAACGCAGCGTGACGGACCATGGCTGGCTCTGGTGTTCACGCAAGGGTGACCACAGCAACACGGCCAATTGGGTTGGTGTTCAGGTTTCCGCGCTAATATGGCGTCATTATGCAGCTTGGTGTTTTCAATATTGCGCTTCCAGCCGCCGCAGCCCTTGGCATCCTTGCCAGTGCCGCGCCGCATACGCCTGCGTCGGCTCAATCCAGCCTGTTCGGGGAGAGGTTTGCGTCGAGCCGGGCAGAACCTGGCGCAAGTGCGTGGGACAAGGCGCTGACCTCCCGGCTGAGACTGATTGCCGCCCGGACGAGCGCAACGCTTTTGCCGGGCGAGGAAGCACTGCTAGCCGGTGTCGAGATAACCCTCGACCCAAAATGGAAAACCTACTGGAGCAGCCCCGGCGACACCGGCATTGCGCCCCTGTTCAGCTTTGAACGCTCGGTCAATGTGGCATCTGTTGATGTGACCTATCCCATGCCGGAGCGGTTCGATTATCCCGGCGACATCAGCTTCGGGTACGAAACGCAGGTCGTGTTTCCCCTGACCGTGACCCCCGATGACCCCTCTCAGCCCGTCGAACTGATGGCCGACGTGGTGTATGGCGCATGCGAGGAGCTATGCATTCCCGTAGAGGCGCAGGCAGCGCTTTCCTTTCCAGCAGCATCGGGTGATGGGACAGGCGCCGCCAGCCAGTTTGCCGGCCTGCTTGCAGACTGGCGCAGCCGCGTCCCGGCAGAACATGACGCGACGCTCACGTCCGTGTCCGCCACGATGACAGATCAGGCGACTGTTCTGGAAATCGTGGTGGCCGCACCCTCGGACTTCACGGACCCCGTCCTGATCGCAGAGCCCACGGGCGGTGAGGGCCGCGTCTATCTGGGCAGCCCGACGCGCACTCTGGATGAAGGGCAGGCCAGCTTTGTTTTCCCGGTCAAAACCCGGCGCAAACATGCGGGCCTTGAAGCTGGCGTGGCATTCACCATCACCCTGGGTGATGAAACCGCAAACGGCACGTCATGGGCGCAGCAGTTTGCGTATTCCCTGCCGCCTGCCAAATCCCAAGACAGGGATGCTGATAGCGACACGTCCGCATATTAGGCTAGCCTTTTTGGTCGCCTGTGGGCTTTAATGCCGCTCGATATCAAATCTCATTTTCCAGCAGGCGCGCCGTGGGTGCGCAGTTCAAGGGAGCCCTCAAATGGCCATCAGTGTTGGCGATCGTATTCCAGACGCAACTCTCACCGTCATGTCAGAAAACGGCCCGACGCCGCTGACAACCAGCGACATTTTCGGCGGCAAGAAGGTTGTGGTTTTTGCTCTTCCCGGTGCTTTCACGCCGACATGCTCCAACCAGCATCTGCCAGGCTTCGTTCAGCATGCGGACGACATCAAGGCAAAGGGCGTCGATGACATCATCTGCCTGTCCGTCAACGATGCGTTCGTCATGGATGCGTGGGGCAAGCAGCAGTCTGCTGACGGCAAGATCACCATGGTCGGCGACGGCAATGGTGACCTGACAAAAGCCATGGGCCTTGATTTTGACGGCTCCGGCTTCGGCATGGGCACCCGCTCCCTGCGCTATTCCATGCTCGTGGAAGACGGCGTGGTGAAGTCCCTCAATCAGGAAGCAAACCCCGGCGAGGCCAAGGCGTCCGGCGCCGAAACCATGATGGGCCAGCTTTAGCCTGATGACAGTGCTGCATGGATCCCCCGGTCAAGCCGGGGGATGGCGCGTCGATGTGGGGTAAAATTCCTGAATTGAATCGCCATTGTCTGGTTTAACCGGACAATCCAATGCACGCCGACCAATCGAAAGATCTATCGATAGGCCTCAAGCCCACCGCGCGCCAATTCATCGGCACGTTCGTTCTGCGGGTGGCCCGCATGGCCTTTGACCCAATGCCACTCAACCGTGTGACGGGAAGCGGCTTCTTCAAGCCGTTGCCACAAATCCGCATTCTTGACTGGCTTCTTGGCCGCCGTGCGCCAGCCGTTTTTCTTCCAGCCGTGAATCCACTTGGTGATGCCGTCGCGCACATAGGTGGAGTCCGTGTGCAGATGCACTTCGACAGGCCGTTTCATGGTCTCAAGCGCCATGATGGCCGCCATCAGCTCCATGCGGTTGTTGGTGGTGTCGGCCTCGCCGCCGGAGATTTCCCGCTCATTCTCGCCAGAGGTCAGAATGGCACCCCAGCCGCCGGGCCCCGGATTGCCCGAGCACGCACCATCCGTATACACATCAACGCGAGTCATCAGCCGCCATATCCATAATCTGCTGCACTTACCGCATGTTGGTGGAAGCGCAGACGCTTCAAATACTCACGCGGGTCTTTTGGTTTCACCAGCGCGTCCTGAGGTCCATCCAGCCAGTCCACCAGACGTGTCAGCAGGAACCGCAAGGAAGCCCCGCGGGCCAGCAATGGCAATGCCTGTGCCTCTTCTTCTTCGAGGCTGCGCACCTTGTTGTACCCGGACAAAAGTGCCCGTCCCTTGGTGACATTGAAACTGTCGTCGGCTTCAAAGCACCAGGCATTGAGACAGATCGCTATGTCATAGGCATAGGCATCCGTGCAGGCGAAGTAGAAGTCGATAAGGCCGGACAATTCTCCACCTATGAAGAACACATTGTCGGGAAACAGATCCGCATGGATGACACCGCGTGGCAGATCCTTGGGCCAGCGTGACGCCATGAGCTCGAGCTCATCCGCAATAAGCGTGCCCAGTCCTTCGCTCACCGTATCCGCGCGCGCACCGGCCTGATCCGCCAGCGCAGACCAGCCCTCGACGGAAAGCGCGTTCGGCCGCGTCATCGAAAAATCAGCACCCGCCTCATGCATCTGTGCCAGCGCCATGCCTACCTGCCCGCAATGGGCTGCCTGCGGTCGCTTGACATCCATGCCCTCAAGGAAGGTCACCATGGCCGCCGGACGGTCTGCCAGCCGGTGCAGGACAGAGCCGTCGCGGGCGTGGACAGGGACCGGGCATGACAGGCCGTGCGCTGCCAGGTGCTCCATCAGACCGAGAAAGAAGGGGAGGTCGCTTTCGGAGGTGCGCTTTTCATACAGCGTCAGAATGAAGGGCGACTTTGTCGTGTGCAGCAGGAAGTTGGAGTTCTCCACACCTTCCGCGATGCCCTTGGCAGATTGCAGCGTGCCGATGTCGTAGCGCGCCACGAAATCGGTCAGCTCTTCGTCAGAAATCTCTGTGTAAACCGCCATGGGCCTTGGTATCAGCCCGACCGGTCCGGAAGCAACAGGCGTTGTGCAGGTTAGGCGATCAGGGCCCGTGGCAGTTTGAAGATCACGTCCTCAGACGACACCGTCACTTCTTCTACCTGCACCGTAAAGCGCTTGGCGGCTTCATCAATGACACCCTGCACAAGTGATTCTGGTGCGGACGCCCCGGCTGTCAGACCAATGCAAAATGAACCGCCTTTGTTGGCCACAGCCGCCTCAAGCGCAGGCCAATCCACTTCGCCTGACTTTTGCACCAGCTGTGCCTGCGGGCACCCGGCCTTTTCGGCAACTTCCACCAGACGCACGGAGTTTGATGAGTTGGGCGCGCCGACAACAAACATCATGTCGCAGCCTTCAGCGATGGCCTTGACGGCCGCCTGCCGATTGGTTGTCGCGTAGCAGATATCATTCTTGTGCGGCCCGCGTATGGCGGGGAAGCGGCGCGTCAACGCATTGACGATCTCAACCGTGTCGTCCAGCGACAGCGTCGTCTGCGTCACATAGGCAAGCTTGGCCGGGTCCGGAGCGTCTACCGTGTTGGCGTCTTCCACGGTCTCCACAAGCGTGATGGCCCCATCCGGCAACTGCCCCAGTGTGCCTTCAACTTCTGGATGGCCCTCATGGCCGATCATCAGAATATGCCGGCCTTCGTCGTGGTGCCGGTTGGCCTCCACATGCACCTTGGACACAAGCGGGCAGGTGGCATCGAGATAAAACATGCCGCGCGACTCAGCATCTGCGGGCACGGCCTTGGGCACACCATGTGCGGAAAAGATCACCGGACGGGTCGAATCCTCGATCTCGCTCAGTTCTTCAACAAACACAGCACCTTTGGTTTCCAGTCCCTCGACCACGTGACGGTTATGCACAATCTCGTGGCGCACATAGACAGGCGCTCCGTATTTTTCGATCGCGCGCTCTACCATAAGGATGGCGCGATCAACGCCTGCACAAAAGCCGCGAGGGGCCGCAAGGCGGATCGACAGCAGGGGAGCCTGAGGTGCTGGGTCTGTCACGCAACGTCTTTCTATTGCCGGTTAACGGGCGCTTGGCTACTGTTCGCCTCCCGCCGCCGCATGGGACATGTTGATGGACACCATCAGCACGTCGTGGGGCGTAAGTGAGGCACCCGGGTCCCCAAGTCAAGGTATCGAATCGACGCATGGCCGACACACGAAACCCTAAGAAGAACATGGGCTTAACTTCTGTTCGTTCGCCCATTATACGCAGCGGAGCGCGTGCTGGATTTGTCGCCGCATTGGCTTTGATCGTGGCTGGCTGCGGCTGGTGGAGCGGCGAAGCACGCAAGCAGGAACGGCTCCGGGGTTGCCCAAATGCGGGCATTTTGACCGACGCCGAGCGGCTGACGGAATATCGCGAAGGCTCCGGCCGGGACATTACCGATGTCGCATACACCTGGGAGCTGCTCGATGCGGTGGCTGATTGCAGCTATAGCGGCACCACAATCGACGTGGATTACGCCCTGAGCATGAGTGTCAGCGTTGGCCCCGCCGCAACCAGAAGCGCTGTATCGGCCCCCATTTTTGTGGCGGTGACGCGCGCCGGTGAAACGGTGCTGCAGAAAACCACCTTCGAGGCCGAAGTGGAATTTGAACCGGGCCAGCGGGTCGCGGTGTACACACGGACCTTCGAGGGCCTCGAATTTGAGGTCGGCGAAGACAATGGTGGGCTGTACGACATTGTGCTGGGCTTCCAGCTCACCCCGGCCCAGGTCGACGAAAATCGCGCGCGGTCCCGGTACTAGCTGCGATTCCCGGCGGTCTCGCCGTTTATTCAGAGGCGTTAAGGCCACACAATCTGGCTGATCTGCAGGGGAATGGCCTTGGCGGACCGGCGTCGATTGACTCTTGACCCACCCCACCTATCATCGCGCCTGTCAGTCGAACCTGCGCGGGAGAGTCTGACGGCATGTGTGTCCTTGAGGGATGGGCAGGCCATCGGCGCCGAAGGAGCAACCGCCCCGGAAACTCTCAGGCACCAGGGACCGCGTGGGGATGACACTCTGGAAAGCAGCAGGCGGGATGTGTCCCGATTGCTCACCGAAGGAGTAAGCCCGCCACTGAGGCCCCCCAGACCATCGGGGACATTGCTTCGGGCAGGGTGAATCTCTCAGGTTTTCGACAGAGGGGGCGCTTGCCGCAAGGGCTGCAAAACAGCACAGGCGGGAGGCGGACCTCCGACTCTGGCGAAAGCAAATCCCAATTGGCTGACAGCTCACACGAAACACTGCAAAAAACCGCCTTGCATGCGCTGCATGTGGAGCTTGGCGCCAAAATGGTGCCCTTCGCCGGGTACGACATGCCAGTGCAATATCCGCTGGGCGTTCTGGGCGAACATCTGCATACCCGCACCAAGGCCGGGCTGTTTGACGTGTCTCACATGGGGCAGGCCTATCTCATCGGTCCTGACCACGAGACCACGGCCAAAGCCTTTGAGGCGCTTGTTCCAGGCGACATCGTCGGTCTCGCCCCCGGTCAGCAGCGCTACACGATTTTGCTCAACGCCGATGGCGGCATCATTGATGACCTTATGGTCACCCGCCCACTGGACCCGGCGCGCGAAGGACATCTGTTCATTGTCGTGAACGCTTCGCGCAAGGCGATTGATTTTCCCCATATCCGCGCTGCACTGCCTGCAAACGTGACCCTCGAAACCCTCGACACCCGCGCCCTGGTGGCCCTTCAAGGCCCCGGAGCCGTGGACGTGTTCGCCAAGCACTGCCCCGCGGTCGCTGATCTGGTGTTCATGACGGCGACCCATGCCACGTTTGACGGCATGGATGTCCATGTCAGCCGCTCCGGCTACACAGGCGAAGATGGCGTTGAAGTGTCGGTTGCCCCGGAAGACGCGGAGACGTTTGTGCGGTCCCTGCTGGCCCATGACGAGGTCGAACCCATTGGCCTTGGCGCACGCGACAGCCTACGCCTCGAAGCGGGGCTTTGCCTGTATGGCAACGACATCGACGAAACAACATCTCCCATTGAAGCCAGCATTGCCTGGACCATTCCCAAACATCGCCGCGAGGCAGGGGATTTTCCCGGAGCCGCGCGCATCCTCAAGGAACTTGCCGACGGCACGACCCGCAAGCGCGTCGGCATTCTGCCGGACGGCAAGGCACCTGCCCGTGGTCACACGGAAATTCAGGTGGATGGGGCGACCGTTGGCGAAATCACTTCCGGCGGCTTTGGCCCCACGGCAGACGGCCCCGTGGCCATGGGCTATGTGGCCCGCGAGCACGCCAAGGCCGGCACTGAACTCGACCTCATCGTGCGCGGCAAGCCGCGCGCTGCGAAGGTGGCCAAGCTGCCTTTCGCCCCGCATCGCTACGCAAAATAATCACACGGATTGATCGCAAGGACTTCACCAATGGCTGACACGAAATACACCAAAGACCATGAATGGGTGCGCGTAGACGGCGACACCGCAACCGTCGGCATCACTGACTACGCGCAGGAACAGCTGGGCGACGTGGTCTATGTGGAACTGCCTGACATCGGCAAGAGCGTTGGCGTTGGCGATGAAGCTGCCGTCGTTGAATCGGTGAAAGCCGCTTCTGAAGTATACGCGCCGATTTCCGGTGAAGTCGTTGAGGTGAACGAAGCTCTGGCGGATGCCCCCAACGGCGTCAACGAAGACGCTGCAGGTGCCGGCTGGTTCGTGAAGCTCAAACTCTCAGACGCCTCAGAGCTTGAAAAGCTGATGTCTGAAGACGAATACAAAACCTATCTGGCGGAGCTCGACTGATGCGCTATTTGCCCCTGACCCCAGATGATCGCCAGCAGATGCTTGGTGTCATCGGTGCCAAGTCCATGGATGACCTGTTTGTGGATGTGCCCGAAGCGGCCCGTCCTGCAAACGGCAAGTTTGACGAGGCTTTCGACCTGCCGCCACATCAAGGCGAGCTGGAAGTGGACCGTGCGCTCTCGGCCATGGCTGCCAAGAACACTTCCGCAGGGAGCGTCCCGTTCTTTGTTGGGGCAGGGGCCTACAAGCACCACGTGCCAGCCTCTGTGGATCATCTGATCCAGCGCTCGGAGTTTCTGACCTCTTACACGCCCTATCAGCCCGAGATCTCCCAGGGCACGCTCCAGTACCTGTTCGAATTCCAAACGCAGGTGGCTTTGCTGACAGGCATGGATGTGGCGAACGCCTCCATGTATGATGGCTCGACGGCCTGTAGCGAAGCCGTACAGATGGCGCACCGTGTCACCCGCCGTAACAAGGCGGTGCTGTCAGGAAATCTGCACCCCCACTATCGGGCGGTGATTGAAACCACATCCAAGTTTGCCGGCGATGCCGTTGAGGCGCTTGAAGCCAATGTGTCTGGCAAAGAAGACATCGCGTCCCAGATTGACGGCGACACATCCTGCGTCGTCGTTCAGTACCCGGATTTCTTCGGACTTATTGGTGACCTGGCCGACATTGCAGCCGCAGCGCACGCACAGGGCGCATTGCTGATTGTCGCAATCCCCGAAATCGTTTCCATGGGCGCGCTACGCACGCCCGGAGACATGGGCGCCGACATTGTGGTGGCCGAAGGCCAGTCCATCGGCAACGCCCTCAATTATGGTGGTCCCTATGTGGGCCTGTTCGCCACCCGCCAGAAATATGTGCGCCAGATGCCTGGTCGTCTGTGCGGTGAAACCGAAGATGTCGACGGCAAGCGGGGCTATGTGCTGACGCTGTCCACCCGCGAGCAGCATATCCGCCGCGAAAAGGCGACCAGCAACATCTGCACGAACTCCGGCCTGTGCTGCCTTGCCTTCACCATTCACCTGGCCCTGCTGGGGGAGAAAGGCTTCACACGCCTTGCAGCCCTCAACCACGAAAGCGCATGCAAGCTGGCAGGTGCTCTGGAGGCTGTGTCCGGTGTCGAGCTTCTGACACCCGCGTTTTTCAATGAATTCACAATCCGCACGCCAAAGCCGGCTGCGGAGGTCATTGAGGCACTGGCGGATAAGGGCGTTCTAGGCGGCGTGCCAGCCTCACGTTTGATGCCAGGCAATGACGCTGTCAGCGACCTCATCATTGTTGCGGCAACCGAAGTGAACACAGATCAGGATCGTGCCGCCTACGCGGCAGCGCTGACGGAGGTGCTGTCATGAGCGAGAAAACAACTTTCACCGGCCATCGTGGTCTCGACCACGAAGAACAGCTGATTTTCGAACGCGGCCGTGATGCGGCCTGTGGCGTTGACCTGCCTGCACCTGACAGTGTGGCAACGCGGCTGGGTGGCATGGAGCGCAACGGAAGCGTCGGACTACCCGGTCTCTCCGAGCCGGAAGTCGTGCGCCACTTCGTGCGCCTGTCCCAGAAGAACTACGCCATTGATGCGGGCTTCTATCCGCTTGGCTCGTGCACCATGAAGCACAATCCACGCCTCAACGAAAAGATGGCGCGGCTGCCCGGCTTCTCGGATGTGCATCCGCTGCAGCCCACCTCCACCGTGCCCGGCGCGCTTGAACTGATGAGCGAACTGGCCCGCTGGCTGATGGAACTGACAGGCATGCCTGCGGTTGCCATGTCGCCAAAAGCAGGCGCCCATGGTGAACTGTGCGGCCTCATGGCCATTCGTGCGGCCCTCGAGGCGCGCGGCGAAGCAGGAACCCGTACCCGCGTGCTGGTGCCTGAAAGTGCCCACGGCACCAACCCGGCAACTGCTGCGGCGTGTGGCTTTACGGTGGATGCCATTCCCGCGACGGAAGATGGCCGTGTGGACCTTGCAGCGTTTGAAGCCAAGCTTGGTGATGACGTTGCAGGCATCATGCTCACCAATCCCAATACCTGCGGCCTGTTCGAGCGCGACATCCGCAAGATTGCAGACGCTGTGCATGAGCATGGTGGCTACTTCTACTGTGACGGCGCCAACTTCAACGCCATCGTCGGCCGGGTGAAACCCGGTGACCTTGGCGTCGATGCCATGCACATCAACCTGCACAAGACATTCTCCACGCCCCACGGCGGCGGCGGTCCCGGCGCGGGCCCGGTTGTGCTCTCAGAAGCATTGGCGCCCTTCGCGCCGCTTCCCTACGTCACCAGCACCGGCGGCGAATTGAAGCTGGTGGAAGACGAGCAATCGTCAGATGCAGACCCCTTCGGCCGCATGGTTGCCTTCCATGGCCAGATGGGCATGTTCGTGCGTGCCCTGTCCTACATGATGAGCCACGGCTCGGATGGTTTGCGGCAGGTGGCGGAAGATGCGGTGCTCAACGCCAACTACGTGCTGGCTTCCTTGAAGGATGTCATGACGGCAAGTTTCGAAGGGCCGTGCATGCATGAAGCCCTGTTTGATGATCGCTTCCTCAAGGGGACCGGTGTCGAAACCCTCGATTTTGCCAAGGCAATGATCGACGAGGGCTACCACCCCATGACGGTCTATTTCCCGCTCGTGGTCCATGGCGCGATGCTCATCGAACCGACAGAAACCGAATCCAAGGAAACCCTGGACGAGTTCATTGGCTGCATGGCGGATCTCGCCAGGTCAGCCAAGGCAGGAGACAAGGCACGTTTTGAAAACGCGCCCGAACTCACGCCCCGTCGCCGCCTCGATGAAACCACGGCAGCCCGCAAGCCGGTCCTTCGCTGGACACCACCGGCTCCGGCACAGGCGGCTGAGTAAACTCACGACATGAGAATCGGCGTAGGGTCGGAAAATGACCCACGCCGATTTTCTCGCCCTCATCCGTCAAAACCCTATCAATGCGGCCATTCTGGATCGTATGCCGTCACTTGACCTGACGGATGCGTGGCTCGTCTCCGGCAGCCTGTTCCAGGCCGCCTGGAACAGCCTCACAGGCCGACCTCTCAGCCATGGGGTCAAGGACTACGACATCTTCTATTTTGACCCGAACACCTCCTGGGAGGCGGAAGACGCGCAGATAAAACGTGTCGGCAAGGTGTTTGCGGATCTTGGCGCGGATATCGAGCTGCGCAATCAGGCCCGCGTCCACCTTTGGTACAAGCACCATTTCGGCGACATCGATTACCCGCCGCTGATGACCTCCTGCGAAGGCATTGATCGCTTTCTGGCCATCGCCTGCAAGGTTGGTGTGTCTCTGGATGGGCGCGAGCGCATCTACGCGCCTGATGGCCTGGAGGACATCTACAATCTGCACTTGCGACCAAACCCCTGCGCCAATTTTTCGGCAGAGCACTACGCCACCAAGACGGCCCGGTGGCTCGAAAACTGGCCGGAGTTGACAGTAGAGCCCGCAGATCTGCCGTCTGGATTGTCCGGTTAAACCGGACAATGGCGGAGAGCGGGGAAGGCATTGGCAACACACACGCCATCCCACGGCTTGACCGGGGGATCCATGCAGCCTTGCCCCTTCGACAAGTGCATACAAAAAAGCCCCGCCGGAGAGGGCAGGGCTTCTTCGAGTGATGTACCAGATGCCTAGACGAGGCGCTGGCGCACCTGATCAAGGCTCTGATTGATCAGGGCATCCTGCCGGGCGTCATCGCTTGTGTCAGCCAGAACCTTGGCCGCAGCAGCAACCGCAACTTCCGTTGCCGCGTCGCGCACTTCCTTGGAAGCCTGCGCTTCGGCCATGGCAATCTTCTGCTCGGCTAGGGCTGTGCGGCGTGCAACCTGCTCATCCAGCTTCTGCTTGGTTTCAGCGGCCAGGCGCTCTGCTTCATGACGGGCCTGGGAAACGATTTCCTGCGCCTCTTCTTCCGCGTCACGCTGCTTGCGCTGGTACTGGGCCAGCAGGGCCTGCGCTTCTTCGCGCAGCTTGCGGGCTTCTTCCAGCTCGGTCTTGATGCCTTCAGCGCGGGCATCAAGGGCCTTGGTGATCTGCCCCCATACGCCGAAATACAGCAGCATGCCGACAAAGCACACAAAAGAGAGCGCGGTGAGGAATGTGCTGTCAGTCAAAAGTGAAAACATATTGCTCGCTCCCTATCGGTTCAGTTCTGCATCAACCGCTTGCGCGACCTTTGCAGCATCAACACCGGTGACACCCAGCTGTGCAACAACGGCCTGGGCAACATCAGCAGCAATGCCGCGAACATTCCCCATGGCTTCTGTCTTGGTCGCGGTAATCCGTTCCTCGGCTGCTTCCAGCTTCTGGTCCAGTTCCGCTTCCAGCTTGTCACGCAGGGCGTCGGTTTCCTTGCCCAGATCATCACGGGTCTCAGACGCAATCTGATGAGCCTTGGCGCGGGCATCCGCCAGCGCTGTCTCATAGCCTTCAATGGCTGCGTCTGTTTCCGATTTGAGCTGGGCCGCCTGGTCCAGATCATCGGCGATGCGGTCACGACGCGCCTCCAGCGCCTGCGCCACACGTGGCAGAGCCACGCGGGACATCAGGAGGTAGAGAACACCAAACGTGATCGCCAGCCAGATGAGCTGCGGCGCGTAGGTCGAAAAGTCGAGCTGCGGCATGCCGCCGGATTGCGCGTCATCCTGCGCAATGCCCAGTTCAGCTTCTGCCTGTTCGCCGATCACAAGCACACTCGTGTCATCAGTCGCGACCTGCGCGACAATGATTGGCGTGTGATAGCTTTCGGTCATGGACGTATCCGCCATGCTCTTTGACCTTTCCGTCACCTGATCTTCTGCAAGTCTGTGGTTAGACAGACTTAAACAACGAAGAGCAGCATCATGGCGACGACGAGGCCGAAGAGGCCCGTTGCTTCTGCAAGAGCAAAGCCGAGCAGCAGGTTAGGGAACTGGCCCTGAGCCGCAGCCGGGTTGCGCAGAGCGCCGGCAAGGTAGTTACCGAAGATGTTACCGATACCAAGGCCGGCACCAGCAAGGGCGATGCAGGCAATGCCGGCACCAATGTATTTCGCTGCTTCAGCTTCCATGTCGAAGTCTCCTTAGAAGTGTTGCCGATGGCCTTGAGTGGCTACCGGTAAAGTCAAACCAGAATGAGTGACGCCCGCCGATCAGTGATGAACGTGGAGGGCATCGTTGAGATAGATGCAGGTAAGGATGGCGAACACATAGGCCTGCAGGAAGGCAACCAGCACTTCCAGACCTGTGAAAGCCACCATAAAGGCGAAGGGTGCCCAGCCGCCCCAGGCGCCGAGCATGATGGCAAACCCGGCAAACACTTTGAGCATGGTGTGTCCGGCCAGCATGTTGGCGAACAGACGCACCGAAAGGCTCAGGGGCCGGGTGAGATAGGAAATCATTTCAATGACGGTGATCAGCGGCAGCAGCACAATCGGCACGCCGGAGGGCACAAACAGCTTGAACCAGCCAAGACCGTGCTTGAATAGGCCCAGCAGCGTGATGCCGCCGATAACCACCAGCGCCATCGCGAAGGTCACAGCGATGTGGCTTGTCACCGTGAAGGAGTAGGGCAGCAGGCCAAACATGTTGGCAAAGAGGATGAACATGAAAAGCGAGAAAATGAACGGGAAGAAAGGCTGGCCTTCATTGCCGGTGTTCTGCCGCAGCATGTTCGCTACGAATTCGTAGGAGAGTTCGGCCATCGACTGCCAGCGGCCGGGAACCAGCGCGCGGGAGGAGACGGACATGATCATGAAAATCGAGATGGCGGAGACAGCCAGCACCATCCACATGGCGGAGTTGGTGAAAGACGCATCAAATCCGAAAAGCTCGATCGGCAGCAGCCGGACGATCTCATACTGATGCATGGGATCTACAGGAAACGCACCCGGTTCAGCTGGAGCAGCCATTTTTGCCTCTTAACCCACATTTGCCACGACGTATCGCGGCTCAATCTTCACTCGCCTGTTTGTTCATCTCGGTGGCCGCTCGAACCGCGTTCAAAATGCCCGCGGCAACGCCCAGAAAGAAAAACAACAACAACAACCAGGGCGCCGTCCCCAGCCAATAGTCCAACCACCAACCGATAAAGCCGCCGACCACAACCCCTACAACCATCTCCGAAGAGAGGCGAAAGGCCTGACCAAAGGCCGACTGCCGGTTCTGCGGCTCAGTCTGTTCCCGACGCTTGCGCGCTTGCGACAGGCGGCGATCGAAATCCTCTCGGCTCTCATCTGGGTCAGTCATCGGTCTGCCTGTCCTGCAAGGGCCGCGCGTCTATCGATCAAAATGATCGCTTCACACTGCCGTGCCAATTCCCCGCAAGGTATGCAGCTGCTCTGGCAAGATGCCTAAGCTGCTCAATTCCTTGAGAAAAATGCCTTGATGACCTGCCTTGACTGTTGTGAGGAGCCAAAGGCACCCCGAAACCACTCGAATGAGCAAAAGGGATTTCCCGCCGCAAACGGTAAAACACACCGCAATCGGGCTTGAAGTCGGGCGCACCATAGTTTCGCCCTTAACCTCTGTCAAGCAACGCTAGGAGGGGTTTAAGTCATTGTTTTTAAAGAGGAAAAAAGGCGTCGTCAAAGAGTCGCAGGCCGGTTCGGCGGGCATTTCTTTCGCGATGCAGCAACACGGGTCGTTTTGACCCTGTTTGAGTCTCTCAGGAGCCGGATTCGCAGTACTGTTTCACTGCGTCCAGATCAGGTGCCAGAGCTTTTTCGATGGCCCCCATCAGCAGCGGTAGCCCAAGGCGCGCCTTTATCGAATTTGGCGTTGCATCCAGTGTCCAGATTAACTCAGACCCGCCAGACTTGCCTTTGCCCTTTGCGGTTACCTCAAACCCGGCATCCCAGGTGGCGCCGCCAGCCTCAGAGACGATGCGCACCCATTCTGCCGGTTCATATTCGAGCACCTCGAAAACCGTCGACCGTTCCTTGCCGCCGATGTCGCGGAAGATGCGCCACTGACTTCCGGATCCTGTCTCGTTATCGGTCAGGCACTCAGCTGCCGTGATGGTTGGAATGGCTTCAGCGAATTCGCCCAAATGCGCCACCGTCTCAAACACGCGTTGTGCCGGGCTCTTTATGGCCTTTGTCATTTCAATGGACGGCATGTTGTTTCCCCCTCCCAGTTTTTATTTTGTCTAGCCAGCGAGCGCGGCAAATTCCTTGTTGAGCGCGCGTTTGAGTTTGGGTGCAAATTTATGCACCCACTCAGGCTCGCTATGCCGGATCATCAGCCAGAGCAGTTCCTTGACGTCCCAGTAGGTGGCGTCAATCAGGCCGCGTTCCTTGGCGTCACGCTTGAAATGCCAGTGGACGGAGCCCGGGTATTTCTTCCGCGAGTACCCACCGATATGGGAAATGTACATGCCCGCTGCCTCGGACGCGCGCTCAACCGCAGCCATGATCTGATCGCGGCTGAGACCGGTCGGCAGGTCCACATACACGTTGTCGGATTTTTTCTCCTTGGCCATGCCACCCTCCGTCGTTTTCACGAGCGTGACAGGCTTTAAGAGGCCTCGTCCAGTGCGATTTTCGACAGTTCCAAACTACACCGCGTCGCGGATGGCTTCCGCACCTGCAAGGTCAACAGACACCAGCTGACTCACACCCGGCTCCGCCATGGTGACGCCAAACAGGCGGTCCATGTGGGCCATGGTGTAGGGGTGGTGGGTGATGACCAGGAACCGCGTATCCGTCTCGCCGCGCATGTCGTTCAGCAATTTGCAAAACCGCTCGACGTTTGCATCATCAAGCGGCGCGTCCACTTCGTCGAGCACGCAGATCGGTGAGGGGTTCGTCAGGAACACCGCAAAGATCAGCGACATCGCCGTCAGCGCCTGCTCGCCCCCAGACAGAAGCGACAAGGTGGTCAGGCGCTTGCCGGGCGGACGGGCAAAGATTTCAAGGCCGGCCTCAAGCGGATCATCGGACTCAACGAGTTCCAGATGCGCCGTGCCGCCGCCAAAGAGGCGGGTGAACAGGCGGGTGAAGTTCTCATTCACCGTGCCGAATGCATCCAGCAGCCGCTGGCGGCCTTCCTTGTTCAGGCTGCCAATGCCCTGACGCAGTTTCGCAATCGCCTGTTCCAGGTCACCGCGCTCAATCAGCATGGAATCGAGCTGTTCCTGTGCTTCACGGGATTCTTCTTCAGCCCGCAGATTGACCGCGCCCATATTCTCCCGCTCGCGCTTGTAGCGTTCGAGTTTGCGCTCAACATCTTCCAGCGGCGGCAGCGCTTCATCATCCTTGATCTCGCCGGCCGCAAGCACCTGTGCCGGCGCACATTCAAATGCATCGTGAATGAGCCGGGCAGCCTCCGCCACCTGATTGCGCGCGCCTTCCAGCATCGCGTCGATGCGGGCACGGGTTTCACGCGCTTCGCTCAGGGTGTCGGTCGCTTCCTTGTTGGCCTTGTCAGCGTCCGACAGTTCCTTCTCAGCCACGGCCAGCGCGTCGGCGGCTTCCTGGCGGGTCTTTTCAGATTCTGACAGGCGGTCCATCAGCGCCTTGGCTTTTTCCTCAACCTGCGCGGGCACCTGCTCCAGGTCAGCGCGTTCGGCCTTTGTCGATGTCTGGCGTTCTTCCAGCGTCTTGATCTGGGCATTTGCTGTTTCAAGACGGCTCTGCCAGCGGTTGCGTTCGTGCTCGATAGCGCCAAGCCGCAGCGTGCGGGCCTGCGCTTCACGGGCAAGACCATCAAACGCGGCGCGGGCCAGACTTGTTTCCTGACGCAGCGTCTGAACTTCAGCGCGCAACGCTTCAAACGCTGCGCGCTTTTCATCTTCTGCGGGAAGCTCAGCTGCTTCCGCGTTCACAGCTTCAAGAGCTGCGCCTGTTTCTTCAATGTCAGCCGCTGTGCGTGCAAGCCCGTCATCAACAGCCGCAAGCCGGGTAATCTGAGCGGACGCTGCTTTCTCTGCAGCCGCAAGCGCGTCCTGTGCTGCCGTCAATGCACCCTGCGCAGCTTTCCATTCGGTCCGCACAGCACTCTCTCTGGTCGCTGCGTCACGTACGGCCTGCTTCGTTGCCTCATGTGCTTCTGAAAGCCGCTTGGTTTCAGCGCGCGCGGCTTCAAGCTCTGCATCCAGATCCGCAAGGCGGTTGCGCTGCGCCAGCCGTTGCGCTGCCGCCGTCGGGGCATCGGCTGCAGCCGTGTACCCATCCCAGCGCCACAGATCGCCTTCCTTGGAAACAAGTCGCTGACCCGGTGCCAGCTGACCCTGGAGGCGACGGCCAAGCGCCTGATCCACCAGACCCACATGGGACAGACGCCGCTGCAGGGCAGCCGGCCCGTCAACATAGGTCGAAAGTGGTTCCGCACCGTCCGGCAGCGAATGCGGCTGGTCGATGGCGGGCAGGGTGTGCCAGTGCACAGGGGCTGCTTCATCTGCCGGCTGTTCAATGTCTTCGCCAAGGGCTGACCCGAGAGCCGCTTCGAAGCCCGGACGCACTGAAACGCTGTCGATCAGCGGCGGCCACAAATCCCCGTCAGCGACCCGAAGCAGGTCTGCCAGTGCTGATGCTTCTGCTTCCAGTTTGCCAAGGCGCTGCTGCGCACCTGAAAGCGGGGCACGGGCCTGTTCTTCAGCAGCCGTTGCGTCTGCGCGGGCGCGCTCAGCATCCTGGGCTGCAGCCTCAGCGGTTGCGACGGCTTCCCGAGATTGGTCAACGCCTGCACGGCGTCCGGCCATGGCGGCTTGCACATCCGAAGACCGCGCAATTTCTTCGCGTTCGGACGCCAGCGTGCTGCGTGTTGCATTGAGTTTTTCAAGCCGCGCACGGGTTTCGTTGATGCGCCGCGTCAGACCCTGACGGCGGGCCGCAAGATCAGCCAATTCGCGCGACAGGGTTTCAACGCCGGTTTCTTTCTGCGACAAGGCTTCGGAGAGCTGTGTGACTTTTGCCTGCGCAGTCTCGCGGGCCTCGTCGGACCCTTCATCCGCCTTTTTCAGCTCGGCTTCTTCAGCATTGAGCGTCGTCAGGCTTTCATTGGTGTCGGTGATGCCATCGCGCTCGCGCACAAGGTCCGCCTCGATCTGGCGCAGCTGCGCGTCCAGCCGTTCAATGGCCTGTTCTGCCTGGCGCGCTTCGTTCGCGAGCTGGTCACGCTCAACGGTCAGGCGGTGATAGGCCGCGGCCGCACGGGCTTCGGTGTCGCGAAGGTCTGGCAGCTTCTCGCCTGCTTCAAACTGAAGACGAGACGTGCGGGCTGTTTCTTCCGTCGCAGCCGCCACCGCGCGATCAGCTTCCTGCAGGCCCAGCACATGGGTCTTTTCAATTTCGGACGCCGCATGATGACGCAGATGCAGCGACATGGCTTCGGCCCGGCGAATGTCCTTTGAGACATTGCGGAAACGAGTGGCCTGCCGCGCCTGACGCTTCAGGCTCTGCAGCTGGGTTTCAATCTGCGCGGTGACATCATCCAGCCGTTCAAGATTGGTTTCAGCCTGGCGCAGACGCAGTTCAGCTTCGTGGCGGCGCGAATGAAGGCCTGAAATGCCGGCGGCTTCTTCAAGGATCTGCCGCCGGGCTGTTGGCTTGGCGCCGATGAGTTTGCCGATCTGGCCTTGTTGAACGAGGGCGGGGGAGTGTGCGCCGGTGGACGCATCAGCAAAGAAGGTCTGCACGTCGCGGGCGCGCGAGTCAGACCCGTTGATGCGGTAGGCCGACCCCATCTCACGCTCAATGCGGCGCGAGATTTCGATCTCGTCAGCGTCGTTATAGGCAGCGGGTGCCGTGCGCTCCGCATTGTCGATGGACAGCACCACCTCGGCCATGTTGCGGGCAGGTCGGCCCGACGTGCCGGAGAAGATCACGTCGTCCATGCCGGTTGCGCGCATGGATTTGTATGAGCTTTCGCCCATCACCCAGCGCAGCGCCTCCAGCAGATTGGACTTGCCGCACCCATTGGGACCAACAACGCCGGTCAGCCCTTGCTCGATCACGAGCTCGGTGGGTTCAACAAAGGATTTAAAGCCGGTTAGGCGGAGGCGGCTAAGCTTCAATTGACTGTCTCACCCCAACAAAGGGGCGTCCCCGGACCGGCAGGAATGTCGCTGATAGCGAACAGACCTGCCTATTAAAGGTTTGCTAACCCTTTTGATCCGCCGATTCGGCTTACCCCGGCAACTGGTTTGTGATGATCTCTTCCAGCTGGGCCCAGGGCAGGTTGCCGTTGATTTTCTCGTCACCGACGAAAATCGTAGGTGTGGCCTGCACTTGCAGGGTTTCCTGCGCGTGCTTCTGCACCTCACGGAGGCCATCAAGAACCTCCTGATCGGTCATGCAGGCTTCAAACTGAGAAGCCGAAATGCCGCCCTGGCGCGCAATTGCCTGAAGGGCAGAGCGCGGGTCCTGCACAAAGGCCCACTGCTGCTGACGGGCAAACAGGACGTCTGCAAACTGCAGCGCTTTGTCCGTTGCCACGCAGCGCGTCAGCATGGAGGCCGCCGTGGCCACCGGATCCAGTGGGTATTCGCGGAAAATGTAAAAGACCTTGCCGGTCTCGATGTACTGCTCTTTGAGGGGCGGCAGGTTTACGGCGTGGAAGGCCGCACAGTGTCCACAGGTGTAGGACGCATATTCAACCAGGGTCAGTGGCGCATCCGGATCGCCCAATGTGATTTCGCCCAGCGGATGCTCATAAGCGAGCGCCGGATTGACGACACTGCTGCCACCCGCTGCTGATCCATCGCCCGCGTCGCCGCACGCTGCAAGGCCAAGAGCCGCAGCCAGCACCGTTGCCTGAGCAATCCTGGCACCAAAGCCGCGCCGGGTAAGGGCAGGCATCTTGAAGGATGTGGAAGTGGGCAGGGACATGCGGGTCTCTCCAATGATTGGGCGTCTAAAGGGTGTGTGCGGGCCGGTTACTCGGCAACCGCCTGTTCAAGGCGGGCCAATGCCTGAGCAAGGTCCGGGTCTTCAATGTCGTAATGCGGTTTGATATCTGGCCGGGGCGCAGGGGGGGATGCGCCAAACAGGCCACCCGTCGATGCGGTTTGCGGTTTGGGTTTATCGGCAGGCTTGGGCAACGGCCCTTGCACCAGCTTTAGCCGCGCCACCATGGGGCGGCCGTAAAATCCATTGATCTTGTCGATGATCTGTGGCGCCAGATGCTGCATCTCAAGGGCAGCGGCCCCGGCGACGCGCACTGTCAGGGTGCTGCCGCCGGATGCGCCCTTTTGCGGCCGCGACAGGCGCTCGGGCGAGGTCAGCCGTGCCATTTGCGGGCCGACAATCTCCTGCCAGCGCGTCAGCACGTGGTCATCCGCAAAGCCGAACTTGGTGAAAGCCTTGCGCGTCAGCCCGTCCAGCCGCGTGCCCAGCCGCTCAAAGGTGAGCCGCTGGCGGGGAATAGACCGGGGAATAGGACGCAATGGAGACATGACACACAGATATTCAACATTATGAGAGCACAGGCTAGACGCCGTGATCGCTCATGCTAAGTGTCGAACGAGACGCTGGCGATCACAAAAGCGTGGGTCATTCCGACGCTACAGGCCAGCTTGGCGCACAATTCAGGCATCCCAGTGGCAATCGATGGCATCCAGAAGCAAAAAGACGGACACCTCGACGCCCCTGCCCACAGCCCGGCAGCTGCTGGATTGGTACGACCGCCACGCCCGCGACCTGCCTTGGCGCATCTCGCCCAAGGCCCGCAAAAAAGGCGCGGTCGCCGACCCTTATAAGGTCTGGCTGTCTGAAATCATGCTGCAGCAGACAACGGTCAAAACCGTCGGGCCGTATTTTCTAAAGTTCGTTGAGATGTGGCCACGGGTCGAGGACCTCGCCGCCGCATCTTCGCCTGAAGTGATGAGCGCATGGGCCGGCCTTGGCTACTACAGCCGCGCCCGCAACCTGCATGCCTGCGCCAAGGTCGTCGCCGACCAGCATGGGGGCACGTTCCCGCAGACCGAAGACGGCCTGCTGGCGCTTCCCGGCATCGGCCCCTATACCGCCGCCGCGGTGGCATCGATCGCCTTCGATCAGCCCGCTGCGGTGATGGACGGAAATGTGGAGCGTGTCGTCTCGCGTCTTTTTGCCATCGACACGCCGCTTCCCGTCGCCAAGACGCACATCAAGGAACGCCTCAACGAACTTGTGCCGCAAAAACGCCCCGGCGATTTTGCGCAGGCGACAATGGATTTGGGAGCCACGCTGTGTTCGCCCAAGAAACCTGCCTGCGCGCTTTGTCCGTGGACGGAAGAGTGCGCCGCAAATGCCAAAGGCATTGCTGAAACACTGCCGGTAAAGCCGCCAAAGAAAGCCAAGCCCACCCGCTATGGATCCGCCTACTGGCTGACGGACGCCAAAGGTCATGTGCTGCTGCGCACCCGTCCACCCAAAGGTCTGCTCGGTGGCATGGACGAAGTGCCTGGAAGTGAATGGAGTGAGCAAACCACCCAACCGACCACCGACGAGGCACCGGCCAAAACCGACTGGCAGCAATTGCCCGGCAAAGTCACCCATGTCTTCACGCATTTTGCCCTGGAGCTGACGGTCTATACCGCGCAGGCCGCAACGCGCAGCAAGGTCGAGGGCGATTGGGTGCCCCTTGATGCCCTGGCGCAACGCGCATTGCCCACCGTTATGCGCAAGATCGTTGCCCATGCCGACCCGGAAGCTGCAAAGCAGTTCAGGAAAAAAGCCTAGCTGGCTTCTGCGCGAATTTTCTGGCGCAGCACGTCAATGGACGTCAGCCCGGCATCGCTCTTGAGGTGCCAGAACGTCCATCCATTGCACGCTTCCTGGCCCTGCACATGCGCGCCGATCTTGTGGATCGAGCCCGTTGCTCCTGTCACCGCTAGCGACCCGTCAGCGCGGACGCGTGCCTTGTGCCGCTTGCCTGGACCATACAGAACCGTCCCCGGCTCAATCATGCCGCGTTCGATCAGTGTGCCGAATGGCACGCGAGGCTGTGCGCGCTTGGATTCCGTAACCTGAAGAGAGTCCGGGTCCGCATGCTGCACGCGATCAATGCGCTGTTGCGCAATCTCCGCATACTGAGCATCACGCTCGATGCCGATATATTTGCGGCCCAGCTTCTTGGCGACAGCACCCGTCGTGCCCGTGCCGAAGAAGGGATCAAGCACCACGTCACCGGGATTGGATGAGGCCAGGATCACCCGATGCAAAAGGCTCTCAGGCTTCTGGGTCGGATGGGCCTTTTGACCCTGATCATCTTTCAGACGTTCGCCGCCTGAGCAGATCGGCAGCACCCAGTCAGACCGCATCTGCAAATCATCATTCAGCGCCTTCATGGCATCGTAGTTGAAGGTGTAGCCCTTGGCGTTGCGATCCTTGGACGCCCAGATCATCGTTTCATGGGCATTGGTGAACCGCCGGCCGCGGAAGTTCGGCATCGGGTTCGACTTGCGCCAGACGATGTCGTTCAGCACCCAAAAGCCGATGTCCTGAAGCGATACGCCAACACGGAAAATGTTGTGATACGAGCCGATGACCCACAGCGTGCCCGTTGGCTTTAGCACGCGATGTGCTTCTGCCAGCCAAGCATTTGTGAATTTGTCGTACTCGGCGAAGGACGCAAACTGGTCCCACTCCTGGTCGACGCCATCAACACGCGTGTTGTTAGGCCGCAGCAACTCACCTTCGAGCTGCAGATTATAGGGCGGGTCGGCAAAGACCAGATCAACGGATGCATCCGGCAGCTTTGAAAGCGCCTCGATGCTGTCGCCGTTGATGATCGTATTGACCGGAAGTTTGCCCGATTGTCTGGCCTGTTTCCGCTTCGGTGCTGCCGGCTTCGAAGCAGATTTTTTTGTTGCCGCGCGTGTGCCCGCGCGGCTCTTGTTGGTACGCATACGCCCCCCAGGGAAACTGTTGAGGCGGGATTTTGAGTCAGGAGCGAATCACCGTCAAGATTCTGATTTGGAAACAAAGGGTTAACGAAGGTTAACGCCACAAGATCGAGTCCCTCAGTGTCAAGGGGACTCAACATCTAGCGCCATGCGGGCGCGAACCGGGGCAAAACTTTTTCTGTGAAGCGGGGTTATCCCCAGCTTGTTAAGCGCTGTTTGGTGGGCCGCGGTGCCATATCCCTTGTGGCGGGCAAAGCCGTATCCCGGATATTCCGCATCCGCCGCCACCATTATGGCGTCCCGATAGGTCTTGGCGATGATTGATGCAGCAGCAACGGAGAGCGACCGACCGTCTCCCTTGATCACCGCCTGAGCAGGGCAGCCAACGTCCGGTGCATCGCGCCCGTCAATCAGCGCGAAGGAAGGTGGGGACGGGAGGTCGGCAACCGCCCGCGCCATGGCCAGAAACGTGGCCTGGCGAATGTTCAGCTCATCAATTTCCTGCGGATCCGCAATGCCCACTCCCACGAGGGATGAAGCGCGTATGTGGCCAGCAAGGTCATTGCGTCTTTGAGCAGTGAGTTTCTTTGAGTCATTCAATCCCTCCGGAACACCAGATGTGGGAAGGATGACGGCAGATGCAACCACCGGCCCCGCCCATGGACCACGCCCTGCTTCGTCAATGCCGCACACCGGAGAAATGCCGCACGCGGCTTCAAGGGAGAAATCGGGTCCCGGGGTGCTCTTACTCATGAGGCAATTCCCGCACCACCCGGAAGCCGACGATGGATTGTCGTGCGTGCGGCGGCAGATTGTAACGGGTCCCAAGCCTCACGGGTCCCGGCGGGTCGGTCCACGAATGGCCGCGCAGGGCATAGGTCTCGCAGTTCTCGTGGGTTTGAGCCGTGCCATCCATCGGCAAATCCGCGTAGCCACCATTGTGGCAGTCAGCGACCCACTCCCATACATTGCCGATCATGTCGAAAAGACCAAACTCGTTCGCTGCGAAACTGGCCACCGGCGAGGTGTGCAAAAAGCCGTCGTCACAATGCTCCGCGACTTTCGCGACTTTGTTCTTGGCTGTCAGGTCATTGACATTGCCATGAGCGCACAAAGCTTCAGATGGTCGGTCGAGAGCTGACGGGCCCGCTGCGCGAACCCACTCAGCCTCTGTCGGCAAACGATGGACCTGCCCGGTCATTGTGGACAGCCACGCAAGATAAGCCATGGCGTCGTCCCGTGACACGCATGTCACCGGATGTTGGTCCGATTGGGCAAACCCCGGCGCTTGCCAGTTGGCTGTGCCGTCCATGGCCCAGCCATCAGGCGTCAGGGTCCAGCAGCCCCAGGCGATTTCGTGGTTCGTGGCATGCACGAAGGCTGCGAACTGCCCGCGCGTCACCGGCGTTGTGCCAAAGGCAATGTCCGATTTGATAACAACCTGGCGCGTGGGGACCTCATCGCGGCCTGCCGCCACATCCTGATTATCCGCACCCATGACCACAGGGCCCGCCGGCACAATCTGAGTTGTCGGCCAGTCATCGCCAGTGCCGGAGGCAAATGCACTCCATCCGGACAGGAGCAAAATCAGCGTGGAAAATATCAGACGGCAAATCATAGGCACCACAAAGCCTGCGGAAGCGGCCCCGTGTCAAACCACCTGTCAAACCACGACGGGACGGTACCTAGAGAAGCGCCAGTTGCTTCGGTCCCGCATTGGGGGCCTCAAACAGATCCGTGCGCAGCGGCAACCGCTGGCGAGACAGACCATGACGCTCCATGGCCAGCGCAAAGCGGCGTGAAATCGTCCAGGCGTAGGGGCCGCCGCCGGTCATGCGTTTGCCCCACTCCGCGTCATAGTCTTTGCCACCGCGCATATCGCGGACGATCTTCATCACCCGTTTGGCACGATGCGGCGTTACATCTGCCAGCCACTCCGCAAACAGATCCTTGATCTCAAGGGGCAGCCGCAACATCACATAGCCCGCCTCCCGCGCGCCCATGCGGGCAACGGCCTTGAGGATGGATTCAATCTCATGGTCATTGAGGGCGGGAATAACCGGCGCCACCATGACACCTGTGGGAATGCCCGCTTCGGAGAGCTGACGAATGGCATCAAGCCGCCGTCCCGGCGTTGAGGCGCGCGGTTCCATCGCCCGCGCCAGCTTGCCGTCCAGAGTTGTGACGGAGAGCGCAACTTTCACAAGCCCGTCCCGCGCCATCTCGCTCAATATGTCGATGTCGCGGGTGACCATGGCGGACTTGGTGACAATGCCGACAGGGTGCTTGTGCTCAGCAAGCACTTCAAGAACCTGCCGCGTGATCCGGCGCTCGCGCTCAATTGGCTGATACGGGTCCGTATTTGTGCCAATGGCAATCGTGCGCGGCTCATAGCCGGACTTGGACAACTCACGCCGCAGCAGCTTGGCGGCATTGGGTTTGGCAAACAGCTTGCTCTCGAAGTCGAGCCCGGCCGACAGCCCCATATAGGCGTGGGTCGGTCGCGCAAAGCAGTAGACACAGCCATGCTCACACCCCCGATAGGGGTTGATCGACCGGTCGAAGGAAATGTCCGGTGACTGGTTGCGCGTGATGATGGTCCGGGCCGCTTCGTCGCTGACGTGGGTCCGCAAAGGCTTTTCGTCCTCTGCGATGTCCCATCCATCGTCAAACGCCTCCGCGGCCCGGTGCTCATAGCGCCCCGAGCGATTGGAACGCGCGCCGCGACCTTTGCGTGCTTCGTGCAGTCTTCCCGTTTTGGGGGAAGGAAGACTGCTGCCCGGCCCGAAATCGGGGCGCGAGACGGGGCCTGGGGCAGGGCGTATCTCCCCATCCGCATCACCGGGCATCAAAGCGCGTGTCTGTGGCTGACCGGATTGGGGGGCGGTCAGGGGAAACACGGGCATGGTCGCAGCGCGCGCTGTCTCGTTGGCCTGATGCGGTGGGATATCTGAGGCCGGGTCTGCCGCCCCGGCCTCCCGCCGCAAGCCAAATTCAATAATCTCTTGGTGCGCTGTTCTGTTCATGTGAGGAATATAATCACAACAAAAAGAACAAGACAAGAACATTTAGGTTAACGCCAAGCGCCCTTCGCAGGCGCAGCAAAACCACGCTAAAGTCCGCCGCATGCTGAGCGTCGTGATTCCAACTTTGAACGCTGAAAAGTCACTCACCCGGGTGCTGGCGGCGCTGATCCGCCCGACCGTCCGTGGGCTGATCAAGGACGTGGTCATTGTCGATGGCGGCTCTACAGATGGCACCGAACGCATTGCTGAAACATCGGGTGCGAAATTCGTGAGCGCGCCCAAAGGCCGGGGCACCCAGCTGGCGGCCGGGGCGCAGGCGGCGCGCGGCGAGTGGCTGTTGTTCCTCCACGCTGACACGGTGCTGCAGCCCGGCTGGGAAGAAGAAGTGGAAACACTTCTTGAGCGGCTGGAAAAGCGAGGCGAAAAAGGCCTCGATTTCGCAGCCGTCTTCAAATTTGCATTGGACGACTTTTCTCTGTGGGCGCGCATGCTCGAAGGTATTGTCTCGTGGCGCTGCCGCCTCTTTGGTCTGCCTTATGGCGACCAGGGCCTGATGGTCTCTCGCAGACTGTATGACCAGCTCGGCGGCTATCGCCCCTTGCAGATCATGGAAGACGTTGACCTGGTCCGCCGCATTGGCCGCCGCCGTCTTGTTTTCCTGCGGTCACCCGCCGTCACCAGCCCCGAGCACTATTTGAATGACGGCTATATCGCCCGCTCATCCAGAAACGCTCTATGCCTGATGCTTTACTATTTGGGCGTAAACCCCGACCGCATCGCCCGCGTCTACTCGCGGCGCTAGATCATTAGCGACAAGATGCCACTTTCTCAGATTTCCCCTGGGACATTACGGTCGATGGCAGCTCTGTCAGGATTGCTACATCCCCCAAAGGGAGCGTCGACCATGAACACTTTCCTTGCCATTGCGGCAGGCCTCAGCTTGTTCAATCTGGCCCTTCATTTTTTCATGGGCGGCAGGTCAATTGCCCGTCCATTGCTCAATGATCAGAACCTTACAACCGAGGTCAAATACGTTCTCTACTACTGCTGGCACCTCGTCACTCTTGCTATTGCGCTGCAGGCCGGACTGTTTGTCGTTGCTATGCTTTACCCGGCAATGCCGGAGACAAACGCTCTGATCATTGTTGGGACTCTCTTTGCGGCCAGCTTTGCGGTGCTCGGCATTCTCATGGCCCCCGCCCTTAAAATTTCCTACAGCGTGCTGCCCCAAGGGTGGTTGTTTGTGCCCGTCGCGATGTGCGGTGTGGTAGGTCTTACCTGATCTTCTCACCCAGACACGACCGAACCGGCCTCGGACCATTCGCACGATGCAAAACACCCTCGCCATCATGGCCAAAGCACCTGCCATGGGCCGGGTTAAGACACGCCTGGCAAAGGATGTTGGTCCGGTTGAAGCGACGCGTTTCTATCGTGTGGCCCTCGCCCGCTTGATCCGCAGGCTAGCAGCCGACCCACGCTGGCAAACCGTCGTTGCAGCAAGCCCTGATATGCAGGCGCTCCCAGATCAACGATGGCTGCAAAACGCAGATGCGGTCGTGCCGCAGGGTGAAGGTGACCTTGGCGCGCGCATGCAGCGCGTCTTTGATACGGCTCCCAAAGGGCCGGTGGTCATCATCGGCAGCGACATCCCCGACATCTCTGCTCGTCACATAGCGCAGGCGTTCAAGGCCCTCGGCAACAATGATGCCGTCATGGGCCCGTCCGTAGACGGAGGGTATTGGCTCATTGGCCAGAAGCGCATGCCGAAAGTGCTGATGCCGTTTGAGAATGTGGAATGGTCAAGCGGTCGCGAATGCGATCAGACAGTTGCTAATTTTGCCACGGCCCGCGTGTCGATGCTCAATGAGTTGTCTGATGTGGACAGCGGTGCAGACTTAGCCCAGTGGCGTGGGCGCTGCGGCTAGGAGCCAATGCGAGTTGAACCCGGATCAAGTCCGGGGTAATCGGATTTTGATGAAAACAGGCCGTATCCCCGGACTTGATCCGGGGTCCACTCGCCTTGCAACAAGCCTAAAGCCGTGAAGCGTTCTGCACCGTGGCACCCGCACGCTCAATTGGCGCGTAGACAGGCCAGCCGCCAGCAGCTGCCTGGTCGAGGGACGGTGAGGGCTGACCAAGGCGCAGGCGATAAAGCCAGAGATTGGTCATGATGCGTTCCACATAGCCGCGGGTTTCAGCTGCCGGGATGCTTTCAATGAAAGTCAGCGGGTCCTGTGCGTCTTCGCCGATCTGCTTCGTCCAGCGAATGAGATTGCCCGGCCCGGCATTGTAGGCGACGGCCATCTGGAACAGGTTTCCATAAGGCTCGCTGTAGCCCATGAGTTCCTGCAGATAGGTCTGGCCCAGTGCCAGATTGTGCTCGGGATCATTCAGGCGGTCACGGTTGCCGCGTTTGTATGTGGAATCCTTGGTGATGTGATAGGCCGTGCCCGGCATGATCTGCATCAGACCCGCAGCGCCCGCATGGCTGCTCGCGCCGGTGATGAAACGGCTCTCCTGCCGCGCAACGGCGAGCAGCAGGGCACGGTCAACTTCATACCCGCCTTCAGGCGTAATGTCGGGTACCGGGAACAACGCCGCACCAATCGGCTGCGGGCTTGCAAGAGCCACCGCAAGCTGTGTGGCCGGAAGGTTGAGGTCGCGGGCAAGCGTGGCAAGCGCGATATCAAGCGACGGATCAAGACGGCCATGGGCGCGCCGCAGTTCGGCTTCCGCCACGTCCTGCTTGCCGATCTGGGCAAGTGCAGCGCCACGGCGCACCTGCTCGATTGCCAGCAGGGCTGTGCGGCTCGTCGCATCAATTGCAGGATCTGACCACGTCACACGCGGTTCACGGCCAAGCTGCCGCTGGGCAAGCAGCCCGTAAAACGTCATGCCGGTGCCCGCGGCAATTTCAAGCTGGGTCACCGCCTTGGCCGGTTCGCGAATGGCAAAGTAGGAACGCGCCGCCCAGAACGCAGCCGCAGAGCGTGTCCAGTCCGAAACGCTGATATTGCCTGCCAGCGCTTCAAAATGCCCTGCTGCAACATCCGGCTTGTCCATGCGCCAGGCGGAAAGCCCCGCATACCAGTCCGCCAGCGGCGCGTCTTCACGATGCGACGCTGCAATGGCTGATGCGAGATCGAAGGCTTTGTTGATCTTGCCTTCAACATAATAGGACCACGCGATCCGCGCCTTGATGGCCGCGCGTTCATCCGCACCCAGACGGTTGCGGACCTTTGATGAGTCGAGAAGTTGCAGCGCCTGCGTTGGCCGTTCGCGGGAAATCAGCGAACGCACTTTTCTTGAAATCGTACGTCCATAGCCTGTCCGGCCTTCAGCGCTGGACCCGGACACCGCATAGACCGAGTGATACGCCGTTGGTCTGAACGCGCGTCGCACCGGCCGAACCGGCACGCTGGCACCACCACGCCGCTTCATGGCGAGTTTGTGAATCTTGTTGGCACCTGGGTGGTCCGCATATTTCGCGAGCCACGACCGCAGCTCGGAATATTTCGACCGATAGGCTGTGGGGTGCATGTAGCGCTGATGCAGCACATGGCCCATCAGCACTTTGTCTGTGAGTTGGCCAATCAGGATATCTGCCTGTTTGAGGTCACCGCGCTCCTGAACCTGGAAAATCTGGATATACCGGGCGCGATCTTCTTCAGAGAGAACCGCAACCGGTTCACCTGCATGAACGCGGCCGGCCATCGCCGTCACGAAAAGCGTAATGGCAAGGAGCAGGACACCGGACAGCATCCAGAAACGCGCGCGGGCATCTGCCTCACGGTCAACCTGAATGGCCACAGCAGTCTGAGATTTTCGGCTTGGCATGCGGCCCCCCGGCACGTTGCCCGATCTTGAGTGACACCCGTAAACGCAGGTGCCCTGTATCAGTTCAGGATTAATCTAACGGTCAGCCCGTAAGGATGCGAGTCTCGTGCCATCGCGACAGTTAATGCGCATCTAGAGGCCAAGCTCGGCCATCTTGTCCTTGAGGCTCAACAGATCACGCCACGCGAGACGCTTTTGTGCCGGCTGGCGCAGCAGATAGGCAGGATGCAGCATCGCAATGGCCGGCATCGTCTGCCCGGCTGGCCCGCCAATGGCAGCAGGATCAAAATCTTTCCATTGGCCGCGCAGGCGGGTGATTCCCGTTTTGGTGCCAAAAAGCTCTTTTGCAGACACGCCACCGATGCAGACCAGCACTTTTGGCCCCACAAGCTCGATATGCCGAAGAATGAACGGCAGGCACATGGCGGTCTCGGCCGGCGTCGGCGTGCGATTCCCCGGTGGCCGCCAGGGCAGCACATTGGAAATATAGACGGTTTCACGGCTGAGACCGATTGACGCGAGCATCCGGTCCAAAAGTTGTCCCGAGCGCCCCACGAATGGCAGCCCCTGAATATCCTCGTCGCGCCCGGGCGCTTCGCCCACAAGCATGATTTTCGCCTGCGGATTGCCGTCCGCAAAGACCAGGTTCTTGGCGGTGGCTTTCAGCGGGCAGCCGGCGAAGCCCGCCATGGCGTTACGCAGGTCATCCAGATTTGACGCCGCGGCAGCAAGGGCACGCGCGTCATCAATGGCGGCCTTGTCGTCAGCGAGTTCCGCCTGGGGCGCTTGCGGCCTGATGGGCTGTTTGGCGCCGGGCAGGGGCGGTTTTCCACCATTTGATACTCTTGGCTCCGGCTCTGGCACAGCTGCCAGTCGGTCGATGGGCTCATCGCCGATGGCCTCATCCGCGCCTGCTTCCACAAACCAGCGCAGCAGGTCGGCCAGCTCGGTATGCTCGTCAGCGGATGTGGAAAGATCGCTCATGGGCGCTAGTTTTAAGGGGGCAGGGGCCGCGAGTCACACCTGCATTCGCCAATTCGTCTTAATGGGGGGCATCAAGTGCCCTGCGATGAGGGGTGCTACCGTTTTCTGCGGTCTTGTTTGCCCCGCTTGACCGCAAAAGGGGCTTGGCCCCATAAACGCGGTCCGTCATGCCGGGTATGGCGGAAATCCGCGATTGATTAGAACAATTTATGCCAGCCACCCGGCATCTGGTTTCCGTTGCGGCCATGTGAAGACCGGGCCAAGACCGGACACGAAATTCGACCTAGGAGGTTCTTGTGTCAGACGCCCTCAAGCCCGACGCCCTCAAGAAGGCCAGCGAAGTCAACGCGACGCAGGGGTTCATTTTGCACCCCGAGCAGCGCGAAGCCATGGAATACGACGTGGTGATCGTCGGAGCCGGCCCTGCCGGTCTGTCCGCTGCGATCCGCCTCAAGCAGCAGGCCGCTGAACACGACTTTGAAATCTCCGTCTGCGTGCTGGAAAAGGGCGCGGAAGTCGGCGCGCACATCCTCTCAGGCGCGGTGATCGATCCCGTCGGCCTTGATGAGCTGATTCCCGACTGGCGTGACGATGAAACCTGCCCGGTGAAAACCGAAGTAAAAGCAGACCATTTCATGGTGCTTGGACCATCCGGTTCGATCCGCCTGCCGAACTTCATGATGCCGCCGTTGATGAACAATCACGGCAACTACATTGCAAGCCTTGGCAACACCTGTAAGTGGCTGGCTGAAAAGGCAGAAGCCTTGGGCGTTGAAATCTATCCGGGCTTTGCCGCAGCGGAAGTACTCTACAACGATGATGGCTCCGTCAAAGGCGTGGCCACCGGTGACATGGGCGTTGGCAAGAACGGCGAACCAAAAGACGGCTACATGCCCGGCATGGAGCTGCTCGGCAAATACACCTTCTTTGCTGAAGGTGTGCGCGGGTCCCTCTCCAAGCACGTGATCCGCAACTACAATCTGGATGCAGACAGCGAGCCGCAGAAATTTGGCATAGGCATCAAGGAAGTCTGGGAAATCGATCCGGCCAAGCACAAGAAGGGGCTGGTGCAGCACTCCTTCGGCTGGCCGCTTGGCATCAAGACCGGTGGTGGCTCATTCCTTTATCACTTCGACGAAAACCTGGTGGCTGTCGGCTTCGTGGTTCACCTGAACTACTCGAACCCCTACCTCTCACCATTTGACGAGTTCCAGCGATTCAAGACGCACCCGACCATTCGCCCGACCTTCGAAGGCGGCAAGCGCCTGAGCTATGGCGCGCGTGCGATTACCGAAGGTGGGTTCCAGTCTGTACCCAAACTGTCCTTCCCCGGCGGCGTGCTGGTCGGCTGTTCTGCCGGCTTCGTCAACGTGCCGCGCATCAAGGGCAGCCACAACGCCATGGCGACGGGCATGATGGCCGCAGACAGCGCCTTTGAAGCCATTCGCGATGGCCGCGCAGCGGACGAGCTCACCACCTATCAGGCAGCGTACGAAACCAGCCACGTGGCCAAGGACCTCAAGCGCGTGCGCAACGTCAAGCCGCTGTGGTCCAAGTTTGGCACGCTGATCGGCATCGGTCTTGGCGGCATTGATATGTGGATGAACAATCTGGGCATCGGCCTGCCGTTCACCCTCAAGCACGGCAAGACGGACGCGGCGTCGTTGAAGCCTGCGGCCAAGTTCAAGCCAATCAATTATCCAAAGCCGGACGGCGAAGTCTCTTTCGACAAGCTTTCGTCAGTGTTCCTGTCTTCCACAAACCACGAGGAAGACCAGCCGGCTCACCTGACCCTTGGCGATCCCAGCATCCCCATCGAAACCAACCTGCCCACATGGGCGGAGCCCGCGCAGCGTTACTGCCCGGCAGGTGTGTATGAAGTTGTCAGCAATGACGACGGCAGCAACCCCCGGTTCCAGATCAATGCTCAGAACTGTGTTCACTGCAAAACCTGTGACATCAAGGACCCCAGCCAGAACATCAACTGGGTTGTGCCGGAAGGTGGCGGCGGGCCGATCTACGTCAACATGTAAATAAATGGGCTTCAAACCCCACATGTGGATTTGATGGGCGTATTTACGCCCGCTCGGCTATGGTGCGTGTTCGCATGTGGCTAGGCAGGTGGAGCGTTTGATCGTGCAATTGGTTCTAAATCGTCCCGGAATATTGCGGCCTGATATGGCGCGCATTGCCGCTATTGGTCTGGCCGCAAGCCTGCTTGCTGGCTGTGCTGGCTTCGGCGGCATTGATCCCCGCGACTTTGATACCAGCACTGTCGGCAAGAACCTTCGGGTTGATGGCGCCGGTCGTAATGTTGAAAGCAAGCTTGGCAACTATCTGGCCGCGCGCCATGCCACCAATCTGCGTGACCGTGATGCGGCAGCCGTGTTCTACGATCAGGTGCTTTCCGAAGATCCATCCAATGATGTGATTCTGGATCGTGCTTTTTTGCTGCAGCTGACGGCGGGCAATATCTCCCGTGCGGGCACCCTGGCTGAAAAAGTCATCGCCCAGGACCCCGGCGACCGCACGGCGCGACTGGTGCTCGGCGTTCAGGATATCAAGGCGGGCAGGTTCGCCGGTGCCCGTGGAAACTTTGACAGCGCCGCCGCAGGCCCCTTCACCCGCTTGGTGTCGGGACTGCTGACCGCCTGGACCTATGTGGGCGAAGGCAACTATCCCAAAGCATTTGAAAGCCTGTCGCTGGAAGAAAATGGCCCCGGTCACACCCTCTTCAGCGCCTATCACACGGCCCTGATTGCTGATCTGGCAGGCGACAAGGTCAGTGCTCGCGAAGCCTATGAGACGGCCATGTCATCGTCCGGCGGTGGCTCCGTGCGCATCGTTGACGCCTATGGGCGTTTTCTGGAGCGCAACGGCCAGGCTGACGATGCCATCGTGATCTATTCAGGCTATCTGGCCCTGTCGCCATCGCACCCGATTATCAGCGACGCGCTGGCACGGGCACGCCGCGGGGATGACCCGGGACTGCTGGTGACATCAACCCGCGCAGGCGCCGCTGAAGCGCTCTATGGAATTGGCAGTGCCCTGTCGCGCGATCAGGGTGTGGATGTGTCCATTCTCTATCTGCAGCTTGCCTTGTACATGGATGGCAATCTTGACGTGGCGCAGGTGTTGCTGGCCGAGCTGCTGTCCAACTCTGGTGATCTCTCAGCCGCCGCCGAGACCTATGACGACGTCTCGTCCAGTTCTTCGCTTGCAACCACAGCCCGTATTGAACGCGCCTTGCTGCTCGACCGGATCGGCCGCACGGATGATGCCATTGATGCCCTGTCGTCACTTGGTGAAAGGTCAACCGACGCTGCAAATGCGGATGTCGCCATTGCATTGGCTGACCTCTACCGGTCGACGGAGCGGTTTGACAGGGCGGAAGCCGGGTACAGCCGCGCGCTGGACCTGCTGAAGTCAGAATCCAGCCGACTTTGGACGCTGTACTACGCACGCGGCGTCGCCCGTGAACGGCAAGGTAAATGGGACGGAGCCGAAGCTGACTTCATGAAAGCGCTGGAGCTCGAACCGGACCAACCCTACGTCCTCAACTACCTGGCCTATTCGTGGCTGGAGCAGGACATAAATCTCGAACAGGCGCTGGAGATGATTCAAAAGGCCGTCGATCAGCGGCCCAATGACGGCTTCATCGTCGATAGCCTCGGCTGGGCCTTCTACCAGATGGGCCGCTACGAGGAAGCCGTTGAACAGCTGGAACGCGCCGTCGAACTTGATCCCAATGACGCGACCATCAACGACCATCTGGGCGACGCGTTCTGGAAGGTTGGACGGCGGACAGAGGCACGCTTCCAATGGCAGCACGCTCTGGAAAATGATCCTGAAGAGGATGTCGCACTGCGTATTGCACGCAAACTGGAAAAAGGTCTCGAAGCGGTTGAAGCAGCCGAGGCTGCAACGCCTGCTGCGGGCTCCTGACGAAGCATCGGCATTACGATGACCGGCAAGGAATTCAACGCCTATTGCAAGAGCCTGAAGGCCACTACGCATGTTGTGCAGTGGGGCAATGCCCATGTGTGGAAAGTAGGTGGCAAGGTCTTCGCCATTGGTCGATGGGAAGACAAGGAACCCGCCTTCACATTCAAGGTGACGGATATTGGCTTTGAGGTTCTGCCGCAGCAGCCCGGCGTCAGGCCCGCACCCTACATGGCGTCCCGTGGCCTCAAATGGGTGCAGCATTATGAGAGCCCGGGACTGAGCGACAATGAACTCAAGGACTACATCAAGCAGTCCTACGACATGATTGTGGCTGCCCTTTCCAAGAAGAAACAAAAAGAGCTGGGTCTGCTCCCGTGAGCACCATCACCGAATTCGCACCCGCAAAGATCAACCTCACACTTCACGTGCTGGGCAAGCGCCCGGACGGGTATCACTTGCTTGAAAGTCTCGTGGTTTTTGCAGGCACGGGAGATACGTTGACGGTGGAAGCCGCTGACGATCTTTCGTTTCATGTCACAGGCCCCAATGCGGCGGCCCTGGCGGATACGCCGGATGCTGACAATCTGGTCTTGAAGGCGGCCCGCTTGCTGGGCGCAGCCCGTTTGTCGGATACAGGGAGGGGTCGTTGCGCGAAGATAACCCTCGACAAGCGCCTGCCTGTAGCTGCCGGTATCGGCGGTGGGTCAGCGGATTGCGCGGCTGCGATGCGGGCGCTCAATACCCTGTGGGACCTTGGTCATGACGCCGCCACGCTTGGCGCACTTGGGCTTGAACTGGGCGCCGACGTGCCCGTTTGTGTTCAGGCACCGCGTCCATGTGTGATGTCCGGCATTGGCGAAAAGATAGCCCGCGCACCTTCCATGCCGGATCTGTGGTGTGTGCTCGTCAATCCCGGCGTGCCGGTGGCAACAGGTCCCGTGTTCAAAGCCCTGAATGCGCAGCCGACCACCGCTGAAAGCGATACGTTCTGGCCAGGTGGATTTACCGATGCCAAGGCCGCCGCACGCTTCATGAGGACCTGCCGCAACGATCTGGAGCCACCTGCCCGCAATCTGGTGTCCGAAGTGGGCGAAACCGTCCGTGCGATTGCCGCAACGAAGGACTGCCTCATGGCACGCATGTCAGGCTCAGGCGCAACGTGCTTTGGTTTGTATGCGGATGAAGACGCTGCAACACGTGCTGCCACGGCGCTCAGGCGCGAGGGCTGGTGGGTTGAGGCGGCTCATATTCTGAGCTGACGCGGTCTATTTCTGACGCCGACGCAGGATGTTCATTTTGGCGTCCTGCAGCGGCACCACGCGGCCGTCTTCTGTCGTGAGGGCAATGGACAGTTTTTCTCCCGTCGCAGCGTCTACAACGTCAATCGGCGGCGTGTCGTCACGCAGATATCTGTCCCCCCAGTCCATCAGAGCCACCAACACAATGACCGCCTCCATGCCCTGATCCGTCATCCGGTACTCATGACGCGTCCGGCTCGCACCCTCTCTGTAAGGGTGTCGCGACAAAAGCTCTGCAGCCACCATCCTGTCCAGACGCTGGCTCAGGGCGGCGCGGGGGATGCCCAGATCCGCCCGCAGATCTTCAAACCGGGTCACCCCATACAAGGCCTCACGCAAGATGAGCAGCGTCCACCGATCCCCGAAGAGGTCGGTGGCCCGCGCCATGCCGCAATCATCCATGGCGACCGGTGTCTGGACCACACGGGGGCGAGGGGGCGTGTCGGACGGTGAATCGGGTTTGCTATCTGAGTTTGACATATGAACTTAGATAACCTATCCCGAACTGAGTTCAAAAAACGAATTCAGATAATGGATAGTCAGACATAAGCTTTCTCGCGCTTGTTTTCATCTTCAAGATTCTCGTCACCGGCCTTCTGGTGGGTGTGCCGTTCCTGTTTCTGCCGACAAGCCGCATAAGCGCGTCCACCGGCTATGGCGAAGCCGCAGCGCCACTCTTCAGGCTGTATGGCGTCGCAATTTTTGCGCTGCTGATTGGCTATGGGTACGGCTTCTGGCTGCTGGGTCAGGGCGTGTTCCCGTGGGGCATCATCGCAATGGGCCTGCTCTCCAACGGCGGCGGCGCGGCAGTGCTGTTTGCAACAGGCGCATGGCGCCGCAGCAAGACAATCGCTTACTTCATCTCAAGCGTGGCCGTTGCGTTGGTGATAGCAGCCCTCGCACCTGACATGGCCGTCGCACCGCTCTGGTAGCGGCATCGTCCAGGAGCAAGATGCGCGGTGGGCTGTGACGTGTGGTGCTAGGAGCTGCGCCCTAGTAACTACGGTTGACGCAGAAATGCACAAGGCTGATCAGCACATCGCGCATGTCGCTTTCCGGGAAGATCGCCAGCGCATCACAGGCGATGGCCCCGTAGTGGCGGGCCCGGCCGATGGTGTCATCAAGGCACCCATGGGATTCCATGATGGCAATGGCCTGTTCCATGTCGCCGTCGTTCTGGTCGCCGTCACGCAGGGTACGTTCCCAGAACTGGCGTTCGTCAGCCGTGCCCCGGCGATATGCCAGAACCACCGGCAGCGTCAGCTTGCCTTCGCGGAAGTCGTCGCCAACGGTCTTGCCCAACGTCGCCTGACGGCCAGAGTAATCAAGCGCATCATCCACAAGCTGGAAAGCGATGCCCAGATTGCGTCCGTATGAAGAAAGCGCAGCCTGCTCGGAGTCGGGCCGGTCAGCAATCACCGCACCCACTTCGGTCGCCGCTGCAAACAGCGCTGCCGTCTTGGCGTTGACCACCTGCAGATAGGCATCTTCCGTTGTGCGCGTGTCTTTTGTTGTGGCCAGCTGCAGCACTTCACCTTCCGCAATGACGCAGGCAGACGTGGAGAGAATATCCAGCGCCTTGAGGGAGCCGACTTCCACCATCATCTTGAACGCGCGGCCAAGCAAAAAGTCGCCAACCAGAACACTCGCCTGATTGCCCCAGATCTTGCGCGCCGCTTCCTTGCCGCGCCGCAGATCGCTTTCATCCACCACGTCGTCGTGCAGCAGTGTTGCCGTGTGCATCAGCTCAACGGCCGCCGCTAGCTTCACATGGTCCGTACCCTGATAGCCAACGATGCTGGCAGCCGCGAGGGTCATCATCGGGCGCAAGCGCTTGCCGCCGCTCTCCACAATGTGACCGGCAAGCTCTGGAACCATCTCGACCTGAGACGCCAGCCGCGACAGGATGAGGTCTGTCACCCGATCCATGTCAGCGCCGACAAGCTCCGTCAGGCGTTCAACGGCATCGCTGCCTTCGCCACGGTCACTTTCAAGAGGAACAACTACGCCCATGCCTTCAACGCCCTTACTGAAGGACGCTCCTTCGCGTGATAAGGTGGGCAAGGTAAAGTCATGACCCAGCCCGTTAATGCGAAGTCTAAGTGCGGTGCACAACCGGTCAAGTCAACTCCCGTGCGGCCCGCTGCCGCGCATTCCACATCTGCAATTGGGACATTGTTTCACACGTCATGATCGAACTTTTGCGCACAAATGACCCGGTTCTTGTCTCTTTTGCTGAGGCTTTGATGCGTGACGCGGGCCTTCGGTTCAGCGTTCTCGACGTCCATATGAGCATCATCGAAGGCTCGCTGGGCATTTTGCCGCGCCGTCTGGCCGTCCATGAGGACGATGTGGCGGCTGCGCGCAGCCTCCTTGTGGATGCCGGCATCGACGTGCCGCCGGTGGGGGAGAGCCGCTGGTGACGGACGCTGAAATTACAAAAGCAGATATTGAAACTTCCGACGATGATTTCCTCAGCGGCCAGATCAAGTGCCTGCAGCCGCGCAATGGCTTCAGGGCTGGCGTCGATACCGTAATGCTGGCCGCTGCCTGTCCGGCCAAGGAAGGCGAGCGGGTTCTGGAGCTTGGCTGTGGTCCCGGCGTGGCAGCGCTTTGCCTTACCTCACGCACCGGGGCCCACGTATTGGGCATCGAGATCGAAGATGAGGCCCTCGACCTTGCCCGCCGCAATGCGGAACGCAACGAGCTGGCCGACGCTGTGAAGTTTGTCCGGGCTGACGTCACCGCCAAGGGCAGTGAGCTTGAAGCGCTGGGTCTGGAACCTGAAAGCTGCGACCACGCCATCGCCAACCCACCATTCCTGACCGAAGGTGAAGCGACACCGCCGCCCGGTGACGTCCGTGCGCGGGCTTTTTCAGGCCCCGCTGACCTGCTGGCCGCGTGGGTGAAATGTGCGACGCGCATGGTCAAACCCGGCGGCACGCTCACCTTTGTGCACCGGGCCGACAAGCTGGCGGATCTGTTAGCGGCCCTCGAAGGCCGGGCAGGGGGCACCAAGATTTTCCCGCTCTGGCCCGCGCCGCGCAGCACCGGCAAGGCCGCCACCCGGGTTCTCGTGCAGGCCACCAAGGGCAGCCGGGCCCCGCTTGAAATCCTGCCCGGGCTTGAACTGCATGGGCGCGGTGGCCTGATTGCCGATAAAGCGTGGGATATCCTCAGAAAAGGCAGGGAAATCAACATCTCCGGCTAACTTGTGCAGTCCCGCTGGAATGCCTATGTCTCACCCCATGGGAATAAAAGACAATCTGCGCGGCTTGCGCGACCAGCCCCTCATTGGCCCGCTGGCAAAAAAGCTCTTCAGTGAACCCGAGCCCCTGGTCCATGTGGTGCGCCTCAATGGTGTCATCGGCGGCCAGTCGAGCCCGTTCAATCCAAGCCTGTCGCTGACATCTGTTGCAGCTGACCTTGAGGCAGCTTTTGCGGACAAATCCGTCAAGGCAGTGGCCCTGGCCATCAACTCGCCCGGCGGCTCACCGGTTCAGTCCGCGCTGATCATGAAGCGCGTGCGGGCGCTGTCCGCTGAAAAGGAAATCCCGGTCTTTGCCTTTATCGAAGATGTCGGCGCGTCCGGCGGCTACATGCTGGCGCTGGCCGGTGATGAAATCTACGCAGATGAAAATTCCGTCGTGGGGTCCATCGGCGTCGTGTCGGCAGGCTTTGGCTTCAAACAGCTGATTGACCGGGTCGGCGTTGAGCGCCGCGTCTATACGGCAGGCGAAAGCAAGGCGATGCTGGACCCGTTTCAGGCCGAAGACCCCAAGGATGTGGAGCACCTCAAGAGCCTGCAGGCCGAAGTGCATGAAAGCTTCAAGCAGATGGTCCGCGACCGCCGCGAGGGTAAGCTCACGGCACCTGAGAGCGACCTGTTCACCGGCTCGTTCTGGACCGGTGCCAAGGCGCAGACCTTAGGGTTGATTGACGGTCTGGGCGACATGCGCGCCATTTTGAAGGACAAATTCGGCGAAAAGACCAAGCTGAAGCTGGTGCACACCTCCGGTGGCCTGTTCCGGCGCAACAAGAATGCGGCCGGGGTCTCTCACACCGCCTCACCTTCGTCATTGTCGCTGGATACAAATCTGGTCGAGAATGGCCTGAGCGCGCTGGAAACCCGCGCCCTGTGGTCTCGCTTCGGCCTTTAGGGAAGAAACTGAAGACGTAATGAGAGGGACAATCTCATGGGGAACATGATTCTCACCGCCCTGCTGGTGGTCGCAGCCTATGCGGCCTGGAAGACCCTGCGGGACAAGGGCCTTGGCCGCCGCTCCTCCGTGGAGGAAGCCGCCCGCAAGGCCACCGAGCATATGGCCGGAAAATCAGACGCGCAGACCCTTGAAGCAGGCCGGGACGGCGTCTATCGCCCAAAGGACAAAACCGCCCGTTAAGTCCGAGCAACAGCCTCCCGCGAGGCTCTCCTTGACCCCACCGGACCCACGCGGCTAGGTTCCGGCGCGCCCGGGATGAATGGCAGTTTCATTGTCGATTCTGTGTAATTCGTCCCGCTCGCGTTTTGGCCGCGTTTTGAACCCATTCCGGTAAAGCACACCCGCCTCCATGACCGCGTCACGGCCCAAGGCCGACACATCTTTTCAGGGCCTGATCCTGACCCTCCAGCGCTTCTGGGCGGAGCAGGGCTGCGTGCTGCTGCAACCCTATGACATGGAGATGGGCGCGGGCACATTGCACCCGGCGACCATCCTGCGGGCCCTTGGCCCCAAGCCGTGGAACGCCGCCTACGTGCAGCCGTCGCGCCGCCCCACCGATGGCCGCTATGGCGAGAACCCGAACCGTTTTCAGCACTATTATCAGTTTCAGGTGATCCTGAAGCCCAGCCCTGACAATATCCAGGAGCTGTATCTGCAAAGCCTGTACGCGCTGGGCATCGATCCCAAGCTGCACGACATCCGCTTTGTGGAAGACGACTGGGAAAACCCCACCGTCGGTGCCTGGGGCCTTGGCTGGGAAGTCTGGTGTGACGGCATGGAAGTGTCGCAGTTCACATACTTCCAGCAGGTCGGCGGCATCGAAGTCGAGATGGTGTCGGGCGAGCTGACTTACGGGCTTGAGCGCCTCGCCATGTATGTGCAGGGTGTCGATAACGGCTTTGAGCTGGATTTCAACGGCGCTGACGGCGACAAGAAAGTCACTTACGGCGACGTGTTCCATCAGGCGGAAGTTGAATACTCGCACCACAACTTCAACGCGGCCGACACCGAAACACTCTTTGCTCAGTTCGATCAGGCCGAGCGCGAATGCCAGAACCTGCTCAACCATGAGCCAGCGCTGCCGCTACCTGCCTACGATCAGGTCCTCAAGGCCTCGCACCGGTTCAACCTGCTGGATGCCCGTGGCGTCATCTCTGTCACCGAGCGGCAGGCCTATATCGGCCGCGTGCGCAATTTGGCCAAGGGTTGCAGCGAAGCCTATCTGAAGACCCAGCTTGAGGCCTCTGATGCCTGAAGCACTCATTGAAATTTTCTGCGAAGAAATTCCCGCCCGCATGCAAAAGCGCGCAGCGGAAGATCTGCAGCGCATGATCACCGGTGATCTTGTGGAAGCTGGCGTCACCTATGAGTGGGCACGTATCCACTATGGCCCGCGCCGCCTGATGCTCGCGCTTGGTGGTTTGCCGGGTGCAGCACCCGACCGCAAGGAAGAACGCAAAGGCCCCCGCGTTGGTGCGCCTGAAAAAGCGCTTGAAGGCTTCCTGAAGTCTGCCGGGCTTTCCAGCGTGGATGAGTGCGAGCAGCAGGAAGACAAGAAAGGCGCGTTCTACGTCGCCGTGATTGAAAAGCCGGGCCGTCCGGTGCCGGACCTGCTGGCGGACATCATTCCCGACACTGTTCGAAAATTCCCCTGGCCCAAATCCATGCGTTGGGGCACCGGCACATTGCGCTGGGTGCGCCCGCTGCATTCCATCGTCTGCACGTTTGATGGCGAGGTCGTGCCGTTTGAAGTGGACGGCATCAAGAGCGGCAACACCACCTACGGCCATCGCTTCATGGCGCCGGACCCCATCAAGGTGCACCGGCTGGAAGACTATGAAGTCAGCCTTGATCGCGCCAAGGTGATGGTCGACGCAGAGCTCCGTATGCAGAGCATTCTGGCCGACGCCAAGACCCTGTGTCAGGCGCAGGGCCTTGAACTGGTCGAAGACGACGCCCTGCTGGCAGAAGTCGCAGGCCTTGTGGAGTGGCCCGTCCCACTTCTGGGCACGTTTGATGAAAGTTTCCTGGACGTGCCGCCGGAAGTGCTCACCAGCACCATGCGCACCAACCAGAAATATTTCGCCGTGCGCGATGCCGCCACCGGCAAGATGGCCGCCAAGTTTGTCTGCGTCGCCAATGTGGAAGCCGAAGACGGCGGCAAAGCGATAGCCGACGGCAATGGCCGCGTCCTCCGCGCCCGTTTCTCCGACGCCCGTTTCTTCTGGGACGAAGACAAGAAACGCACCCTCGACAGCCGCATCGAAGATCTCAAGAAAGTGGTCTTCCACGCCAAGCTCGGCACGGTGCATGACAAGTCTGAGCGCGTGGCCAAGCTCGCTCGCGAACTGGCTCCTAAGGTTGGTGCTGACCCGGACAAGGCCGAACGTGCCGCGCACCTGTCAAAGGCCGACCTCAGCACCGGCATGGTGTACGAGTTTCCGGACCTGCAGGGCATCATGGGCCGCTACTACGCCCTCGAAGATGGTGAAGATGCAGAAGTTGCAGATGCCGTGCGGGACCACTACGCGCCGCAAGGCCCGAATGACGACGTGCCGACGGCCCCTGTTTCCGTCGCTGTAGCTCTAGCTGACAAGTTAGATGTTCTGACTGGCTTTTGGGCGATCGATGAAAAACCAACTGGCTCAAAGGATCCATTTGCGCTGCGCCGAGCCGCTCTTGGCGTGGTGCGGCTTGTATTGGAAAACAAGGTCAGGACGGGCCTAGAGGGCATCTTCAATGTTGCTTGTTTCCATTGGTTTGAGAGCTTTCAGAGACAAGCGCATGTGCGGTCGACGCTCAGTGTTGAAGATGAAAAGCACATTGAGTTTGCGCGAAGGTGGGCCGCCGACAATAGCTCTCTTGATATATCTGTTATCGGTAATTCGAATGTCGTTCGGGTTTTGATGAACAGCATGGAAAACTGGCAGGTTGGCGGCGCGCGGACCTTCGTTTTCGATGAAGTGTTAAATGTTGATACGAACTATGTTTGGGCCGCAATCGAGCCTCATGTGCTGTTCGAACTTCAGCACCTTCGGGAGTTTTCAGATGATCTCCTCTCCTTCTTTGCCGACCGCCTGAAGTTCTACCTGCGTGATCATGGTGCCCGTCACGACCTCGTCGACGCTGTCTTTGCCATGGAAGGTCGTGACGACCTCTGGCTCATCGTTCAGCGCGTCAATGCGCTGTCTGATTTCCTGGCGACCGACGACGGCGCCAACCTGCTGGCGGGCTACAAGCGGGCAGCCAACATTCTGCGCATCGAAGAAAAGAAGACCGGTGCTGTCTCCGGCGCGGCCAGTACCGAGCTGTTTGCCGAAAAAGCCGAAAGTGATCTGTACGCCGCCATTGATGCAGCGACCGGCATCGCCCGCGAGGCCGTGGCGAAGGAAGATTTCGCCGGGGCCATGGCGGCACTGGCAAAGCTGCGCGGTCCTGTCGATCTGTTTTTCGATGATGTCACCGTCAACGCAGACGACCCCGCATTGCGCGAAAACCGTTTGAAGCTGCTCGCGCAGATCCGCGACGCGCTGCACACGGTCGCAGACTTTTCCAAGGTAGAGGGCTGAGCCATGGCTGACATCATTGAGTTTGCGGCAATGCCCATGGATCCACCGGTCAAGCCGGAGGATGGCGTGATAAAATGGGTCCACCATCAAACACCTGCCGCCATTGTCCGGTTTAACCGGACAATCCAGACAACGGCAGCGCCACGCAATGCCAAGGCAGCAGAGCCGCGCAAACCGCTCCTCTTCATTCATAATCTCAAATCACACCGCAAGACAGGCGAGTAACCATGACCAAGTGGGTGTACAGCTTCGGCGACGGCAAGGCGGAAGGGTCCGCCAGCGACCGCAACCTTCTGGGCGGCAAGGGCGCAAACCTTGCTGAAATGTCCAATCTTGGTCTGCCGGTGCCGCCGGGCTTTACCATCACCACCGAGCTGTGCACTGCGTATTACGACAATAATCGTCAGTACCCGTCTGAGCTGTCCGGCGAAGTGGATGCGGCGCTAGAGCATGTGGGCTCGCTCGTCGGCGCAAAGTTTGGTGACACGGCCAACCCGCTTCTCGTGTCTGTGCGCTCCGGTGCCCGTGCCTCGATGCCCGGCATGATGGATACGGTTTTGAACCTTGGCCTCAACGACGAAACCATTGGTGCGCTTGCCAAGCTGTCCGGCGACGAACGCTTTGCGCTCGATAGCTATCGCCGCTTCATCCAGATGTATTCTGACGTGGTGCTGGGTGTTGACCACTATCACTTCGAGGAAATTCTTGAGACCTTCAAGGAAGACAACGAACTGACGCTCGATACCGAGCTGACTGCCGACAACTGGAAAGAGATCATCAGCCACTACAAGGCGGCTGTTGAACGCGAACTGGGCCAGCCCTTCCCGCAGGATGTGCGTGACCAGCTCTGGGGCGCGATCTCTGCTGTGTTCGGCTCCTGGCGCAATGACCGCGCGGACACCTATCGCCGCCTGCACAACATTCCTGAAAGCTGGGGCACTGCCGTCAATGTGCAGGCCATGGTGTTTGGCAATATGGGCGACACGTCCGCGACCGGTGTTGCGTTTACGCGCGACCCGTCCACCGGCGCGAAAGAGTTTTACGGCGAGTTCCTGATCAATGCCCAGGGCGAGGACGTGGTGGCCGGTATCCGCACGCCGCAGAACCTCACCAAGCAGTCGCGCATTGAAGCAGGCTCCAACGACCCCAGCATGGAAGAAGCCATGCCGGAGGTGTTCGGCCAGCTTGTGGACATCTACAAGAAGCTCGAAGGCCACTACCGCGACATGCAGGACATCGAGTTCACCGTCCAGCAGGGCAAGCTGTGGATGCTGCAGACCCGCAACGGCAAGCGCACGGCCAAGGCCGCGCTGAAGATTGCCTGTGACATGGTGGATGAAGGTCTCATCACCTCCAACGAAGCTGTGCTGCGCGTGGAGCCCGGTTCCCTTGACCAGTTGCTTCACCCGACCCTTGATCCCGATGCGCCGCGCAATGTGATTGCGACAGGCCTGCCCGCGTCTCCCGGTGCCGCGTCCGGTGCCGTTGTGTTCACCGCTGAGCACGCTGTGGAATGCATGCAGGAAGGCAAGCGCGTCATCCTTGTGCGGATTGAAACAAGCCCCGAAGACATTCACGGCATGCACGCCGCGGAAGGCATCCTGACCACGCGCGGCGGCATGACCAGCCACGCAGCGGTTGTGGCGCGCGGCATGGGTCGCCCCTGTGTGTCGGGTGCCGGCACCGTCCGCGTTGACTATGCGGGCAAGACCTTCACCGTTGGCGGCGAGACCGTCAAAGAGGGTGACGTCATCACCATCGATGGCTCAAAAGGCCAGGTGATCCTCGGCGAAGTACCGACATTGCAGCCGGAACTCTCCGGCGACTTTGCTAAGCTGATGGTCTGGGCCGACGAAGCCCGCCGCATGAAGGTGCGCACCAACGCGGAAACACCGGCCGACGCAGAGACTGCCCGCAAGTTCGGCGCAGAGGGCATCGGCCTGTGCCGCACCGAGCACATGTTCTTTGAGGCAGAGCGCATTGTGGCTGTGCGTGAAATGATTTTGGCTGATGAGCACGACAAGGCCAGCCGCAAGGTGGCGCTGGACAAGATCCTGCCCATGCAGCGCAAGGATTTTGCTGATCTGTTCGAGATCATGTCCGGCCTGCCGGTGACGATCCGCCTGCTTGATCCACCGCTGCATGAATTCCTGCCGCAGACGGACGCTGAAATGGACGAAGTGGCGGCGGCCTCCGGCATTGACGCCGCCAAGCTCAAGCAGCGGGCGCACGAACTGCATGAGTTCAACCCGATGCTGGGCCATCGTGGCTGCCGCCTGGGTATTTCCTATCCGGAAATCTACGAGATGCAGGCCCGCGCGATTTTTGAAGCGTCCATCGCGGCCGCTGAAAAGACCGGCGAACCGGTAACCCCGGAAATCATGATCCCGCTTGTGGCCATGAAGCAGGAGCTCGACGTCCTCAAGGCACGCATCGTTGCTGTTGCCGGTGAGGTTGAAAAAGAAACCGGCAAGAAGCTCAACTATCTGGTCGGCACCATGATTGAGCTGCCGCGCGCCGCATTGCAGGCCGCGCAGATTGCCGAGACGGCCGAGTTCTTCTCCTTCGGCACCAATGACCTCACCCAGACCACCTACGGTATCTCCCGCGATGACGCGGCCATGTTCCTGAAGAACTATCAGGACCAGGGCCTCATCGAGCAGGACCCGTTCGTGTCGCTTGATCCCGATGGGGTGGGTGAACTGGTCAAGATTGGCGTCGAGCGCGGCCGCGCCACCCGCAGCGATATCAAGCTGGGCATCTGTGGTGAACATGGCGGTGACCCGGAATCTGTCCGGTTCTGTGAATCCGTCGGTCTCGACTATGTGTCGTGCTCACCCTATCGGGTGCCGATTGCCCGTCTCGCGGCTGCACAATCTGCACTTCAGGTCTGATTCGGCACCTGCCCGCCAGATTTTGCTGCATTGCACCATATATGGCTGAAAACAGCGCAAGTATGCGTGTGCAGTGCAACATATATTAACCGGTTTGCGTCTGGTGCATGGCCGCTTTTCACCAGAAAAAGTCCCACAATTTCAATGGATTAGGGAACTTCACAGGTCTGTGACGGTTCTCCTCTTGAAGACCGCATATGTAAATGCTACTTCCCTAATCACAGCGATTGTATTGACAAACTTGTCACTAGGGTTCGCTGAATGAGTTTCCGATCCGGCAACGCCACTCAGAAAAAGAGTGGCACACAGATTGCCTGATTGTGAGTGGGCTGGATGGACTGGGCGAGGCTAGGGACGCTTTCCGCCGATTATCTCCAATTTCCAGGCCCAAAGCGGCACAGGTCAGAAGATGACGTGCCGAAGTGAGATAGCGGATACGTAGATCCGTTTGTTTTTGGGGGCGTGAAGACGGTTTGTGACGGTTGCGCAAGAGATGCGCGCCCGAACCTTTCACGCCATCTGCTTGGGACATCTCTCGGGCAGGACTGGATTTGGAGACAGGACGATGCCTAAGAGCTTCGACACCGTTGTGACCAGACTTCTGGCGTTCACCGCCAAGCGCAAAACCATGCGCATCACCGCAGCCACGGGCGTGGCAGCCCTCTTTGTTGCCATCGGCGCGGTTGCGACCGGTGCTCTGCCCGGCGTGGCGGGGCCCCTTACCCTGAAATCAGAAACGGCAAGCATCAGCGATGCGCCGCAGGTGCGCGCCGCGTCTGAGCGCGCCCGCTCGCGCGTCGCCGGTGGACGTCTTAGCGCGCCCATCAGCACGCTGCCCGCCGTCACAAAAGCGATGAGCGACGGCACCTTCTATGCCGTGGTCGAAAACGCAGTGCAGATTGCAGGCGAAGGCCGGCTGGCCGAGCGTTTTGCAAAGCTCTCTCCAAAGGCGCTTGATCGCGAACGTCTTTGCCTTGCACAGGCCATCTACTTTGAGGCCCGCAGTGAAGGCGCCAAGGGCAAGCTTGCCGTGGCGGAGGTTGTGCTGACACGGGTTGCGGACAAGCGCTACCCCAGCACCATTTGCGCGGTTGTATTCCAAGGCTCACACCTCAAGACAGGCTGCCAGTTCTCCTGGACCTGCGACGGGATCAAGGACACACCGGGTGAAAAGGATGCCTGGAAAAAGTCCCAGAACCTGGCCGCATATGTGATGCTTGATGTGCAGTGGGAAGAAGTCACCGGCAAGGCGACGCACTACCACGCCGACTATGTTTCACCGTACTGGGCACCGACGCTGAACGAGACCACCACAGTTGGCAAGCATATATTTTACCGGTGGGTGAATCGCCACGCGCCGCAGGAAAGCTAGAGCACTTCTGCCTCTAACCCTGACATGAACAAGACGATGCGAAATGCGGCGGCTGCTATTGTGCAGCTGCCGCTTTTTCTTCCATCTCGCGGATAACAGCTGCCAGCGGGCCGGTGCTCTTGATCTGCTCGCGCACAAGCTCCGGCGTGTTGCCGGCTGCTTTATCCAGATCACCAATCTCTTCCGGCACATACCAGTGCAGTTTCTCGGGCGTGTGATACGCATCCCAGACGCTGTCCGCGACAGATGACGCCGGCATCAGCCGGAACATGCCTTCGGTCGGCGCGCCGTCCTGCGTTCCCTCGGGAAGAATGGGTGTGTCAATCAAGCCGGGCAGAACATCCGCAGCGCGGACCCCATGACGCGCAAACTCAATAGACAAAGCTTCCGTCAAACCTTTGACCGCGTGCTTGGTCGCTGAATAAACGGCGATGCCCGGCATGCCATAGGTCGCTGATGAAGAAGATGTTGTGAAGCACAGCGAGTTGGGAGTGGCTTTCAACAGCGGATAGGCAAGGTGGATGCCCCGCATCACGCCGACGAAGTTGACGTTTACGACCGCCATCACTTCATCAAATGTCATCTCATCGAAAAACCCGCCCGCGCCAATGCCGGCATTGTTGAACAGCAGGTCAAGCGTGCCGCCTGTGTCCTTGGCAAATGCTTCGAGGACCGAAGCGAAAGCATCACCGTCTGTCACATCCAGCGTCGAGATGAAGCAGTTGTCTGCGCCGATTTCGCTTTCAAGGGCCTGCAGTCCGGCCTCATTGACGTCGGTCGCACCGACAAACCATCCTTTTTCAGCAAACAGATCCGCTGTCGCTTTACCCATGCCGCTGGCGGCACCGGTGATGAATATGGATTTGCGGTCCCCTGATTTGGACATGGTCTTCCTCCCTGCAATACTTTTTCTAGGGAGGAGTGTAGGGCGGTCAGTCGCCGAAATCGATATCCAGCCCTAAATCAAGCGACGGCGCTGAGTGGGTCAGCCAGCCAACGGAGATCAGATCCACACCACTTTCGGCCACCGCCTTGATGGTGTCGCTGGTAATGCCGCCCGAAGCCTCCAACGTGGCGCGACCTGCGTTGATGGCCACAGCTTCGGCAAGCATGTCCGGTGACATGTTGTCGAGCAGAATAGCTTCCGCACCTGCGTCCAGCGCCTCGCGGAGCTGATCAAGGGTGTCGACCTCGCACTCAATCTTCACCATGTGGCCTGCCTGTGAGCGCGCAGCTGTTATGGCCGCAGTCACGCCACCAGCGACAGCGATGTGGTTGTCCTTGATGAGCAAACCATCATCGAGGCCAAATCTATGGTTCGCGCCACCGCCGCTGCGCACCGCGTGCTTTTCAAACGCGCGGAGACCAGGTGTTGTCTTGCGTGTGCAGGTCACCTTGGCTTTGGTATGAGAAATCAGGTCGGTCATGCTCTTTGCAGCGCTGGCAATGCCCGACATGTGCCCCAGAAAGTTCAGGGCAACCCGCTCGCCGGTTAGAATGGAACGCGCCTTGCCATCAAGATGACAGATTGCATCGCCCGGCTCGATCAGATCCCCATCGCGCTTTTCAATGCCGATGAGAAGGTCTGGATCAACCATCCGAAAGGCAGCGCGTGCCGCATCAAGTCCTGACACAACGCCTGTGGCTCTGGCTGCGATCCGTGCTTGCGCGCGTGTATTTTCCGGCACGACATAGTCCGAGGTTATGTCACCCGCACGGCCAAGGTCTTCCTCCAGCGCATTGCGCACGGCAGGCTCGACGATCAGGCGAGGCATGGGTGGGAGAGTGAGTGCTGTCATGAATCAGGCCGTTTTTGCGGTTTGTGGAGCAGGCGTTGCGGCGGTCGCGCGCGCTTCTTCCAGAGTGAGAGGCAGATGCCGCGTCAGTGCATCATCGCTCTGCGGATAGTCGAGGCGACTATGGCCGCCGCGGCTTTCATGCCGGCGATGGGCTGCGGCAACAACAAGATGCGCCGCGGCAAGCATGTTGCGGTACCCGCTGGCCGCCGGCAGCGCCTGGTCCTCAAGGTCTCGGATCAGCGACAGCGTTTCCTCAAGCGATGTGGCGTCGCGGGCAACGCCCACATTGCGCGCCATGCTCTGGCGCAGGGTCTGTATATGTGATGCATGGGGGTCGTCGCCAGTTGGAGCGGACCCGCCAGCGGGGGCTTCCTTGGGGCGCGATGCGCCACCCGTTATCGAAGCAATGCTGTCGGCAATACGGGACCCAAAGACGATGGATTCCAGAAGGGAATTGGAGGCAAGACGGTTGGCACCGTGGGCACCCGTGCGCGACACCTCTCCGCAGGCGTAAAGGCCGGGCAGGCTTGCGACGCCGGCAAGGTCCGTAACGACGCCGCCCATATGGTAATGCGCTGCCGGAGCCACCGGGATCGCTTGGCTGAGTGGGTCAATCCCATTGCGCTGGCAGGCGGAATACACAGACGGAAAACGATCCACAAATCGGTTCCCCACCGCATCGCGGCAATCCAGAAGAACCGTGCCGCCGCTGCCGATCTCTTTGGCAATCTCGCGCGCAACAATGTCTCGCGGCGCAAGTTCCAGATCGCGATGCACACCTTCCATCAGGCGGGACCCGTCTGCGCGCAGCAAGGTGGCCCCTTCGCCTCGCAATGCTTCTGTTGCCAATGGAGCAGGGTCTTCATCACAGGCGATGGCTGTGGGGTGGAATTGCACAAACTCCACATCGCTTACCAACGCGCCGGCGCGCGCGGCTAGGCCAATGCCATGACCGCGCGATCCAGCGGGATTTGTCGTCACCGCATAAAGAGCGCCAACGCCACCTGTTGCAAGTACGGTCGCGTCCGCCCGGAACCGCAGGCTAGGGGCGTCAGGCTCCACGCCACCGCGCGTGATAAGGCCCGTCACTGCGCCACCTTCGACGATCAGATCAGCAGCATGCCAGCCGGACACGATATGGATGTTGTCGTGGGCCAGTGCAGCCTTGCCCAATGCCGACATGATGGCGGCACCTGCGCCATCGCCGCCCACATGGGCAATGCGGTTGCGCGAGTGTGCGCCTTCGCGGCCAAGGGAGAATGATCCGTCGGGTTTCTTGTCAAAGGCAACGCCAAGGGCCTCAAGGTCTGAAATGCGCGCAGCTGCGTCATCCGCCAGCGCGCGCGCGGCAGCTTCATCGACAAGTCCATCACCGGCGGCAAGTGTGTCAGCCACATGCAGGTCAGCAGAGTCATCAGCGCCCAGTGCCGCGGCAATGCCGCCCTGCGCCCATGTGGAGGTCGCCCCGCCTTTGCGCGGGATGCCTGCCAGCACTGTGACCTGTCGGCCGGCGTTCGCCAGCTTCAATGCCGTAAACAGGCCAGCAAGACCGGCGCCCGCCACAAGGGCGTCGCCGGCCAGCTGTTCAGCAGTTCTGTAATTGGACGTGGCCTGTGCCATTGGCTTTCGGCCTTCTGCGATCTGGCGCTAGCTAGTTGTTGTTGAGCGCAATCATGCGTTCAATCGGCAGCCGCGCGCGCTCTGCAATCGCCGGGTCAACCAGCACCTCATCTTGCATGGTGTGCAGGGAGGCCAGGATCTTCGGCAGGGTGATCCGCTTCATGTGTGGGCACAGATTGCACGGGCGAATGAAATCCACGTTGGGATTTTCAACAGCCACATTGTCCGACATGGAGCACTCGGTCACCATCATCACCTTGGATGGCTGATTGTCCTTCACCCAGTTGATCATGGCTGATGTGGAGCCTGAGAAGTCGGCCTCATCCAGCACATTGGGCGGGCATTCAGGGTGCGCGATGATCTTGATGCCCGGGTCATTTTCCCGGTACTCGCGCAGCTCTTCCGGCGTAAAGCGCTCATGCACCTCACAGGAGCCCTTGTACGTGATGATCTCGACGTCTGTATCTTTCTGCACATTGCGTGCGAGATACTCGTCGGGAATGCACATCACGCGCGGCGTGTTGAGGCTCTCAACAACCTTCAATGCATTGGAGGACGTGCAGCAGATGTCTGTCTCCGCCTTAACATCAGCGGATGTGTTCACATAGGTCACAACCGGCACACCGGGGTATGCCTCGCGCATGGCGCGGACGTCTGCACCCGTGATGGAAGACGCCAGCGAACAGCCGGCCATCTCATCTGGAATGATGACGGTCTTTTCCTGGTTCAGCAGCTTCGACGTTTCCGCCATGAAGTGCACGCCGCACTGAACAATCACCTGCTCTTCAACCTTGGTGGCTTCGATGGCCAGCTGCAGGCTGTCACCGGCAATGTCAGCAACGCCATGGAAAATCTCTGGCGTCATGTAGTTGTGCGCCAGGATCACAGCATTCTTCTGCTTCTTGATCCGGTTGATCTCGTGAATATACGGCGCGAAGAAAGGCCACTCGACAGACGGGATCACCTTGGAGAGGCGCGCGTACATCGGCGCCATTTCCTTGGCCAGACCGGGCGTGTATTCCGGCACGTCAAATTCCGGAACAGGCTTCTTCGCCACAGGCTTTTTGGCCTTGGCGCTCTTGATGCCGTCATTTGCACTGACATCATACGCGCTGCGTTCATACACAATCGTCATAGCCAGGCCTCCCTTGGGGCTGGTGTGCGGCTTATACTCATTTAGAGCATAAAGGGGGCCGCAAAAAAGGCGGACACAACTCCGCTCTGTAAATTTCTTGAGTAATGCTACATATGAGCATTACTCCTGTCAAGTAAAGTAAATGGCCTGAAACGGGTCGCCGTCAAGGGCAGGCTGGTGTGCCATTTGTCCCAAGAAACCTGTGGCGCATGTGATGGTGCAATGGCGGTATCTGTTTTTGGCCGTGCAATCCGGTCTCTCGGCTGTGCTTTGCTCCTCTCATGGAAGACATCCCCACAATAAAGGCCGTCCTCAGTGCGCTCGCCCTGATTCTGACCTTTGTGGCTTTTTATCCCTACATCCGCTCGATCCTGCGCGAGGAGACAAAGCCGCATGTGTTTTCGTGGATGATCTGGGCCGCAGGGACTGTCATCGTCTTTTTTGCGCAGCTTGCTGATGGTGCAGGCATTGGTGCTTGGCCCATCGGCATCTCCGGGGTCATCACGTTTTTTGTTGCAGTGCTCGCACTCGCCAAGTCGGCCGACAAGAGTATTGTCCCCATCGACTGGGTCTTTCTGGCGCTGGCCCTCAGTGCACTGCCACTTTGGTTTGCCACAGCAAACCCGTTCCTGGCCGTCTTTGTGCTGACGATTGTTGACCTTCTGGGCTTTGGCCCATCCGTCAGAAAAGCCTATGTCTCCCCGTATGAAGAGAATGCGCTTTTCTTTGCGCTTGGGGCCTTGCGAAACGGCTTTGTGGTAGCGGCTCTGGAAAACTATTCGTGGACAACAGTCCTGTTTCCAGCCGCTGTCGGCATCGCATGTGTGATGTTTGTTGCGGTCATACTTGTGCGGCGGAAAACCATGCCGCGAGTTATCCGTCCATCTTGAATCTAATAGGCACAGATTTGGGCCCGCAGACGAATTCCGATTCTGTGAATTTGACCGGGCCGGTGAGTTCCACCTCGGTGAGGCGCGGAAGAAGCGTTTGCCAGATGGTGCGGATCTCAAGACGAGCGAGATGTTGGCCCAGGCACACATGTCCACCAAACCCGAATCCGACATGGCGATTGGGTGCCCGATCCATCTTGAAGGTAAATGGGTCGTCGAATTCTTCCTCGTCCCGGTTGGCAGACAGATACGAGATGTACAGCAGGTCGCCTTTGCGGATCGTCTGACCGCGCAGGACGTAGTCCTCAGTTGCAGATCGAATGAAGTGCTGAACCGGTGATCCCCAGCGGATGCACTCTTCGACGAAACTGGGAATAAGGTCGGGCTTCTCCTTCAACCTTGCCAGCATGTCCGGGTTCTCAGCGAGCATCTTCATGCCCAATGCGGTTGTGGCAGACGTTGTGTCGTGACCCGCTGTCGCAAGGATGCCGAAATATGAAATCATCTTGCGTTCTTCCATGCTCTCACCATTGATCTTGGCGTTTGCAATGAGTGACGCGATGTCTTCCTTGGGGTTTGCCCGGCGGGCTTCCACCAGTGGCATGAAGAACTCATGGAACTGCGTGAAAACAACGTTCCAGGTCTTGATGATTTCTTCCGGGTCCGTGATGTCCGAGCCCGGCCGTTTGAGATCAGGGTCCGCGTAGGAAAAAAGCCACTGCGTCAGCTGCAGCATCTTGGGGTGGTGCTCACGCGGGACGCCCACGATGTCCAGTACGACTTGCAATGGATAGTTCATGGCAACGTCGTCAGCAAAGTCGCAAGTGGGCGCGAGTGACGCCATCTGGTCCACGAATTCCTGCGCTGTCTTGGCGACGTTCTCTTTCATCTTTGCAATGCCGCCGGGCATGAACTCACCCTGCAGAACATTGCGGTACGCAGTGTGTTCAGGCGGATCAAGCTGAACGAGAGACTGAAAGAGATTGGGAGAGCCGCCGGTAAAAGACCTCGCCAGCGCCTCGCCGGCCTGACTGTGAAGGATCTTCGGTCTGTCACCTGAGTGGAACAAGTTGTCCTGACGAGTGATTTCTTTGACGTCGGAATACTTGGTGACCATCCAGTGAGGGTCATATCCGGGCACTTCCACGCAGGCGAGGGGGTTGTCCTGGCGTAGGGTCGTGAAGATCCCGTCGATCTTGTCTCGATGTGAAAAACTCGCGGGGTTGAAAATCGGAGCAACCAGCTCTGATAGCGATGTTTGAGCCTTGTGTGATGCCGCACCCATGATATCACCTCCCGTTTTGGTTGTTTCGCGTAAACACTATACGCAAAAATGCGTTACGTAAATACGCGAAAATCAGGTATCTCAATGCGATGAAAATGCGAGACCTTGAACAGGCGACAGGTGTCAATCGCGAGACCATTCGCGTCTATTTCCGGCACGGGCTATTGCCCGAGCCCCAGCGCTCCAAGCCAAATGTGGCCGACTATGATCAGGCTCATGTCGATGGCATCCGCATGATCCGCCGCCTGCATAAGGAAGAAGGTCTGACCCTGCCTCAGATCGGCCGCGTGTTGTCCGGAGAGTTGTCCGATGCGTCGCTTGGCGTCGGAGCATTTCCACATCTGGAGCAAATGGTTGCGGCGCGCCTCGATCAGTTTGATGCGCTTGTGCCGCTTTCGTCTGTTCTTGCGCGCAACCCGAATGCGCCAGAAGACGCGGCCGGTCTTCAGGAAATCGGCGCAATCGAAATGAGCACAGACACCGGTACGCCCATGCTGTCGCGCACTGATGCTGATCTTGTTGCCATCTGGGGAGAGATGCGTGCAGCAGGCTTCACCGAAGAGAATGGATTCACGACGGAGCTCTTGGCGTTCTATGTCACATCAGCCAAGGCTCTGGGTCAGACGGAGGTTGATCGGTTTCTGGAAGCGATAGAAGGCAAGGTGCGGATTGAAGATGCTGCCGACATGGCGCTGGAAGCAATCAATAGGATGATGACGTTCTTTGGCCATCTCAGAACAAAGGCTGTGCTGAAGGCATTTGCCGATGCTGCTGTCCTGCCCAAAAAGCCTGACTCCGACTGATCAGCAGATGAAGATGCACATCGTCATGATGTGCTGCGACGTGGCACACCCACCCGCATGCCGGGTGCCGCGCGCTCGGTCACGACTTCACGGCGGAACCTGAATTGCTCGGCCGGCCTTCCGCCCGTGTTCGTGGTCATGCGTCCGGTGCGCTCAACAAGCCCGGCCTTCTCTACAAGACGACGGAAATTCTGCTTGTGAAGTTTGACGCCCATGACGGCTTCAACTGTGCGCTGCAGTTCTGTGAGCGTGAATTCTTCCATGATCAGTTCAAACACGACCGGGCGATATTTCAGTTTTGCGCGCAGTCTGCCCATGGCGGTGGCTAGAATGCGCCGGTGATCATGCTGCATGGGATCGCCTAGTGGCGGCACATCCTGTTTGCCCTCTGGCGTGTTCACCTTGCGCTGAGCATTGCGCCGTCCGTCACGGGCGGCTTCATCCACAAGACCTGCTTCATAGAGCAACTCGAACCGCTCCAGAACCTTTTCCTCATCCCAGGAAACGCCACCAAGCCCAAAGCAAAGGTTCAGTCGCTGCGTGCGTTCTGACTTCAATGCCGGTGTGTTGGCACTTTCCGCCCACGCACTCACCAGGGGCGCGATAGCCTCGTCAATGATCCGCGGTCGAGCCTGCCGCCAGTCTTCCCAGGGGAAATAGCTGTACCAGCCGCGCCATCCGCTTTCCGGCGCAGATGCGTCTTCTCCAAGGTCATCGGCACTGACCAACGCAAGATATCCAACCGAAATGATGTGGGGGCCAATGTCGTCAGGCAACCGGTTTCGGCCTCGGTCGCCAAAGGTGTAGAGCTGCTCGACATACCCAAGATCAAGTCCGGTCTGTTCCTGCACCCAGGCATGCAATCCCGTCGCCATGGTCCGGTGGACAAGCGGGTCGAACGGTCCGAAGGGAAGTGCATCCCACGTGTCTGAGTGGTGAGGCGAACCTTCGTCAGGTGAGCGGACGATGAGCGTGCGCGGTTCCTGCTCCGCCACGGTGACAATGGCGGCGTTCAAGCCAACGACCACCGCGGTCGATGTATCTCCAAATGATGCAGGCCCAATTGGAGCCATTGCATCTGATGCCGCAGCCATGCAGCCACCCTCTCATCTGGTATAGAGCCAGCCGGACGCACTATTGCGGGTTTTGTTGACACGCACGCGACACCTTTTGCTCACATTCAGCATTATGAAGGCATTGATTCTGAAAGGCAATTTTGCGCCGCTATTTTGCGGCTAGGGTCGCAAATCGCTTGAGATAGGCCGATTGCGCATCGCTCGCAGGCATTGGTTTGATCCAACGGCGCGCCGCGCGGGATTGTGCCGGTGTTAGCCGCGGACGCCCGAAAATCTTTGAAGCTTCATCGGGCTCAAATCCGGCAAGCTCAACCGCCTCCAGATAGGCGGACACAGTGTCAGCGCGCTTGATAGTCCGTTCCACATGCTTGGGCGTGTGAACCGGTATGCCAAACCGCACATGAATGGCTGCTTCCAGCCGTCCTTCAAAGTCCTTGTAGTCAACGCCCAGAGCCGCCTTGAAGGGGCTGATCATGTCGCCAATCACATATTCAGGGGCGTCGTGGAGCAATGCGGCCAGCAACTTGGTTTGGTCCCAGTCCGGCGCAAATGCCTGCGCAAGGTCTGTGACCAGCAGTGAGTGCTGCGCCACGCTATAGGCATGATCTCCGGTCGTCTGGCCGTTCCATCGCGCAACGCGGGCAAGCCCGTGGGCAATGTCTTCGATTTCAACATCCAGTGGGGATGGGTCGATGAGGTCGAGCCGCCGCCCGCTCAGCATTCGCTGCCAGGCGCGCGGCGCTTCGGTCTTTTTGCGAGGGGGCAGGGCGGGTCTCCCGGTGGGCAGTGGCTCAAGGGACCTGAGTAGATAATTCGCAACCGCTTGTCGATTGCAGATGCCGAATTGAGCCTGCACAAATCGCCCGGTTTGACCCAAATCATGGCAGGAAAACGCACCGGGCTTCACATTGTAGGGGTGGCATCGGCTAGACTGTTTTCAAATTTGATCTAGCCATTGCCACGAGCATCGAACGGAACAGTCTCATGTCCATCAAACGCATTTTATGCCCCCTCTACGGTTCGCCTTCCGACATGGGCGCGCTCAATACAGGACTTGCCCTCACCAAGCGGTTTGAGGCGCAGGCGGACATTCTCTTTGTGCGGCCCAATCCGACAGATGCATTGCCCTATCTGGGGGAAGGCATATCCGGTCCTATTGTGGAGGACATCATCGACACGGCTCGCAAAGCCGCTGATTCCGCCGAAGAACAATGCCGCGCATCAGCATCCAAGGCCGCCGAGGACGCCGGTCTGGCTTTGTCCGATGACACACAGCCCGGCACCGCGTCCGCGCGCGTGAGGGTCAAAGCAGGCCGCGCGGCTGAAGTTATTGCGGCTGAAAGCCGTCTGGCTGATCTGGTGATTGTGGCTGATGCATCTGCGCGGGATCAAACGTCCGGGCCCAATGCACTTGAAACATGCATGCTGGCCGAAGGCCGCCCCGTCCTTCTGGCCCCGGCACAGGCCACGACGACAGTGGGCACAAGCGTTGCCATCGGGTGGGACGAAAGTGGCGAAGCCGCCAATGCGGTGACCGCGGCTATGCCGTTTCTCACGTCTGCGGCCAAAGTGACCATCGTCTGCGTTGACGAGGACGGCATCACCGATGCGCCCGGTGCGCGCTCTCTGGCTGAATATCTCACGCTTCATGGTGTCAAAGCCGAAATTCATCTCGTGCCTGAAGACAGCCGCAACACCGGCGAGGTCCTGCTGGAAGAGGCCAGCAACCTCAAGGCGGATCTGCTCGTGATGGGCGGCTATAGCCACTCGCGTCTGCGCGAACTCGTATTGGGAGGTGTCACCCGGCACATTCGCTCCCATGCAACCATCCCAGTCTTGATGGCTCACTAGAGAGCCAACTGAAGAGGAGTACTTCCATGGCGCTTTATCGCGTGCATCTCAATGTCGCTCGGTCCGAGCAATACCCGTCCGGGTCATCCGAATGCGGATATGAGTTCATCGTGCCCCTGGACGGGCAAATGCAGCTTGATCCCGAAGCATGGAAGAACCACAAGGACGACTGCACCGTGCATCGCTTCTGGGAAGATGAAGCAGATCTGCGCGGTCACCTGCGTCATGTGGGGAAAGGCTGGAAATTCGACTACGACAAGTCCGACGACGAGGATGACGAACTGCTTTTCAAGCTGGATCGCCACAAACTGGCAGAAGGCGAATACGTCTCCATCACTGAAAGCGACGGCGAGATGCATACCTTCAAGGTGATGGCCGTCCGTCCTTATCCGTAGGTCGCAGATGCCCTCGACACAAAGAAGGCCCCGGCAGACTTGCCGGGGCCTTTTGCTTTTCAGTGATGTCTAAAATCCGTCAGACCCGTCGCACCAGCACACTGCCCGCGGAATACCCCGCACCAAACGAGCAGATGACGCCGACATCCCCCGGCTCAAGGTCTTCGCTGTACTGATTGAATGCGATGATCGACCCGGCTGAACTCGTGTTCGCATATTCCTTGAGAATATTCGGTTGCTCTTCTTCAGATGGCGGGCGACCCATCACCTTCTTGCCGATGAGATCGTTCATGCTGGCATTCGCCTGGTGCAGCCACATGCGCTTCAAATTGTTGTTGCCGATGTTCTCGTCCGCCAGATGTTCCAGGATCATTGCCGATACCATCGGCACCACTTCCTTGAAGACCTTGCGGCCTTCCTGAACAAACAGCTTGTCCTTGGCGCCAATGCCTTCCGGCGCTGTGCGGTTCAAGAACCCGAAATTGTTGCGGATGTTGTTTGAGAACTGCGTTTTGAGGCGTGTGCCGATGATCTCAAACGGATGCTCTGCCGTCGCAGTGTCCTTGGCTTCAAGAATGATGGCCGTTGCCACATCCCCGAAAATAAAGTGGCTATCGCGATCGCGGAAATTGAGATGGCCCGTGCAGATTTCAGGATCAGTCACAAGCACGCATTTGGCAGAGCCGGAGCGCACCATGTCATAGCCCTGCTGGATACCAAAGGTGGCAGACGAGCAGGCGACGTTCATGTCAAACGCAAAGCCGTCAATGCCAAGCAGGTCCTGCACCTCGATGGCGATAGCCGGGTAGGCGCGCTCAAGATTGGAACAGGCAACCACAACGGCGTCAATGTCTGCGGCTGTCTTGCCAGCCTGCTTCATTGCGTCTTTGGCGGCTTTAACGGCCATCTCCGCAAGGATGGACGGCTCTTCGTTGGGCCGCTCCGGCAGTCGGGGAGCCATAATGTCCGGGTCCAGAATCCCGGACTTGTTCATGACGTGCCGACGATGAATGCCAGATGCTTTTTCGATGAAGGGCACGCTGGAGTCCGTAAGCGCCTCGACTTCGCCCCGCTCGATCGCGTCCTTGTTATCGGCATTGAATTTGGCAACATACGCGTTGAACGCTTCAACCAGTTCTTCGTTGGTGATTGTGTCTTCGGGCGTAAAAACGCCGGTTCCGCTGATGACGACTTTGGTCAACCGTACCACCTGAGTTTGTCACGCACCCCTGACCCTTTGTGGGCCCAATAGCATGGACGTGACCTGTTTCATTCCCTCCAACGTCAGCTTTTCGCCCCTCAAGGACGCTAGCCAGCGCTGATTAATGAGATAATTTAGGGGAACGCGGCACGCCATGCCAGCGTAACCCGCGTGAATTGGTGAACATCCAGCAATGCCGCCGCGCACCGCAAAGGAACCAACGTGACCGACACCACCATTTCCGACCGCCAGGACGGGTCTGAACCAGACAAAGCCGCCGGGCAGCCCGACTATTATTCCCAGCTTGACGCAGCGGAAAACATGGCCTGGGACATGTTGGAGAAGGGTGCCGCCTCGGCGAAACAGGCTTTTCACACCCCTGTTCTGGCCACTGTCACAGCCGACGGTGCCCCTCAGGCGCGCACGATTGTCATGCGCGAAGCGGACCGTGACACACTCATGCTGCGCGGAAACACCGACCAACGTGCGCCAAAGGCCCACCAGATAGCCAACGATTCGCGTGTTCAGCTCCTCTTTTATGATGCCTCCGCCAAGGTGCAGATCCGTGTCACAGCCCACGCGGATCTGATCACACAGGGGGCAACGCGTACCGAAGCCTGGGCAACCTCCATGCCGGGCAGCAAAGTCTGTTATCTGGCTCAAGGGGCGCCGGGCACTGATCAGGATGCCCCGACATCAGGCCTCCCGGACTACGCTGATCAGGGACAGCGCGTGGCACCTGACAAACTGGAAGCAGGCATGAAGAATTTCGCGGTCATCCGCTTCAGTGTAGAGGCGATTGATTGGCTTTATCTCGATAGCAACGGGCATCGACGCGCCCAGTTTGACTATGTTTCCAACAAGAAAAGCTGGGTCATTCCGTAGGCAATGCGGGCAGGTTTGGTCAGCGTGCGAGGTCCTGGCATGCCTTGTGGCGCGGGCAGGACGTCTGGTGGTCATTCACCATGCCCACCGCCTGGGCAAAGGCGTAAACGATGGTTGGCCCGCAGAATTTGAAGCCGCGCTTTTTCAGATCTTTCGACAGCGCTTCACTCATGGGAGTGGCGGCGGGCATGTCCTTCCAGTTCTTTGATTTGGAAACCAGCGGCTGGCCATCCACATAGTTCCATAGATATCCGGCAAAGCCGTCAGGCTCCTTGTCCATGATTTCAAGATAGGCCCTGGCATTGCCGATCGTCGCTTCGATTTTGCCGCGATGACGGATGATGCCCTCATTGCCAAGAAGGCGTTCCACGTCTTTGTCCGTATACCGTGCAATTCTCTCCGGCTTGAAGCCGTGAAACGCTTTGCGGAAATTCTCGCGCTTGCGCAGGATCGTGATCCAGGCAAGCCCAGCCTGAAACCCGTCAAGGATCATTTTCTCAAACAGCGCACGATCATCATATTCCGGCACGCCCCACTCATCATCGTGATAGGCGACATAAAACGGGTCATCGCCGCACCAGCCGCAGCGTTCTTCTTTTTTGCGGGCCTGCTTGCTCACGCGCTGTCTCCTTCAAGTGAGAACGAGGCGTAGGGCGGCACACTTAAGGTCAGTTTGCTATCGCCCGCCTGTGCCTCAACGCTTTGTGCTTTGGCAACCCGGTCGGTGAACACCAGGGCGAGCGCATTGCCACCGGCACTGCCGGCGATACGGCCAACTTTGGCCTCGCCAATGAGCACGTCCGACCCTGGCTCCGGTGTGTCGCCGTCCAACGCAGCAACAACCAGCCGCTTGCGTGCCTTGCCTTTGCGATGCGTCCTCGACGCAACTTCCTGCCCGACAAAGCAGCCCTTGTGGAAATCAATACCGTTCAGCAGGTCCAGATTGCTCTCAATCGGGAAGTCCTTGTCAGCCCCAATATCCAGTGATCCGTCGGGAACACCCATGCTCACACAAAACGCCCGGTAGTCAGCAGCTGATGCGGCTGTGCCGTCCGACTTGTCTAAAACCGCAGACGCTTCTGAGGTGGGAACAACGCAGCGATAGCCCAGACGGGCGTCACGCGGGTCCAGGTAGCATGGGGCCTCGTCAACGAGCGACGCGTTGGCGCCCCAGTGCGCGATCACCTGAAAATCGGCGCTCACATCATCAAAGGCCGCGTCCGCGCGCAGCTTGTACATGGTCAGGCGTTTTTGAAGATCAGCAGCGCGTGTCTTGGCGCAGTCAATCAGCATTGCACCTTCATTCGCCGGGTCACTGACCATGAAGAAATCAAACAGAAATTTGCCCTGTGGCGTCAAAAGCAGGGAGTAGACGCCGTTGCCTGGCGTCACCTGATCCAGATTGCCGGTCACAAGGCGCTGCAATAGCTCGTACATGTCGCTCCCGGAGGCACGAAGAACGGCTCGATCATCCAGCAGGGCAAGGTGGGGACTACTCATTACGTCGACTCGCATTTCAGTCATGACAAGAAAGGGCACGGCTCAAGGGTGGTGTCCCCGCTAGCAGGCTTCAAGAGGAATGTTTACCCTTTGTACCCGTCTTGGCGCCGCGGAGCGAGGTCATATTGGCTTTCCCCCTCATGCCAACCTATAAGGCAGAGACCTGATTTACTGCCCGCCACCAACTTCTTGCGAGCCAGCCGCCTCAGATGAAGCAGATCCTCTTCGTCACCTACAACCGTATCGGCGATGCCGTGCTGTCGAGTGGTGTGCTGTCATGGCTGGCAGACCGGTATCCAGACGCTGAAATTACGGTCGCCTGCGGACCTGCAACGGCAACCCTGTTTCGTGATCAGCCGGGCGTTGTGCGCATTATCGAGATGGCGAAAAAGAAGCGGGCGGGCCACTGGTTCTCACTGTGGAAACAGACCGTCGGCACGCGATGGGACATGGTGGTCGATCTCCGCGCCTCGCTCATTTCCTACCTGCTTCGCGCCAAATCCCGTCATGTCCTGCGACAGGACACCTCGCTGCATCGTGTTCCGCACATCGCAACAGTGTTGGGTCTCAAACCTCCACCCCCGCCGCGGCTGGCGACCGGCGCGACATCCCGTCAGACGGCGACCGGCCTTGTTCCCGACGGTGCGCCTGTTCTTGCCATTGGACCGACGGCAAATTGGGCCGGTAAGGCATGGCCGGCTGAGCGTTTCATAGAGCTGATCAAGCGCTTGACCGCTGCTGATGGTGTTCTGCCCCATGCGCGCATCATGATTATCGGAGCCGCAGCAGAGCGGGATGCGGCACTGCCGGTCATCAATGCATTTTCACCCGATCGTGTAATCGATCTGGTCGGCAAAACGGATCTGCCGCAGACCGCCGCATGTTTGGAACGCGCAGACTGTTATGTTGGCAACGACTCTGGCCCCATGCACATGGCCGCAGCCGTGGGGCTGCCGACGCTTGGATTGTTTGGCCCCAGCCCGGAGGCGCGCTATGGCCCCTGGGGACCCAAATGCGCGAGCATCCGTGGGGCGCGCAGTTTTGAAGAAATCATTTCTGACCCCTCTTACGATTTTAGGTCGACGAAAAGTGAAATGACCGGCCTGAGCGTGGATGACGCCTATCAGGCAGCGTACACGCTGAAGGCAAAAATTGATGCGCAGGCGATGAACAAAAGTCCAAAGCTCTCCACTCTCACTGTTGCCCACAATGAGGAACACAATCTCAAGGCCTGCCTAGATGCGCTATCCTTCGCTGATGAACGTGTTGTGGTTCTTGATCGGTGTACGGATGGCTCAAAGCAGGTCGCACTGGCGGCCGGCGCCGATACAATCATCGAAGGGGCGTGGCCCATTGAGGGTGATCGCCGCAATGCAGGCATTGAGGCATGCAAGGGCGAGTGGGTGCTGGAAGTCGATGCCGATGAGCGCGTGCCAGCTGATCTTGCCCGCGAGATTGATGCCGTCACTCTTGCGTCACCCTCTGGCTACTACCTCATCCAGTTCGACAATTATGTGGGCAAGACCCGGGTGCGATACGGCTGGGGTGCGTATATTGGTGCAAGTGCAGCACCACGCCTTTTTGCACGAGGCACAAAAAAATGGGGCCGCCAGCGCGTGCACCCGGCGCTTGAACTGGGCCCGCGCCTTGGCATGCTGGAAACCCGTGTTGACCACCTGGTGGATGACAACATCACCGACATGCTGGCACGCTTTGATCGCTACACCACTGGCAACGCGCGCGATCTGATCTCGTCCGGCAAGGTCGAAACAGAAACCCTACGCCGAAACATTCGTCGTATCCCATCCCGGTTCTACAAAGCCTATGTCCGTCGCAAAGGGTATCGCGAGGGAGGATATGGTTTTCTCGTCGGGGTCCTTGCAGGCCTCTACCCGGTGGTGTCCTACCTCAAGGCCTCGCTTGAGCCCGAGCACTATACGGATGGCAACGAGAGCGACCAGAAGTGAACATCCTTCACACCATAGCTGGTGGCCCTGTTGGTGGGGCCGAGCGGTTCTTCGTTGATCTTGCCGTTGCGTTCAAGAATGAAGGGCACAAGTCGCAAGCCGTCATGCGTCCGAATGAGGCGCGTGGTCGTCTGCTGGACGAAGCCGGCGTGCCTCACACGGATGTGCCTTTTGGACGTTGGCTGGATTTCAAGACGACCCGCACAATCCGCGCGACCGCGCGCAAAATGAATGCTGACATCGTCATGTCATGGATGGGACGAGCCTCACGCGCGACGCCTAAGGGACCCTATGGGCGTGTGGCGCGTCATGGGGGCTACTACAACTACAAATCATTCCGCGGCTTTGACGCGCAGATTTGCAACACACCTGACCTCGTCCGCTATCTCACCGACGGTGGATTTGATCCGGCAACAGTGCATTTCATTCCCAACTTTACGCCGGTTGATCCGCGGCCGGCCCTGGCGCGAAGCGATTTCGACACACCTGAAGATGCAACGCTGCTGCTGGCCATGGGCCGGTTGCACGACGCCAAAGCCTTTGACGTGACGTTGGACGCGCTTGCGGCAACGCCGGGCGCTTACCTCTGGATTGCCGGGGCCGGCCCGCTTGAGGCCGACCTCAAGAACCAGGCGCGGGAACTGGGACTTGGGTCCCGTGTCCGCTGGCTTGGCTGGCGGGATGATCCCGGCCGCCTCCTGCGCACGGCAGACATCTGCGTGTTCCCGTCCCGGGTTGAGCCGTTCGGCAACGTGATTATTGCGGCATGGGCCCACGGCACACCCGTGATTACAGCAAATGCGACGGGTCCTGAATGGCTGGTCCGTCCGGGCGAGGATGCTTTGCTGGTGCCGCGCGATAACGCGCCCGCCGTGGCAGCGGCCATCGCGCAGCTCACCTCTGACAAGGCTTTGGCAGCCAGGCTTGTGGCGGCTGGTGCTAAGCGGGCCAAGGCGGAATTTTCACAATCAGCCTGCCTGGAGCGTTACCTTTCCGTCTTCAGACAGGTACAAGAAGCGCGTGCCTGATTTTGGCGCGGACAAGTAGGATTTAGCGACGGCATGTGCGGAATTGCGGGTATGCAGACCACAAGCGGGCAGGCGCCGTCCTCGTCCGTGCTTGATGTCATGTCGGATGCGCTCACCCATCGCGGGCCGGACGGCGAAGGTAATTTCATTTCTGGCGCCACCGGCCTCGTCCAGACCCGCCTCGCCATCATTGACCTGGAAACAGGCGATCAGCCGCTGTTTGATGACGAAGGGCTGGCCCTCGTGGCAAACGGCGAGATCTACAACTATCTGGAATTGCGCCGCGAGTTCGGCGAGCACACCTTCACCACCAACTCCGATTGCGAAACACCGCTCAAGCTGTATCGCCGTGACGGCAGTCACTTCGCGGACGCCCTGCGGGGCATGTACGCCATCGCCATGTACGATCCCGACGGCGAGCGGCTGTTGCTGGCCCGTGACCCGTTCGGCATCAAGCCTCTCTACTACGCTGAGACGTCTGAGGGGCTGCTGTTTGCCTCCGAACCGCAGGCGCTTCTGGCCACCGGGCTGGTCAGCCGCGACATGGACAGCTCCGCCGCTGGCGAACTGCTGCAGTTGCAGTTCACAACAGGTCGCCGTACGGCGTTCAAAGGCATCCTGCGCGTGCTGCCGGGCGAGACGCTCGTCATCGAACGTGGCCGGGTTATTGAGCGGCTCCGCCGTGCTGCATTGCCTTCCGGCGCTCCTGTAGCGGTCAGCGAGGAACGCGCCCTTGTCGCCCTGGAAGACGCCCTGATCGACAGCGTGCGTGTGCACCAGCGCTCGGACGTTCCATATGGCATGTTCCTGTCCGGCGGCATCGACAGTTCTGTCATCCTGGCCTGCATGGCGCGTCTGAATGACCAGCCCGTACGCTGCTATACCGCTGGTTTTTCTGGCACGAAGGTGAGGGACGAGCGCGAGCACGCAGCCCATGTTGCGTCTGCGACCGGCGCAGATCACGTCAGCATTGATGTGACCGAAGATGACTTCTGGAACACGCTTCCCGCCATTGCAGCCGCAGTGGATGACCCGACAGCGGACTATGCGATTATTCCGACCTTCAAGCTCGCGTCCGTTGCCGCCCAGGACGTAAAGGTCGTGTTGTGCGGTGAAGGAGGAGACGAACTCTTCGCCGGCTATGGCCGATACCGCGCCATAACCCGTCCGACGTGGTTAGGCGGGCGTGCCATGCGAGCCCGTGGCGCGCTTGATAGCCTGAAGCTGCTGCGCAAAGAAACACCGGATTGGCGTGATGGGATTGCAGCCGCCTGGAACAAGAAGGATGGTGGCAAACGCTCCCGTCTCCAGCGCGCACAGGCCGTAGATTGCGCAGACTGGCTGCCCAATGATCTGCTGATCAAGCTTGATCGCTGCTTGATGGCGCACAGCCTGGAGGGGCGCACACCGCTCCTCGACCCGGCCATTGCACAAGCTGCGTTCCTTCTGCCGGACTCCCTCAAGCTCAAAGGCCGTGTCGGCAAATACATGCTGCGCGCATGGCTTGCCAAGCATCTGCCGGAGGCGGAGCCCTTTGCGCGCAAGCGGGGCTTTACAGTGCCGGTCGGAGAGTGGATCGCAGGGCGTGGGTCACGTCTGGCGTCTCTGGTCGCCGATCAGCGGGGTATTCAGGAGATGTGCAATCCGGATCGTGTGAAAGCGCTATTTGCCGGATTGGGCTCAACACCTGCAAAGCGCGACGGTCAGGCTGCCTGGATACTGCTTTTCTTTGCCCTCTGGCACCAACACCATGTGCTCGGAGTGCCATCCGATGGCACGGTGGAAGAAGTGCTTTCTGCGTAGGATGGGCAGCATCCCCCACGCCAGACTTGACGCCCCGCCAGCGATAGGGTCCCGTTGCGCCCGAAAACACCACAACGCTTTAGTACGCTTTCAGGAGACACTTTTATGGCTGACTCATTCCGCGCCCTCATGGTCACCAAGACCGATGATGGCCAATCCGTTGAATTAAAAGACATTACTGACGCGGAGCTCATGGAGGGTGACGTAACAGTCGCCGTCAGCCACTCCACTGTGAACTACAAGGATGGTCTGGCAATCACGGGTTCAGCGCCCATTCTGCGCGCGTCGCCCATCATTCCGGGCATCGATTTTTCCGGCGATGTCATTTCATCTGATCACGCAGACTGGAAGCCCGGCGATAAGGTCGTTCTCAATGGCTTTGGTGTCGGGGAAGGCCACAGCGGTGGGTACGCGCAGCGTGCACGCGTGAATGGTGACTGGCTCGTAAAACGCCCGGATGCCTTCTCAGCCGCAGATGCCATGGCCATCGGCACTGCCGGGTACACATCCATGCTGTGTGTTCTGGCGCTTGAGAAGCACGGCATTGGGCCCAAGGACGGCGACATTCTGGTAACGGGTGCCAATGGTGGTGTGGGCTCCGTCGCCATCGCCCTCCTTGCCAAGCTCGGCTATCGCCCTGTCGCGTCAACGGGTCGCCCGGAAGAAGCGGATTACCTCAAGAGCCTCGGCGCGGTTGATGTGATTGACCGCAAGGAATTCTCCGAACCCGGACGGCCTCTCGGCAAAGAACGCTGGGCTGGCGCGATTGATTCTGTCGGCAGCACGACGCTTGCCAATGTCATTTCTCAGACGAAGTACGGCGGAACGGTCGCTGCATGTGGCCTGGCCGGTGGTCTGGACCTGCCTGCAACCGTTTATCCGTTTATTCTGCGTGGCATCACACTGGCGGGTATCGACAGCGTGATGGCGCCGCGTGGCATTCGGGAAGAAGCGTGGAGCCGGTTGGCCCGTGACCTTGATCTGGACAAGCTCAACGCCATGACAAACACCATCGGACTTTCTGGTGTTGAAGGTGCCGCAGCGGATATCATGGCAGGCAAAGTGCGTGGCCGCCTTGTCGTGGACGTCAACGCCTAGAAATCAAACATGATCCGGATCGGCCCCATTATAGAGGGCTGACCGGTTGCTCTGGGGAGGGTGCGTGCATGTCATTGCCGCCATTCAGAAAAGTCGACTTCGTTGAAACGCGCGTGGATGTGGAACGCCGGGACGATGGTTCCATCGTTCTGGAAAACCCACATCCCATGGGAGACCCGGCGGCCAACGTCATTGAGCCATTAAAGAAGTGGGCATCGGAAGCCCCTGACCGTGTTTGGCTGGCCAAGCGTCGGGCACCTGAACCCGGTCAGGAATTCGGTGAGTGGGAGACGATCACCTACGCGCAGGCTTATGATCGTGTGCGCAGGATTGCGCAGGCCCTGATTGATCGCGGTGTGGAGCCTGGCAAACCTTTGATGATCCTCTCAGGTAATTCCCTTGAGCACGCCATGATGACCTATGGCGCCATGGCGACGGGAGCTGCTGCGGTTCCCGTCTCTCCAAGCTACAGCCTCATATCGTCTGACTACGCCAAGCTGCGTTATGTCTTTGAGCTCATCGAGCCCCAGGCCATTTTCGTGCAGGACGGCGTTATGTTCGAGAAGGCCATGGGCGCTCTCGACGTTGAGAACCTCAGTCTCATCCACGTGGAAAATCCAGGTCCGGCTTTCCATGGGTCGACGTCTTATGATGACCTGCTGAAGACTGAGCCTACAGATGCCGTAGACGCTGCCTATGAAGCGCTCGACTACGACACAGTCGCGAAGTACCTCTTCACGTCCGGTTCCACCGGTATGCCCAAGGCCGTCATTACGACCCACCGCATGATGTGTGTGAATGCCGTCATGGCGACCAAGCTCATTGAAGAAGGACCTGACGATCCACCACCAACCCTCGTCAATTGGCTGCCTTGGAACCACGTGTTTGGTGGCAATGCAGTGCTCAATAATCTGCTGACGGCCGGCGGCACCCTTTACATAGATGGCGGTCGGCCCGTCGCTGGTCAGTTCGCTGAAACGGTACAGAACCTGCGCGAGGTGGCACCAACCACCTACACCAACGTCCCTGCTGCATACGTCATGCTGATAGAAGAGCTCGAACGCGATGATGTGCTGGCGAAGAACTTCTTTTCCCGGCTTCGCTCCATGGGCTATGGCGGGGCGGCGTTGAATCAGGATCTTGCCGAGCGCATGCAGGCTGTTGCCATTCGCATCACCGGTGAACGCATCTTGTTTACGTCAGGCTACGGCGCCACAGAGACGGCGCCCACGATCATGAACACCCATTGGGAAACAGAGCGCATGGGCCTGCTTGGCCTTCCGCTCCCCGGTGTCCAGATCAAGCTGGTGCCAGCCGGCCTCAAGATGGAGGTCCGAGTCAAAGGCGACTGCATCACGCCGGGCTATTACAAGAACCCGGAAAAAACAGCCGACGCCTTCGATGAAGAAGGATTCTACAAGCTCGGCGATGCCGCCAAGTTCGTGGATGAAAACGATCCCAAGCAGGGCATTGTTTTCAACGGTCGCGTTGTCGAGGATTTCAAACTTTCCAGCGGTACCTGGGTCAATGCGGGCCGCATGCGTGTCCAGGCGGTGGAGGCGGGCGGTGGCCTCATCAATGATTGCCTTGTCGCGGGGCTTGATGAGCCATATGTCGGCGTTCTTGGTTTTCCCAACCTGCCTGCATGTCGCAAGGCTGCAGGGCTTGCCGACGATACACCGGCAGATGATGTTGTGCGCGCGCCTGGTGTGCTGGAGCGCATCGCGGAAGGTTTGCGGGAGCACAATTCGCGAAATCCTGGCTCGTCCACACAGATCCGCCGCGCTTTGTTGCTGGCAGAACCACCATCGCTTGATGCTGGCGAGCTCACAGACAAAGGTTACATCAACCAATCCGTGTCATTGACCCGGCGTAAGGACATGGTGGACAAACTTTTCACCGATCCTCCCGGCAACGACGTGGTGGTTGTCTAAGCCACCGCGGTCAGGCACATGAGTGGACAACGTCCATCTGCTCTTAGAACAAGGCCCTGAATGCCCGACTGGTATCTAGTTTTGAACGGCGTGCTTATCGGCATCGTGGTTGCGGCGCCCATCGGTCCGGTCAACTTGATCTGTATTCGCCGCACACTGGCCTATGGGCGTCTCAACGGATTTCTGTCCGGTCTGGGCGCTGCGGTAGGGGACGCTGTTTTTGCAATCGTCGCAGCGTTCGGCTTGACGGCCGCAGCCTCAATGCTGGTCTCGGTCGGCGATTGGCTTCAGGCTTTTGGTGGGATTTTTCTCATCGCACTGGGCATCCACACCTATCTGAGCAAACCCGCTGACAATGATACTGTTGCAACCAATACCAGCAGCAAGTTGGCGGCGGCAGTTTTGGCAACCTTCGTTCTGACAATTACCAACCCTGCCACAATGCTGGGCTTCGTCGCGATTTTCGGCGGTGTTGGAGGCCTGGTGACAACCGAGCCAAGTCTGTTGACCGCCACGCTACTCGTGGCAGCGGTCTTCATCGGGTCAGCATTGTGGTGGCTTGGTGTTACCATGACAGTGGGGTTGTTGCGTCATCGCATGACAGATCAAACACTGATCCTGATCAATCGCGTATCTGGCGTATTGATTGTATCCTTCGGTCTCTTTGTCATCGGACGATTGATCTACAATTCACAGGCCTAGGCCAAGGGTTAGAAATCCGGGCGCTTCGCCCAAGAACAAACTAAGGGAGTAGGGCACATGAATGGTGCAGAGAGCCTTGTGCAGACTTTCGTCAATTGCGGCGTGGAAGTCTGCTTCTCAAATCCTGGCACATCCGAAATGCATTTCGTGGCGGCCCTCGACAGAATTGACGGCATCCGTCCGGTGCTCGGTCTGTTTGAAGGCGTTGTGACCGGTGCAGCTGATGGCTATGGCCGCATGGCCGGAAAACCTGCAGCGACGCTTCTCCATCTTGGTGCCGGGCTCGGCAACGGTTTTGCCAATCTGCACAATGCCCGCCGCGCGGCCACGCCGATCATCAATGTTGTGGGTGAGCACGCAACGTATCACCGTCAATATGATGCGCCGCTGGCATCTGACATCGCCAGTGTCGCACGCCCGAACTCCGTCTGGATGGAAACTCCGGAGGAGGCAACTGAAGTGGCCGCCGCTGGTGCGCGGGCCTACGCAGCATCCATGAGCGCGCCAGGCGGTATCGCCACACTTATTCTTCCCGCTGATACCGCATGGCTTGATGCCGACGGCGCAGCAGACCCGGTTGAGATTGCCGCGTATAGCGAAGTTGATGGCGCCACGATCGACAAGGTCGCCGCTGCCCTCAAGAACGGAAAGAAATCTGCAATCCTCTTGCGCGGTCGCACGCTGCTGGCAGATGGTCTTGAACTTGCTGGACGCATTCAGGCGGCAACCGGCGCCCGTGTACTGTGTGATACTTTCACGCCCCGCATGCAGCGCGGTGCTGGTCGCGTAAAGATCGAACGCATTCCGTATTTTGCAGAACAGGCGGTCGAGCACATTGCTGAAGTCGAGCAGCTTATCCTGTGCGGTTCACAGAACCCGGTCGCCTTTTTTGCCTATCCCGGCAAGGAAAGCTGGCTGACGCCGCCCGACGCGGAAACGCTTGTTCTTGCGCGCCCGGAAGAAGACAGCCTGGCAGCTCTTGAGGCTCTGGCAGAAGCCGTTGGCGCACCAGCCCAGGCGCCTGAGCATGTCGCACTGGCAAAACCAGATCTTGGGTCCGGCACTCTTGACGCTGACGGCGTTGGTCGTGCGATCGCCCATTTCCTTCCCGATGGTGCTGTTGTTTCAGATGAGGGGGCAACAGCCGGGCTCTTTACAAATATCTACACCGAGACGGCAGCTCCACACGACCACATGACCCTCACCGGTGGAGCCATTGGACAGGGACTTCCGCTGGCTGCCGGTGCGGCACTGGCTTGCCCCGACCAAAAAGTCGTCTGCTTCCATGGTGACGGCGGCGCCATGTACACGCTGCAGGCCCTTTGGACCATGGCGCGAGAGAAGCTGGATGTTGTAACCGTCATTCTGTCGAACCGCTCATACGCCATCCTCAACATTGAGCTGATGCGTGTGGGGGCTGAAAATCCCGGCCCCAAGGCGCTCTCCATGCTGGATCTTCATAATCCGGAACTGAACTGGACCCAGCTCGCCAATGGCATGGGCGTTGAGGCCGTGCGCTGTGAGACCGCCGAGAAGTTCAATGACGCCTTCAAGTCGTCAATGTCCCGCAAAGGGCCATTCCTGATTGAGGCCATGATCTAGCGTCAAATCCCACCACTCCGGGGCAAAGCTATGCTTTGCATCGGGTGTCTGCGCTGGATACGGATTAACCAGCTAAGTAACTGGTGCAAAAAGCATCTTTGCTGTTACGATCTGCGGGCCGGGCAGGGGTAGCCTGGTGCGTACTCGCCTTGTTGGGGATCGGCCCGGCCTTTGCATATTTGTGCATGAATGGTCCGGGCAAAGGCCGGTTTTGAGACGCGCCTTGCTGCCCGGCACAAGTTTTGTGTGGCCGGTTGGATATCCAACACGGTGATTGCAGCAGGATTCTGGGGGCGTCGATGAGCATGACCTTCGACAAGAAAAATACCGATAACTCTGAAACAGGCGGTCAGCCACCTGCTGATCAGGCCAAGCCGCGCGACGCGTCTTCGTTGAATATCCATGACCTGGGTATCGATGTGGATGTTGCCGCAGAGGAATTCGTTGAACTGGACGCACCCGACGACGTGGATCGTGGCATTGAGCGCCTGATCCGCTCGGCCGGCGTTACCCCGCCAAAACGCGCAACGCCGTCAGCAAGTGTCACGCCCATCAGCGCTGCTGGAATGTCTGAAGCAGCCATCGGGCAAGCAACGGAACAAGCCGTCTCGGCAATGCCGAGTCCAGCAATCAAGGTCACTGATCCTGAAATTGCAGAACAGGTAGAGATCGCGGATGCCTCATCACGGATTCGCTCAAAGGCTGCTCTTGGTGACATGCAGCGCCCCATTGGCGAGCGCCTGGTAGAACTGGGTTATGTCAGCCGCACCGGTCTTGATGCTGCCATTGCTGAGCAAGAACGCAGCCCGCACAAACTGCTGGGCCGCATCCTGTCTGACCTGGATCTGTTTGAAGGCGAACAGGAGCAGACATCTGATAGCGCAGGGCATGATCCCCTGCACACCCTTATTGACCCTGAAGCTATTCAGGTGGCTCCGCAGGACTTGATCCGCTCAGCGCAGGTGCTCCCGGTGTCCCGTGGCAATGGCGCCATCATGGTGGCGATTGCTCACCCCAAAGACATTGATCGGATCGAAGACCTGCGTCCCTACCTTCCCGCGGGCACGCGTGTTGAGCCGTGCTTTTGGCCAAAAGACGCCTTGGATGAGACGATCGAGGCCGTCCTCGACCATGAAATGTCCGCTGAAGGGATCCTCAAAGGTCTTGCACACGGCACCGAAGAACGCGGTGCGGAGGCTACCGTTTGGGCTGATCCTGCCGTGCGGCTCGTTAATGCGGCCCTGCTTGATGCCGTGCGCGCAGATGCCAGCCATGCACACTTCGAGCCGGTAGATGGCTATGTCCGTCTTCGCTACCGAGTTGACGGTGCCATGCAACAGTCATCGTCGATCGACAAGCGCTTCTGGCAGCCTATCGCCACACACATGCGCAATCTCGCAGGCCTGGATGGTGCATTGGGTCAGGAGGGTGCAGAGCTTGGTGAATTCACCATGCGTCTGGGTGATCGCTTTTTCGTCTGTTCACTCAAGACATTCGACACATTGAATGGCGAACGCATGACGATTCGCATGGGCGAGATCGCGCGTGACCCGATGTCTCTTGGTGAGATCGGACTGTCAGACCATTCATCCGCTCTGGTACTGCGCTCACTGGTTCGGCCATCGGGCATGGTGGTTGTGGCAGGTGGCCGCGCGTCTGGTCGCACAACCAGCCTCTACGGCATGCTCGGTGAAATGAAGGCGGCAGAACGCTCCATTTTCACTGTGGAGCGTCGTATCGGCTATCGCTTGCCGCTGGTAAGCCAGCTTGAAGTGACCACCCAGCAGGCAAACAACCCGCAGACGCTGATTGAGGATGTTGTTGCACAGGATCCTGATGTCCTGTTGTTCGACAAGATCGACGGCAAAGCCGCTGCGCGTTCTTTGGCAAATGCTGCGTCAGCAGGTCGTCTGGTTCTGACCTCCATGGATGCGCCGGATTCCCTGTCGGCGTTGATCGAACTCATCGGTATGGTCGATGACCCACGTCACCTCGCAGGACGCATAACGACAGTCATGGCGCAACGCCTTGTTCGTCGCCTTTGCTCCGTGTGCAAACAATCACGCACGGCCAGCGCAGACGAGTGCTTCATTTTCGGACTTGATCCAACTGATCGACCAACCGTCTACCATCCCAACGGGTGCCCATCGTGCCGCTCGACCGGCTATCGCGGGCGGACGGTGATTTCGGAAGTCCTCATCATCGATGATGAAATGAATGACCTGATCGCCGAAGGTGCAAGCATTGCTGACCTTCGCGCAACGGCAGCCGACAAGGGCTTCCAGTCATTGGCTGATGATGGCGTACGCAAGGTATTGCACGGTGAAGTCAGCCCCGGTGAACTTGCCCGCGCGGTTGATCTGGCCGCGCGCCTGTAGAACTAACTGCCCAGACGACCTGCCAGCTGGCGTGCTTGCTGTGCGCCTTGGCGCGCATAAGTATTCCCAAGATTTGCTGCCGCAGCAGTGCACCGGCTATGCGCAGATTGCTGTCGCGAGTAGCCGGCATTGAACGCGCCGATAAGGGCGTTGCGCGACGCCTGGTCAATGTCGTTCGACGACAGAATATCCAGCATCTTGTTGCGCCATTGTTGACCCTCGCTGGGTCGGCAGAGTGTGCGCAGATAGTGAACCGCGCCAAGTGTTCCCGCCAGACGCGACAAGCCGTCTTCCAGTATTGGATTCGCGCGTGCAGGATCAGCCGCCGCAACCGTCATCATCAAAGACAGGGCGATCAACACGCATTGCAAAATTCGTCTTGGACCAACATTTGTCATTGCAGGCGATTATGCCTCAGCGAGAAGGTCTGCCAAAGCCTGATACGCTCATCTCAAACAAATAAATGAGGTTTGCCATGCCCGAGATGCTGGATTTTGTTGCCATTGATCATGTTGTCCTTCGTGTTGCGGACACGGAGCGGTCAATAGCCTTTTATGAGGGCGTACTCGGGATGCAGGTCGAGCGCCGCGTGGACATTGGCCTGGTGCAACTGCGCGCCGGGGCAAGCCTGGTAGATCTGGTCGATGTAGACAGCGAGCTTGGCCGCGCGGGCGGTGCTGCTCCAGGCTCTTCGGGCAACAACATGGATCATTTTTGCCTGGCCCTTGCGGAGTTTGACGAACAAGACATCCGCAACTGGCTCAAGGCCAATGGTGTGGAAGTTGGTGATGTTGCCCGGCGCTATGGGGCGGGAGGCTTTGGCCCCTCGCTCTACCTGTCAGATCCGGACGGCAATACGGTAGAGCTCAAGGGGCCTCCTGATCTCAACCAGTAAGACGCGCATACTTAGAGTTTGCACCCTCCGCAAATTTAGTTAGGATAACTTACTAAGTGGGCGTGCACGCCCTGACGGGAGGAAGTATGCGTAATCTGTTTACAGCCGCTTTTTTGGCCTCAGTACTGCTGGTTGGTGCGGTTTCAACACCATCAAATGCTCAGAGTTACCCTTTTCCGCTTTCTGACATCTCCACCGAATTGGGAATGACAGAAGAGAGATTTGAGCGGTGGTGGTCTCAGGCACCGGCATCCATGAAGTCCGAATTGTCCAGCCAGCCACTGGGCAAATGGCGACCCACAGTTGTGTGTGACGTACTTGGTTTTCGCATTGGCTCCACAGAAGGCGCTGAATGCCGTGAAACCAAATACAAGGAACGTATGGCTACAGCGGATCAATGGAACGCTGATGGATCCTACAAGGGACCGTCAGACGAATGCCTTGCCCGCAACAAGACCGACAAATGGGGTCGCCTGATCTGCGGCTAGCACCACACTAGCCTCGGCGGCCCATACAATCTGGGAGGAACATCTGATGCGATTGCGTTTTGGTTCTCTGTCTCTTCTGGCAGCCATGATGGCGTTTGCTGCGCCTTCTGCGAGTGCGGCCGAGTATACGCCAGAGCTACGCGCGTTCATGACCACCATGAATGACGTGGAGAAGGAGCGTTTTGAGCGGTGGTGGCGGGATATGCCCAGCTATTTCAAGAGCTCCCTTCATGATGCGCCATTTGAAGAATGGCGGGCCGTTATCTATTGCGATTTTCTGGGCTTCCGCGCCGGCACGGCACAAAGCGACAAATGTGTCGAAATGCGTACCAAGAGCTGGCAGCAAAATGCCAGTCAGTGGAACGCGGACGGCACGTTCAGAGGACCATCCTCGGAGTGTCAAGCGCGCGGACGAACAGACGAGTTCGGGCGGCTCATCTGTGTCGATGAAGACCTGCGTGAGGAAGTGCAGGAATATTGGGACAGCCTGCCGCACGACCAGAAGCTGAAAGAGTTTGCCCGCCCCGGCCACTTCTGGGAGGCCATGCAGCATTGCTATGAGGGTGAAGGCTACGCTGTTGGCAGCGAACTCTATACCCAATGCGAGCTGGCCTATGCCAACCGCAACGTACCGATCAACTAAGGCTTGCCGCCCGCAACGAATAGGGGCCGGAGCAGCAACACGCTCCGGCCCCTTTTGTATGTCCAGCCTCTAGAAAATCGCGTAACCGCCATCGATCACAAACGTATCCCCTGAGTGATAGGTGGACGCATCGGATGCCAGGTAAACGGCAACGCCACCAAAGTCTTCAGGTTCGCCCCAACGACGTGCCGGCACACGTGGAATGACTTTCTCGGCAAAGGCCGGCGCGTCCTGCGCTGCAGATGTCATGTCTGTTGCAATCCAGCCGGGCAGGATGGCGTTCGCGCGCACGCCGTGTTTTGCAAACTCGACAGCCACTGCTTTCATCATGGAAATCACAGCGCCCTTGGTGGCCGCATAGTGTTCATTGCGTCCTGCCCCTTCGATGGCCGCAAGACTTGCAATACCCACAATCGAGCCACCTGGATCTCCATTTTTTGAGCGCTCTTCCATATGGCGGCAGGCCTCGCGAAAGGTCCAGAAAACGCCATCCAGATTGACAGAAAGCACCTTGCGATACATTTCGGTGGTGATGTTCAAAAACGAGTTCGCACCATATCCGATGCCAGCATTCGCATAGACCGCATCAATCCGGCCCATCTGCTCTGCCGTCTTCACCATCGCGCTCACAACCGCATCTTCATCGGATACGTCCACGCGCATCGCAGCAATCTTGCCGCGCCCGTGCGCTTCAAGCTGCGCGACAGCCTTCTTATTTTTTTCTTCGTTGGTGCCCCAGATCATGATGTCAGCGCCGGACTGAGCCATGGCGTCTGCCATGCCAAGGCCGATGCCGCCATTGCCACCTGTTACCAGGGCAACCTTGCCGGTCAGATCAAACGGATTGTAAGCCATGATTGCTTCCTCGAATATTTGTTGTCTTTTGACGCTGAATGCGTTTTCCCCAGCACTATAACGCGCCAAGCGCCTCCGCCATATGCTCCGCCAAAGGCAGAGTCAGTGCATCCTTTGGTGTGATCCACTGAATGCCAGCCGCATCATCGGCCGCGACGGCAACTCCCTGTGCATAGTGAGCCTTGAAAACAACAAGCGCGTATCGCTTGGGGCCAGCATCAATCGAAAACCGGCCCAACTCACTCACAATGGTCGCAGTGACGCCGGTTTCTTCCAGCAGCTCCCTGTGCGCTGTCTGTTGGAAGGTTTCATTTGTCTCCACCTTGCCACCAGGAAACGCCCAGACACCCGCATTCTTACCGGTACGTCTGAGTACGAGCAGCACAAGCTCACCGTGCATCACCGCAATGCTTGCGGCATTGATGACGTTGGAATAGGTGCAAGAAGAAGTCGAAGGTGTTGGCGCGGATGATCGATCGGTCATTCGGCCAGTATGGCGTCAATTTCCGATTGGTCTATGCGCAGGCCCTGCCCATTGATGACGCCGCTGGCCATATCGACAAGGCGACGCAGCGATCCGGTGTACTTTGTCGCCATTTCAGAAACGACGGCGGCGTCAAAATCTTCACCATCGCCAATTGCCTTGGTCAGGGCTTCTGCAGCTTCGCCGGCCAACCTGTTGGCCTGCTCCACGATGGCGTCAAACGGCGCGCGGTGTTTTTCAGGTGCGTTTTCGTAGGCCAGAATGGCCAGGTCCTTTTCAGCAAAAGCCGATCGCAAAAAGTGTTCCTGGTAGCTAAGAGGCTGCCATTCGGCAATGTCCTCAATGCAGTCCGGCATATCCGCCGACATTTCAATCAGCATGACAACTTCATTGAAGTGGTTGAGGTAGTCGGTCGCCAAAAGTGTCTCAGGATTGATGTTCTTGCCGCCCGCCAGCAAGCCAAGCGTCCGCGGCCAGCCCATTTGCTTGGGCTTCTGTGCAGTTCTTACGTCACAGAGGGCATCCGTCGGGGCCAAGAAATCCTGCCTGTATAAACCTGGGTGTTGCCACTTAGGGTTGCAGGCTAACAGGCGATCCTTACTGCCGGCTTACTAGCTAAACAGCGAGAAAAGCCTAGTCTTCAGCGCTTTTTGTGGAATCCACGGACCTGATTTCATCAAGAACCGAGCATTCAAACTGGGTTTTGTAGCTCAATGCCTCATGGTCCGGCACAAGCGCGCAGCTATACATGCTCGCGTCCTGGACCAAAATCAGGGCGCCGCCAAGAATGCCTTTGATCTCGTAGCCCTTTTCCAGCAGACCGCCGAGCATCTCGTCAGTTTTGACAAAAGGCCCATGTCTTTGATCATCGGAGCCGTTCTGAGCGAACGCCGTGCCAAAGCCGAGACTAGCCAAGGTAAATGAGAGAGTGGCGGTGCATAGGCAAGCAAGGCGCATGGATGTCTCCTGAACAGTCTCAAACGGCTGGATAGCCAGCGTTTTGCCACTGGAGCAGTTAATGATCCATGCATAGTATCGCGTCCCATGTGCGGACGATATTCAATAACGACACCCCCTCAGGCAATGGCGGAGCTGTTCAATTTTCCAGAGCAGCCGAACTTTCCGCCGCGATGGAACATTGCCCCAACCCAACCGGTTCCCATCATCCGAAAGGGAGCCGATGGGCAACGCCATTTCATTCTTGTGAGATGGGGACTGGTGCCTGATTGGGCGCGTGAGGTGGGCTCAAAGCCACTCTTTAACGCCCGCGGTGAAACTGTTGCAGAGAAACCCGCATTCAGATCCGCATTCAAACGCCGCAGATGTCTTGTCCCAGCGGATGGGTTTTATGAGTGGAAGCCGGGCGGGGCTCAGCCAAAACAACCATATCTGATCCGCAGGCGCGATCGGGCACCCATGGCGTTTGCGGGTATTTGGGAGCATTGGCAGTCTCCCGAAGGTTCGGAGCTTGAAAGCTGCAGCATCATTACGACGCAAGCCAATGCGACACTGGCGCCCGTCCATCACCGCATGCCGGTCATCCTGAATCAGGCGGACTGGGAAACTTGGATTGATACGTCTGAGACTTTGGGGAAGCGGGCATTGGAACTGCTTGTTCCGTCTGCTGATGATTTGTTAGACATCGTTCCAGTTTCCACCCGCGTCAACGCGGTTGCCAATGACGATGCCGCTCTTCAGGACGAAGTCGACCCGGTTCAGGCAGAGCCGCCAGCAAAAACGAAGTCGGACAAAAAGCCTGATGACCAGATGACGCTTTTCTAATCCATACAGTCAATCAATCCCCATCGAGCCTCTTGCCCATCTGCGTATTTGGCTCCACCTGATACCCGATCGACTCGTAGAACCCCACGACCTTGTCGTTCCCGGACCGTACAATCAGGTTCATCTTGGGCACGCCGAGTGCCTGAAGCCACTGCTCCGCTTCTCTCATCACCAGCGCGCCCAGACCCTTTTCGCGACACGAGGGATGGACGCTCACATAGTAGATGCCGCCCCGGTGCCCATCATGGCCCACCATTGCGCTTGCGACGATGTTGCCGTCAATCAGCCCTACCAGAACGGTGGATGCGGGACCGGCCAATGCGAATTCGAAGTCCGCGTTGGCATCGTTCCAGGGCCGCGTAAGCCCGCAAATATCCCACAATTCTGTGACTTTTGCGCGATCCTCTGGCTTTGCTGAAGCGAACCGGATAGGAATTTGAGTGTGATTTTCGGCCATTTTGCGCGCCTCCCGCTAAAGTTTTGGCGGGAACGCCCGCAAAAACGAGCAAATCACGTTACAAGGCCCTATATTAGTTGAATAGGGTCGGCTTGGATTCCTGATGGCACTCGACATCTTCATTCTACTAGCGCTGGTTGGATTAAACGGCTTCTTCGCCTTATCGGAGATGGCCGTTGTTTCCTCGCGCTCTGCACGTCTGCAAGCTCTTGCGGACGGAGACCGTCGTGCCAATGGGGCGAAGGTTGCGGCACAGCTGCGCGAAAAACCTGAACGCTTTCTCTCCACGGTTCAGATCGGCATCACAATGATTGGCGTTCTGTCCGGTGCCTTCGGTGCCGCCACGGTGTCGGAGCCCCTTGGCCAGATGCTGTCCGGCATTGAGTGGATCGGCAGCTACGGGCAGCCTGTGGCGCTTGGTCTGGTGGTCGTGGTTGTCACGATCCTGACGCTGGTGATCGGTGAACTGGTCCCCAAGCGCATTGCCCTGGGCAATCCTGAGTACATCGCCAGTGGCATTGCCCGGCCGATGCTGGGCCTCTCCAAAGTCTTCTCCCCGCTTGTCGATTTCCTGTCGATACTAAGTGATCTGGCATTGCGTGTGCTGGGCATATCGGCGGAGCCCGTAAGCCAGGTGACGGAAGAAGAAATCCGTCAACTCGTGGTCGAGGGTGCCGAAGCGGGCGCAATTGAGGACGTCGAGCGCGACATCGTCCACCGCGTGTTCCGGCTCGGCGACAAGATGGCGTATGATATCATGACGCCAAGGCGTCAGGTCCCGTGGCTTGATCTGGACGCGCCACTGGAAGTGAACGCGGAAATCATTCGTGAAGCCCAGTCCATGCGCTATGTCGTTGGCCAAGGGCCAACGCGTGTTCCCGTTGGCGTTGTCAGGGCAGAGGATGTGCTTGCGGCACTACCGACCGATCTTGAGTTCGATATCTTTGCCAGCATGAGCGCGCCGCTTTACGTGCCTGAATCAGCGAAGGCCCTTCAGGTGCTCGGCACCATGCAGTCAGAAAACAAGTTCATGGCCCTCGTTGTGGATGAATTCGGCGAGGTCCAGGGCGCAATCACCATGGCGGAGATTTTCCGTGCCATGGTCGGTGACGTTACCGGCGACGGCAGCGCGCCGCGCATGAATGTTATCAACCGCAAGGACGGGTCATTTCTGGTCGAAGGCGGGGCAGCAGTAGACGAGCTCAAGGAGGTTCTGGGTCTTCAGTCCCTGCCGGGCGAAGACTCTGAGGATTTCAACACCCTTGCCGGCGCCATGCTGCACTTCTTTGGCAGATTGCCAACCGAAGGCGATGAGTTTGTCTGGGATGGCTATCGTTTTGAGATCGTCGATGTAGATGGCACACGCATCGACAAGGTGATGATTGCCCCGCTTCGCAATATTCCAATTGCAGGCCTGCGGAGCCCTGCGAGCAAGGCCAGCTAAAGCAGCTTGCCAGGGTTCATGATGCCCTTGGGATCCAGCGCCGCCTTTATCGCGCGCATCACGCCAAGTTCAACGTCGGATTTGTACGTCTTGATCTCGTCACGTTTGAGCGTGCCGATCCCATGTTCAGCTGAGATTGAGCCGCCCAGCGATGCAACGATCCCATGCACAATGTCATTCATGGCCTGCCACTGATCCAGAAAAGCTTGCGGGTCCATGGCAATGGGCTGACTGAGATTGAAATGGATATTGCCATCGCCAATGTGGCCGAACGGAACAGGCCGAACTCCCGGCATCGCCGCTGTGACGGCATCCGTCGCTTGCTGAAGAAACGCAGGAACGCTTGAAACCGGGACGGACACATCGTGCTTGATGCTGGCGCCTTCCAGTTTCTGCGCTTCCGACATGTTTTCCCGAAGCGCCCACAGCGCAGCCCTCTGGGTCTCGCTCTCAGCAAGTGTCGCATCCAGTACAAGACCATCGTCAATGGCATTGCCAAGGGCTGTCTCCAGCATGGTGCGCAGCCAGCCATCAGTGCCGGCTGTCACTTCTGCGAGCACATACCAATCGGAAGGGTGGGACAGCGGGTCTTTGGCACCTTCAAAATGCCGGAGTGTGAGTTCAAAACCGCTATCGCTGATGATCTCGAATGTTGAGACGAGGCCGCCGCTGGCATCTTGCAGGCGTGCCAGCAGTTCTACGGCAGCCTGCGGGTCTCGCAGGGCTGCAAAAGCGGTTTCCGTCGCCCTGGGTTTGGGAAACAGCTTCACAACCGCGCCGGTAATGATGCCCAAAGTCCCCTCGGCGCCGGCCAGAAGGCGGGTCAGATCATAGCCTGTATTGTCCTTGCGAAGTCCGGAGAGCCCATCCCAGATTTCGCCATTTGGCAGCACCGCTTCCAGCCCCAGAACCAGGTCGCGCATGGAGCCGTACCGCAATACCGCCGTACCCCCCGCATTCGTGGAGATGACTCCGCCGACCTGGCATGACCCCTCCGATGCAAGGCTCAAAGGAAAAAGCCTGTTGTTGCTGGCTGCCGCCTCTTGCGTCGTCTGCAACGTACATCCTGCATCCACTATCATCGTGTTGTTGAGAGGATCAACAGTCCGCACAGAATTCATGCGCTCGAGCGATACAATGACTTGGCTGCCGGACATGTCGGGTATCTGTCCACCAACAAGCCCCGTGTTGCCGCCCTGCGGCACAAGACCGGTGCCGGTTTCATGGGCAATGCGAACAATCGCTGCAACAGCGTCAACGCTTGCCGGTCGCAGCACGAGGGGAGTTTCCCCATGAAACAGGCCGCGCCACTCCACCAGATAGCGCGCAAGATCTTCAGAGTCCGGTCGTAGTGCACCCGCCGGCCCGGCGGCGTCCGCCAGCCTTGAAAGTGTGTCTGCTGATGGTCCACTCATATTCATACCTACTGACGTAGAGCCGATTGGCATACCCGTCAAAGCCCACTGGTCATGTCTTCAGGTTTTGGGCGCGGCCGCCCTTTTGAGCCGATCGTTTATGGCCTCACCAATGCCATCAGCTGGAATGGGCGTCACGGCAATGCCGCGCGCGCCTGTCGCATCAAGCTGCCGCAGCATGGCAAAGAGATTGGCAGCCGCCTCAACCAGATCAGCCGAAGGGCTCAGATTCGCAATCGGGCCATCGTGTTGAGGCAAATCCGGCCCAAAACCCAAAAGAGCCTCATTGTCGGCAGGCGCTGATACATTGAGTCGCACGGATGCGTTCGGCGCATAGTGACTTACCAGCATCCCCGGTGCCTCAATCGCGTTACTCTTTGTTTCCTCTAGCGCCCCGCATACGCCTTCCAGCTGGTTACGGGTAATGGTCCCGGGTCGGAGCAGGCGTACTTGATCGGCCACAATTGAAACAACCGTAGATTCAAGCCCAACAGTGCACGGGCCTCCATCAAGGACCATGTCGATCCTGCCCTTGAGGCCATCTGCTGCATGCTGTGCGGTCGTAGGGCTTACCCGACCGGACGGATTGGCGCTGGGCGCAGCCAACGGCCTTTGGACACGTCCGATCAGTGCTTGTGCCACCTTATGGTTCGGCATGCGTATGGCGATGGTATCCAGCCCCGCAGAGGCCAGCAGTGACACGGGACAATCGGCAGATCGGGGCACCACAAGCGTCAATGGCCCCGGCCAGAAGGTATCGGCGAGCGCCAATGCCAGGTCGCTCAACTCGCCGAGTTGCCGGGCCATCTCGACGCCCGACACATGGCTGATAAGCGGGTTGAACTGAGGCCGGCCCTTGGCCTCAAAAATCCGAGCCACCGCCCGGTCGCTGGTTGCGTCAGCGCCAAGCCCGTAAACCGTCTCGGTCGGAAAAGCGACAAGCCCCCCCGCAAGCAGGCACTGGGACGCGCGGTCGATCGCGTCTTTGTCAGCCTTGGTTGGGGTGAGGGCGGCAGGGGGTGTCATGGCGGCAACCTGCCACGACCGACCCGTCTTCAAAAGCGCAAAAGCGGCATAAATACCCTGCGGCTGGATATGCCCGCCATTTCTGCTATCTGTTTGCCTAATGACCCTTCCTCGATTGCCGAGATGAGAGAAACCGCATGACCTACCGCCCACCCGTCCGTGACATGTCCTTTGCCCTCAATGAGATTGCAGGCCTCAAGGAGCTTTGTGGCTCCAAGGCTTTCCCCGATCTGGAACCGGATCTGATCGAACAGGTGCTTGAGGAATCCGGCCGCATGGCGGGAGATCTGCTGGCCCCTCTCAACTGGACCGGCGACCAGCAGGGCTCGCAGCTCGGTGCGGATGGCGTGAAAGCCCCGGATGGATTTGCTGACGCCTACAAACAGTGGTTTGAAGCGGGCTGGTGCTCCATTCCCGGTGACGTCAATTATGGTGGGCAGGGTCTGCCTTTGTCCCTGGCCGTTGCCGTGCAGGAATACATCAATCAGGCCAACATGGCTTTTGGCCTGTGCCCCATGCTCAGTCAGGGTGCGGTAGAGAGCCTGACGCAGCACGGCTCGGACGAGTTGCGCGACAAATACCTCCCCAAACTGCTGTCGGGTGAGTGGACAGGCTCCATGAACCTGACCGAGCCGCAAGCCGGCTCCGACGTTGGCGCGCTCAAGGCAAAAGCGGAGCCAGTGGGAGATGGTACCTACAAGATAAAAGGCACGAAGATCTACATCACGTGGGGCGACCACGACATGGCGGAAAATATCATTCACCTGGTTCTTGCCCGCCTGCCGGATGCACCCGAGGGCACCAAGGGCGTTTCGCTCTTCCTCGTACCGAAGTTTTTCGTGAACGATGACGGATCTCTGGGCGACCGCAACGACGTCAAGTGCATCGGTCTGGAAAAGAAGCTTGGCATTCATGCCAGCCCCACCTGCGTCATGGCCTATGGCGAGGAAGAGGGCGCCATCGGGTGGCTCATCGGTGAAGAAAACAAAGGCATGCGCTGCATGTTCACCATGATGAACAATGCCCGGCTCAATGTGGGCATGCAGGGCGTCGGCATCGCTGAGCGAGCCTACCAGCAGGCGCTTGACTATGCGATGGAGCGTAAGCAGGGCAAGGCATTCACACCGTATACGGACAAACCGGACGGCATGTCGCCGATTATTGATCACCCTGATGTGCGCCGCATGCTGCTCACCATGAAGGCAATGACGGAAGCAACGCGGGGCATCTGCTACGCCAACGCTGTGGCGCTCGACCTCGAGCACAATGGCGAAGACGAGGACAAGCGCAAATGGGGGCAGGGACGTGCTGCTCTTCTCACGCCAATTTCAAAAGGTTTCTCAACGGATGTGGGCGTGGACGTTGCCTCCATTGGCATTCAGATTCACGGCGGTATGGGCTTCATTGAAGAAACCGGCGCTGCTCAGCATCTGCGCGATAGTCGTATTGCGCCGATCTATGAAGGCACAAATGGCATCCAGGCCATCGACCTTGTCAGCCGCAAGCTGACAATGGACGGCGGCAAGGTCATCGCTGATTTCCTTGATGAGATCGATCAGACAGCCAAGTCCTGCTCGGCCTCCAATGATGAAAAGCTGGTTACGATTGGTAGGGAATTGTCGCAAGCCAACGCCACGTTGCGCGAAACCACAGATTGGCTGTTGGAAGCTCTGAAATCAGAAGCAACCGATGCTCTGGGCGGCGCGACACCATATCTCAAGATGATCGGGACCGTGGCCGGCGGTGCCTATCTCGCCAAGGGTGCGCTCGCAGCCCATCCCAAGGCCGGGGAAGACAGCTATCTCGCCGGTCGTGTCGAGATGGCGGCGTTCTATGCAACAAATATCCTGCCTCAGGCTGCCGGCCTCAAGGCACCTGCGACGTCGGGTGCCGCTGGCCTTTATGCCCTCAGCACGGATTTGCTCACGTCCTAGACCAATGGCGGAGCGTTGACGCTTACGTCAGCGTCACGTACCCCATTGGTGAACAGGAGCAACAATGTCCATTTCCGCAGCACCCCAAAAGCCAACGCAGACGCCGACAGAAATCTCCTACCCCCACGGCCTGAAAGAGTTTCCAGCGCCGGGTGAGACAATTGAGATTTCTCCAGGCATTCATTGGCTGCGGATGCCGCTCCCCTATTCGCTGGATCACATCAATCTGTATCTGATCGAGGATGGAGACGGCTGGGTCATCGTCGATACGGGTGTGAATACATCTAAAGTCCGCGATCTTTGGGAACAGCACTTCGCGGGTGTCATGGGTGGGCGGCCCGTTACCAAGGTCATCGTCACTCATCTGCATCCCGATCATGTGGGACTTGCCGGTTGGCTGTGCCGTCGTTTCGGTGTCGAGCTGTGGATGTCGCGTACTGACTATCTGATGTGCTGCAACCTTGTGCTCGATACTGGTACCGAAGCGCCGGAAGAGGGGGTACGGTTCTATCGGGAGGCTGGTTTCAACGACGCCCAGATCGAAACCTATCGACGGCGTTTTGGTGGGTTTGGGCGTGATGTGTCCACCATGCCCCAGAGCTTTCGGCGTCTGGTCGGTGGCCAGCAACTGGAAATCGGCGGCCGCACCTGGCAGACCGTAGAGGGGCGGGGCCATGCCCCGGAGCATATGTGCCTGTGGTGCCCGGATGCTGCTGTTCTCCTGTCCGGTGATCAGGTGCTCCCGCGTATTTCCTCAAACATCAGTGTTCATCCAACCGAGCCTCAGGCAGACCCGCTGTCAGACTGGTTGGAGAGTTGCGCGCGCATCCGCGACCAGTTACCAGCTGACACACTCGTTGGCCCCGCCCACAACGAACCGTTCTATGGTCTTAAGGTCCGCTTGCAAGACTTGATCGACGAACACGAAACCGATTTGGGCAAGCTCGAAGAACTGATCGGCGAGCCCAAGCGCGCGAACGAAGTGTTCGGAGCCCTGTTCCGCCGTCCGATCACGGATGACCTGGTACACATGGCAACCGGTGAGAGTTTGGCGCACCTGAATTGCCTGATTGAACGGGGGCTTGCTCGGCGCTTCATGGGCGACGACGGGGTTGCCCGCTACGAGCGAGTTTCCCATGCGCAGGCAACCGCCGCCGAATAGCCAATAGCCTTAGACGTAGGACGCATCCATATAGCTGCCATGTTCCGCAAGCCATGCCAGCGCTTGCTGGTTTTCAACAAGAGTCACATCCCAGACATCGGTCATGGCATTAATCTTTCCATCGCGGAAATGCCAGAATCCGTGCGCCGCAATGCGCACATCGGGAAGTCCGGCCTTTTGGTATCTGCCCCAGGCAATCGCTGAAACGGTATCAGGGTCATAGGTTTTAACGCCAACAGGCTCGTGCTGACGGCTGTCAAATTTGCGGTCAAATCCGCGAATGGACTTTGCAAAACCAGCAATCACCGCTGCGCGCCCCTGAATATGGCAAGCCATGAACATGCCCGTCACCCGGTACTGAACGTCTTCGGTCAAAAATGGTTCAAGCGGTGACCACTCGTCTGTCTCGCAGGCTGTATTGAATGTATCCAGGAAGTCGCGCCATGTTTGAAGCATTTCGGTCATCTGTGTTCTCCAGTCAGGATCAATGAGTTCTATGGTGATCACCATAGAATTACGACTATCTAGACCAACCGCCATAGAAAAGCTACAAGCTTTTATGGCCAGACCGTCAAACGCCCGTCAGCAACTTGTTGAAACAGCCGCCCGCCTGTTCCAGTCCCGTGGATTTCACGGAACTGGCCTGTCGCTTATTCTTGAAGAAAGCGGGGCGCCCAAAGGCTCGTTCTATCACCACTTCCCTGGGGGCAAGGATGAACTGGCTGTGGCGGCCATGCAGTGGTCAAGCCTGGAGATTGAAGACTTCATCGAAACCGCATTCAAGGACGCCAAGACCTTTCAGGCCGGGGCCAAGGCTTTCAGTGTCAGGCTGGCGGATTGGTTCGAGAAATCAGGATTTTCAGAAGGGTGTCCGGTCGCATCTGTCCTGCTTGAGACAGCGCCCGAGTCAGATGACCTCAGGCGCGAAGCGCTGGCCATTTTTGATCTATGGATTGGTGCGCTTGAAAGCCAGGCCAGGCGGCTGGGATACAACCACCCGCGCAAGACTGCAGAAGCCCTGATGATGGGGCTGGAAGGAGCCTGGCTGCTTGCGCGCGCGCGTCAGTCCCGCAAGCCTTTTGAGATCGCGGTCTCATCAGCCCTGGCGGGCTAGAGCCATTTGCGCCGCCTGAAAATGTAAACCTGGATAGCAACGAGAAAAACAAGCGAACCCACAACGATCCAGAATCCATTGCCACTATGGGCAAGTGGCAAGCCGCCCACATTGATGCCAAGCAGGCCCGTAATGAAGCCCAGTGGCAACATAATCGCTGCAACGACCGAGAGCATATACATATTGCGGTTCATCTGATCAGACGCCCGGTGCATCAGCTCTTCCTGAACCACCGCAGCGCGCTCACGCGTTGCATCCAGATCTTCAAGAATACGTAGATTGTGATCTACAACTTCCCGCAGATGCGCCCGTTGACGATCCGTAAATGGGCCAATAACGGATTGAAGTGACCCAAGGGCCTCACGCTGGGGCGCCAGAAACCGTCGCAGCGTGATGGCCCGCCGTCGCATTTGCCCCAGCTGCCTTTCAAGTCCACGACCTGATGCTGTCGCATCATCCAGGGCCGCCTCTTCGAGATGATCTACCGTTTCATCAATCAGACTTACGGCATCATCAACGCGGGCGGACAGCCGGTCCGCCAGCAGATGGAACAGATCGTTCACGTTTTTTGGTTTTGTCGCACCAGCCAGACGGTCACGTAGGGCATCAATGCTTTGAAGTCGCCTGTGGCGTGTCGTTATCAGCCGACCCTTCTCGATCCAGCAACGGATGGAGATCATGTCTTCAGGCCGCTCGCCGGGGTTGAGGTTTACGCCGCGGAGGGTCACCAGCACCGCCTCATCAAACGGCATGGCTCTTGGACGAGAATCCTCGGCAACAAGCGCATCAGCTGCAATGGGATTGATACCGCATTGTTCTCGCAGATAGGTGACTGCCGAAGCCTGCGTGTAGTCGAGATGGACCCAGATCTCACCGTCACTTGGTGTCCAGCTGACAACTTCGCTCCATCCAATGGGCTTGGCGCCGCCATTGCCATCAATCAGATAGGCGCAAACAAGGCCGCCATCATCTTTTTGCGCATCCATGTGTGATGCGTGGTCTTCCACTGCCATATCGCAGCCCTCCCCCGAACAACAGGCGTGTCTGATTCGCCTCTGGTGCGAGTTTGCAGCGGCGGGCAGGTGGGGCACAATGGCAGTATGACAACAGCTTTGATCACCCACAGCGATTGTGCGCTGCATCAACCACCCACCCGGCATCCTGAAAGCCCGGCACGGCTGCAAGCCGTACTTGATGGCCTGACGGGCGTAGCCTTTGAGGCCCTGCAACGCCATCAGGCTATTGCCGCCACCTCAGACCATCTTTTGCTGGTGCACCCACAATCACACATTGACGCCATGAAAGGCAGCGTGCCTGCGGACGGCTACCATTTTGTGGATGAAGACACGGTGATGTCAGCACGCAGCTTTGACGCCGCACTTCTCTCCGCCGGTGCCGCCATTCAGGCTGTTGACATGGTGGTCGGCGAAACCGTCGACAACGCTTTCTGCGCGACACGTCCCCCCGGGCACCATGCGGAGCCAGACCGCGCGATGGGCTTTTGTTTCTTCTCAAATGCGGCAATCGCGTCCCGGTATGCTCAGGAGCAGCACGGTCTGTCACGTGTGGCGGTCGTGGATTTCGATGTGCACCACGGCAATGGCACAGAGGCGGCCTTCCTGTCCAATGGCGCCCTTATGTATGCCTCCACTCATCAGCACCCACTTTATCCCGGCACCGGATCAGCAAATACAACCGGGATCGACAACAACATCGTAAATGCGCCCCTGCCGGCCCATGCCGCCGGGCCAGACTTTCGCGACGCTTATGAGAGCCGCATTTTTCCAGCCCTTGAGGCATTTGACCCGGACCTGCTGATCATTTCAGCCGGGTTTGACGGTCATCGGCGTGATCCCCTGGCTCAGATGGATCTGGAGGATGAGGATTATGGGTGGGTGACCACCGAGCTCTGCAACATTGCATCCAAGTGTTGCGGTGGGCGTGTCGTATCGCTACTGGAAGGGGGGTATGATCTAGAAGCCCTCGCCAGCGCCTCGCGCGCTCACGTGAAGGCACTTTTGGCTGCATAGCCGCACGACCCTCTGCTAGGAATCCCAGATGGCTGACAAAATTCCCGCCGATATCAAAAAGCTCTCCTTCGAGGCCGCGCTTCAGGAGCTTGAGGCCATTGTCAGTGAGCTGGAAGCAGGTGACGTTGATCTGGAGAAATCAATCCAGGTCTATGAACGCGGCACGGCCCTCAAGGCCCATTGTGAAGCCAAGTTGCGTGAAGCCGAAATGAAGGTGGAAAAAATTACGCTGGGATCAGCGGGAGCTGTCAAAGGGTCCGCTGCGGCTAACCTTGATGATGACTAGGCTCGCCACGGCGATCCGCACGACTTCATCAACTGTGTCTCCCCGTTTGATTGCGGAGAAAACGCGTGAGGCTTGATCTGCTGATGGTGGAGCGGGGGCTGGCCCCGTCGCGCGCCCGCGCCCAGGCGGAAATCAAAGCAGGACGCGTGCTGGTGCGTGGGGTTACCGCTGCAAAGCCCGCCCAGGAGTTTGATGTCACTACAGAAATTGCGTTGGAAGATCCGGCGATCCCCTATGTCTCACGCGCGGGCTTGAAACTGGCGCACGCGCTTGATCAGTTCGGCATTCCCTCCAAAGACAAAACTGTGCTTGATGTTGGTGCATCCACAGGCGGGTTCACAGACGTTGTGCTCACTCGCGGTGCGGCGCGGGTTTACGCAGTGGACGTAGGGCGTGATCAGCTATCTCCCAAATTTCGCGCGGATGCTCGCGTTGTCTCGCTAGAAGGGCAGGATGCGCGCTCTCTGACGCCCGAGCAGATCCCCGTTCCGGTTGATCTGGTCGTGTGCGACGTATCGTTCATTTCGGCAACCAAAGTATTGCCCCATGCCTGTAGCTTCGCCGGCGATGCAGCGCGTTTGGTCGTGTTGGTGAAGCCGCAGTTTGAAGTTGGGCGCGGGGCAATCGGCAAAGGCGGCATCGTGAAAGACAGTGCAGCACGGGAAAAATCGATTGAAACGGTCAGTGCTGCCGTGGAAGCCATGAACGGCTGGACCGTGACCGGTTGCGTTGAAAGCCCCATTGCCGGGGGAAGCGGCAATGTCGAATTTCTATTGGGAGCACGCAAGGATGGCTGAAGCTGTAACGCGCGCCACAATTGCTGATCTCGCACACAAGGGCGACGCAGTCGCGGACATTGATGGCGACCAGGTTTACGTCGAAGGCGGTGTGCCGGGTGACGTCGTAAGCCTTGACATCTCGGGCTCACGCGGCCGCATCGTTGCTGTGCATGAACCATCTACCCATCGCGTCACACCCCCATGCCCCAAGGCTGGTCAATGCGGGGGGTGCTCCCTTCAACACATCGATGACACCTATGTGGCTGACTGGAAACGCGGCCAGGTCATCGCCGCGCTGGCCCATCGCGGTATCGAGACAGAAGTGAAGCCCACCATCACATCACCGGCCCGCTCACGGCGGCGCGTAACCTTTGCCGCCCGGCGCGGTGGCGCAGGGGTGGTGATTGGGTTTCACGAAAAGGCATCGCAACACATCGTTGATGTATCCGAATGCGAAATCGCAGATCCCGCCCTCACCAAGGCGCTGCCGGGCATTGCGGCAATGTTGGAAGATGGGCTGACACGCCGTGGTGAAGCCAAGGTTGCCGTGACGACGACACAAAATGGCCTGGACGTTGCCGTGGATATGCCGGGCAAGGCGCTGACGGGCCAACTCCTGTCAAAACTATCCACTGCTGGGCAGGCTGCTGGTCTTGCCCGCCTGACGTGGAACAATGAGCAGGTAGCAGAATGGCGATCCCCGGTCATTTCGTTCGACGGGTTGGAGTGCGTGCCCCCTGCTGGTGGATTCCTGCAGGCCGTGGAGCACGCAGAAGACACACTGCGCCAACACATCATTGAGGCTGCGAAAGGTCGAAAACGCCTCAAGCGCGTGGTTGATCTGTTCTCAGGGTGTGGTGCGTTTTCGCTGCCACTGGCGCGGCTTGCCAAAGTCGATGCTTTTGACAGCGACCCCGCAGCAATTGCCGCTCTGGACCAGGCAACCAGAAACCTCCAGGGCCTGAAACCCCTGGTTGCAGAACGCCGCGACCTTTTTCGCCGCCCGGTTTTTGCTTTGGATCTGAAAAACTATGATCTGGCTGTTCTGGATCCCCCGCGAGCCGGCGGTCAGGCGCAGGCAGAGCAATTGGCAAAGTCCATAGTACCTGCCGTGGTATCGGTTTCCTGCAATCCCGCAACCTTCGCGCGCGATGCGCGTATCCTGATTGACGGGGGCTACATGATCGGGGCTGTGACCCCGGTTGATCAATTCAGGTGGTCCGCTCACATAGAGGTGGTCGCACTCTTCGAACGGGCCTAGATTTATCTGCATGAGCGAAACGCACTCCCGACCAAATGCCAAACCAGCTTTGCGGCTTGCCTATGGCTTGAGCCAGGGCGTCCGTGTTGCTTGGTATCTGGGGCAATCAGTTGTCACGCGCCGCATGGTCGGTCCGCTGAGTGATGAGTCCAGCAGGCCCCGACGATCGTCATCCAAAGCGCCTGACCGCAGGCAGCTCTTGAAAGCTGTTGCAGACCTGTTCGCAGCCGATTGGCGAAATGTGGAACGCGGCATTTACGCAGCCCCTCACGATATGGCGCTTCGGTTGCTGAAAGGCATCAGCAAGGCAAAGGCCTATCTGGCAGATGTACCGAAAGTTGATGGTCGTCGCCGGGCCAAGGCGCATTCAGAAGTCCTGAATGAGGAGCGACGCAGCCGCTTCCCGCGCTATTACCTTCAAAACTTCCACTACCAGACAGGTGGCTGGCTCGATGACGCGTCAGCTGACATCTACGACACTCAGGTCGAAGTCCTGTTTACCGGCACGGCGGATGCCATGCGGCGTCAGGCCTTGGTACCGCTGGCGCAGGCACTGCAGGGACGCGACCAGCGCGAGGTAAGTGTTCTCGACGTCGCCTGCGGAACCGGGCGGTTTCTCACATTCGTGTGTGACAACTATCCCCGTTTGAACCTTACAGCCGTTGATCTGTCACCCAACTATCTGGCAAAGGCGCGCCGCACACTGAGCAAGTGGCGCAACGTGTCCTACCTCAATGCAAACGCGGAAAAACTGCCTGTTGCTGATGCGAGCCAGGACGTGGTGACGTGCATCTACCTGTTTCATGAGCTGCCGCCGAAAATCAGGCGGGTGGTGGCATCAGAAATTGCCCGTGTGCTGAAGCCGGGAGGGCGGTTGATTTTCACAGACGCCCTGCAGAAAGGCGACAAGGCCTCGCTGGACATGCTTCTGGATTTCTTTCCCTGGGCATTCCATGAGCCATATTTCGCGTCTTACACCAAAGAGGACTTTACCGGCCTGTTTGACGAGACTGGGCTTGGCCAGCTCAGCGAAACGCCGGCTTTCCTGTCCAAGGTGATGGTGTTTGAAAAACGCTAGCGCGCACTAGGCGCCCGGAAGGTAGCGCCGCATGGCTGCCAGAATCTCTTCCGGTGTGGCCCGTAGAGGTTCAAGGCGGATCACGATCGTTGAATTAGCGGAGCCGTCTTTGCCGCGCTTGAGCGTCCATGTCTTCGCCATCAGCACGCGCATGGAGTCCGGCTTGTCGTCTGACAGCAGAATTTCTTCTGCGGGCGCCGCAAGCGCCAGTTCCAGATGCGCATTGCGGATGGTGCGGACTGACCGGTCATACATCCGTACGTCCCGAATCCCTGTCCATGGCAACCAGCCCAGGCCATCGAGAAAAAATCCCTTGGCCTCGATGCGCAGCTGCGCCTTTTCGGTGCGGATCATCGGATAGAAGTAAAAGGCCGCCCCGAGCATGGCTGCGGCCAGAGCAAACAAAGCCAGCGTGCCGGACATCACGCCGCCAAGCAGAAAAAACAGCCCGAAAAACGTGCCGCCATAAACCATCATCTCACCGGCCTGGCGTTGGTAGGTCGTGGCGAGAGCCGCCGCCTTTGGGGCGTTGTCCTCGAAGGGGTCAGATCCGCTCATGGCCGTGCATCCTTGGGTTATGGATAGGACGTATCTCAGTCGCCAAGCGGCAAACCGTCGTGTCGTCCGGTCTGCGCGCGATGCCGAAGTAACTGATCCGCGAGCACGCAAGCCATCATGGCTTCACCTACTGGTACCGCACGAATGCCAACACATGGATCATGCCGTCCTTTGGTCACGATATCAGTTTCATCGCCTGACAGGTCAACGGTATCGCGCGGCGTGAGAATGGAGGATGTGGGCTTCACGGCAAATCGCGCAACAATGTCCTGACCTGTGGAGATGCCGCCTTGCACCCCACCGGCATGATTGGACTTGAAGATGGGTTCGCCATTCTTCATACGCATCTGGTCCGCATTCTTTTCGCCGGTCAGCTTGGCGGCTTCCATACCGTCGCCAATCTCAACGCCCTTCACCGCGTTGATGCTCATCAGGGCACCGGCAAGTTCAGCATCGACTTTGCCATAGATTGGCGCGCCCAGGCCGGCCGGAATGCCCGACGCCTGAACCTCGATCACCGCACCGCATGATGACCCCGCCTTGCGAATGCCATCGAGATAGTCGGCCCACTTGTCCGCTGTTTCAGCATGGGGGCACCAGAATGGGTTGTCATTGATGACACCCCAGTCCCACTTGGTGCGGGACTTGGGCACCTTGTGGGGTCCCATCTGGACAAGGGCACCACGAATGGTGACCTCGCCAAGAACGCTCTCAAGTACCTTGCGAGCAATCGCACCGGCCGCAACACGGGCAGCTGTTTCCCGCGCGGACTGCCGCCCGCCACCGCGATAATCGCGAATGCCATATTTGGCATAATAGGCGTAATCGGCATGACCAGGTCGAAACTTGTTCTTGATGTCTCCATAGTCTTTGGAGCGCTGGTCGACGTTCTCAATCATCAAGCTGATTGGCGTGCCTGTCGTGACCTGCACGCCTTCAGCATTTGGGAAAACACCTGAGAGAATGCGGACCTGATCAGGTTCGCGCCTTTGGGTGGTGTATTTGTTTTGCCCCGGCTTGCGCTTTTCCATCCATACCTGGATGTCTTCTTCCGTAAGCGGAATGCCGGACGGGCAGCCATCAACAACACAACCAAGCGCCGGCCCATGGGACTCGCCCCAGGTCGTTACGCGAAACAGATGTCCAAATGTGTTGTGGCTCATGGGTATTTCGTCTGAACAGGCAGCCTGCGCTTGCGCGTCAGGTTACGTCGATGTCCGGGGCGTCCTCTGCCTTCATCCCGACGACATGGTAGCCGCCATCCACATGATGCACTTCGCCTGTTACAGCGCGGCCCATGTCCGACAGAAGATACAGAGCTGACTGACCAACTTCATCAATCGTCACAGTCCGGCGCAACGGTGCGTTGTATTCGTTCCACTTGAGAATATAGCGGAAGTCGCCAATGCCGCTCGCAGCCAGGGTCTTGATCGGTCCAGCGGAAAGCGCGTTGACCCGAATGGCCTTCTTGCCGAGATCTTCGGCCATATAGCGAACACTTGCCTCAAGCGCGGCCTTGGCAACACCCATCACATTGTAATGTGGCATGACTTTTTCAGCGCCGTAATAGGTGAGAGTCACCATGGAGCCACCGTCGGTCATCAGCTTCTCCGCACGTTGCGCAATGGCCGTGAAGGAGTAGCAGGAGATGTTCATGCTCATCAGGAAGTTGTCGAGGCTGGTATCGACATACCGGCCCTTGAGCTCTTCCTTGTCAGCAAAGGCAATGGCGTGAACTAGGAAGTCCAGTTTGCCCCATTCTTTCTCGATGGTCTCAAAGACAGAGTCCATGGATGCTGCATCGGTCACATCGCAGGGCAGAACAAGATTTGCACCAACACCTTCTGCCAGCGGGGCCACCCGCTTTTTCAGGGCATCACCCTGATAGGTGAAAGCCAGCTCGGCGCCTGCATCTGCTGCAGCCTTGGCGATGCCCCATGCGATGGAGCGATCATTGGCGACCCCCATAATCAGGCCGCGTTTTCCCGCCATCAGCCCCGTCCCGCTCATCTAGACCTCGTCTTTTTTGCTCTTGTGGGCAATCCCGCAAAATCGCGGAAACGCGCCATTTGTATAAATTGAACCAATGCCATAGCCGATCCGGCAAGGGCTGACCAGCACAAGCAAATCACGGAATGTAAGCAAATATGGCGAGGCTCGGGTCGGGAGCGGCTTTGGGACCTAGTTCAGGCCAAAAGCAGCCCGTGGATCGTGGGATTTCGCCCCCGGCCACCGCCGCACAAAGTCAGCCAGATCTGCGTCCGGCGTGTCTGGAAGCATGACGATTAGCTCAATCAGCTGGTGTCCATGCACGCCATCAGGATTCGCCAGGCCTTTGCCGGCCAAACGCAGAACCGTCCCTGAATTTGACCCAGCGGGAATGGTTACCCAGACACGGCCTGAGACCGTAGGAACCTGCACTTTCGCCCCATCCACAGCCTCTGCGATGGAAATCGGCAGAGCCAGGCGGATATCGTAGCCCTCGCGGCTGAAATAAGGATGCGGCTCAATATCAACGGTTATCAGTGCGTCGCCAGCACTGCCGCCCGCCGATCCTTCCATGCCAAGGCCGCGAAGCCGGACCTGTTTGCCGTCTTCAATGCCCGGAGGCAGGGATACGTCCACCGTACGGTCATTCGGCAGGGTCACCCGGTGGTTTCCCCCCGTGGCAGCATCCAGGAATGGCAGATGTAGCGAGCATGCCAGATCATCGCCGCGTCGCTTGAAGGGTTTGATGCCTGCTTGCCGCAGATTTTCGAAAAACTCCGCAGCCCGGCCTGGCGTTTTTTTGTCATCGCCAGGTTGTTGTTCATCTGCCTCTTGCTGACCAGAAGCTTGCTGATGTGAGCGAGAGGAGGCGTCAGATTTGGACTGGGATGTGCCAGCTTCAGCTTCGCCAGACTCCGGTTCCGGGCGTGGCTGCTCATAGGCACGTGTGGCTTCCGCTGCACTCGCAACGATCCGCTCCTCACTTGCCTCAAGGGCTCTTATGGCGCGGTAAGCGTCGGAAACTTCCTGAAAGCGGGAATGGGTGCGCGTGTCGTTGCCAGCCGTATCTGGGTGATACTGCTTCGCCAGCCGTCGGTAGGCACGTTTGACGGTGTCTGCGTCAGCGCCTTTGGCAACGCCTAGAACCTGATGCGGGTCGCGCATATGATTTGTTCGCCCGGAAATGATCGAAAATTCGACGATCAGTTTGCCGCAGCGGGCCATACCATAGGGTTAATGCGCGGAAATCCGGCTAATTTCTCGCGGTCAATTGAGAGATAAGTGCCTTGAACTGAGCGGCTTCCCGTTCAGCCTCTCCGCGTTGACGTGGTCCCAGTTCCCGGTGCAGGTCGCCGGCGGCCTTTTCTGACTTGGCGTGACCGGCTTCAGCCGCAACTGTCCACCATGCCAGCGCGGCCACGGGGTCTCGGGGCTCGCCCTCGCCACGGTTGCGCATACGTCCAAGCCGATATTGAGCTTCGCTGTTTCCCCTGTAAGCCAAAGCTTCAAACTGCAATTGCGCGTCCCGGTAGCTGCGTGACGAGTAAGCCGATAGGGCTTCATCCAGTTCAGATGGCACCACATCTTCCGCGGTTTGCGTCGAGACCTCTGGGTCTGCCGTTTCCAATGAAGCTTCAGGTGCCGGTGACGTTTCAGGAATGGTGGGTGCTTCGACAGGCGGTTCAGCAGCACTTACGTCTGGGTCTAACGCTGTTGCCTCGACCGGATCTGGCTCATCACGCACGTCTTCTGCTGCGGTCTCATCGAGGTCGGAAGAGGGCGCATCAGCGATGTCGCGGGGCTTTTCCGCGTTACTGCTGGGACCGGGCAGAATCATGACCAGCTCAGCAAGGCGGTCCAATGACGGTTGGTGGCCTGACCTTGAAGCCAGTGCGTACCATCCCAGCGCCCGGCCTGGATTCGGCTCTACGCCGGTACCGGTTTCATAAAGCCTTGCCAAATGGAACTGGGCAATGGGGTGCCCGCCGCGCGCTGCCCGATCCAGCCAGTAAGCAGCCTCTTCTGGCTCAGGTTCGCCGCCTTCACCCTCCAACAGCATGACGGCAAGGTTGGTTTGCGCGGTTACGAACCCGAACTCTGCTGATTGCTCGTAGAATTTTCGGGCACGCGGCAGGTCCTGTTCTACGCCAAGCCCACGCCGCAGCAGGTGGGCGACATTGCGCTGAGCGGCCAGGTCACCGTTCTGAGCGAGAGGAAGCCAGAGTTCAAAGGCGCGCCCATATTTCTTGGAGTCGTAAGCGCTGACACCCTGACGAAACTGCCTGGCAAGAACCTCATTGGCTGCGGTGGAATTGTCATTGCTCGCAGCAGGCGAAGTGTCTGCAATGGTGGCCTCGGTGGGCGGTGCCCCCGGAGTTTCAACGGCGCCATCAGTGCTCTGCGCGAAACTCCCGGCAGGGGCTGCAAATGTCGAGAAAACCATTGCAAAAACAAGCAGAAAGGAGTGAGGGCGAGATATATGCACTGGAGTTTGATTCCTCGTATTGCCAGCGGACAAAGACCACCGAATGCGTAGCTGCCATGCAGGACTTGATGAAGGCCACGGCCTATGTGCGATGATAGAATACACTCTGTCCAAATTAGGACATTGATGTACCAGCCAAATAATTCTGGGTCGATCACATGACGGACGCAACACTCGACGACACGCCCGACGTTTTCACGTCGCAGGACCCCTTGGTTCTTTTCGAGGAATGGTTGGAGGCTGCCGGAAAGAGTGAGCCAAATGATCCCAATGCCATGGCCCTGGCAACCGTGGACGAAGAGGGGTTGCCTGACGTCAGAATGGTGCTGCTGAAGGGTGCAGACCGTGGCGGCTTCGTTTTCTACACCAACCTTGAAAGCGCAAAAGGTCGTGAACTGTTGACCAGTAGCAAGGCAGCGGCGTGTTTCCACTGGAAAAGCATGCGTCGACAAATCCGGGTGCGCGGCCCCATCGCTCAGGTCAGCGATCAGGAGGCGGATGCTTATTTTCAGTCCCGTGCACGCGATAGCCGCATAGGGGCCTGGGCGTCTCAGCAGTCCCGTCCGCTTGAAGGCCGCTTCGAACTGGAAAAAGAAGTTGCTCGCTACGCAGCCAAGTACGCCATAGGCGAAGTGCCTCGTCCACCGCACTGGTCTGGCTTCCGCATCATGCCGCAACAGATCGAGTTCTGGCGTGATCGGCCGTTTCGCCTGCATGACCGATTGGTGTTTCACCGTCAGGGAGATGTAACAGGCAATGGCTGGGATTGGACGACCGAGCGTCTGTATCCCTAGATCGCCACGGACCATCTCTCCAGATGCAAATGCATCTCAAAAAAATGATTTGAAATCAAAGGCTTAAGCCGCACAGCTGCCTGTGATAGAACCCGCCCATGAAATCAACTGACGCACCAGCATCCTATCGCCGCCATGTAACCCCGGAGCGGGCTGCCACGCTCATGAAGCGCGCAACCTACGCCTCTGTCGCTGTAGCGCTGGTATTGATCTCCATGAAGGCGTGGGCGGTTTGGGCAACAGGCTCCATGGCCCTGCTCGCGACCTTCCTTGATTCACTGCTGGATGGCGCTGCCTCCCTCGTGAACCTCATTGCGGTGCGCGTGGCCCTGACACCTGCTGACCGTCAGCACCGATTTGGCCACGGCAAAGCAGAGGCGTTGGCAGGGCTTGGACAGGCAGCGCTTATTGGCGCGTCCGCTCTGTTCCTGGCGGTGGAGAGCATTGGCCGTCTGCTTGACCCGGCACCGGTCACTGAATCGGCATTGGGGATAGCCATCATTGTCGTTTCACTGGGCTTCACGTTGGCGCTTGTGACTTATCAAAGGTACGTCCAGCGGCTTACAGGCTCACTTGCTATTGCCGCGGACAGTTTGCATTACGCCAGCGACGTCGTGTTGAACCTGGGCGTCATCGCCGCCTTGATCATCGCAGGTTTGTTCAACGTGCCTTGGGCGGATCCGGTCATTGCGTTGGCGCTTGCCGTCTGGATTGGCCGCGCCGCCTGGGAAATTGTCTCCCGGTCCACAAGCGAGTTAATGGACAAGGAATTGCCTCACGAAGACCGGCTGCGCATTGAAGAAATCGCGCTGTCCCATCCTCAGGTGCACACCATCCATGATTTGCGCACCAGAACAGCCGGACGCAAGGTTTTCATCCAGTTTCATCTGGAAATTCCCGGCGACATGCCTTTGCGGCAGGCCCATGACATTGCAGACACGGTCGAGCTCGCCATTGCGACGGAGTTCCCCGATGCTGAAATCCTGATCCACCAGGATCCTGCCGGACATGAAGATGTGCCTGAAGAGATGCAGCCAGAGAGTCCCATGGCGCCGACGCCCGCAAACGCCTAGGCTGCCGCCATGGAACCGGACACCCGTAAACGCACGCTCATTCTCACAGGCGCCAGCCGTGGCATCGGTCACGCGACGGTTATGCGGTTTTCGCAGGCTGGCTGGCGCGTGATTACATGCTCGCGTCATGCGTTCCCTGAGAATTGCCCATGGGAGGCTGGTCCCGAAGATCATATTCAGGTTGACCTGTCCGACCCTGCCGATACCCAGCGCGCTGTTGCCGAGATGCGCACCCGCCTCGAAGATCAGGGCAGCCGGCTTGATGCACTCGTGAACAATGCTGGCATCAGTCCCAAAGGCCCCGATGGTGGTCGGTTGGGTACGATGAACACAGACCTGTCCGACTGGTTGCATGTGTTCCATGTCAATCTCTTCGCGCCCGTCAGCCTGGCGCGCGGACTCGTTGAGGAACTCAAGGCCGCGTCCGGGGCGGTTGTAAATGTTACATCGATTGCAGGCAGCCGCGTCCATCCGTTTGCCGGGTCGGCCTATGCCACGTCCAAAGCAGCGCTGGCCTCGCTGACACGGGAAATGGCGTCTGACTTCGGGCCACTTGGTGTGCGGGTCAATGCCATCGCGCCGGGCGAGATTGATACGTCAATCTTGTCACCGGGGACCGACAAATTGGTCGAAGAACTCCCCATGCGCCGTTTGGGTCAACCGTCCGAAGTAGCCGAGACGATTTTTTATCTGTGCTCGGAGCAATCCAGCTACGTGACCGGTGCGGAAATCCACATCAATGGCGGGCAACACGTCTGACCATCATGCGGATCGCAGACCTTTCTTGGTCACCCAGTGCTCTGTGGCATCAAGCGCACGCTCAAGCCGGTCAAAAACTTCATTGATCTCGTCTTCCTTGATAATGAGCGGTGGGCACAGTGCCACGATGTCACCACCAAGGGCGCGGGTGATGAGGCCTTCTGCTTCAGCAAATGCCTGACATGCAGCACCGACCTTCAATGAGGCATCAAATGCACGCTTTGTGCTCTTGTCGGCCACGATTTCAACCGCACCAATCAGACCTTTCGCACGCGCATCACCAACAAGGGGATGGTCTGCCAGCTTTGCAAAACGCCCTTCAAAGACAGGAGCGACGCTTTGCACATGGCCGACAATGTTGCGTTTCTTGTAGATCTCCAGCGTTTTGATGGCGACCGCCGCGCATACGGGATGAGCTGTGTAGGTAAAGCCATGGCCGAACACGCCGATCTTCCGGCTCTCATCCAGCATCGCCTGATACATGTCCTCGCCAACTGTAATCGCGCCAATTGGCAGATACGCAGATGAAAGAGCCTTCGCGACGGAGATGGTGTCGGGCTTCATGCCGAAGGTCTGCGATCCGAACATTTCACCGGTGCGCCCAAACCCGCAGATGACTTCGTCTGCGATGAAATACACATCGTACTTGTCGAGCACTTTTTGAATTTTGGGGAAGTAGCCTTCAGCCGGAAGGAGCACGCCACCTGCGCCCTGAACCGGTTCCGCAATGAAGGCGGCAACAGTGTCGGGACCTTCACGCTGAATATACTCATCCAGCTCAACGGCCAGCCGATCCGTAAATTGATCGTCAGTTTCGCCAGGCGCCGCCTCCCGGTACGCAAATGGGCAGTTGACGTGATGGATGCGGTCAATGGGCAGATCAAAATCCATCTGGTTCGCGGGCAGGCCCGTAAGGCTGGCGGTTGCGACAGTTACCCCGTGATAGGCCCGTTTGCGCGAGATGATCTTCTTCTTGGCCGTGCGTCCAAGCGCATTGTTGTAATACCAGACCAGCTTGATCTGTTGATCATTGGCTTCCGAGCCGGACCCGCAGAACAGCACTTTCGACGCATCATGCGGGGCTATTTCCTTGAGCATCTCGGCAAGCTCGATCGCGCGCTCATGGCTCTTGCCGGCAAATGTATGTGTGAAGGGTAGGGTGCTGAACTGCTCCATGGCAGCATCAACCAACTCTTGTTCGTTGTACCCAAGGGACGTGCACCACAGGCCGGACAAGCCCTCAATATACTGCTTGCCGTTGGTATCCCACACATGGATGCCCTCACCGCGCTCCATGACGACTGGTCCCGTCTGCCGAAAGGCATCCAGGTTGGTGTAGGGGTGGATAAGCGTTTCAATATCGCGCATCTGCGCGTTGGTAAGGTCCATGTCCTGTTCCTCATCTCATGTGTGAGAGGTGGACATAGTTAGCAACGGTGCACCGCGACAAGTCAAAAGCTTGTCTGTAGTAGCGTCGATCCCATATATGACCAAAGGTCATGCAAGCAGGGGAACTATTCATGTCGCGTTTCAAGGGACTAAACGCCGTCATCACCGGGGGCGCAGACGGTATCGGTGCAGCCTACGCGCTGGAGCTTGCCTGGGCAGGCGTCAATGTTGCCGTGCTTGATGTTCTGGAGGACAAGGCCCAGGCGACGGCTGATGCGGTGCAAGCGCAGGGCGTCAAGTCAATTGCAGTGGCTGCGGACGTAACTGACCGCCAAAGCCTGTCCGCGGCAGCTGACACGGTGGCTGCTGACCTGGGCGCCGTTGCGCTGCTTATCATCAATGCCGGCGTGGGTATCGGCGGTGGCTATGTGGGGGCATCCGAGCGTGCGGTTGACTGGCTGCTCAATGTCAATGTGCTCGGGCCAATCAACACCACCCGCGCTTTCGCTCCTGCGATGATGGAAGCCGACGGTCCGCGCCACGTGGCCTTTACGGCATCGTCTGCATGCCTCGCTCCGCTCGATGAAGGCCTTGCTGCCTATGGCGCCAGCAAGAAGGCCATGGCCGGACTTGCCGAAGGTGTGCGTGCCGAACTCACCCCAAAGGGTATCGGCGTCACAACAATCTACCCGGGCCTCGTCAACACCCGCATTTGGGACGCTGCGCGGTCGCGACCAGAGCGCTTCGGTGGTGCCCGTCACCAGCCCGAAGAAGCTGGTGCCTACTGGCGGGATGAAGGCATGACAGTGGAGCATGTGGCCGCGCGGGCGATAGCATCTATCGAGGCAAACGAGCCGCATTGCGTCGTCCCGGACGCCAGTACCCGCAGCAAGTTCGATGAAACGATGGCCGCACTGCAGGCGGGCTTTCCCGCCGATGCGTAGTCTCTAGAACTTTTCTTCGCCGCGCGTGCGGTGTGGGTCAGGAAAATCGCGATAGAGCGCAAAGGTAATGCCAGCGATCTTTTGATTGACTGCCGCATGCTTTGCTTCAACGTCACCGGCGCGCCCTGAGACATGGGCAAAGGCATCATCCAGTTGCGCAAGGCCAGTGACTTCAATCATCAAATGGAACTCTCCCATCTCTTTGGGCCCTAGGCCAAGTTTGCGACGCATCAGCCGCCAGCCTTCAATCCTGCCTTCCGACTTGAGAAAAGACATGAAGCCGGCAAGGTCGTCTGCAAATTCAGTATCGGACTGACCGTCGGTGAGATCAAAAAACCCGTGATAGATGTCCACGTCTCATGCTCTCCAAAACGTCCCGGCCACAATGCTCACTATCAGGTAAAGTTGGGTGGTGCCACAAACCCGCCGAGCTCTCGCTCAAGCATGCTGCCGATGGCAATCGTAGTGAAGTCTTCCAGATAGGGTCCAACCACCTGAATGCCAACGGGCAACCCAGCATCTGTCCGACCAACCGGCACAGCCGTTCCTGGAAGGTAAGAAACAAGCGGCAACCCTGACCAACTCACAAGATCAAGATAGGGACGCTCCTCCCCATTCACTGAAAGTGTGCGGTGGTGAAAATTGGATTGTTGATCATGTGGAAAAGCTGAAACCGGTGCCACTGCCATGAGTACTGCGTCATAGGTCTCAAAGAAGCGGGCCCATTTGGCACGCATCTGCGCCTGAACTTCTTTCCAGACGAGCCATTCATGATAGCTGAGCGTCGCTCCACGCGCCTGCATGGCCTGATGGGATTTGTCTTCAGGGTCCAGCGTCCTCGCGGTTTCGCGCAGGCGCTCAAGGACATGCGGCGGGAATCCCCGGGTGGTTCCTCCGTTCAGCAGCGTTGCATAGACTTCAAAGGCTTCGCCAAAGGAGACATCCGGGCGGGCGTCTCGATGGATTGTCGCACCAGCTTGCTCAAGAGCGTCTGCCGCGCGCTCCATGATTTTAACGTTCTCGGCTTCAACCGGGCAGTAGGGATCATCAAACCATGTGGCGATGGTCAGCTCGCGTGGATCTCGCGCGCGAGGTTCAGGCAGAGCAGGTGTCATGCCAACGCTGTCAAAATCATCCGGCCCCATGATCATCGACAGAGCAATCTCAAGATCGCGGGCCGAGCGTCCCATTGGTCCGACAACAGATAGGTCACCGGTGAAAAGCGCACCAGGCACGCCTGGCACATGGCCACGTTTGGACACGAGATTGAAACTTGGCTTGTGACCAAAGACGCCGCACAGATGCGATGGTGTGCGGATTGAGCCACCGATATCTGAGCCGATTTCAAGGGGCGTCAGGCCGGCAGCCAGCGCCGCCGCCGCGCCGCCGGATGACCCGCCTGGACCGCGCGTCACATCCCATGGGTTGTTGGTTGTACCGTACACGTCGTTGTAGCTCTGCAGATCACCAGAGAAGAACGGCACGTTGGTTTTGGCAAAGACAATAGCGCCCGCGGCCTTAATGCGAGCAACAGCGTCAGCATCTCGATCCGGGATATGAGAGGCAAAATCGGTGGCACCCCCGGTGGTAACCAGACCCTCTGTTTCCAGAGCATCTTTGATGGTCATGGGCACCCCATGATAGGGGCCCCAGAAATCACCGCGTGAGACGGCATGATCGGCCTCTTCAGCCTGAGCAAGTGCCCGCTCGAAATCCGTGGCAACTATGGCGTTGAGAGCAGGGTTGTGCGTGTTGTAGCGGCTGATGAGATGATCAAGCAGCTCAACCGATGAAATCTCGCGTCGTCTGATCATGGCGGCCAGAACATGGGCCGGCGCGAAGGTAATATCGCTCATCAGCGGTCTTCCTCTTGAATCTTATGTGTTTTTGCCGCTGAACTTTGTGCAAAGCCCTTAGCCATTTTGTGCAAACCAAAGTGATTGCCGCGTTGAGCCTCAGGCCTGCCTCGCCTAAAGTACGGCCAAATGTCGGGCTGCCACCATGCGGCACTCAAAAAGACCATGCAATCATTTAGGCGCGCGGGCATAGCCACGCGAGGCTGGAAAACAGGGAGACTACCCCATGAAGGGTTTGATGCAGGATTGGCCGCTTCTGGTCCACTCAATCATTGATCACGCAGCGCTGTATCATGGCGACCGGGAAATTGTGACGCGGTCCGTTGAAGGTCCGATCCGTCGTTCGACCTACAAGCAGGTCCATTCGCGGTCCAAGAAGATTGCAAATGCGCTGACCGGCCTTGGCATGAAGCAGGGCGACGTGATTGCCACCATGGCATGGAACACGGACCGCCACCTTGAAGCCTGGTACGGCATCATGGGCATGGGTGCCGTTTGCCACACACTCAATCCGCGTCTGTTCCCCGAGCAGTTGGTCTACATCGCCAACCATGCCGAGGACCGCATTATTTTCGTTGATCTGACTTTCGTGCCGATCATCGAAGGCATCGAAGATCAACTACCGAAACTCGAGCACGTCATCATCATGTGCGACGAGGACAAGATGCCGGAGACGAAGCTCAAGAACGCGCATTGCTATGAGGCCTTGATCAACGCCAACTCTGACGACTTCACATGGGCGCAGGTCGATGAAAACGACGCGTGCGGACTTTGCTACACGTCCGGCACAACGGGAAACCCGAAGGGTGTTCTTTATTCACATCGCTCGAATGTGTTGCACTCCATGGCTGTGAACAATCCCGATGCTATCGGCATGCGTTCAGTCGACAACGTGCTGCCAGTGGTCCCCATGTTCCACGCCAATGCCTGGGGTATTGCATTCGCGGCACCAGCCTCCGGTGCCAAGCTGGTCATGCCGGGTGCCAACATGGATGGCGAGAGCGTTTTCGAATTGCTGGATAGCGAAAAAGTCAGCATCACCGCCGCGGTGCCAACCGTCTGGCTGATGCTTCTTCAGTATCTGCAGGCGGAAGGCAAGAAATTGCCTGCGCTGAATCGTGTTGTCATTGGCGGGTCGGCTGCGCCGCGCTTCATGATTGAAGCGTTTGAAAAAGAGTTCGATGTGCAGGTGTTCCATGCCTGGGGCATGACCGAGCTGTCGCCCATGGGCACACTTGGGTCACTGAAAGCTGGCATGGAAGATCTGCCGCTTGATAAGCAGATCGACATCAAGGTGAAGCAGGGACGTCCGATTTATTCGGTGGAAATGAAGATCACCGACGACGACGGCAAGGAGCTACCCCGCGATGGCGTGGCGTTTGGCCACCTGATGGTGCGTGGTCCTGCTATCTCTGGTTCTTACCTCAAGGGTGAGGGTGGCAACATTCTGGATAAAGACGGCTGGTTTGACACCGGCGACGTGGCAACCATCGATGCCGAAGGCTTCATGAACATCACTGACCGCGCCAAGGACGTCATCAAGTCCGGCGGCGAATGGATTTCATCCATCGAGCTTGAAAATGTTGCCGTAGGCTACCCCGATGTGCAGGAAGCTGCTGTGATTGGCGTGGCGCATCCCAAGTGGGACGAACGTCCGTTGCTGATCATCATTCCTGCTGAAGGCAAATCGCCGACCAAGGAAGACATTCTTGGCTACATGGAAGGCAAGATTGCCAAGTGGTGGATGCCGGACGACGTAACCTTCGTGGATGAAATCCCGCACACGGCAACCGGCAAAATCCAGAAGCTGGCATTGCGCCAGACCTTCAAGGACTACGTGCTACCAACATCCGATCTCAAGAAGGGCGCAGCTGAGTAGCCGCGTTTCTCGCCGGCTCAGCATTTGGCTGGGCCGGAACATGCCGACAACAAGCGCCGGGGTAGCGCAAAGGGGGCAGGACGTTAGGTCCTGATACGTAGATATGAGTGACAACACACGTTCGCGGCTCGCGAGCCTTGCGGTTCGACTGGTCATTGCCGGTGTCGTGGTTTCAGTGCTCGCCATGCTGATCGGTCGCATGGGGATCGTGGATGGACGTCTTGGTTTCTTTGGGGCCGCTGGCGGACTCCTGATTGTGGCTGTTGGCGTGGTCCTTGGCCTGATCGGCGTTATCCGCGGCCTGATGGGCAAGCCAGGCACGGGCCAGGCGGCACTGGCTGCCATTCTTGGCGTTGCTATTCTCGCTTTTCCCATAAGCAATGCACTGACCAATGGCTCGGCGCCACAGATACACGACATCACGACAGACCTGGAAAACCCGCCTGAGTTTGTCTCAGCCGTGGCTTTGCGTGGGGACGACAGCAATCCGTTGGATCGGGCAAATCCGGCAAATCTTGCTGATCTCCAGCGGGAAGCCTATCCGCAGCTTCAAACGCTGGTAGTGGCTGACGATATTGCGACGGTGTTTGCGGCTGCGCTCGATGTAGCGAATGCACAAGGGTGGGATGTGGCCGATGCTGACGAGCCGGAAAACGGTGAGCCAGGCCGCATCGAGGCGACGGACACCACCTTGTTGTTTGGCTTCCAGGACGACATCGTCATTCGCATTGCCGACGATGGTCCCGAGCGCACCCTGGTTGATATGCGGTCCGTCAGCCGCATCGGGATTTCAGACCTTGGCAAAAATGCGGCCCGCATCGATTCTTACATGCAGGCATTGCAGGCCAAGCTTGGGTCGTAACCAGAAGGTCTAGTCCAACCAGTATTCACCGTTGATGGCCGGGACACCGTTTGTGTGGACCCGGCCTTCTTCTGCCATCTGCTTCATATGGGCAAAAACGGACCGTGCAGCTGCAGGGTGCAGGCGTTTGTCGGTTTCCGCATACATCACCGGCACCATGTCGGTGATGGTTCGGTCACCAGCCTGAAGCCGACTGAGAATTTGGGCTTCGCGCGCCTTGCGGTGGGTAATGTAACCGCGCACGAGCGAATGTGGCTTTGTCACTGGCGCTCCGTGCGTCGGGTAATAGACCTCGTCATCACGCTCCAGCAGTTTGCGTAGGCTGGCCATGTACTGCGCCATGTCACCATCGGGTGGTGCGATCACCGCCGTTGACCAGCCCATAACATGGTCGCCCGTAAACAGGGCCTTTTCCTCGCGCAGGCCAAAGCACATGTGATTGGACGTATGACCGGGTGTGAACACGCACTCAGCGGTCCAACCGTCGCCCTTAATCACGTCGCCATCCTTGATGACATGGTCAGGTGTGAAGGCCATGTCCCCACCTTCATCCATGCGTGCGCCCTCAGCGATACCTGCTCCGGCACCCATTCCATGGGGGCCAAATCCATAAGTGGGTGCGCCGGTCTTTTCCTTGAGGGGTGCTGCCGCCGGTGAGTGATCGTTGTGCGTGTGGGTGATGAGAATGTGGGTAATCGTTTCCCCTTCAAGCCCATCCAGAATGGCCTGCACATGGCCATGGTCGAGTGGGCCTGGATCAATCACTGCAACATTGCCGCGACCGATCACATAGGTGCCGGTGCCTTTGAAGGTGAACGCGCTTTCGTTGGGCGCGACAACACGGCGGACCAGAGGCGTTACCTCGATCATCTTGCCGTACTGAGGATCAAACTGTCTGTTGAGTGGTAGATCAGCCATGCGGAGATGTGTCCGTTTCAGATGAGATTGTGGTCACTTTATCAGAGTGCCTGCGTTTTTGCCGCCGTTTCTGTCGTAAAGCACGTCCAATGGCTGACGGGTTCGTGCGCTTTAGACTGCGGCCAAGAAGGTCAGGCACGCGCGTTTCAATGGCTTTCAGCGCGGTATCCACAGCACGGAACCGCGCGCGAATGCCCTGTATGAGTCGGCGCATACCCTTTGAGTAAGCAACAAGAATGGCGATGCCCGGCAACACCATGAAGATGCCAAATGCAAAGGGTGGCGGAAGGACAACAAAGATCAGGCCCGGAATAAGCAGTAGCCATCCAAGCGTGATCATGAGTGCACGTATGACAGAACGCAATGTCGCCCCCGAAGGTCAATCGCCACAGTCAGACGACCGTGGAGGCTTCCCAAATGGCAAGCCTGTGCATCAAACGCAAGTGTTGCATTGGTGACCGGTGGCCGTGTGGATGAATATTGTCAGAGACACTATGGTGCGTGCGTCAAAACAAAAATCATCACGAATATTCCATAGGAAACGCCCAGATGAAACTCTACAACTCCATCGGCCCAAACCCAAAAATGGTGCGCATGTACATCGCCGAGCGCGGCATCAGTATTCCGCTTGAGGACGTAGACATTGTGGCAGGTGAGAACCGTCAAGGTGACTACGCGACACGCAACCCCCGTGGTCAGTTGCCTTGCCTCGAACTCGATGATGGATCTTATCTCGCTGAAATTACGGCGATCTGTGAGTACCTCGACGACTTGAACGGGTCTTCGGACCTGGTTGGTACAACGCCGCAGGCACGCGCGGAGACACGCATGTGGATGCGTCGTGCCGATTTGTATGTCTGCGAACCTTTGGCCAATGGCTTTCGTTTTGCAGAAGGACTGGCGATGTTTGAATCACGGCTTCTCTGCCGCCCGGAAATGGCAGATGGCTTGAAAGCCATGGCGGTCAACGGGCAGGAGTGGTTCAACGGCCAACTCGACGGCAAGACCTGGTTGACCGGTGATACCTTCACGATCGCAGATTGCTTGCTTTACGCCTTCCTGGAGTTCGGCGCGTCAGTAGGACAGCCCATTCCCGATAGCTGCCCGAATGTCAAAGCATGGTACGACCGCGTTGCCGCACGTCCATCAGCAAACGCCTAGTCGTTAAGCGATCACGATTGCTGAATTGAAAACGGCCCGGTTGCGCCTGTATAAGGCGTGCCGGGCCGTTCGTGCTTCTGAGGTGACGCAATTCGCCACCGGATGGTGGTTGGTCACGCTGGTCGACCTAATAGGTTAGGAGACCTAATAGGTCAGGAAGACGTTGGTGGTTGCGACCAGACCGTAGAGGGCAAATGCCACCCACAGTCCATTGATGAAAAGGTCACCAGCCTTGATGCCCTTGGCCTTCCGAACCATGCGGTCGAGAGTCGACCCGGAGTTCGCGCTGACTGGTGCTGCGTTGAGAGAGGAGGCCATATTTGTATTCGCACTCATGAGACTATTCCTTCCGGAATACACGCTCAGCCAATTACAATGCCTTCAGGTCACGTTTCCAATCCGGTTCGCCCGGATTTTAGGCTGATATGTTCAGCTCTTTTATGTGGGCCGCCAAATCCGCATCTTCCGGCTCAAAGCCATTGTGCGCCGCATCATTTGTTTGCCTGAGAGGAAGATGGGCCCAATTATCTCAAACGGCAATACCGCAAGTGCGAAGACTTTGTGAAACAGTGAACAATATGAAAAATGTTCACAATGCGCGTTATGTCAATAAAAACAGTATGTTGTGAGGTGGTGTGTTGGAGCGGTTGTCAAATAGGGGCACCTGCCATCCCTCAGCGCATAGCAGAGTTAACGGAATTTGTGCGTCGCAGCATGTCTGACCAGAAGTCAACCGCTATAGCGGATCTCTTTTTCGGCTTTTGGCTCATTTGCGCCCCTTACCTGCTCTGTCGCCCAAGCAAGGTCTGCCAGATAGGTATCGGCCACTTCTGCATGTTTAGGTGACAGCATCAGGTGGATGCCGCGCGGTTTCGTCACGACGGATGTGAACCAGCCGCGCTCAAACAGCTTGCCCCAGATAGCGAACATGTCCCGGTCCGGGTGGGTGTATCCAACAAGGCCCAGCTGAGGTTTTCCGATGACGTCGAACCCAAGATCGCGCACGCCATCCTCGATCTTTTCGCGGGTCTCCACCACAAGGCCCTGTTTGGCGCGGTAGCCATCAACGCCAAGATAATTCATCACAGCCCACGCTGCCGCAATCGCACCACCTGGCCGCGTGCCGGCAAGTGTCGGAGTTATCATGCGTCCACCCGGCCAGTCATTGGTGTCAAAGATCATATGCTCTTTGAGTGCCTCTGACCGGAACATGACGGTCGATGCACCTTTTGCGCAGTAGCCGTATTTGTGCAGGTCAGCCGACATGGAATGTACCTGCGGCACGGCAAAGTCGAAGGCAGGAAGGTCAGCACCGTTCATGCGGACAAATGGCGCAAAGAACCCACCGACACACGCGTCCACATGGAGCCAGACATTGTGGGCTTCAGCGACAGCGCCCAGCTCAGCAATCGGATCAATCAGTCCATATGGAAAACAGGGCGCTGAGCCCACCATCATGATGGTGTTGGCATCAACCGCATCTGACATGGCCTGAGGGTCGGCCAGGAAATCATCCGTAACCGGAATACGACGCAACTCGATGTCCATCATCAACGCAGCTTTGTCGAAGGCTGGGTGGCCGGACCAGGGCAACACGATGTTGGGTTGATTACCCGCGGCAAGTCGGCCCGTCGCACGCGCATAGTCGCGTGCAGTCTTGATGGCCATGGTTATGGAGTCAGTGCCCCCGGAGGTCACGTTCCCTGCGCCATCTTCGGGAGCCTGAAGCAGGCTCAGGCCCATCTGGATGATTTCTTCTTCCATGCGCTTGAGGCTTGGAAAAGCCATCGGTCCAAGTCCGTTCTCGGACATGAAGCGTGTATAGGCTTCTTTTTGCACCTTTGAGACGTCTTCGCCGGCATTGAAGACATAGACGGCCGTCTTGCCATCACGCCACTTCACGTCGCCGGTGGCCATCTCGTTCATCTGGGCGGACAGCGTGTCCCAATCAGTTCCATTTGAAGGCAGTTCGACGCGCATGGGTTTCTCTCCGGCAGGTTTCTTGGGCGGTACGTGATCGCCAGAAGCCTAACCTGTTTGACCTCAGCCGCCCATCATCTGCTGCCAACGTTTCTGCATTTCTTCAGGGCTCACTTCCTCACCCTTGCTGGCAAGCATCCAAGTGTGCCCAAACGGATCCATGACTGTTCCCGTCCTGTCGCCGTAAAACTCATCCTTCAAGGGGCGTAGCTCGGTAGCGCCGGCCTCTAGAGCGGTCGCAAACACCTTGTCCACATCCTCGACATAGAGGTGCAGTTTCACAGGTGAGCCACCGAGCGAATCCGGGCTAAGGGCGCCAAAATCCGGGTATTCGTCGGAGATCATGATGGTGTTTCCACCAATCCGGATTTCCGAATGGCCAATCCGTCCCCCGTCAGGGTCTTCCAGCCGAAACTGCTCTTCCGCGCCGAAAGCCGCTGTGTAAAAGGCGATGGCATCGCTTGCGCCTTTGACGGATATGTAGGGCGACAGGGCGAAATTCAGGGGTGTGTCTGGCATTGGTTCCTCCATAGTGTTATAAAACGTTACGTACCGTTTCATAAATAAGCAAGACGAAAATTATGGCTGAGCAAAAAAGGCGAGGGCGACCAAGAAGTGCACAGGCCGAGGCGGCAATCCTCAAGGCCGCACGAGAGTTGCTGGATGATGCCGGTCCGGCGCGTCTGACCATCGAAGCCGTTGCCGCTCGAGCAAAGGTAGGCAAGCCGACGATATACCGGTACTGGGCGAATGCCCGCGAGTTGGCCATGGCCGCCCTTATGGCCCGAATGCCGGATGCGCCTGGGGTAGAGGAAAGCCAGTCAGCATTGGCTGATCTGCGTACCCATGTGCGAGGCCTCATCGCTCGATTCTCGACAACACGAGGAAAGCAAACCGCACTGATGCTTGCCACAGCGGAACGCGACAGCGAGATGTTCAAGGCCTTCCGCAATCAGGTGGTCATGACCGGCCGTGAAGAGGGGCGTGCGATCCTGACGCGTGCACAAACATCTGGCGAAGTGCGGGCAAACCTGCCCATTGAGACAACTCTGGATCTGATCTATGGGCCGATATTCTTCCGACTGCTGACGGTTCATGCGCCGCTCACACAGTCTTTCGCAGATGAAATCGTTGGTCTTATTTCAAGTGGCGTAAAAGCGCCGAACTAGTGTCCTGTGAAAACGGGCGCTTCCTTCCTGAAAAACGCCCTGACACCTTCTGCGACATCTTTCGACGGGTTGGCGACCATCACAGCAAGAGCTGCTTCACGCTGCGATTGCTCTAGCGTCATGTCCATGGACGCCGTCATCATGCCTTTGGCCAGCCTCACGGCGAGTGGTGATTGCGCGGCAATGCGTTGCGCCAGGTCGAGTGACTGGTTCAACGCTTCGCCACGGGCAACCACTTCAGTCACCAGACCAAGTGCTTGAGCTTCGCGGGCGAGGTAGGTCTCAGCCAGCATTGTCATTTTCAACGCACGGTCCAAACCCATGGCGCGCGGGAATAGCCATGCGCCCCCCTCATCCGGCAACAGGGCAAATCGACCGGAGGTGTCTCCAAGTTTCGCGTCCTCGTCGGCGATGCGAAAATCACATGCCAAAGCCAGCGCCAGTCCGCCGGCCACTGCTGGACCGTTGATTGCAGCAATCACCGGTTTGTCCAGATGGCGCAATGCCTGAATAACCCTGTGCATCCCGTCACGCATCTCCCGACCATGGGACAGCTGTTGTTTCATCAGATCATGCCGGTCTTCATCCGCGTTGGAGACGTCTCCGCCCGCACAGAACCCGCGGCCCTCTCCGGTGAGAACCAGGACACGCAGAGCATCATCTTTCAGATAGTCATCGATCTCTGTGCAGAGTTCCTCACACATGCGCGTTGAATAGGCATTGAGTTGTCTTGGTCTGTTGAGCTTTACCAGCCGAACGCTCTCGAGGGGTGTTTCTGCAAGGATGGTTTCATACTGCGACATGGGCTTGCCTTCTCGTGCTGGGTGAGGCGCAATTGCCCCGAAGCATAAACGAAAGTGGGCGCCGACAGGCAACCCGCGATGGGAGGACGAACATGAATTCGATTGCAGATGTGTCTCCGGACGACCTCGAAGACATCAGTCTTGAAACGCGCCGTGCGGTAGCTGTGATTACCCTCAATCGACCGGACAAGCTCAACGCGTGGACAGCGGCCATGCAACGATCCATACGGATCGCCCTGGCAGCGTGCGCCAACGACGAAAGCGTGCGGGCCATTGTCGTGACCGGCGCAGGCAGGGGGTTTTGTGCGGGCGCGGACATGAACCTCCTGCAGGGCATTGATCCGGATGCAGGTGAAAACCGCGAGCTGGCGCAGGCCAACGAAGGCGAATCCTACAATTGGGACAGGTCGCTTGGCCCCGATATCTCTGAACATATGGGCGGTCGTTTTGGCTACATGCCGCAAATACCCAAGCCGATCATTGCAGCGATAAACGGACCCTGCGCCGGACTTGGAATGGTGTTTGCCCTTTGGTGCGACATGCGCATCGGCGCGGAAGACATGTTCTACACGACGTCATTCGCGAAACGCGGCTTGATTGCGGAGCACGGCATTTCATGGCTCTTGCCCGAATTGGCCGGACATTCGGCCGCCATGGATTTGTTGTTTTCAGCACGGCGTGTGGATGCCCAAGAAGCCAAGACCATTGGCTTGCTCAACAAGACAGTCCCGACCCAGGAACTCGTCAATGAGGCAGTGGCCTACGCTCAGGAAATGGCGGACACTGTCAGCCCGCGCTCCGTGGCGGTCATGAAGGCACAGGTGTGGAAGGCGAAGTTCCAGTCCTTAAGTGAGGCAATCACGACGGGTGACAGTGAAATGCAGAAGAGTTTTGCGACGGACGACTTCAAGGAAGGCGTGGACCACTTCGTCCAGAAACGAGCACCAAGGTTCACGGGGCGATAGACCTGCTGCTGCCAACCCTCAAAACGACAACGACCCCAGCACCGCCGAAACGATGCTGGAGCCGCGTGTCCCCTCTTGAGAACTGCCAGACTGGGCTAGGGTCATCGCCTGACAAAACCGCTGAGGGAATAGCGTGATCTGCAGGGCCGCCCTTGGAGAGACACGGCCCTGCAAAACCGCTCGATTGTCGGCGACCTAGTCGGCCGCCTGACCTGCAAGGGCGCGAAGCGCCTCATTCTTCGAGTTGATCTTCTTGAGCTGCTCGATGCCGTGCGCTGCGATGGAGTCGCCAACCATCTCATCGCCTTCCATCTGTAGCTGTTTCATATCGATGTAAGCTGCATAGTTGCCGGCGGTCCGCTTGGTGATGATCCCGCACATGAGCAAAGTCTTCACGAGCACCCGGAAGATGTTCGATGATTGCTGCATGTTTTCACGCACCTTCTCATCCGTCATGCCTTCCATGAAGGCGCCTTGAACCCACTCCCAGTCGAGTCCGACCTGCACATAGATGTGCTTTTTCTGGTCAGGCGATGCGAGGTTGTAGAGCAGGTTCGAAAACACCTGCCATGCCCAGTCTTCGATCTTGTTGTGCTCTTCCTCATTGAGATGAGGAATGGTGCGGTCGGCCCAGATCTTGCCGAACTTGTGATGGAACGCTTCATCGGTCATGGCCAGCTGTGCAAGCCGCACGATCAGGGGATCGCGACCACGATTGTAGAATGTCGCAAAGGCACCCATCGCCAGGCCCTCAATGAGGAGCTGCATGCCGACGATTTTTTTCCACGCGAGCTTTGAATTGACGAGCTCAGTCAGTGTGTCGCGCAACACAGGGCCAGCTGGCATTGGCTTGCCAAACCGAGACCGAACAATCTCGATGAAAGCCGTTACGTGCCGTGCTTCTTCGCGTGCCTGGTTGGCTGCGTATTCCTGTGCGCCGGGGTCCCGCAGGATGTGACACAGCGAGGCTGACAGCGCCATGGCACCTTGCTCACCATGCAGTATGTTCGACAGCGACCAATGCGTGTCGAGATTGGTCAGCTTCACACGATCCTTTGGCGACAGCTTGTCCCAGACAGCCGTCCCATAACCAACAGTCATTTCAGGATCGACCATGAATTCGTTTTCGACGTCAAACGGCTCGGAGAAGTCGATGTACCGTTTGTCCATCGGGTCCCAGAAATGGTCATGCGTCGCCGAGATGATCTTGTCGAAAGCACTTGCCCGCTCGAGATAGCGGTCGCATTCAATCATCGCTGCAAAGTCATCCGGCTCCACAGTGTTGTAGATTTCGTCTTTTGTGATCTGGTCTTTTTGGGTCTCGGCCATGAAATCCTCCCGGCACAAACGCGGCACGCAGCCGTTGGTGTGATGGGCAAATCATGACGCCGGCGTCATTTTTGTCCTTGATCTGGGTCAAAGCGATGCAGTGGCCTGCAAAATGGGCGGGAATTCTGCCTAGGGACCAGTGTTTTGGCGGGTTTGCAGGCGATTTGGGTGCCGCAGCCTTACTCCATATTAAGCATCAGCCGCGCACACTGGGCATTCTGAAATTCCAAGGATGACCACCCATGTTGCGGTTTTTGCGCCGTCGGCCTTCACAGGCCATTGAGCGCCTGAAGCACGAACAAGGACATCAGGCTCTGCGCTACCTCACAACGGGCGTGGGCGTGTTCTATGCCGTGATGATGTGGATGCATCTGTTCTTCCTGCCGCATCCCGCAAACACAATCATGTTTGCAGTCTCGTTGACCGCGTCCGGGGCTTTCTTCGGTATGCGGATGTGTTCAGGGTGGATTGGGGCCACTGCGGAACGTACGCGAAGCTTCGAAGCCATCGCAATGGCGATACTTGCCGGTGTGACCATCGCCCACGCGGTCGTGCACCCTGATGCTGCCATAGCGACAACGCTTTCCCTTGTGGTGATTGCCGCCGGTCTTGTCGTTCACTCAACAATGACATTGATAGGCATCATGCTGCTATGCATGGCCGGCGTCTCATACGCATTGATGGGACCCACGACGGGCAGTGACCTGATTGCCCATTACAGCTTTCACTTCTTCTTCAGCGCATTGCTGGCAGCGCTAGCCTTCGCCATTCGCATGACCCAGATCCGTCATCGTGCGGCAAACGAATTGCGGCGGATGAGGGCAATTCAGCGACTGCAACGTCAGCAGAAGTTATTGAAGGCAACAAGTATCCGCGCGGAGAGAGCCGCTTTGCAGGCTGATGGGGCCAATCGGGCCAAGAGCCAGTTCCTGGCAAATATGAGCCACGAGCTCCGCACGCCCCTGAACGCGATTCTTGGTTTCTCCGAGTTGATGGAGCACCGCATTTTCGGTGACCTGGGAGATAAAAGATATGCTGAGTATGCGCAGCATATTCACAGCAGCGGTGGCTTTTTGCTTAAGCTGGTGAACGACATTCTGGATCTGTCCAAGATCGAGGCCAACAAGTTTGAGGTTTTCCCCGAGGCTGTGCGTCTTCATGAGGCATTGGGCGAGACCGTTGCCATGATCGCACCCCAGGCGGACCAGCGTATGGTCGAGTTCAGAGTTTTTGATGTGCCCGCTGAGGCCACAATCATGGCCGACCCTCGTGCGGTTCAGCAAATCCTGCTCAACCTCATGTCAAACGCCGTAAAATTCACCGAGCCAGGCGGCAACGTTCATGTGCGTGTTGCCCGTGACGCCGACCGTTGGTCAATCACAGTGACCGATACTGGCATCGGTATTCCGGAAGAAGACCTGCCAAACGTTCTGGCACCCTTTGGTCAGGTGGCCAACGCAATGACACGTCAGCAGGACGGCACCGGTCTGGGGCTGCCGCTGGCAAAGTCGCTAACCGAGATAATGTCCGGTGAGTTCAGGCTTGAGAGCAGTGTCGGTGAGGGCACGCGGGTATCCGTTGCCTTCCCGCTTCACTCGGAGCACGAAGACCGCCTGGACACCTCAGCCGCATAGCCAATCCTCTGTGCTCGGTATCCTGAATATGGGGCAATGATTCACTGGTCGGAGTGGCAAGATTCGAACTTGCGACCCCCTCGTCCCGAACGAGGTGCGCTACCGGGCTGCGCCACACTCCGTGACCATGCGAAGGCGGCGTTATAGCGGCATGGAGCGACCTCAGGCAAGCCCGATATGGGCCCCCTGAAGTACGATGTTCATCGTCTGCTGCCTGGCGCAGAAGGGGCTGTCAAAATCACATTCAAATGGGCATTGCACGGGGCATAAGCGCTCTTTATGTTCCCCCATTCGCGCTTCAAAGCGGAGCGTCTGCTGGGGCGTCGCCAAGTGGTAAGGCAGCGGCTTTTGATGCCGCCATGCGCAGGTTCGAATCCTGCCGCCCCAGCCAGCATTTCCAGTCTCCTTCAGCTCACAGTACCGAAGTCAATATATTCATTGAAATCAATGGGTTGAAGGTATTTAATCAGTGTAGAGACTAATTGTTTGCACGAATTCTGGCTGACAGGATTCGAACTCGCATAGTGTCTCTGAAACTGGTTTCGCGATATCCGTTTTTGACGAGATTCTGCACCAGAGACCGGTTCGAAATAGCCGGAGACTAGTTCGAACCGGTCGGGTCGATTTTTGACCGCCAATATCTCAAGTTTTGTCCATTCAGTGGCCGCCCTATCCTCCTCTGCAAACGGACGGACGACTACTGATGATAGGTATTAGGACATGGCGCGAATGTCGAGCGATCCTCAACTGCCTAGTCTGTCTCAATCACAGAACAACGGTGACCGTGATCAGTCTGGCAGCTGGTACACAGCACTGGTACACTTGGCCCCGACACAAGACAAAAGAGACCCAGATTTCAGCGGTTTGTTGGAAATCCATGGAAGGTCCCTTCCTCTCTGCCAGCCTTCTTTCTCAATCTCGATTTGACGTTTTGATGTTGCTTTGCCTTGGGCGCCGGGTGCTTGCATTTTTGGCTTGGGAAAATACTATTCTCCTGCCTAGTCAAGCTCGGCTTTCTGCCGCTATTAGAGACTTTGGTGCCGGGGGACGTGTCGTAGATGGCGGGTGAGCGAAAGACTGGCCGGCGGGGTAGGAAAACAGCCGATTTGCGCACACCGACTTCGCGTTCAGATGATGCGGTGACGCTTCTGCCGCCGGCGTCTCGGCTGTTGGCGCAGATAGGATCGTTCTCGAGTTACAATCAGGTTGTGAATGTGCTTGAGGCGATCCTCCAGTCTATGGGCGTTGATGGTGTGCTCTACTTTTCGTGCAGGCGTGAGGCCTGGGCGACGGCGCAGTCCAATGACTACCTCATTACCACCCGCGGGCCGCGGCATATGAAGCCGTATGAGGCGATGTATTTGTGGAAAGGATACAAGGACACCGACCTTGCCCTTGCCGCGATTGCGAAAGCGACAGCCCCTTTCACGACGGCTGAAGTCTACACGCCTGACAAGGTCACGAGGGATCAAAAGGATCTGGTGGACCTTACGGAACATTATCATCTCAACTTTGATCTTTTCGTTCCGGTGCATACGCCTGGGCGCATTCAGGTCGTTTATTTCTTTGTGTTGGGTGACAATGAGGCCGACGAAGCCCGCATCTCGGTTCAGCGACAGGACCTGATCGACCTGGCGCGCGTGTTTGCCTTGGTGGTTCATGAGTTCATCGGCATTGATCTTGAACAGGTGCCCAATGTGCAATTGTCTGTGCGCGAGCTTGAGTGCCTGTCGCTGTTGGGCAGCGGGTCTTCAAACCCGGAAATGGCCAAGAGCCTGAATATCAGTGAGCGGACCATCAAGTTTCATGTGAAAAATCTCATGAAGAAGCTGGGAGCTTCCTCGCGCCTTGAAGTGGTCGCGATTGCCGCACGCACCAATCTCATGAGCAATTAGCACGCGCTTTCTTTGGTTTTGTGCGCGTTTTTTCCTGGTAGATGTGGCTTCCTGTCCTATTGGACAGGTGCCTCATACTGGGAATACCCATAGATATTTTCCTCCACATGCGGGTCAAACGTGTGAGTGAGTAGGGGGAATATCTAAACGTGCTGGGTTCAAGTGTCTTTTGTGCGCCGTGCCGAGGCTTGGTTCGCCTGGCTGGACATGTGTGTGCTCTTGGCATGCTCGGCATCGTCGCAGTGTTTGCGATGCCGGCTTCCTCAGCCTCTGCCCAGTCTCCCGTATGCGGATTGCCCAACCAGATTGGCGTGCTGTCACCCCAAGAAGCAGCGCAGGCGCAGGCGGGTCTGGCACGCGCGCTCAGCAAGGACGGCTTTACACAGGCGGGTGTCGGGCAGCGTGTGCTCAAGCAGCTCTATTTCAAGCTGCCGACGGTCATTGATTTTGCCAACCAGCCGCCGATCCGTCCTGTTGGTGACTACGTCATCATCGAAAAAATTCTCGGCTTCTCCACGGACTGCCATGTGACGCAGGCGTTCTCGCGCGATGCAGGCAAACGTCAGCCGGTGGTGGAGCAGTATGATTTGGTTGTTGAGCGCGCCGACAATGCGGACGCGCCTTTTGAAAAGCTCGGCGAGTTTGCCCAGGGCCTTGCCAAACTGCCCCGGCCGGGCGTCTACCGGTTGACCGTCCGGGCCAAGGGGCGGTTGTCGCCGTTCAGGATTGGGGCCGTGTCGCAGACCGTGACGGTTGTCTCAGCCGGCCAGAATCGGACCCGCGGCATTACGCAGATCCGGATTGATAATCCCAAGGGCTCGAAGGTTGTGGGCACGGCGTTTGTCATCGGGTCCAAGCGTGATCCGAGGGACCCCGACAATCGCACTCACTGCAAGACCTATACATTCACCTCGACGGTGCGGGTGGCGGATATCACCAGTGAGACCAATTCAGCGGTGTTCTCCAAAAATGTCCGTGAGGAACCCTACAGCCGGGCGACCTGGGAGCTGCGGCGCGACGGGGAAGTTCTTGAAACAGTCGGGCCGCGGGGCAATTTTGTTTTCGATGCCAGAAAATATGGAGACGGCAACTACCAGCTATTTGCGTCCATCGATGAAGCAGACCTTGGGGGCGGGCCGCAGAACTTCCGGCCGGCTCCGGTGCGGCACATCATTCAGGTGCTCAATTGCGGTGGCAAAAAACCCGTCGCTCAGAACGCTGCGGACGGTGCGGGTGGCCTGAAAGTTGAGTTGCCAGAAGATCAACTGGCCGATGGCGGTTTTGAGAATGTCGGGGGTGCTCAGCAGCCCGGCGATCTGGTGCCGATCGCGCTGCATGAGCTGGACGAGAACGGCAAGATCGTCGTTCGAACGCAGCTTGAGCCGGAACGGTTTTTGAAAGAGGCGTCGGCCCCCAAGGTGCCACCAGCCGACCAGAAGGCCTGCCGCGACTGCGAGCGGGAGATTGCCCGTCGGACAAAGCTGCTGACGCAATCCTGCGAACCGGTGACGGATCTGATGGAAGCATTGCTGCTTGATGTCCTGTTTCATGATGCGGGGCAAAAGGACATTGAAGCGATCTTCCTCAATGACATTCTGACACCGCTGCGCGACTTTCGGGCACCGCTTCAGGCTCAGAATGATTTGATGGCAGACTATGTGGAGCGGGCCGCACGGGCGGGCGTTCTGCAAAGCAAGCAGGCGCAGACCATTCTGGCAGCTGGCCAGCGCGCAGCTCTTGACCGCGATCGCAAACGCCGGGCGGCGCTGGGCGATGATGCACTGTTTATCCCCACGCTGCTGGGCGCGGACATTCCCGAACCCGCCATTCCCTTCATTTTTACGTCCGGCGCCGGGCAGCTGGCACAGGTCGCCAAGTTCAGAAAGGAACTTGCAGACATTTCCGCGCGGGCAGGTACCGAAGGCAACAAGACGCGCACAAAGGTTGAGGCCTTCATTGCCAAGGACCTGAAGGAAGCACGGGAAAAAATTCAGGAGCGCAAAGACCAGCAGGCACAGCTGCGCGAAGACAACCGGAGCAAGAAGCAGCGGTTGGCTGCACTGTTCAACGCGGGCACCTTTGAGCATTGCCTTGGTGCCCCTCCCGGAGAGGGCACGTCTGTGCTTGCAGGCACTGAGGGTGACGGGCTTGTGACCGGTCTGCCGGGCATGAACACAACTTTCCCGGAGCACCCCGACCGCGACGTGTCGCCGGAGGTTTTCCGAAAGGCCGCGACTTTGCCGCCGCCACTGAAAACCGTTGTGGAAGGCTTTGAGGATTTTTTCCCTCTGCGTTTCAAGATGGATGGCGACAAGGCACTGGCGGCACAGCGCGAGATCACCAAGCGGATCAAGGATGTTGAGAGCCTCGGTGGACTGGTTGCTATTGAAGACTTCTTTGTGGGGCTGCGGACCTTCTTTGAAACCACAGGCAAGGCCAGCCTCAACGGCATTACGCTCGGCACGGCCTTCTCCGACGACCCGCAGCTCAGGGCCGCCAAGAAGTTTCTGACGGAATCCCTGCCGCGCGGCTTTGACATTGTGGTGGGGACGGACATCGCCGCCTTCATTGATGAAGACCTGAGAGTGCGCCAGGAAGACAAGCTGAGTGGTGCGGTGGTGCTGAACCAGCTTGGTGGTTTTGGTGTTGGCAATATCGCGGAACTGACTGCAAAGGATGCAGAGTCGGTTGGGGAAGCCATCGGTATTGCGATTGGTCAGGCTACGCGCGACGAGCCGACGGATCTGACAGAAGAGGCGACGCGCTTTCTTGTGGAAAGCGAAGAGCAGCAGAAGATCAATGAGGGGCAGTCGGCGGGGCTCTTCCTGGCGCTCGACCTGCTTGGGGGGGAAGCTCTGGTTGTCAGTGCCCGGTCCTTGAAGGTCGGCGGCAAGGTATTCACGTCAACCGATGAAGCGATTGCTGCTGCAAATGATCTGCGTGCCGCCAAGGGGTTGGGGCCGCTTGATGAGGTTGCTGAACAGGCCATTCGCGATACGCAGAAGTTTGTCGACAAGGTTGATGAGGCCAATGAGCTCAAACGTATTGAAGATCAGGTAGACGCCCTTGCCAGGCAGGCTGACAACTCTGACGTGCTCGATGACCTTGCCAAAGTGGCGGACGGTGACGTTCCGGGAGCTGGCACGGGTAATGGCACCGGCAATGGTACAGGGGGTGGCACGGGGGGTGGCAGAACTGTTGAAGATGATCTGGCCGATATCTTTGGCGATGCGGAACCTGGAACCGGCAACAGCAGCTTCCTCGATGAGGTTGTCGACAATGCGGGTGGCGGCCGGACGGTTGAGGATGATCTGGCTGACCTGTTCGGTGACGCAGATGGATCTGCAGATGGCGGATCGTTTGGTCTGGCGGATGATCTTGCTGATACGGGCGATGCCGCGCCGGATGATGTGTCGGACTTCTTTGCAAACCTTGGAAAGAAGCCCGGGACGCCTGAGGAGAAAGTCGCAGATGCGCTGGATGACGTAGCAGACGAAGCCGAGGCGGCAGCGCGCGCTGCCAAGGACAAGGCCCGTCAGGAAGCGCTCAAGCAGCAGGCTGACAAAGGCAATCAGGGACCGCCACTGACGCCTGGCAAGGTGAACAAAGGCGAGGTTGATCTGCCCGCTGATCGGTTGGCGGCGCTGGATGATCCGGCGGGGGGCGTTGGCCAAGGCCGGACAGCCAATGTGGTGGCTGAAACAATCGGTGATCCCAACTCCGACGTGATCAAGCTGGTTGAGAATGTCCGGGTGGATGGCACCGGCAAGATTGTGTCCAAGGGTGAGGGCGGAGCGGGTGCCAAGTTTGATCCGGAAGTCGCCGGTGCAATAAGACAGGACCAGTTTGCCGGGGCGGACAAGTTTGCTGATGCTGGCATCAACTCGCTGGACATCAAGGGGCAAGGGACGGTCAAGCGCATCATTGATGGCGTTGAAGTGGAGGTGCCGTTCTTCAAGCAGGAGCGCTTCCCGGATGGGGCAAAGACCCTTGAAGATATCGAGAAGGCTGTTGGTGAGGGCAACGTCAAGCTGACGCGTGAGCAGCAGATTGCCATCCTGCGCGAGTTCGACAAGGCGGCGAATGCCAAGCTGGTGCCGTTTGATACCAATCCCGGCAACATTCTCGTCAAGGGTGATGGGCCTGATGCGTCAGCGGGGTTTGTTGAGTCCGGCAGTGTGGTTGAGGCCGGCTCGCAAGAATCCGCCCGTGCGGTGTTGAGCGAGCGGTTGTTCGGCTCCACCAATGTGGGGGCCAGCGAGTTCAACAGTTTCAGAAAGGCAACTGCGGCTGGTGATGATGTTCTGGCCAAGAGCATTCAAGATGGCACCGCGACCAAGTTTGGTCAGGGCGGGGCGGGTGGCTTCAAGGACATCATTGATAAAGACCTGCGGGATGCTTTTGCGGACCCTGACGCTTTCAAGGACGTTTTGAAGAAGTTTGATGACGCCAGGGCGCCAAATGTTGCCTCTGGCGGTCAGGGCGGCGTAGCGGTTGATGCGGTCAATGAGGCGGCTGCGCTGGATGCGAAAGCACAGCGTTTGCGCAAGCTGGCGGATGATGCTGCGGACCGCGTGGTGGGAGGCAATCAGCCGGTCGATGCGCAGGCCCTTCAGGCGCAAAAAGTGTCGCAGGATCTCAAACAGGCCAAGACGGAGCAAAATCAGGCTCTTGCGGAACTTGTGACAAAGTCCAAGCGCCTTGAGGATGCCAAGACATCCGGCGCTGATGCGGACGCGATTGCCTCGCTGCAGAGCGATGTTACGAATGCCGGCCGCAGGTTCTCGGACCGTGCGCAAAAAACAGCAGACGCATTTGATGCTGCCCGCAAACTTGTGGACAGCACACCGGACGCAAATGCTGATGCCCTTGCCCGCGACCTGGCCTCGGTGGAAGCCGGGCTCAATGCGCAGGGCGCGAGCGCGCAAGGATTTGGTGCTGTCGATACGGGTGGGGGGAACTGATCATGACCCGCTCACCTTTCAAACTGGCCGTTGTTGCCGGGGCCGCCTGGTGTGGCCTGACGGTTTCCGCGCAGGCTTTGTCGATTGAGGACTTCGGATCACCACAGGCTTTTGCACAGTCAAACCGCGGCGAGTTTACGGTTGGCCTGCTTGAGTTGCAGCACCGCTTCGTTGCGGTGTTTGGCGGCAAGTGCGAGGGGCCGCCGATTGAAGAAGATGACAAAAAGAAGGGCGGCGATGGGCCCAAGCCGCCACCGGGTCCCCCAGGACCACCGGGCCCTGGGCCGGGTCCGGGGCCGGGGCCGCGCGGCAATGGCATTGTAACGCTGCTGCCGGACGGTGAAAAAGCACTCCTTGAGTTGCTGGGCGTTGAAGCTGACAGAAGCATCCACGTGCAGGGGTTTGATCCCCTGTCTGAGCGGTTGATCGTCACTGAATTTGGTGGCGGCAACGACAATGCAGGCGATGCCGGAAACAATGCTGGCAATGATGCGGGCAACGACGCTGGCAACAATGCAGGAGGCGGGGGTGGCGCTATCCAGACCGCCCAGGACACGCTGGGTGCGCCGCCGGACGCTGCATACTTTGTGATCGCAAATGACGGGTCGATCACGGTTCTTCCTGCGGCTGGCGGGGAAAGCCTGCAGGCGGGGACGGACAACGCGACGGACGCGTTCATTTTTCCCAACAATGGATTTGTGTTTGAGAACCCGGCAATTGCGCCAGGTCTGTCGCTCACCATCCCGGTCAACTCCACCCGAGTGGTCATTATTCGTGCGCCGGGCGGACAGCGGTTCCGTGTGACGGTGACTGTCACGCTTGGTCTGGCAACTATTCAGGTGGAGCGGCTTTGATGTGTATGACATTTCGCCTGAGCTGCACACTTTATGCCGCTGTTTTGTTGACCGGTCTGCTTGCAGTGGCGCCCGGTGCAGATGCGCGTGGCTTCAGGTCTGCTGACCGTATTTTGACGCCCGAGCTTCTGGCGGTTGGAGAGTCGGCGTCTGTGTTGTCTGACCTCGTGGGCGAGCCATTGTCAGGGCCTGTGCCCATTCCACGGTTGCATGTGGAGCAGGCCATGGAGCAGGTGCTTGCGAACTGGGGTGACACGCAGTTCCGCCGCGCGCTCAGCACGGACTTTGTAGATGGGGATCGGCTGGCCGACACGGCAACACTGCTGGTGCCCCGTGACGCGCAGGTACGGGTGCTTGGCATCTCCAACATCGACACGCTGGACCAGGTGTTGCGCAGGGATGAGGGGCCAGATGATGGCGACCTGCTTGTGTCGCGCGTCACGCTAACGGCCCAGACACAGGTTGAGTTTGTGGATCGCACGACGGGGGCCTTCCGGCTGCTGCGCGGGACCAATGACTATGTGCTGCTTTTACGCCACCGGTTTGAAGAGGTGGCGCAATGATCTCTCGCTGTTTGTCTGCGGCCGCTGTGATGCTGGGCGCTTGCGTTGTATCGGCCGCGGGAGGCGTATCTGCTCACGCACAGGGTGTTGACGACGACTGGCTCATCAACGGGTCTGTATTCGGACAAGTCGAGTATCGCGATTGTGCGGGCGACGATGGAGCGTGTGCCTTCGGGGAAAACGAAGCGGATGCCTTTGGCGAGCTGGACATTCGCTTCTCCCGGCAGATATCCCAGTTTGAAAACTGGCGCGGCAGCTTCTTTGGTGCGGTTGATCCATCGGAGTTTCGCGGGCGAAGCGACCTTCTGTCCGCGGAACGGTTTTCTCTGGTTGGTGAGCGTGGCGGTGGCGCCATTCCGTGGCGCGTTGAGCTGGGGGATTATTTCGGCTTCACGTCCCTTCGGACTTTGCAGTTGCCCCTCAAGGGCGCACGGGCGGAGATACAGCTTCAGGACAATGCGTCATCACCGTTTCATTCGCTGCAGGTCTTCGGGGGGACGACGGCCCGTAGCTACAATGATGCGCTGAGCGAACAGTTTGACGACACGCTGGTGGCGGGCGCGTCGCATCTGATGGAATTGCCCGGTGGACTTTCGCTGGTGGCAACGGGTTATGCGGCCAGTCAGGACACAGCGCAGGGGACGTTGCACAGCGGCGTGTTCTCGCTGGCCGGGGCGCAGGATTTTTCCGTGGCGGATCATGCGCTGGAGCTTGAGGCTGAGATCAGCGCGCTGCTGGGTGAGACCCTTGATGGCGCCACCAAGCGGAGCAAGGGCGGCACGGCGGTGTCTGCGTCCCTATCAGGTCGTAACGAGACCGGCCTTCGCTACGGAGCCCGGTTTGAAGACTTTTCCAATACCTATCGGCCCGTTGGGGCTGCGGTGACACCTGACCGTCAATTCTGGGAAACGCGGGTGGGGCATGTGTTTGACGGCATTGGTGACGCTGAGTTGCGCTATCAGGGATTTCGCGATGCCCGCAGCACGGCCAATCAGGTGGATACAGATACGTTCAGGTTTTCCGGTAGCTGGGTTGATCTGTTTGAAGGTGCAGGTGGAGCAGGCACCATCGATGCATTCTGGCGCGAGACGCAAAGCAGCAACGGCGCCACGAGCAATGAAGCCTGGTCGGCTGATGTTGTTACCAATTGGGCCCTGACCCAGGACTGGACAGGGGTTGCGCGTCTGCAGGTTCAGCAGACCGAAGACAAGTCGGTGGCAGATGTGGATCGGTCCACGGTGCTGGGTGATCTTTCAGCGTCTCGCCGGATCATCTGGGGGGATGTGTCGGGCACCATTGCACCGGGCATCGTGCTGCGGCGCGAGCGCGTGGGTAGTCAACGGATCATGGCGGCCGGGCCACGTGTTGCAGCGTCTCTCTTTACGGATGATGGACACAGCCTGACAGGTGATGCGTCGGTGCTGTTTCAGGAAGGACATCGCGGCGCAACGGACACGCGGGATGTATCTGCGCGCGGGCGTTACAGCTTTACGAATGGTCCGCATACGGTCGCGTTGACGGGGCAGTTCCGGTCCAATGACCCTGATCCGGGACGCTTTGGGTCTGCGTGGCAAATTGCGGCAAGTTACCAGTTTCAGTTTGCAACACGTATTGCCGCGGGGCAGGGGGGAACTGGTCTGGCCAGCGAGAGAATTTCGACACCTGCCGGTGTTGGCCCTCTGGCGCCGGGCGTGCCGGACATCACCACGCTGGCGCTTGATGGCGATGTCGTGTTGGCGGAAGAGCAATTGTCGATCTCCGGATTTGGCAATCCGGTGCGTCTGGGCGGGGCGATGATTTATCTGGGCCGCTACTTTGAACGCATCGAACAGCGCCAACGGCTCGTTCTGGAAGCACCATCAAAGGCCTTGGACCGCGCCGGGCTCATCATTGAGTTTGCGACCGGGGCGAGGACCACCCGCGAACAGACCTATAATGATGTGTTGGACGAGCTGGTTCGCCATTATGGGGCGCCGGAGCGGGTCATCGAAGATGGGCGATTTGGGCCGCAGGTGGAGAGCGACCTGCAGAATGGCGCTTTCCGCCGCATCGTTAAATGGCAGCAACCCGGCGGTGTTCTGCGATTTGGTATTCCTGCGCGGTTTGATGGCACATTCCGCATGGAACTTCAATTCGCCGCCGGCTTCCCCACCATCGCCAATCCGTTTTGGAGTTTTGACACGGTTCGATAGGGGAATGGCGGGCAGGAAAGTGGTCAACGGGGCGCTTATATGCGCGTGCGTTTGAGTCACAAAGCGTTGGTGATGACGGAGGCGGAACTCAGGTTCATTGCGGCGGCGGCGATCACATCCGATGTCATCCCGTTTGGTGGCGTGAAGGAATCCGGACAGCGGAGTGAAGGCTGGAAATACGGCCTCGATGACTATCTCGAAATGAAATATGTCTGCATGGGCGACCTGATCACCTAATTTTTGGCTCAGTTCGTCTTGAGTTCTCAGGCCGACCTGAGCGTCCATTCGGTATTGCTCGAAACACGCGTGTATTGAGGTCCGACGCTTGCAACGCATTGCAGTTGAAGTAGCTCAAGATTGAGTCGCCACTTGGTACACAGTCTTGGTGCATTTTTACTCGACACCGGTGTCAAGACCCCTGTGTTTTCAGCCAATTTTTAGGCCTAGGCGGAAGGTCCCTTCTCCTCCAACACTTGCTGTGCCGAAATTGCTAGTTTGTTTTGCTTAACGGAGAGTCCGCCTGGCTCCATAGAGTTGTGAAGATATCCCAAACTGACCTAAAGAAATCCCTGGCGCAGCCGAGATACAAGCGGAGACCGGTTCGAAATTGACAGAGTGCAGGATGAATCCTGCAAACCCAGCCAGCCCATGGTGCTGAAAGCATGGAGTGCCATGGTCGCGCCCTGAAGAAGCCAATTCATTGCGTGGTCAGGCGAGTTGGGAACCAATCCAAATGAATGCATCCCTGAAGTCAAAAACCAGCGAGACGCCGTAGAAGAAGAACATTGCACAGGCCCAAAATCCGTAGGCTGACGGAAGTCTGATTTCAGAGCGATAGCGATAGAGTGCGTAGATGGCTGGCGCCCATACGATGAAATGGCCCAATGAGACTTGCCCACCCTGAACAGTATACGTGCCTGATGCCTCAAGAACCGCAATCCATGCGTGTCCGACTATCAATGCTCCCAAGACCCAGCGCGCGGCCACGTGGTTCTTAATGAAGAAAAGCGATGAGAGATTCGCAGCCATCATCGCTCCAAGCCAGATTTTCATCGTCAACGGCAGACTGTTGCGGGTCTCCATATTCCAATCTTCCAACGCATAAGAAGCGTTGGCTTCGGCTGCCAGAGTCAAAGCAAAAAGGGGTATGAGGAAGCCATTCAGCAAAGGTCGGGCTATGGGTGAACTATTCACGTTCCTCGGGCCTTTCAAAGCAGATGTGTCAGTGTGCTGTCGTGGTTCGAGCGCGGCGAAAATAGTCTGCCAGTTGCCATGCCCATGCAGAGAAAATGATCAACCAGGCGATGCCGTGAGTGACGTATTTCACCAGATCCAGCATTGGGATGACCGAATACAGAAGGGGTAGGAGGCCCGACTCTGTGTCGGGATAGTTCTGCATGATGACAGGCATGAAAGTGTTGGCGATCAGGACGGACGTAAAGTAGGTGAAGGCAAGTGCTGTAAGCATAAATTGGATGCGCATTGATCGAACGGTCGACCGGTAGACCGACATCAAGAAACAAAGAAATGCCGGAGGTGCCAGCGCATCTGCGCCTAGTTGGAAAACCGCGTAAGCGATGCGCCCGTCCGGCCCGAGACGTTCCGCAAACGCAGTGACTGTCGCCACGCCATATGCAAACTGGCCATCAAGTGGCGTCATGCCTCCAGCCATGGCGCTCAGCTTTCCCATTTCGCTGGTCACATGCCACAGGCTAAGGAAGAGCAGGATGGCAGCTGGGATGATCGTCCACGCCTTGGACATGATCGTGCGCCCTTGATGCGAGAACATCAGCCAATAGGTCACACCGGACCAGGACCAACCGACAAGTGTCAAAAGCGAGAGCAGGGTCGGATCTGGCAGCATGCTCATACTGGGTCGACCTATTTCTTCGGATGCAGTCGCACCGGCAATTCGGTAAAGCCCATTACGAAATTCGAGAGCGTGCGAGCTGGTTTGCCCACGACTTCTACACGGTCAAACCGCTTCAAAATCTCTTCCCAAAGAATGCGGACTTGCATTTCTCCAACCCGATTACCCATACAACGGTGGATGCCAAATCCGAACGACAGATGCCGACGCGCATTCTCTCGATCAATCAGGAACTCATTCGGACGTTCGATCGCGCGTTCATCGCGATTGCCGGAGACGTACCACATCATTATGCGGTCACCCTGTTTGATCTGTTTCCCCCGAAACTCGAGATCTTCATTCGCCGTACGGCGCATGTACGCGAGTGGTGTCTGCCATCGAATGATCTCTGACACCATGTTTGGGATGATTGAAGGATCAGCTTTGAGCTTCGCAAATTCCGCAGGATTCTCGTGCAGGGCCAGCACGCCCCCAGACATTGAATTCCGGGTGGTATCGTTGCCACCAACAATAAGAAGCACCAGATTGCCCAGGAGATTCATGGGGTCGAGGTTCTTCATGTCCTCGTTGTGAGCCATGAGCGAAATGAAATCGTTGGCAGGCGGCAACTGGGCCCTTTCGGCGTAGAGGCCGCCAAATATCTCCAGGCACTCATACATGGCGTTGCGGCGGTCTTCTATTGTGAGGCCCATGGCAGCCAGTGTTTCGGGATTGGCAGTGGTCATATCGGACCACCGGGTCAGCATGTATCGGTCTTCAAATGGAAAATCGAATAGCGTCGCCAGCATTTGGGTGGTGATCTCAATGGAGACCAGATCCACCCAGTTGAAGGTTTCACCAATTGGCAGACTATCAAGCACCGCGGATACACGTTGACGAATGAGCGGCTCCAGATCTCTCAGGGCCGGTGGTGCAACCGCAGGGTTTACTGCGTTTCGTTGCGCATCATGCTTGGGCGGATCCATGGCGATGAACGTCGCCGGATTGAAATTTTCGTCCTCGTCAGAGTTCGTGTTGCCCAGGAAGATCGAGGGCTCTGATGAGAACTGCTGGTGATTGGTATCAATCGACATGATGTCCGCATGCCGCGTCACAGACCAGAACCGCCCGAACTCTTCATGCTCAAAAAAATGCACAGGGTCTTCGTTGCGCAAGCGCTCAAACAATTTCCAATGGTGTTGATTGAAAAAGTGGTTCGCGTCCGACAGGTCAATATCCCTGAGCGCTACTTCAGCTGGATTGAATTCGTCTGTCAGAGGGGTGGCGGCAGTGGCTTGCGTCATCAAAGTCTCCCAGCCCAAAAAAATACAACAATGTTGTAATTTGCAACATTGTTGTAGTCAATAGTGCTTCGATTATAGGGTCGGCAGGGTTCGCCAAGGCTCAAATTTGCCGGGTCGAGCCTTGTAAACTTGGATTGGGACGTTTCGCATGGATCAACGCACCGCAAACATGCAGGCGCGCCGGGACCGCATTATCTCGTCGGCCGAGACCCTGATCATCCAGGACTCACTGGCGGCATTCAAAATGCGCGATTTGGCCGAAGAGGTCGGTCTCAGCGTCAAGACACTCTACAATTTGTGCGGTGACAAATTTGCCATTGCAGCTGAAGTTGAGCGTCGTGCCTATGCAACCCTTGAGGCAGAGCTCTTGTCGCTGCCGGTGCTGGACGATCCTATCGAGCAGGTCTTGGCCGTAATGCAGGCCGGTGCGCAAAAGGCGATAGATCGCAAAGGGATCATTCACCCTTTGTGGCGTGGCGGCGACATTGCAGAAAAACCAAAATCTCGCCGCGCGCTTGAATTGGTTCAATTGGGATCTCACTTGGCCGAGCAAGCCTTGATCCGGGGCATCGACCAACAGGTGTTCGTTGCCGAACTCGCCGCCCCGGTCGTTGCACACCAACTATCAGTCACATGGTTTGGCAACGCCATGCTTTGGGCCCGCGATATCTTCAGCGATGAGGCATTTCTGAATCATGTCAGGTACGCCGGTCTATGCAACCTGCTCCCCTACACCGAAGCAGAAGCGGCAGATGACCTTCGAGACAGCATCATCTCATCGCAGCCGATGCTTTCCATGGGCAATAAACCAAGGACAACGTGAAGTGCGCTACCTGCGCACGGAATTGCGGGGGGGGGGGGCAGCCAGTTGATCTCAAAAGAGTTGGAGACTGGATTGTAGTCTTGCTAGGGCACGGCCAGCTTTCTAAGTCTCGTTCAACTTCTTGGTCCGAATCCTACGATGGATACCGAACGATGGCGCTGCGATGTGAGTAGTCCAGGATGGCATCTGCGACTAACTGCTGCGGTTTCGTCATTGGACGTGGTCCGCAAACAGATGTTTTTTGGGTCCTCATTGGCTCCATCTCGTGAGGTGTGAAAGCGTGTGACCTGCGGTGAACTAACTGCCGACAGCACGTACAATCCATGAGACCCCGCCCACAGTTTGAGAACAGGGGTTTTGTGCCAAAAATCGGGCGCTGCCTAAATCCATTTAGGACGTGAACGGATGATCACTTGTCGCTTCGAATGAACTTCGGCATCTCGCTCCGTACGGCTACTTCCTGTTGAGTCCGAACTCGCGTTTCATCAATGTCCGCTTCCACCATGACGTGACTGTCACGGCTTTTGATGTGCTGCTCGCTGCATCGAAAACAGCAACGATCTCGTTTTTGCGCACGATCTGCATGGTTGATTTCGGTCAATGTACCCAACCACAAATTGACATAAATTATATGTGGAATTGATGTATGGAATGCGGGGGCACTGTCGAAAATGAGTAGCTTTAGGAACTTGCTTCTCTTGGCCACTGTTGGCTTTGGCGCAGGTCTTCTGGGGGCGCATCCAGCGCTTGGCAATGAACTGCGTCTTTTTGGATTGGACGCACCCATTGTATCAACGCTTGAGGACGCGCCGGCAGACATGGCGCTTGTCACAACTGCGATCGTGGCGCGTATGCGCGGCAGTGTTGAAGCAACAGACCCCGTTGTTTTTGCGCCGCCGCTTGCAGACAGGCTACTGGAGAGAACCTTCCGGTATGACGGGTTCTACGTCGAAACCATAACCGTCAGTTACATCGGCCCCGCCAACGGCTGGGAAGCAGGTCGACGCTTATACGGCACGATCCAGTTTGCAGACGAGCTGGGCCGCAGGGCGGCCACTTCCTTTGGCGTTGAATACCTCCTCGATGATGGCGAGGTGTATGTGTCCGACGTGGCCCTTGATGTTGTTGCGCCGCCCGAGCCAGAAGTCCGGCTTTATTTTCTGCCTCAGGAAAAAGCGTCCGAGATGTTTGAAGACGCTGCCTCCAGTCACTTGGAGTTTCTCACTTTCCTTGCCGGTCACGCGCTTGATCTGCCTTTGGAGACTGAGTCTTGCAGCTGCATCGTTGCGGCAGTCTCCATGGACCGGACACCAGCCAACGCCAGCCTCTATGCCAATGTGAGTGACGTGCGAGATGGCGGCAAGATTGTTCTTGGTGCGCACTATCTGATGGAGTTCGAAGGGTGGCGCGTTGGACTTCTCGAAGGCGAGTTTGATCTTGGACCCGACTCGATCATGGACATCCAGGCGCTTTATGCGCCACCGGCAATTGGCGACAGCAAAAAAGCGAAGCTCCAGATTGCGACAAGCTATGCACCCGGAGGTGATCGCAAATGACACAATTGCCGATCAGGACCCGCCTTTCCACTGCCGTTTTTCTGGCGATCACAATGATCGCTGCAACGACAATGGTCCATGCGCAAGGGCATCCGCCGCATCCACCCACTCATTCTCCACAGCCGACACCTCAGCCTCCGGTATACGTGCCGCCGCCGGCACCGCCGGTGGTCCCGCCCATCTTGAAAGCTCCAATACTGCCGCCGGATACGAAAATTGGAGATTCAGATTCAGGCAAACCTGATGCGGTCGATCCCGAAGTTTCTGTCGATGCTGCCACAGACAAGGGGATCGACAAGGATAATCTACCGCCGTTTGTCTACACGCTCGGCGACAGCGCCGACATCGCGGTATTTGCTGAACCACCGAAGGTGCCCGTTGTCGGCGAGTTCTTCTGCGACTGGCAGTGCGAAGCGGAGAAGATGTTCCCGGACTCTGACAATCCCAACGAGGAGTACTTGCAATGGGCGGAGGAACAGGCCCGCATTCAGCAAGAGCGTTACGAACGACTACAGTCGGGCGATGCGATACCAAAGGACCTTCGGATCGAGGGAATGTCATTTACGCAGATCAAGTACCGCACAGATGAGAACGGCAATGGTCGCTTTTATCTGTTGCTGGAAGGGTTCGGCCAGGAAGCCATTTTCTCGGTTCCTGCTGACGATATTGGGTCGGGTATCAAAGCCAATCTGGACAAGGTCAGATCTGTCGCCGGCTATACGGCTGGCCACGTGAAAAGCGAGGCCGAATGGAACAGGAGCCGCGCGGAATCTGGGAGCTTCACTGAGGCCAGTACTGAAAGGTTCCGGGAAAGAGCGAAATATTATGAGGCTCTATTGGCTGGATATGGCGGACCCGTCATTGAAACAAGGAGGGAGGATGCAGGCACCGCAGGTGCCGGACCGGCGGATGTGATGCTGCCAGACGGTGTGCCTCCGATTGATCCGTCACTCACCGACACAACGGTCGTGCCCGTACCGACAATAGATGACCCTATCGTTCTGGTAGACGCCATCACGTCAGAAGACATCTCTCTTTTTGACCCTGAGATGATGGGTGGATGGGGCAAGGAGGACACAGGCCCAGGCAGCGATGCTGCCATGAAGGAACTTATCCGAACCACGCGTGACTTCGGCGGCGGCGAGGTCATGATCGATATCGACATAGTCGACAATGGCAACCTTGGCGAGTTGATGGATACCATGGCCCGCGCGAGCGTGGATGTTGGCCTGGCGGTCGCCGGGGCTGTTAATCCAGCAGTCGGGATCACCATCGCGTTCGGCAAGAACGCCAAGGAGACTTACGACTACGCGATCTCAAAAGGTCTCAATACACGGCAAGCGATTTTTGCGGCGACCACTGCTGGAGCTATCGGTGGCGCCGACACCTATGTGGTTGGCATGGGGATCGGCAAGGTTGCGGGCTGGGTGGGTCCCGCCCTTAAGTCGGTCAGCTCCGGCGGCGCTGAGGCTGCGACACAAATGGCCGAACACGGGATCGGAACCGCCGGCAACGCCTCCGGGTTCTCTCTTCTTGGAAATGTGGGCAAGGCACTTGTGGACAAGATGGTCGAGGAGAAAAACAATCCAAAGCGCTACATCCCTCCCAGGCGGGATGTGCCGCTTGGTCCGGGGCAGGTGACTTTCGTCATGTCAGGTGGCGGGCCATGGCATCAAAACGCGGTTCAGTAACGTGGCGCCCGTGAATCAGAAGCCAGCATCTGTGCCGTGTAAACAAGTTGGATGCCGCGCAGATGTGAGGTAGTCTATTCCATATTATTTTTGTGGGTAGCTACTCTCCGTAGAAGTAACACTCGGCGCTAAGCAGATTGCCGTTCGCGATCAGGGAAGCTCTTGTTCAGTGAAAATTATACTTGCAGATGATCATGCGCTTGTTCGCGACGGCTTGAAGATGCTGCTTCAGTCGGCGTTTCCCAATTGCGAAGTCATCGAGGGCAAGTCATTCGGCGACGTGATCGCCATACTCAGGGACCATCGCAGTATTGACCTGATCCTGGTCGACTTCACCATGGACGACATGCATGCGAGCACCGGCATTCGCGCCATCAAGCGCTCTGCTTCTGCCGTGCCGGTGGTCATCGTGTCAGCGCGGGATGATCTGGATGCGTATCAAATTTCCTTCGATGCTGGGGCGTCTGCATTTGTGGACAAGAAATCCGCTCATGAAAAAGTGCTGGGGGTCGTAGCGCAGGTGATGGCTGGCGAGCGGGTGTTCCCAACCGATGTGAAACGATCAACACCCAGTTCAAATCGCCGTGAGGCTGTGGCTCCAGTGGACACCTTGACGCCACGGCAGCTGCAGGTTTTGGAGTTGCTTGGTCGGGGTCTGTCGAACAAGGACATCGCGAAAAGAATTGGTATCGAGATCGGGACAGTGAAGGTGTACCTCAATGCCATTTACAGGGCGTTTGGGGTTCACAACCGTACTCAGGCTGCATTGATGGCCAAAAAGGACATCGGCGAAGAATTGCCGTCGGTCTGAGCTTTATCCTTTATGACTGAATAGAAATGCCGCCAGCGTATCGGGGGTGATGGGCTTGTGAAGCACATCCAGTTGCCCGCCCGCAATCCGGCGCAACAGGTCCGGGGAGCTGTCGCCCGTCAGGAGGACTGCGGGCAATGTGAGATCGCCGAAGTGTTCCTGGATTTTGGCGATCTCGGCTGGCCCTTCCCGCGCGCCGCCAAGCTGGAAATCTGAAATGATGACGTCCGGAGTGAAACCGCCATCGGCGACAACGACGTTGCCCAGAATGTCTTTGGCGCTTTTCCCCGCGATGGCCTCGCACCCCCATGCGGAGACGAGATCCAGCATGGCGGCCCGACTGTCCTTGTCGTCCTCAAGTAACACGAGCTTCATTCCATTCAGCACAGGCACATCTGTTGACCGGCTTGCAGTCAGTATTTTGGTATTTGTCGCACTACCATGGTCCCTGAGGGTGATGTCAAAACGCGCTCCTTTACCGTCGGTCGAGTTGAGGTTGATTTCACCACCCAGCAAGGACGAAAGTCGCTTTACGATAGCCAGGCCGAGACCAAGACCGCCTTGATCTGTTGAGGTTCCTTCGACCTGGTAAAATTCCTCAAACACGCGCTCTTGCTGATCGTGATGAATGCCGGGACCATTGTCAGCGACGGATATGACGATGTCATTGTTGCCGCGGCGTTGTGCCGACAGTTCGACTTTTGAGCCCGGAGCATGGCGAATGGCATTGCCCACCAGGTTTCGCAAGATGCTTTCCAGAAGCACCCTGTCAGTGCGCACAGAGACATCACCCGGGGCCATTGAAATTTCGCAGTTGGCTTCCGCAGCCATGGCGGAGGCTTCTGAGGAGATCGTGTGAAAGACATCCTCGATCAGGACCGGTGTCGGATTTACCTCGACGGTTCCTGCATCCAGTTTTGAGATGTCCAGAAGGCTGTTTACCAGACCTTCCATGGCTTGCACGGACCGCTCCACGCGATCGAACATGGGCTCAAGGTGGTTGGACTTTTCCCTCAACCTATAGGCGGCGACCGTCAGGTTCATCGCGTGCAAAGGCTGGCGCAGATCGTGGCTTGCTGCAGCCAGGAACCTCGTCTTGGCCCTGTTGGAAATGTCGAGTTCATGACGCTCGCGCTCAAGGGACGCAACCAGTTCCGTTTTATCAAGGCGCAAGGACAGCGCCATGGTCATCACGCCGCTCGCATTGCGGGCTGTGGCCATCATGGCCATGAAAAACATGACCAGCGCACCACTCATAAGCTGCTGTTCAAATTGGCCTTCAAATGCCAACCGGATAATGAGTGGAATGACGGACGTTGAAAGGGCGATGACGATTGCGAAGAAGGCCGACGCAAGGGTAGCGACAGTCCCCGCGGCCGTGCCGCTGAGAAACAGAATGAAGAGGACTTGCTCCAGCGTTGTGTCTGGGACCAGGAAGACACCCGCATAGCCCCACGTGACGCCCACAAGTGTAATCAGGGCAACAAACAGTGTGCCCCAAAGGCTCGCTTTCTCCGGGGGAGGGCTTGTTTTGTGGAACAGGTATATGGCGCAGCCCCGGAGCCAGCCTAGCAGAATCATGACCGTCGCCCAGGTCAGGAGCGCTGCATGTTCTACAGTGTCCCAGAATAGATACGTCAGAACACTGATAACGATGGTGTGGACAATCACTCCCACGGGCCCTTGCTGATAAAGCAGGGTAACGCGATCGTTCAGCAACACCACGCGGCGGTCGTGAGGGACATCCGAGTCGACCAAACGTCCCCAGACTTTGCCCAGCCAGGGCGCTGCTGCGTCGTGAAGATTATCTGTCATCGGGTACCTGACCGTCCGTATCATGGCGAATCCAGAGCGTCACCAACGGATCATCTGGGGTGTCCATCTCCAAGTTTGATCCTGTCAAAATCTGCGATGGAGGCAAAGGTTTCTAATGTTGACACAAAAAAGGCCCACACCACAGGTGCGGGCCCTTCCTGACAAACGATTGTAACCCTTAGAAGCGATAGCTGACGTTTCCGCCAATACCCCAAGCGTCATTCTCTTCGCGAGCAGCATTGTAGCTCACATCCAGTCCACCTGAAAAAGCGGTGTCGCCGAACAGACTCACACCCGCCTGCAGCAACACATCATCCTCGTCATTGGCTGGCTGTGGATTGGCTGCTGTGCGTACTTTGTCGCGCTTTACATCATTAATGTATGTGGCGCCGATGTAAGGCATGAAGTTCTGCGTGTAATACATGACGCGTCCACCAACCTGAAGCTGGGCCAGATTGCTCTTTGAGGATGCAATTACTGTGGCTGCGCTGTCAGTGTACGCATCGTTCTTGGTGTTTGAATTGTTGTATCCAAGTCGTCCGGACACCCCTATACCACCTTCAAACCAGTGGCTGAGACCAGCACCGAATGAATAGTAATTGGTCATGCCATCCTGCGTGCCTGTCACCGTGACACCTGCTGCAGTAACGCGCCGGTTGTCTGTGGTCGATGACGTATGGGCATAGCTTGCATCCAATGACAGCCAGTCAGTAATTGCCACAGACAGATATGGCCCGAATGTTGTCGAGTCCGTGTCAGATCCACCGCCATTAAAGGCAGAGCTTGTGTCGGTCCAGGCCTGCGACACGAAAAAACCAACTGTAATCGGGCCGCCAAGGATGAAGTCCAGGCCAACTGAAACGCTGTCCGTATCGGCGTCGTAGGCGATGCCCGGTGCGTCATTTTCAGTTTCATTGTGGGAGTAGCTGACCCACGCATTCACATTCTGCCCAAGTGGCTCAATGTTCTCACCAGCAGAAACACCGGACATTGGTGCACCGGCAACCTGCGTGTTCTCGAGCGCGCGTCCGGCCTGGAGGTTTGTCAGGTGATTGGTGACTGTCGTGGAGACAATCTGCGTTTGCTGAATGATCTGCTCTGGTAGCAACGCGGAGCTTGTATCACTGGTTGACGACACAAGAGTTGCGTCGTCGGTTGTTGTGGCTGCCGGCGCGTGCTGAGCGAGCGCTGCGTGTGATGTTGAGGCGACAAGTAAAATCGCCCCCAGAACTGAATGCTTTGTTGTCGGCATGGTTGGCCGTCCCCCGAACTGACTCATGAAAACGCGCTTGAAACACGTAAATCTCGCAGCGCTTGCATTGAGACTTAGATCAATAAAACGGCGTCCACTATCGGTCGGGCGGTATAGTCCGTTCGGCCTATATCGTTCGGTATAGTCCGTTCGTGGCGTAGTGCCTCGCGAGCCTGAGTGCGAAAAATTGAGGCAGCAACCTGTGCTCAATTTGTTGGACTATGTGCGCGCCATGATGGAAGTCGGTATTCCCGAGCAGAGTTCCCGCAACTGGATTGCTGGAAACCACGTCGAGCGCTTTCGACCTGCGGGCGTCCTGGTACTCAAGGCCTTTCTGGTACTTGTTGCTACGGTCAGCCTGCTGTCGCCAGCATGGGCCAGTCCTTATGGTCATCCCTCACCACCACCGCCGGTTCATCAACCGCCTCCCATGCCGCCACAGCCTCCCGTGCAACCGCCGGTCAGGCCGCCAAGTCATGTTCAGGACCGGATGATCCAGCAACGGGCCGTGCAGGATGCGCAGCGGGCGACACTCAAGGCTGGCGCCATGGATTTGCCGCCGCGCTCGCAGGTCGCGGCCAAAAAGGTCAACAGTTGGGCTGACATCGCCAATTTGTCTGAAAGCGAGCTAGCCGCGCTTTTCAAGGAATGGGGGCTTTTGCCATCGGGTGGTGGCCAGGTCACCGGCACGCAACTTAAAAGTCTCTGGGTCGGTGAAGCCCGGGCCAGCGGTGTACCACAAGCGCAGATCAATCAGATGCTCAAACAGGTGGGCGGTGCCTGGTCTCAAATGGCCGGCCAGATCAACGGATTGATTGGTGCAGCCGGTGATCCGAACGCGGCAATGGGCAGTCTGTTCAAGCAGGAGTATGCCAAGACGTGTAGGTGTGGGCCGCAGGCTTTTGCAGATGCGCTTGGCCGTGCAGAGACACGCCTCGGCGGGCAGGTGCAAGACGCCATTATGAAGGCAATGGGCGGGCAGGGGATTCCAATTGGCTCAATGCCTTCTTCCCCGCTTGTGACCTACAGCACGAACGACCAACCAGTTCTTGTTGCCCAGGCCATTATCAATCAAGGGCAAGCGCAATCGTCCGCGAAAGCGCCTCCAGCTCCCGTGGCTGTTGCACCGCCTCCTGGACCTGCACCCGTGGCACCACCTCCGGCTCCCGTGGCTGTTGCGCCACCACCTGGACCTGCACCTGTGGCACCACCTCCGGCTCCCGTGGCTGTTGCGCCACCTCCCGGACCTGCACCCGTGGCACCGCCTCCAGCTCCGGTGGCTGTTGCACCACCTCCCGGACCTGCACCCGTGGCACCGCCTCCAGCTCCGGTGGCTGTTGCACCACCTCCCGGACCTGCACCCGTGGCACCGCCTCCGGCTCCTGTGGCTGTTGCACCACCTCCCGGACCTGCACCCGTGGCACCGCCTCCGGCTCCTGTGGCTGTTGCACCACCTCCCGGACCTGCACCCGTGGCACCGCCTCCAGCTCCCGTGGCTGTTGCCCCACCTCCTGGACCTGCACCCGTGGCACCACCTCCAGCTCCCGTGGCTGTTGCGCCGCCGCCCGGACCTGCAGTTGTAGGTTCCGCCCCTCCCGCGCCTTCGACACCACCGACACCTTCATTGCTCGATCTGACGCCTCCGCCGCCATCAGACCTGAGTTCACTCACACCGCCGCCGCCAGGGCCTGACATGACGCCTGCGGAGAAATCCGAGCCCGGCGACAAGATGCCTGACGTGCCCTACATCCCGCCGGTCGTCGAACCCGAGAAGCAATGCACCACGGTGGCATGCTACCAAGCGGAACTCGACCGCCTGGCCCGCGAACGCAAGAAGCTCGACATCGACGTGCGCAATGAGCCCTTCATCGCCACCCTAGATACCATCGGCAACATAACGTCAGGCGTCGGCAGTATCGGGTGTGCAACCGCCAATCCGGCTTGTGCGCTCTTGCCTATTGGCATCGCTGTTAAAGGCCTCAAGGCCCTGATCACAGCCGGCAAGGAAGCCCAGAAGGCAGGCGTCGATGGTGCCAGCCAGAGTGAACGCGCAGGTGTCTTCTTCGGTACCGCAGGCATGGAAATTGGCACCGAGGCTGGCAAGGAGCTGGTCGGCGGCGCCATCGGCAAGCTCGTGCCCTCTGGCTTGGTAGATGATTTCGGCGGTGCGGTGATTGATGTCGGGATTGGTACCGGTGTCGATAACGCGGGCGCGATCGGGAATGCAGCGTTGAACTTCGTCGAAGGCAACCCAGGCCAGATTGCCAAGGACACCAGTGCCTTTGCCGGCGACATAGGCCGTGTAATGACAGGCGGGGGTTTCTAGGATGCGGTTGACCCTGATCTCCTTCCGGCTGGCAGCCATGGCTGCTGCCGTTTTCGCGGTTTTTGCCCATCCGGCGCACGCGCAGAACCCGGACATCCCGCTGCACGCCAAGGTCGCCAGCTACGGGGTCATCCTCGGCCTGCGCGGTGCCGGGGCGAGCCCGGACGGCTTGCCCGCAACGCTCTCATCGGAGGCGCGGAAAACGCTTGCCAGTCCAGACTTCGGCTACGAGGGTTTCCTCGTCCACTCGATCCATGTTGAGGGCCTGGCGCGTGTCGAGGACACGGACAACCGCTGGCGGCTTCTTGGCCTCGTTATTTTCGAGGATATGGTCCGCCGCCGCGTCTACACCGAGTTTGCAGCCTACTACGACACCGATGATACGCAGGTGACAATCGACTGGGCCACCGCCCGCACGCGTATGCCGGAGACCCCCGCGATCATCTGGTTCGTTGCGGATCCGGAAGAGTTCACCGCTGCCGATCTCGCGCCCAAGTCCCACGTCGATCTTCTAAATCTCGCGTCCGAGCGCTCACTGGAAACGGCGTCGGGCGGCGAGGGGAACTACGCGATCTACGCGGTTTCCATGGACAGGTTTCCGGCTGATGCGGAAACAGTGTTTCACTCCTCAGACGACGAGGCGCGCGTCACGACATTCAATTTTGGCGGATGGCCTGCAGCCGTCTTTGAGAGCCGCATCGCCGCGAACCAGATCGGAACCGGTGAGACTTACACTGTCATGACGCCCGGTAACGACACGATCAGCAAGCTGACGGAATTCCCGGGCGGGCTCCTCCGAACCGAGTAGTCAGTGCCGCTCTGGCGGCGGTGGAAGTATGGCCGACTATCGCCCATGTCATGACTATCTGCGCACGCCAAGCAGGGCCCTGCCGCTCGCTGAAGAGTGAGTATAAAATGAGCGAGCCCGATAGGGATTTTGGCCATTCACACAGAACACTTCGAGTCATCTTCGACCCATTACGAGAGACTACCTGAAGAATTCACCGGCAATGAGATCAGCGACATATTCGTTACCGACCTCTGACATATGTCCGAAACGGCCGCCAGCGTTTCCTTCAGGGCGCTCGTTGTAAAGAGAACGGAACCTGTCCAGATCCTCCACGCTAACAGCGTGCAAGGCTTCAAACAGGTCCAGCGTTGGGAGACCTTTTTCAATTGCACAGGTTGAAACTGCTTTCCCAAACCAAGATATGTCGCCGCTGAGCGCTCTGTCGCCTCCATACTGGAGCATTATGAATGGCTCAAAATTCAGCCTCTCTGCATCGGCCTTTATGTCATCAAGGAGGAGACACGAGATCTGCACTGCCTCTTCGTTGGTCGAAACCTGGCGAAACTGAAGCTCATGGCCAAGCCATGATCTTGGCGACAAGATCATCATGAATTCATGGATCAGTCGCGAGTGACCAAGAACACCGCGCAAAAATCCGAGTCGATCAAATTGAGGCGGTACTTCGGAAACGGGCACTCCACGCAGTTCGAGACCGCCCTGGCCATCAATCACATAGTAGGGTTTGTACCCTCCGTAGATGGCGAACGCGTTGCGCAGAATGTCTTCATCTAGGAACGAATATATGACCGCCTTCGGCGCAAATTCTTCAGCCAGTTGCCGGCCGCGAAGAACGATTTGGTCAACGCCGTATCCTCCCACGCCTCCGTTCAGGACTGGTTCTTGAAGCTTTCGCTCCAAGGCTGCAGGCCAGGACCCGTCGTCGCCTTCCTCGGAACCTGCCGTGAATGAATCACCAACCGCCAGAATTGCGCCACTCTGTGGCACGACGATCTCGTGTGGCACGTTCATTCTTAGTCCAAAGACGCCTGTTGTAAGTGGGGCCTCACTGTCTTTTGCTGACGAATAGTTTTCCCTCATCATCCAGCCAAGGGTTGGATCGATGACCGAAGGGCCAACCGGATTTACGTGCCTGTCCACCGCAGCCTTCACGAAGTTTTCCATCGAGAAAACCGGTGTAGCAGCGTAGATTCTGAAAATGATCTCCGCCGAAATCAGAGAAAATAGGAAGATGAAAAAGTATGTCGTGATGGATCTGGATAGATCTCTCATAGATAAATCCCACATTGGTTTTCGCGTGTGAGCGTAGTATCGAGATTTCGATTTGCCCAGTCCGGCCTTGGTGCAGATTACGCATGGCTATGCAGTACGCATAGCAATATGGCGGCCAGAAGTATCTGTCGCCAGCAGCCGGTACGGCAGCCTCTGGCGTTTTCTCACGGCGTCAGGTTTTGAACGGCAGCTACCCTCAGGTTTGATCCCAACCATAGAAAGTCAGAAGGTCATGGGGCACGATGCGCTCGATGCGGCTTCTCTGGCCTGGTGAGGTTTCGGTGCGCCAAGAATCCACGTGCCCCTGCCGGAAGTTTCGGTCGCCTTCTTTCGTTGGTTTGGTCGGCATTTCAAACAGGTCGTGGTCAATTTCAAAGAAGTCGAGAATATCTAGGAAAAACTTCTCCTGATCTTTGCGCAAGTCTTCAAACCGAGCGTAGTGAATCTTCGTCTCAAACCAATCGGTCCGTGATGCTTCCTTCCATTCGTCCAACCACGTAACAAGAACTGGCAGCCAGTTTTCGATCAGCCAGTCCATTTGTTCTTCGTCTGAGAAATCCAAGAATGAATCCGGAAGGTTGTAGTGCTGAGCCTGGACAGGATCCATGTCGCTGGCGATCTTCGGCATGAAGTCATGCCACGACATGAGCGCCTGACGCGGATCACGAACCATAACCAAGAGTTTCTTGATCCCATATCGCGGGCCCATCTCAAGCAAATTCATTCGTGATGCACGTATGTGCGTGTGAGAGGACCCGCGGCCCGCACGCACAACGTTGAAGCCCTCCTGAGCGAAGACAAAATCCGGAAATGCGCCGCCCATCATTCCGCCGAAACTTGGTTTGCCCAATCCACTTACCAACGACGAGAAAACGAAAACGCTACCACTACGTGGAAAGCCGACAAACGGTAGCTCTGGAATGGCCTGTTGTCGCGCCTGCCTGGTGTAGAAGTCTATGACAGGGTCTGGTGCGGAGTTCGCCTTGACTGCCTCAAAGGCCTGTACGGCCTCAGCTGGGTCATTTTGCCATGTAACAAACCCGGAGCGAAGTGTGGAGGCGTTCTTGACGGCCAAAGTGCCTTGCGTACCTGCGATGCCAAAGTCCAATTGAGCAGCGGTGTCGCTTGGATCAGACTGTTTTCTATCCTTCAAAACGTCTCCAGCTATCGCCACGCGAGGCGCCAGCGCATTGCTGCGCGATCCATAGTTGGTGACGGCTCTGGCGAAGAGGTACCGCATCTCAGTTTTGGACCCCTGGTCCATTTTTCTGAGTGTCGGTGACGCTAGCGCTTCCAATACGGACAAAGACTGATCTGATGCCACAACTTCCGCAAAGTCGGCTGCAAGTTCCTCATCGCGCTGCAACGTTTTTAGCAATCGCGCTGCCGCCAACACTGTCCGGCGAGTTGCCGGGACCTGGCGATGGCTCAGCCCGTCTGCGTCTCGTTTCACAAGTTCGTTGATCTGGTCGGTAACGATATCCCCACTTGCATTGGCAAGGCTTGCAGCAGTGAGGAGTTGGTCGCTGGTCTGTTCGACGCCGACACTGCTCAAGGTGTTGAAAAGCGGTTTGGCGACGCGATCTACCAAGGCCAGGACATCAGCGTCGTCCCGAAAGATCGTACTCAGATTAGCGATGAGATCGTCGTCAGATAGCGCAAGGCCGGTCGCCTGAAGCGTTTGGCTCAGGCTGTTTCGGATCGCTTCGTCGTCTGGGTTGGCAAGTGCCGCATCTGAAAGGGATTTCAAACCTTCAGCGAGCCGTCCTTCCCAAACAAGCATCTGCCCCTGTTGATGTAGTTCCTGGAGTGTCGGCTCACCGGTATCCTCTTGAAGAGGTGTCGCTGCGGCAGCATCGCCTGACAAAGAGGCCGTCGCACCAATGGACACCACCTCTGCCGCGCGCTTTTCAATCGACATGTTATCGGGTGCGGCTGTTTTCGCCGTTTTGTTCGCGTCCAAGGTTTTGCGCATGTACGCCAGTATCTTATTGAACCAAGTTACCGGCATTCCACGCTCCACTCAGGTCTGACAGGCGCCGAACTCGCCCCAACGGTTCACCACTGACGTCCATGGTCCAAGGACCATTTGGATCGCCTAATGGTAGCGCCGATAAAGGCAGAGCCGTCCAGAGTTGTGACCAGACACATAGTCGCTAATCTGTACCGCGTCTATGCGATTTGGTTGCCGGGTGGGCTGGTCCAGAGTCTTCTAGAGCAAAAGTCTGTATCGCCAGAGCCGATATACCGGGTCGCGGCCGTGACTCCGCACAGCCAAAACACGCCCGGCATCCGCGACCGTCAGCCTCTAGAACTCGACGCGAATGGCCGCCGTGACGGAGTCTTCACGATAGTCGTCCTGGAACTCACCGTCATAGAGCAGGCGGACGGAGAACACGTCTGTGAACTCGTAGGTGAAGCCTGCGCCGACCGCGTAGGAGAAGTCGTCACGTTCAGTCGGTGTTGAGACAAATTGACCGCCGCCGACAACGGAGCCGGTGATCGGTTGGCTCGGATCGGCCAGTTCCTGCAGGCCGCGGATATAGCCTTCCGGCAGAAAGCGGCTGCCATTGTCATACTCGAATGTGTAGCGGGCACCGACACCGGCCACGGCCCGAACAGATGTAATGTTCTGGCTGTTCACAGTCGTGGCGACCGGGCCACCTTCTGTATAGCCGTCAAGCCACAGCTTGTTGGCACGCAGGCCCACATGTGGCGTGATGTCGAGGGCACCTTCATCAAACTGGAAGATACGACCCGCCTCTACGCGGCTCATCAGCTGCGTGCCATTGAAGCTGGCGGTATGCACGGCACCGGCCGCCGTGCGCTGGCTCTTGTACTGATTGTGGCCATAGCCAACCGTACCGTTGACGTACCAGTCTTTCGGCCGCCAGGAGGCATAGGCCAGCACGCCCAGACCTTCAATCTGCTGGCCGGAATTCGGGTTGGACCCGTTCTCATCGACGTCTGTGTCGGAGTAGAAGCCCGCAAGGCCAAACCGTATCTCGGGTGTGATGTCCCCATCAATACCGATCGACACAGCGTAGGTGTTGGAGTCAAACCCATTGACGCCTGATGGCGTGAACTCCGCAAAGCTGCCGCCGACGCGGCCCCACAGGGCGAGGTTGGCGTCGGTCCCCAGGAACATGTCACCAGCTGCGACACCGGTCTGACCATTGCCCTGACCGCTGTCCACCACGTTGAAGCCGCCACCGGACAGACGCTCCATGATCAGGTCGATCACCATGTCAGTGGAGACCACACTGGCGGATCCCGTTGCGCCGGATTCCTCAGGCAGCGTGTCCTGCACCAACTGGGCCAGACGCTGCTCCTGCTCCGCGACCGGGAACTGAGCCAGGAATTGTACGATCGGGTTGTCGGTCGGTGCAGTGTCAATGAACGCATCGATGGCGGCGGCAATATTGAGCGCGTTTGACGACCCACGGTTGGTGCCTGTCGCCGGCACTGCGCGTACGCCGCGCTGCGGGATAAGGAACAGGTCGTTGCCGACCACGCTTTTGGTAAAGTTCACCAGCGCCGAGTTGTCATAAACTGCCGCACCGTTATCTGTGAGAGTGTTTGTGGCATTGGCAACTTTGATGCCCTGGCCATCAGTCAGTTCGATGCCGCGCGTCAGGTCAGCATAGATTTCCGACCCCGCATTGAAGGTGACGTTGTTGCCTTGCAAGTACCCGGCATTGTTCTGCCCGGCGATGCCGACCTTGAACCGGCCTTTGTCGCCGAAGGTGACGTCGCCGGTGAAGTTCAGGCGGCCGCCTGCAGGCACCTCAACCGTCGCACGCTGCGTGCCAGCGCCTGTTGCATTCAGTGTACCGCCAAAGACGATGCCTTCGTCGGCCCGTCCAAATGTGGTCGTCCCGCCGGATACCTTGAATGTTGCGCCAGGGCCGACTGTGACCGCAGTTTCCACACTGTAAGGAGCACGATTGTTTGTGCTGAGGAACGTGTTACTGCCGACAAACTCAGTCGTGCCAGCGGTAAAGCGGACTTCATCGAAGGCTTGAACCGAGATAAATCCGCCCCCGCCATAGGCAGTGGCTCGACCTTGTGTCAAACGCACAGTGTCGGTCTGGCTGAAGGTCAGGATGTTGCCGCTGCTGTAGCCGCCGAAGGTGTTACCATCTTCTATCGTACCATTGATGACGTTGCCGGTGCCCGTGATCGTGACCTGGTCACCATTGCTGGAGCCCGTGGCAATCGCCGTCGTGTTGTCCCCGACCGTCCCGCCATTGTTAGTAATGTTGGCAATGGAGTTGACGTTGCTGCGAATTGACCCGTTGATGGTACCGCCATTGTTATTGACGATGAATGTATTGGGTGTGGCGATCATCGCAGGCCGCCCCCCGGGATTGTAGGACGTAACACCTCCATTGATCGTGCCGGCATTGGTGACTGTTGCCGTGCCACCGGTGTAGGCCATGCCGACCAGAGTGTTTTGTGCAACAGCCACAACACCAACTCCGCCGCCTGTTACGGTGCCGGAAGCAGTGTTTGTGATGTTGACAGTAGGGCCGACGCCGTAAATGCCGGAACCTGTCCCCGAGGCGGCGGTCACTGTGCCGGAATTGGTGATGTTGGTCGTGCGTGCGGTCACGGACCGACCAAAAAGGCCGGCCACATTGGCACCGCTGGTGGTGACGCTGCCTGTGTTGGTCACGTTCACCGTGGCCCCGCTCGCGCCGACACCAATGCCCGGACCATCGCCCGTGAGGGTGATGGTCCCCGCATTGCTTGCGGTGGCCGTCCCTGTGGCCGAGGCGTAAACGCCGACCGGGTTGGTCACAGCGCCCTGGACTGTCCCGTAGTTGCGTGCCGTTGCCGTGTCGCCGTTGGCCAAAATACCGTTGGCATATGCCCCGTTCACATTGACCGTGCCGCCGGCCTGGTTGACCGACGTCGCGATGCCACCGGTTGATACGGCCGCGACACCGGCTGTCCGTGTCCCCATCACCGCGCCGCTGCCGATAACGCTGATCGTCCCGGTATTGTAGGCCTTGGCTGTTTCGGTGGTGTTGGTGATGATGCCGTGCTGGCTGGCGAAATTGGTCCCGTCTTGACCGGTTGTGATCTGGCCGTTGTTGGTGACCGTTCCCCGGCTGCCCATCGTAAGTCTGACGCCGGCGTTCGAATAGGTCCCCGTGCCCGCCCTGCCCGACGTGTCCTGAACGAAGGTATTGTCGGCCGTGACGTTGAGGTCATTGGCAAAGAGGAGCTGGGTCGCATCACCTGCATTGCCGGAGCAGGTTACCGTCGTGCCTACCGTGTTACATGCCGGCGCCGCCTGGGCGTGAGCAGACGACGTCCCCAGTGTGCCAATGGCCAGCAGCGAAGTGGACGACAGCAGCGCGGCAGACAGAAGCCGCTTGGTCCCGTTGGACAGGCGGCCGTCACCGGAGGTGGTATGCGCTGCGGAATAGTATGCGTAGGCCGACGCATGCAGGGCTTGCGTTGCAGTTGTCACCGCTGCTGCGGGCTGCTGTTTGGACCGATTTCGTTTCGCCACGCTACAATCTCCCAGGCGCGCACACAAAAACACGTACCAGTGCGCAGGGGCTTCGCCATTTGGCATTACCCGCAGTTTTCCTAGGTTTCAGTGGACCGGAACGTTAATTGCCGCAATCACCCGAAAGTATGAGTGCGATGCAAAAAGGCCTGAAAACAGCCAGTTTTTTGTGATCACAATTTTGAGGAAAGGTTAACCCGTCACCGGCTGTGGCCGGTCTGCCTCATCCCAATCCTCGATTGTGATCATTGTCCTTATCATCGGGTCCAGCATCCCCAGTGCCATTGGGGTTTTAACGCCCGGCAGGACGAAGACATCGAAAAGCTCCCGGATCTCGCCTTCAAAGCGAATCCACTCAACGATATCGCCGGTTTGCGTGTCGACAATCAGGACGCCGCACCATGGGTCTGCATCCCGCTTCTCAAGCGCCGCATCGAGCGCCAGGCCTGAAAAACTGCCGTCACGGGGCAGGGACAGGCCGACAAATGCAAAGCGGCCGTGAAACGCCAGGCCGCGAAGAAATCCGGGCAGGAAAGCGACCGTGGTCAGCGCACCGCTGGCTTCGTCGACCGTGCACAGCTCACCATGACCGGAATTCAGAACCCAGAGTCTTCCGTCATGCAGCCGCGGCGAGTGCGGCATGGACAGCTTCTGGGTCACAAACTCATTGCTGGCCACATCAATAATACAGCCGCCCTCGGCGCGACGGTCACGCCAGCCATTAATGATGTCGCTCTTGCACACAGCGGTCACATATTTCGGTGCGCCGTCGCTCATGGCCAGCCCGTTGAGATGGCAACGGTCTTCGGGTGCAAGGCGCGATATGAAATGCGGCTTCCAGATAGGCTTGAAGCTGTGGGTGACACTGGGCGTGGCAAGGCACGAGTACTTGGTATTCACGAAGATGACCCGACCGTCCCGGTCGATGCCGATCTCATGGGCATCGAGGTCGCCGGTTGTCTGCGCGTTGCGCGGCACATAATTCGCATCGAACTGGTCGATCATCTGACCGGGCCCCAGAATGTTCTCCAACCGCCATATCTGGAACAGGTCGGCCAGAAATATCCGTTGGGAGTCGGCGGCAACGCCCATAGCCCGGTTGAAAACGCGCTCGTGAAAACTCACCACGTCGCCATCCTGATGGCCAATGAGGTAGAGCCGACCGGATTGATAGGACGTCAGCCCGAAACTCACCCCCTGCATTGCCAGCCATGACGCCAGGCCCCGCGAGCATGAAATGGTCGTTTGTGGCGGGTTTGCGGCCTCCGCAGCGGCCGCGTCTACATCGGATGGAAGGGTTGTTGGGGCGTCGGACATGAGACTTGATCTGCGCCTTTGCAAAAGGGACGTGTCCCCAGTGGCGTGCAACAGATTTGCACAAATGTCGAGTTTCCACTGGACGTGTGGGCTTGCGTTCGCAAACACTGCGCTCTGGACGAAGGATCAATAAACGAAATGCGTGCGGCCAAATCAATTGCTTTATCCATGTGCGCGGCGATGCTTGCCGCATGCACAAGCGTGCCTGACCTCGACACACGGCGTCAGGCAGCGTTGGCGTCCGCGCCCGGCGCACTGACCGAAATTATGATTCCCACACGGAGTTTTGATCTTGCAGCCTTCCTGCCAAGCGGATTTGCTCAGGCGGATTCCGGGGCCATTCTTACTGTCTATATCGAGGGAGACGGACTGGCCTGGATCACCCGTTCGCGTCCATCAGATGATCCCACCCCTGCCACACCATTGGTGATGGGCCTGATGAGCTCTGATGGCGCCATGCCGACTGCCTATCTGGCCCGACCGTGCCAGTATGTGGGGGCAGGAAGCCGGAACTGCGAGGCCGCCTATTGGACCAACAAGCGCTTTGCGCCTGAAGTCGTTGCGTCGATGAATGAAGCAATTTCCGCGTTGAAGGCCCGGACGCCCGGAGCGCAGACCATACGACTGATCGGCTTTTCGGGCGGCGGTGTGATTGCGGCTCTGATCGCAGCCCGCCGGCAGGATATTGCTGGTCTTGTCACCATCGCCGCTCCCATGGATATCAACGCCTTCACCAGACATCATGGCGTATCAGGGCTGAGCGGGTCCCTTGATCCAGTCGCGGACAAGGCTGTGCTGTCCGGTGTGCCGCAAATGCACTTTGTCGGTGGACAGGACGGGATCGTCCCTCGATCGATCGTCGACAGTTACCTCCGTTCCCTGGGTGCAACGCCTTGCGCCCGCCTCGTCATGGTCCCCGAGGCGTCTCATATCTCTGGGTGGCAAGATATTGGCTCGGTTATCCATAGTGCCGTTCCCAGATGTGAGGCTGAAGCAGCATGACCAGGGACGCAGGGCCTCAAGGAAATGGTGATCAGCCGGCACAGAATGGCCTGCAACCTCAGGGCGTTTTTCAAACGCCGCTCTGGATACGCCGCGTGATTGACTTCGAGGCGCGCAATAAGGAGATCATGTCATACCTACCCGAACTTCAGCAGCATGACGGAGAGCAGCGCTCCAACATGGGGGGATGGCACAGCACGTCACAACTGCACCTCGACGAACGACTTGCGCCCATCCGTAAGATCATTGGCACCACATGTGTCCAATGCGCCATTGCGATGGATTTCAATTTCGACGCCTACGATCTCGTCTTGAATGAAATGTGGATCAACGTGAACGGTCCGGGCCATAGCAACAAGGCGCATATCCACTCCGGCTCATTCCTGAGCGGGGCCTACTATGTTCAGGTGCCGGAGAACTCAGGCAATATCGAGATTTATGACCCGGTGATTGCCCGTGTCGCGTCTCCATATCCCGTCCGCACTGAGTCCATTTCAAATGCAAATCATATTGCTCATCAATGCGCGGCAGGTGATTTGGTCATTTTTCCCGGCTGGTTGCAGCATGGCGTGCAAATGAATGAAAGCGATGCCGACCGCATCTCCATAAGTTTTAACATGGTCCATAGGCCAAAAACTCATCAGTCAACGGAGTAACTTCTCATGTCACCCTCAGACCCCGAGACACCGCGGTCCTCTCTGGCAGGCTTGTGGCACGATTTGACCACGGCTCAGGCAGTCTTGTTGAGCACGGCCGCCATGGTCTTGCTCATTGGTGGTTTGTATCTGACATCTCAGTCTCACCCAGGGCAGGGCCAGGAAAAGGCCTCGCAGCTAGACTACCTGCCCAATCCACAAGGGGGGATTTGGGTGCGCACAGACGCTGATCTTTATCTGTGTCGTGCCGTTGCGGATGCACCTGGTCAGTGCTTCAGCATGACAACGGACGCGCAACTCACCTACCCGGAGCTTGGCCTTCACTAAAAGGAGTTCTGCCATTGGCGTGGCACCCGGCGGGGGATGGTCAGGACGATTGACGAAGATGCAAAGCATCAAGGGTTCGCGCAACCTGCTCCGGCAACGAGACCGATGAGTCGGTCGCCGTAACGACACCCATATCCATCGCGGCCTTGAATCCCAGAGAGTTGGCCAGCGACGTAGGAATGACGAGGCCGCTAGGCATCTTGCTTTCTTGATCCCTGCCGTCTGCCCACCGCGCATAGCCGTCCCTGACAATAGCCGCCGGCATGCCGCTGCTTACAGCCACCTCCGCCCCGTCCATCATGAATTGCAGGGGGATAACGCGAGCCGCATCCGCCCGTTTTGCAAGTTTGCCCGCTTTGTCAGCATCACCCACGAGACTATGTAGGAGCAGAAAGGCATCGGTATCTTCCGGGTCGCTTGAAAAAAGGCGTGCGTCAATACCGTGGCGGCTCAGTGCGTCCGCAAAGTGTGCGTAGGAGAGCGATCGGTTTGCGGAATCGCTGGCAACGATGAGCACCCTGGGCCGACTAGAATGGGACAACTTCAAGCTCGATATTGAACAACCCAACCATCCTCGTATCCTCTGTAAAGCCGTGGCGTGCAAGAAACTGCGCCAGTGTTTCTGACCGTGCGTCGAAGAAATCGGACCATACACTGATTGGGTGTGGGGCATTCATACTGCTGGTTCCAATTTTGACAGTCGCCTTTTTTACGCGATAGCCAGCACCTGCCAGCACGCCCTCTGCATAGCGTGCTGAATGGGTCATCATGATCCAGCGAGACAGTTCCTCAGCGGGAACATCTGCCAGCGGCGTGTTGGGCATGTGCAGTTTGCGCAGATACTCCAGTGTGGTGATGGTACGCACATTGGCAATGCCGGACATCACCGTTTTCTTGATGGCGCCGACCCCTTCAGTCCCGTACTGCACGCCAAGCTTATGCATCAGCCGCATTGTGAAGTACTGAATCGTCGGCACACCGCGCCCGGCATTGGGCACGGGAAGGATGTCATCGATCTTGCCACGGACGAAACCCGGCGTAACTTCAAATTGCCCGTCGATGACCGGCCCCTTTGGCCGCGGTGTCATCTCCGCTTTGGCATAGGACATCTTGAATGTCCCATCAGACGGATCAAACGAACGAATGATTTCACCGGCTCGGCGGTCGGGATCATAGATTTTGTACCCACCATCTACGCCATCAATTTCCAACTCCGACCGCCACCCGGCCTGCTCGAGCGCGTCACTGATCTGGCGGTCGGCTGGGTCAGCCTGCCTGAAGAAGTCCTCTCCAATTTCGCGGGGTCGACGCTTGTAAAGCGTCTCAACGGCCTTCTCAAATGCATCCGGTGACAATCCGGGATCGGACTCAAGGACTTCGCGTGCATAGCGGGCTTTGACCGGATCAGCATCGTCCAGCAGCCGCGCAATTCGGCTGCCTGCTTCCTCCATAAGGTCGAGAACGTCCGTCCGCGCCCGAGAGACCAAGCGGTCCGTCAGGGCACGACTTTCAGCTGAAAGGCCCGCTTCCCACGCAAAGGCATCATCACCCCGGCGGCCAGCGCCTTCGGCACTTTCAAGTACGGCATCATCAAGGCGCGAGAGCACCCCGGAGCTTGCGAGGTCATCAAGATAGGCGAAGATGTCGTCGGCACTGTCAGACAACGCGTCTGGCAATTCATCGAACCGCACGCCGCGCGTGGGTCGGGCAAGACCCGCATCAATCTCTGGATCACTCCCTCGCAGATTTGGAGGTGTAGTGGGCGCCTCGCCGGCGGCCTGCGCAACGCGGGCCCGCTCCAGTGTCTCTTCGAGTTCCTCAGCAACGGCTTTGGCGCGTGCCGGCACTGCGGCAGCGGCTTGCTCAATTTCAAGCCCTTCCGCCAGCGCCCGCCTGCCCCGCGCGATGCGGGTTATGCGCAGACCTTCTCCAAAGGCTTTGTAGATATCGGGTACATCAACGAGGATGCCGATTGAGGCAAACGCCACTGTTGGAAACAGCTTGCCCATGACGCTGGCCCAGCTGCGGCGGCGGGAGTCAGCCACTTGCAGTCTTTGCATGCCGATGACGTCCGCAGCCGCGAACGCAAAGTCGTATTCTGCGTCCCGGCCAAGCTTGTCTGAAATCTCCGCGTAGGTGGATGCCCCCACATCAATGATGTCGACGGCAAACGTCGCCACGATTGCTGCAGAAGATCCAGCCATGCCGCCCACAATGGCAACGGGAATGGTGGCGATTGCGACCGCCATGGCGGCCTCCCGCCGGTCGGCTTCTCCCAGCTGTTCACCGATGCGTACGGTATCAGCCGCAAACTTCACTGTGTCTACGTGGCCGCGTGCGCGATAGTCAGGCGCCCAATAAAGCGGTTTATCCGCAGGGACCATGAGCTTGGTTTTGGCCAAGGCGGCGACCGCATCAAAGTCATGGCCTGTCAGCTTGAGCAGATCTTCGACATTACACTCGTCGATCTCCCGCGCGTCCTTCGCCGTCTTGAACATGAGATCGATGTATTTCCGCAGTGCCTCGCGCGTGGCGCGCAGTGCCCATGCCTCGACATCACTGGTGCGTTTGTCATGGACATCACCAATGACGGACTTGTGGAATGACCAGTCGAATGCCGTGGGCTGGCCATCAATGCCCGTGACTTCGATGCGGGTGAGGGGCGATTGCCCCTGCAGGATGATCGGCTCCATGGCCCTTCGGAATGCGAGTATCTCCTCATCTGATTCAATTCGTGAGAAGCCTGTCCTGTTTCGATCCATCTGGCGCGCAAATGTATCTCGCATCAACATCATCGCGGCATGCTGTGCGACCGTGACTTTACTCTCGAACGAGCCGGGTATCGGGAAGCGCGATCGACCTGAATTGATGAGCCACTCTGAGATCGTTGCAGCCTCAGATCGTTCCGTCACAACACGGTCGGCATTCTCCACCCCGGCGCACGCGGCCGCTGACGCCAGCCAGGTGTTCCAGCTTCCTCCGACGGCTGTATCCGTTGGCGTATTGAAAATCGTCGCCTGCGTCATCGAAGGTGGAATTGAAATAATTCCGGGCGACGAGATCATCGCAAAAATGCGCGCACCCTGACCGCCGTGAATAATGTGTGTTTTGGCACCGCCTTCGCCGGCTTGAATGGACTTGTCTGCCGCAACACGTGGATCGTTACGTATGAACTCGGTTCTGTAGATGCGTGGGTTTTCGGCGCTGCGTATCGCCGGAATGCCCTCGCCGTCGCCAATCAGCATGCCTTTCTTGGCGCTGGTGCTCAGTGAGGCGCCAGGCGCCACCGAAGCGACCACGACGGGAATCTGGTCCACGGGCAATTTGTATTTGGTCTCAATCTCTATCCGGAAAATTTCGCCCGTATAAAGAATGCCGGTGGGTTCGTGTCGATCGCCAAGCCGCTCCACTTTGCGGACAATGCGGATGGTGGCGGTGTTGTCGCCGAACTGCAGAAGCCATGCGGCTTCCGAGCCGCCATATTTGAACGTCTGCCAACCTGGAATGACTTTTTCATCTATGGTTGCCCGAAGAATAACAGCGTCGAGTTCGTCAACATTGCCTGCCTGAGACTCGTCCAATCGGTCTTTCACGATCTTCCGACCACGGACAAAGTCGTCCATGTTGTGGTCGTCTTCGGCAACCTCGCGCCGGTACCCTTCACGCGCAGCTTCACGGGATTCATAGTCTGACAGGCGGGCAATCTCACTATAGGTAACGCCGGGAGAGCCACCTTTGATCTCTATCGAGCGGCTCCAGTCACGCGGCAGGTCTCGCCCAAATACAAACAGCGTGCGCATCTTGCCCAGGTCTTCACCCCCTGGACGGAACGGGTAGCTGTAGTAGGGCAGGTTGGTCCCGTCGGAGAACATTTCCTTTGCCAACTGGTCCTGGATTGGAACCACGCCAAAAACCTTGGGCTCGTGGCGCTGCCAGGATTCACGACCAGACGCCCACCAGACGCCGTCGTCGTCCTGCTCCAGGCCCCCGGCGCGGCCGCGTCCATCCTCCGCGCGACCGAGGAAGGGATGCACCCGGTAGCGCCAGTGGCCAACGAGTGCGGTCTCGCTGGTCGGTTTGAGCCGGACCTCAATAAAATCCAGATCGGTCTCGGGCATGGGCGCAATCTGTGCCTCGACCTCCTCGGTGCCGCCTTTGAGTGTGATGCTTGTAATTTCCGGTGCACCGACGGCAATCATTTCTTCGGGGAAACCTTCACCGGTCTTGCGCGCGCCCTCAGGGCTGGGACCCATGAATGTCAGGACCAGCTCATCGCCCTCAATTGCTGCGCTATATGCAGTTTTTGGTGTCTGTTGTCCGTTCTTTGGATCAACCAGAGTAATGGTGACGGTCTGATCTTCGACTTTGGCCTCACCGGCGACGCCGCCAAGGTCATCATCCAGGTAGAAGATCTTCCAGCTGCCCTCGAGCAGTTCCCAGGTGAGGTGTGTTGAGGTTTCCTCGCCAAAGTCAAACCACTGAGCTGATGCACTGGGGAGGTTCAGCAGGAGGAAAGCTGCAACGCCCATCAGCCACGCCGACCAGGCAGGACGAAATTTGTAGTGCCAGCTCATCGCGAAGCCTCCGCACCCGCCACCGATGCTTCAGCATGGGCCACGTCCCACATCAGATAGAGAATGTCGCTCCGCAGTACCGTGCGGTCTTCCTCCGTTGGATAGAGCAGAACGTCATGTGGACGCTCACCGCCATAGTCTATTTCCAGGTTGTAGACCTGACGGGCGGCAGGCAGCTCCAGTCGGCCTTCAACCGCGAACGGTGACCCATAGTCCAAAGGATCGCTCAGCGGTTCATAATCACCGGTCCCGTTCGGTCGAACAAAACGAGCAACGATCTCGGGCGGTTTTGGCGCCCATATGTCGCCATCATGACTGAGCGACCAGACCACATTATGCGTCTGTCGCTCGTCAGTAATGTTCCGGGCGTTCGAGTCCGGGTTCACGTCAATTTTGTAGTGTTCGGATGTGATGTTGACGCGCCCCTTTATTACCTCCCCGGTACCGGCCGCATGGACGATGGTGCGACGCCAAAACAGGTCATCCTCTCTGCGGTATGAAATGCGTTCGCGCGTCGCAGAGCCAGGACTGAAACTATGCTGGGCGTCGAAGTTGTTTATGTCCTTTTTGCCTGGATAGTATGGTTCTTTTGGAATCTCGCCAGGTTCATTGGTGATGCCGAACATCGCCATATCGATCATGACCAGCGTGTCTGTTTCCAGCGGCGGTAGCTGAAGTGGCGTTGTTGCGTTGAAGTAGGGCGTGCCTGAACCATCCACGAGCCGCCCACCTTCCTCCCGCATCACTGCAAACTGGTTTCGCAGTCCATCCGGAATCTGGTCTTCAGAAGTTGCCCAAACAGATGCATCAGCCTCATACGGACCGATCCACCATGCAACTCGTGCGATTTCATACAGGGCTGCAAGAAAAGGGTCGCGGACATTGTTGTGATACAGCCCGGGCACCAAGACCAGCATGCTTTCAAGGTGCTCTGGAAGATCGACACCAGTGAGATCCAGTGTCATGCCGCGCTTGATCTCTTCGTATTCCTCGATAAGAACGGCAACCCGCGCCATGTCTTCAGGAACGAAGCGCCACACGACAGCGGAGTAGGTTCGATGTGGGCCATTGTCGAGCGCATCGAACTCTTGTGAATTTACTCGCGGCATCTCCGTGGTACTGCTAACCGGATCCTCCCAAGAGCCGGTAAAGTCCGAGGAAAAAGTGCCGCCCTCAAGATGTACCAATGTGTCGGAAGAAACGGGCTTTGTGTTGGCTGGGTCGTAGTCTCGGTCCTCGATCACCGTGTAGAACTGCAGTCCCTGCAAGACCCGGATAAGCAACTCTGCGTCTTCCGAACGTGACTTCATGTAATCGATGACGACTTGGGCCTCTTCGGCAATAGGTTCGTACGACTCTTTCGTTTTTATGTTCTCTAGCCATGTCGCAATTGAGTTCTGCCAAAGTGCAAGTTGAACGCTTATGCCGTCGTGACCGTAACCATCGTAACTGTCATAGGTGGCCAAACGTACAGAAACCGAAGCAGGCCCGTAGTGCCACTCATCGTGTGTGTTGTTCCAGCGATCTCTTGAGGGGTCTTCCCAGCGGTAAATGCTGTGCCCTGTTCGCGTCTTGTGGATTGTAAGAACCCAGGAATCTTCAGCATTCGGAAGAATGCGTTCATAAGCTTCCGTCAGCCAATCCGTGTCAGCCCTTTCTGGTTGGCTGGCCTCACTGCGAAAGACGTCACGTGGTAGACGCTCCGCCTCTGCATTGTCAGGCGGATCAGGGAGGTCCGGTATGTCGAGCTCCGGAAGCGCAATGTCAAGCGCCTCGAAGACCGGCATTTCAAAGTCCGGAACTTCAAATGTCGGTGCCTCAAAAACCTCAGGTTCAAACGTCTCTGGTTCAGAACTTCCCGGTTGCGGGTCTTGAGCCGCAGCATGAGACGACAGAACCAGAAGGGCTACCCCACCCAGAGCACCCATCAAGCCGTGCCTGTAATTCATAGCCGCTCCCTGTTTGTCAAAGAGGCAGCAGAGGCCGCAACGCATTCCGCCGCGCGTGGTTCTTGCCTTATCTCAACTCACGTCACTCGGTTACCGACACAATCTCAATTGAGTCGATCATCAACATGATTTCGCCTTCTGCTTGCTCATACTTGCCAATGGTGAATGCCAACTCACCAGGCGAACGCAGGGATGTCAGCGGGTCGGTTGTAAAGACAATCGGTTCACCCGCGTCCGTCTTGTCACCGCGATACGCGGAGACATGGTAGCTTCGCCCGCGCTTGTGTAGCGACAAGCGAATGGGTTGCGTCTCGTTTTCGGCGAGTTCCGCCCGGAAAGGAGCTTCCTCCATGGCACCGCAGCCGAACTGGCTTCCGATAATGGGGATGTTGAACTGGGTCAGCACACCCTTTGACGATTTGAGGTTTCCAAGACCCGCGGAGCTGCAGTTGCAACAGCCGATGCTGGTGTAAAACTGAGATGTCAGAAAGTTCAGCGAGTCGGTGTAAAGACCAAACATGATGACATCGCGTCCGGTCTTTATCTCACCGGTGAACACCATGTTGGCATCCCAGTCGCCTTCCGGCAGCGGTCGCTTCAGCACCACAACATTCTGTGCGGTTTCGACACCAAAGCCGCCGACAGCGCTGTTGATCATCAGCAGGCTTCCGTCTTCAACGAGATAGGCGTCCTCGTTGGGGTTGTTGATGACCCAGTCCTCGCTGAGCTTCGTATCGAAGTCATCAAAGAAGTACTGGCTGGACGTCGGTTCGGCGACAGGCTCCGGCTCAGGTTCTGGTGCCGCTTCGACAACATCCACAACTTCCGCAAGCGCCACTTTGAGTTCGCTGGCGCTGGACGCATTGTAGTAGGAGCCGTTGCCTTTTTCGGCAATGCACTCCAGCTGCTCGCGCGCCGCACTATCCACGTCAAATCCAACCGCATGAACTTTGGTGTCGACACCGGCACCAGCAAGGTCAGCGGCCACAGCACATGGGTCGCCGTTACATGTTTCGATACCGTCAGAAATCAGGATGATATTGTTGTTTGCATCATTGGTTGCAAAGGTCTCGCCGGCTGCCTGAAGCGCGCCGGCTATGGGAGTCTTGCCAGTCGGCTTAAGCTCGTTGAGTTTCGCAATGAGGTCTTCCGGCGTTGCCGCACCAAGCCCTGCCAGAACCTCAATGTCATCACATGCGCCTTCCGAGCGGTGGCCATAGGCCAGCAGTCCGATCGTTGTTCCGTCACTCACATTGCCAAGCAGGTCAGTCATGACCTCGCGGGCAGTCTCGATCTTGGCGGTGCCATCAATCTGGCCCCACATGGAGTTGGATGCGTCCAGAATGTAGACCACGTTAGTGGCAGCTGTGGCCGGGAGCGCTGTCGCAGCCGCTCCCACCGACAGGACAATTGCAGACAAGGCGGCGCGAAAACGCATCTTTCTCTCCCCGAAAAGACCTTTGTTCGGCAGGAAAAGTCTCCCTACAGACGGCAATGCTATACCGAGTCCATGCCCACGCGTATCATCAATTGTGATGATGCAGGCGAGGTCGCAGAAAATGTGACATTCTGCGTAACAGGCAAGACAACAGGGTGTAACTCAAAGTGACAAAGCTCCAAGAAGCGCATGTGAAAGGCGCAAAAACCGAGCCATTGCTCGAGCACACTATTTCCGATGCTCTGACCCATGCGGCGGCCACCTGGCCTGAGCAGGACGCTGTCGTATCTGTCCACCAAAACATCAAATGGACCTATGCGCAGCTCAAACAGAAATCCGAAGCTCTTGCTGCAGGCTTGCACAGACTTGGATTGCGCAAGGGTGACCGGATCGGCATCTGGGCGCCCAATATGGCGGAGTGGACGCTGACGCAATTCGCGACCGCACACCTCGGCCTGATCCTGGTCAATGTGAATCCGGCCTATCGCGTTTTTGAGCTGGACTACGCTCTCAACAAGGTTGAGCTGAAAGCACTCGTTACGCCCGTCTCCTATAAGACGAGTGAATATGCGGCGATGGTGGAAAGTCTGGCACCTGAGATTGCGGACCTCACCCCGGGCGAAGAATTGACCGCACAGGCATTGCCTCACCTCAAGCACCTGATCCTGATCGGTAATGATGCGCGACCCGGCTGGCTGTCGCTGAATGACCTCAGCGCGGACCCGACCATCCAAGAGCTGGAAACCGTCCGTAGAATTGCAGCAGGTCTTGATGCTGCAGAGCCGATCAACATTCAGTTCACCAGCGGCACCACCGGAATGCCCAAAGGGGCCACGCTCTCGCACCGGAATATTCTGAACAACGGGAATGCAGTCGGGCACAATATCGGCCTTATGCCCGGGGACCGTCTGTGCATTCCTGTGCCGCTCTATCACTGCTTCGGCATGGTGATGGGTAACCTTGGGTGTCTCACCCATGGGGCAGCCATGGTCTATCCGGCGCCTACCTTTGATCCCGGTGAAACCCTGAAAGCAGTTGAAGCTGAAAAGTGCACAGGACTCTATGGTGTCCCGACAATGTTCATTGCCGAGCTCGCACATCCGGACTTTGCAAGCTTTGACGTATCGTCTCTGCGCACCGGCTGCATGGCCGGCTCGCCATGTCCTGTGGAAGTCATGAAACAGGTGGTGGGCGACATGCACATGAAGGACGTCACGATCGCCTATGGCATGACGGAAACCTCGCCGGTCAGCTTTCAAAGCACCGGAGATGATCCGCTCGACAGACGCGTCTCAACCATCGGTCGTGTGTTGCCACATGTTGAATGCAAGATCGTGGATGAGAATGATCAAACGGTTGCACCGGGCGTGCCAGGCGAGCTGTGCACAAAGGGCTATTCCGTAATGATCGGCTATTGGGGCGATGAAGAAAAAACCGCCGAGGTTCTAGGTGCCGATGGCTGGATGCACACAGGAGATCTCGCAACCATCGACAACGCCGACTATGGCAACATTGTCGGGCGTATCAAGGACATGATCATCCGCGGCGGCGAGAACATCTATCCCCGAGAAATCGAAGAATTTCTCTTCACGCATCCGGCAATTGAGGACGTTGCCGTACTGGGTGTCCCGGATGAGAAATACGGCGAAGAGGTCTGTGCCTGGATTCGACTGAAGCCGGGCACGAGCTTGTCTGCGGATGACGTGAAGACTTTCTGCGACGGTCAGATCGCGCGCTTCAAGGTGCCCCGGTACATCGAGTTCGTGGATGAGTTGCCGATGACTGTCACCGGCAAGATCCGCAAAATCGACATACGCGACGCCATGGTGAAGAAGCTTGGTTTGTCTGCCGCAAAAACGGCCTGAGCTCTTTCGCCTATCCCATACCGCCGTCGCATCGCACAATGGCGCCTGTCGTAAAGCTCGATGCCGGACTGGCAAGATAGAGCGCCGTCGTAACGATTTCCTCCGGCTTGCCAGGGCGCTGCATCGAGTTGTCAGACTTCTCCCTCGCTTCCTCGCTCCAGGCTTTGGAGATGTCGGTCAGGAAGGGGCCCGCTGAGATTGTGTTGACCCGAACACTTGGCCCGTACTCCCGCGCCAGCGACACGGTCATCGCATTGAGTGCAGCCTTGGCACCGGAGTAGGGCACCGCCCATGGCAACGGCACCAGTGCCCCGCTGGACGACACATTGATGATCACACCGCCGCCTGCGTCCACCATGCGCTGGGCGACGTGGGCGGCAAGTCTGAACGGACCTTTGAAGTTCAGGTCCACCACCATATCAAACAGTTTTTCCGTCACCTCATGGGAAGGAACCGCGGGTGACTTGCCCGCATTGTTGACCAGGATATCAATCCGGCCCCACTCGTCGTAAATGCGATCTGCAAAAGCACCGACATCGTCCCACTTGGATGCGTCAAGGGCCAGGGGGAGGGCGCGGCGACCAAGTGCCTCGACCTCTTTGGCAACGCCTTCGCAGGCATCCAGTTTCCGGCTGGCAATGACGATGTCTGCGCCACGCTGGGCAAATGCCAGTGCCATTTGACGGCCAAGCCCGCGCGAGCCACCGGTGATGACAGCGATTTTGCCGCTTAGATCAAAAAGATCGTCCATTTGGTTTCCTTGAATTCAAATTTCTGTTCGCGATCAACCTAGTGGTCAGCCTCGCAGCCGGTCAATGTGATGCAAGACGGTCAGCCTCAGGGCTTCCATATCGGGGCACCATGGAGTTAGTGTGTCTCATTAATAATAAGTCCTAGGGACGGCTCGGGGGATACGATGGCTACTTTTGATTTACGCATACTCTTGGCAGCAGGTGCCGCATTGGCATTGGTAGCCTGCGGAGACACCGGAAATGACACCGCTGCGGACGCAACTGCGCCGGAGCCTGCGGAAGTCAGTGAAGTCACAGCGGCTGAAACCGTCGCGCCTGAAACTGAGAGCGTTGCGCCGGTAGCAGCAGCACCAGCTGACACAATGGCCACCGACGTTTTCTGGGGCGACACTCATCTGCACACATCCGACTCTGCTGATGCGTTTGCGTTCGGTGCGCGGCTTGGACCGGAAGCAGCGCTCAAGTTTGCAAGCGGTGAAAAGGTTACCTCGACAACAGGCACGGAAGCGCAGCTTTCACGTCCGCTGGACTTTCTGGTGATTGCAGATCACGCAGAAGGTCTGGGCGTCACGCGGGAAATCTACAATGGCAACCCGGCCTTGATGACCGACGAAAGACTCGCCCGCTGGAGCAAGATGCTTCAGGCCGGTGGCAAGGAGTCCGCTCAGGCAACGCTTGAACTGATCGACGGCCATACCAAAGGCACAAACCCGGAAGTGCTGGGTGATCCCAAGGTCATGGGTCCGATCCTCAAGAACCTCTGGCAGAGCCGCGGTGATCTGATCGAGCAATATAACGAGCCGGGCACATTCACAGCGTTCGTGGGCTACGAGTACACGTCCGTACCCAAAGGCGACAACATGCACCGCGTTGTCGTGTACAGGGATGGACCTGAGATCACCAATAATGTGTTTCCGTTCTCCTCGACCGTAAGCGAAGACCCCGCTGATCTTTGGACAGCGCTGGAGCAGTATGAAGCGAAGACGGGTGGTCAGGTTCTTGCCATTCCCCATAACTCCAACCTGTCAAACGGCCGCATGTTTGCCCTCGTGGACTTCGAAGGCGCTGCAATTGATGCGGAATACGCAACACGGCGCGCGCGCTGGGAACCGATCGTTGAAGTCACGCAGATCAAGGGTGACTCAGAGTCCCACCCTTTCCTGTCTCCAAACGATGAGTTTGCGTCCTATGGTGACGCAGGGTGGGAAGACGGCAATCTGAACATTGTCGGCAACAAGACGCCTGAGATGCTTTCAGGTGACTATGTGCGTGAAGCCCTCAAGCGCGGCTTGACCATTGAGAAAGACACCGGCGTCAATCCTTTCAAATTCGGGATGATTGGCTCAACGGACTCCCACACGGCATTGGCGACTGCTGACTCGGACAATTTCTTCGGCAAGCATACTGGTGTGGAGCCAGGAAAACGGCGCGCCAACAAGACGGATGGAGGCGGAAGCAGTGACGGTATCCGTCGTCTTGGCTGGCAGTACCTTGCGTCAGGCTATGCAGCTGTTTGGGCCAGGGAAAACACTCGCGAAGCCCTGTTTGACGCGATGATGCGCAAGGAGGTGTATGCCTCGACAGGACCGCGCATCCAGCTACGCTTCTTCGGCGGCTGTGATTTTGTTGCAGAAGATGCCGAAGCATCAGATTTTGCGACCCGTGGATATGCCAAGGGCGTTCCCATGGGCGGTGATGTGGCAGCATGTGCTGACGGCGCGGCACCCTCGTTCCTTGTCCATTCGGTCATGGATCCTGATGGGGCCAATCTTGATCGGGTGCAGATCATCAAGGGCTGGGTTGATGCCAACGGCGAAACCCAGGAGCAGGTCCATGATGCGGTCTGGTCTGATGATCGTGTGCGAGATGCAGACGGCAAAGTTCCTGATGTCGGCAACACGGTTGATCTGTCTGGCCCTAGCTGGACCAACACGATTGGCGCTGCTCAACTGGCCACGGTCTGGACAGATCCTGATTTTGATCCAACGCAGCGTGCTTTCTACTACGTGCGGACAATCGAGATTCCAACACCGCGCTGGACGGCATATGATGTGGTTCGCTACGGCACCGAATTGCCGGAGGGTGCTGAACTCATCAATCAGGAACGTGCCTACTCTTCACCGATTTGGTACGACCCCGCGTAAGGACGAGTATCTTCAATGTCTAAGACGCGCTGGCCTTCTGGCCTGTGGCGGGAGCCGCTCGTCCATTTTCTGCTAGCGGCAGCCTTCATTTTTGCGCTCTACGCCTGGGTCGGCGACGACGACCAGGAGAGTGGTCGTATTGTGGTGTCGCTTGAGCAGGTGGAACAGCTGGCCCTGGTCTGGCAGAGGACATGGAATCGTCCTCCCACCGATGAAGAACTTCAGGGGCTCGTCCGAAATTACATCAAGGATGAAGTGTACTACCGCGAGGCGCTCAAGCTTGGCCTTGATGTCAATGATCAGGTCATCCGTCGTCGGCTGCGGCAGAAGCTTGAGTTCTTCGCTACTGAATCCGCCGTACAGGAGTTACCATCCCAAGAGGTCCTGAAGGCGTGGTTTGATCAGAACGCCCAGCGCTATGAGTCCCCGCCCACTTACACTTTTGCGCAGGTCTATTTTACGGCCCTTGATACCTCCCGAATTGAGGAGGCGGCAGCACAACTGGCTGACGGCGTTCCACCATCAGACCTCGGCGATGCAATCGCCTTGCCCCAGGACATGGATGCAGCCACATCAAATGCGGTGACGCGGGTGTTCGGTGAGAAGTTCGCCGAAGCACTGGCATCCTTGCCTGCCAATGAATGGTCCGGCCCGGTCGAGTCGGGACTGGGGTATCATCTCGTCCAGCTCTCAGCATCCACCCCGTCCCGCCCGGTTGCCTTTGCAGAAGTGCGGCGACAGGTAGAACGCGATTGGCTCGGCGAAGAGCGCGCGAAGGCAGAGGATGCAGCCTATGCGGCCATGAGCGCTCAGTATGAAATCGAAATCGAAGGTCAGGCCGAATGAGGCCAGCGGGTGTTCTGTTTCTTGTTTGCGCCGCAGCCGCCGCATTTTTTGCGAGCGCTGGATTGTCCAATGTCGCGCACGCGCACGAACTCAGGCCTGCATATCTTGAAATCAACACCTCAGATGACCTGAGCACTGCTGACATACGGTATGACCTTGTGTGGAAGGTGCCCAAACGACAGGGGCGTCCGCTCTCGGTTGAGCCGCAGTTCCCTCCGGATTGCGCCATTGAAGGGCAGCCACAACGGCTCAATGACGCAACCACCCTGCGCGTCAAATTTTCCCTGGTGTGCGAGGAGCTTCTGATCGGCAGGCCAATCCGGTTTCAAGGCCTGGATGGCACACTCACGGATGTGCTCATCCGAGCAACGACGGGTGACAAGGTTCAGACCGCCCGTGCCACACCTCAAGAGCCGTCTATTGTGCTGGAGCAGGGACCGCAGGCGTCAGGCGCCGGGTGGACATATTTCTGGCTGGGCGTCGAACACATTCTCATGGGGTATGACCACCTGCTCTTCGTGCTGGCGCTGCTTTTTTTGATTACCGGCTTCCGGCGGCTGATTGAGACCATTACCGCTTTCACCGTGTCGCACTCATTGACCCTTGGCATGACAGCCATGGGATGGGTGAGCCTTCCCTCGGCGCCTGTTGAAGCGATCATCGCCCTGTCGATTGTGTTTCTGGCCAGAGAGGTCGCCATACGTGCCCTTGCAGGTGACGATCATGTGCCGCGACTGTCAGAGCGCCTTCCCTGGGTTGTGGCCTTTGCATTCGGGCTTCTCCACGGATTTGGCTTTGCCGGGGCCCTTCAGGAAATCGGTTTGCCGGAAGGCGCAGTTCTGGTTGCGTTGCTGACTTTCAATCTTGGCGTCGAAGCAGGCCAGATTCTGTTTGTGCTTGCCGCCGGCTCTGTGCTGGCGGTGGTCAGCCGCGTGGCCTCGCGTCGGCTTGTCGAGCTGCCGATTACCTATGGTATCGGCATCGTTTCGTGTGTCTGGCTAATCGAGCGATTGCCACTTTAGGCGCACCCCTTGCCCCCACCTCCCACAATGGGGTAATTCCGCACCCAATGGCGTGCTCATTCGTCAGGGGCTGGGTCTTGTTTTCTCAAGACATTCTTCCGGAATTCGCAGATTTCTGACTGCTTCCGCACCCCGGCGGGCATGGCGACCGCTTTGTCACAATGCAAGTTTGAGGGTTTTTCATGGATTATCTGGACAAGGACGGCATCCGTATTGCGGCGCCGCTCGTGGAATTTGTCGAAAGCAAGTGCCTTCCGGGCTCGGGCGTTTCAGCCGACGCGTTCTGGAAGGGAGCGGCTGACATCTTCAAGAAGTTCTCGCCGGAGAACGATAAGCTTCTGGCATTCCGTGAAGAGCTTCAGACCAAGATCGACGCCTGGCATGAAGCCAACCCCGGCCCGATTACCGATGCACCGGCCTATGAGGCATTCCTGCGCGAGATCGGTTACCTCGTGGATGAGCCTGCCAAGTTCAGCATCACTACAGAGAATGTGGACCCTGAGATTGCAACCATGGCCGGCCCCCAGCTTGTTGTGCCGTCTCTCAATGCGCGCTTTGTGCTGAATGCCGCCAACGCGCGCTGGGGTAGCCTGTATGACGCGTTCTATGGCACCGATGCCTTGCCCGGCGAAGCCAAAGGCCCAGGCTATGACGAAGAGCGCGGTGCACAGGTTGTTGAAAAGGCCAAAAGCCTCCTCGACGAGTTCGCGCCGCTCGCCTCCGGCAGCCACAAAGACGTAACAGGCTACAAAATTGAAGGTGGTGCCCTGACGCCGGCTCTCAAGGACCCGTCTCTGTTTGCTGGTTTCACCGGTCTGCCAGACGCACCGGAATCCGTTCTGCTCAAGCACAACGGTCTGCACATTGAAATTTTGATCGACCGGTCCACGAATGTTGGTTCAACAGATGCTGCGGGCGTCACCGACATCTTGATGGAAGCAGCACTCACCACCATCGTCGACCTGGAAGACTCGGTTGCCGCTGTTGATTGCGCCGACAAGATCGACGCCTACACAAACTGGCTCGGCCTCATGAAGGGCGACCTTGTTGAAAGCTTCGACAAGGGTGGCAAAACGCTGACCCGTAAGCTGGCCTCTGACAAGGACTTCACAACGCCAGACGGCAAAGCGGCAACTCTGCAGGGCCGCAGCACGCTGCTCGTCCGCAATGTCGGCCATCTGATGAAAACGGAAGCTGTGCTTCTGGAGGATGGAAGTCAGGCACCTGAAGGCGTGCTCGATGCTCTCATCACAAATCTCATCTCGCTGCAGGACGTTGGTCCCAATGGCCGACGCGTCAACAGCCCGGCCGGCTCCATCTATGTTGTGAAGCCGAAGATGCACGGTCCGGACGAAGTGGCGTTCACTGACAGCCTCTTTGCAGCGGTGGAAGACCTGGTTGGTCTGTCACGCGGCACCATCAAGGTCGGCGTCATGGACGAAGAGCGTCGCACGTCTGCTAATCTGGCGGCCTGCATCAAGGCTGTGTCCGGTCGCATCGTGTTCATCAACACGGGCTTCCTGGATCGCACCGGCGACGAAATGCACACCAGCATGAAAGCTGGTCCAATGATCCTCAAGGCGGACATGAAAGCGTCCGACTGGATCCAAGCCTATGAAGAACGCAACGTCGCTATTGGTCTGGCCTGTGGTCTGTCCGGCAAAGCGCAGATCGGCAAGGGCATGTGGGCGGCACCTGATCGGATGGGCGACATGCTGGATCAGAAGATTGGCCACCCCAAGACCGGTGCCAACACCGCTTGGGTACCAAGCCCGACGGCGGCAACGCTTCACGCCATTCATTACCACCAGGTAGAAGTAATGGGTCTGCGTGATGAGATCGCCAAGCGTCCCACACCGTCCCTCGAACGGTTGCTGTCGGTCCCGCTTGCCAAGGATACCAATTGGCCGACAGATGTTGTTGAGCGTGAGCTTGAAAACAATGCTCAGGGCATTCTGGGTTACGTGGTGCGGTGGATCGATCAGGGCGTTGGGTGTTCCAAGGTGCCCGACGTCAATGACATCGGCCTCATGGAAGACCGGGCAACGCTGCGTATCTCATCCCAGCACATGGCCAACTGGCTGATGCATGGCATCTGCACACCGGCGCAGGTTGATGCTGCGTTTGAACGCATGGCTGCCAAGGTGGATGGCCAGAACGCAGGTGACGCGGCCTATGAGCCGATGGCACCCAAGTTTGACGGCCTGGCCTACGAAGCGGCTAAGGCGCTCGTGTATCAGGGTGCTGTTCAGCCCAGCGGATATACAGAGCCGCTGCTGCACGCCTATCGGGTCAAAAAGAAGGCGTCCTAAGCCGAGCTTCTAGCTACCCTGTCACCCACAAGAACCCCCGCCGGACGTAAATTCCGGCGGGGGTTCTGCTGTTTTGCGGCAAATGAGGCGCCCATTTCAACGACTTACTGGTCAAGTCAGGTTTCCTTACTATATAAAAGTGACAAAAAGTCATTCGAGGAAACTGAGGATCACCCCATGAGCGACGTCAAAGAACTGGTCGACTTCGATTCTGATGCCCTGCGCGAAAAGTACCGTGCTGAACGCGACAAACGTCTGCGGACAGATGGCAATGAGCAGTACCGCGAAGTTACAGGTGAACTGGAGCAGTATCTCGAGGACCCCTATGTGGAGCCAGGGTTCTCCCGCGACCCACTGACTGACGAAGTTCAGGTAGCGGTGATTGGCGGTGGCTTCGGCGGGTTGCTTGCCGGTGCAGAACTGCGCAAGGCGGGCATCAAGGACCTGCGGATGATCGAGAAGGGCGGCGACTTCGGTGGTACCTGGTATTGGAACCGCTATCCCGGTGCAGCGTGCGACATTGAAAGCTATGTCTATCTGCCGCTGCTCGAAGAAACCGGCTTCATCCCCTCGGAGAAGTACTCGCGTGCCTCTGAAATTCTGGAGCACAGCCAGCGCATCGCCCGGCACTTTGACCTCTATGACAACGCCTGCCTGCAAACAGAAGTGACAGACATGTGGTGGGACGAAGACGCATCACGCTGGGTGATTGAAACCAATCGCGGCGACAAGATGCGCGCGCAGTTTGTCATCATGTCCAATGGTCCGCTGCATCGGCCAAAGCTGCCAGGCATCAAGGGTGTTGAAAGCTTCAAGGGACATTCGTTCCACACCAGCCGTTGGGACTACGCCTATACGGGGGGCGCGCCGGAAGGTGGCCTGAACAAGATCAGCGATAAGCGCATCGGCATCATCGGCACCGGCGCAACTGCAGTGCAGTGCGTGCCGCATCTTGCAGCGGGTGCCAAGCAGCTGTTCGTGTTCCAGCGCACGCCATCCTCCATTGATGTGCGCAACAACAAGCCCACAGATCCTGAGTGGCACAAGTCACTGGAGCCGGGCTGGCACAAGCACCGGATGGAGAATTTCAACATTCTCGTCTCCGGTGGTTTTGCCGCAGAAGATCTGGTGAATGACGGCTGGACCGACATCATCCGCAACCTGCTCTTCATCGCCAGTCAGGGTGACAACAAGAACCTGTCCCCCAAGGACCTTGCAGATCTCGCTGAACTCGCTGACTTCAAGAAGATGGAGCAGGTACGCGCCCGCGTGGACGAGATCATCGCTGACCCGAATACTGCTGAAGCGCTCAAGCCCTGGTATCGCCAGTTCTGCAAACGGCCATGCTTCCACGATGAGTATCTGCAGGCCTTCAACCGCCCCAATGTCGAATTGGTTGATACGGAAGGCAAGGGCGTCGACAAGATTACCGAAGGTGCTGTTTGGGCCAACGGCAAGGAATATGAGATCGATTGCCTGATCTATGCCACAGGCTTTGAGGTCGGCACGGAATACACCCGCCGCGCGGGCTATGACCTCAAGGGTCGCGGTGGCGTTACCTTGTCTGACAAATGGAAAGACGGCATGCGCACGCTCTACGGCATGAATGTGCGCGACTTCCCCAACGTCTTCATCATGGGACCAGCACAGGCAGGCTTCACGGCCAATTATCCCCATCTCCTGATCGAGCAGGCAGGTCACATTGCATATGTTGTTGACGAGGCCAACAAACGGCAGGCTCGAACTGTTCAGCCTACGGAAGAAGCGGAGAGTGCCTGGGTCCAGGAAATCATCGACAACGCCGCATTGCGCCGCAGCTTCCTCGAGGAGTGCACGCCGGGGTACTACAACAATGAAGGTAAGCCCGCGGATCGCAGTGAGCAAAACAACGCATATGGTGCAGGGTCTGTGAAGTACTTCGAAATTCTCGAAGGATGGCGTGCCACTGGCAAGCTGGAAGGTCTTGAGCTGGCTTAGCAAAAAGAGCTGATGATTAGGGGCAGTGTCGAGTGCAGCTGCCGCGGTCATGAGCTAAATCCCAGCATTGACTTGGGTATCGGCCCGCTGCCGCAATGCAGCGGGCCTTTTTTGTGTCCTTAAGTTGGGGGCAGGCATGGGCAATGGGTATTGTGGGTGTGCGGGTTGTGGAGGGTCACTCCGGCGAGAGCTCAGAGTTGTGCCAGATCATCTGGCGCGTTGATGTTGATGAATGAGCCATCAAGATCACCTGCTTGCACCTGAATGACCGAAGCACCGGCATCCTCCAATAACCCCATCATTGAAAGTGATTTTCCAGCCTGCAGCCTGTCTTCAACTTTGGAAAAGACTGACACCGGCCACATGGCACAAGCCGCCTCAATGCCGCGCGGTGTTTCCAAAACGGCCGGAGACGTTTGTCCGTGTGAGGAGAGCAGGCGCACCAGATTGCGTGGCAGCAGTGGCACGTCGCATGGCGCGGTCACCACGTGGGTGAAATCGTTTCCAAGCGCCCAGCTCAGTCCCGCAGCCAGACCCGCAAGGGGTCCTTTGGTTGCGTGTGCCCCATCTTCGAGCAGGGGACAGGCAAGAGTGTATGTCTGATTGGCCCCTGCAATCGCAATGGATGCGACCTGAGGGCCCAAGCGGTCAGCCACATGGGCGATCATGGGGCGACCTTCGATCACAGTCGCAGCCTTGTCGGTGCCAAAGCGACGGCTGGCACCTCCCGCCAGAATGATCCCTGCAATCCTCGTCACCAAGTCACGTTGGTCCTTGTCCATCACGCGCCGCCTTGGCCATGTCCAACGGCCAGAAGACATACCTTCACGTAAGTTTTATTTTAGAACGGACAATGTTATAGTGCTATAGTCTCGCCAACCTGAGGCATCCTTGAGCAAAAGGTCAAAGACCGCGTGATTGATCCATTCGGCCGTAGTGTCACCTATCTGCGTCTGTCCGTGACAGACCGATGCGATCTGCGCTGCACATACTGCATGTCCGAGAAGATGACGTTCCTGCCAAAGCGGGATCTGCTCACGCTTGAGGAACTCGACCGCCTTTCGACGGCATTCATCACCAAGGGCGTGAGGAAGCTGCGCATTACCGGCGGTGAGCCGTTGGTGCGTAAAGATGTCCTCAACCTCATCGACAGCCTTTCAAGACATTTGAAATCTGGCGCACTTGATGAGCTGACACTGACTACAAATGGCACACAGCTGAAAAACCATGCCGCCCGACTGGCGCGCGCAGGTGTGCGGCGCCTGAACGTCTCGATTGACAGCCTGATCCCGGAAACCTATGCGCGGGTAACGCGCGGTGGTGATCTTGGGGGCGTGCTTGACGGCATCAAGGCTGCCACCGATGAAGGTATGCAGATCAAGATCAATGCAGTGGCCCTCAAACAGGACAACGCAGACGAGCTTGGTGACATGATCGAATGGGCCCACGGCGAAGGCCATGACTTCACGGTCATTGAAGCCATGCCCATGGGGGAGATCGGCGAAGATCGGTTTGACCAGTACATTCCTCTAAGCCTCATTCAGGAACAGTTTGAAACCCGCTGGCAGTTGACGCCATTGGCCCACCGCACCGGTGGCCCTGCTCGCTACGTTCGGGTTGAGGAAACAGGTGGTCAGCTCGGTTTCATTACACCGCTCACCCATAATTTTTGCGAAGGCTGCAACCGGGTGAGGCTGACATGCACAGGCCAGCTCTATATGTGCCTTGGTCAGGAAGACAATGCCGACCTAAGAGCGGTCATGCGTGACAATCCAGATTCAGACGAAGCGCTTGCATCCGCAATTGATGAAGCAATTTCTCGCAAGCCCAAGGGCCATGATTTTGTGATCGACCGCCCGGGCAGCGCTCCGGCAGTCCCGCGACACATGTCCGTGACAGGCGGCTAGCCTCCCACAATTCCATCCACGAGATTTAGGTCCCGTGGGGATTGACCGCGGCTTGAACATTGAGACAGGTTCGCTGATGCAATGGTCTGGGGAGGACCAATGGCCGACCTGTCACAAAATTCAATGGATGCAACGGACCGCGTTTCACTGGACCAGCGCGCGCTCGAAATGGAGCAGGCGCAGCTTCTGTTCGACAGGGCGCGCTCGTCGGCCGTAAGCGTATTTGCGCTCGTGGTGATGTTCTCCTTCATCATGGCATTCGTGATTGGTCCTTACAAAGCCGGTGTCTGGTTTATCATCGCAAGCGCCATGATTGCGGTGACAATTGCTCAGCCGCGACTGTTCACACCGCCTGGCATTACATCCGCGAACACGCAGACCTATCTGCTGGTCCACACGGTCATTTCCGGCATTACTGGTGCGGTCTGGGGCATCGGGGCTGCATGGATGGCGGATCCTGATGTTCTCATCAGTGTTTACACGGGGGTTGTCATGGTACTGACAATTACCCTGGGAGGAATTTCGCCACAGTCGGCCTTCCGGCGCTCCTATGTGGCATTGGCAACCATGACAATGCTGCCCTTCGCCGCCTGGATTTTGTTCGCCGTGCCCTGGCCCGTAAATGCCAATGGAATTGGTGTGGTTGTGGCCTATGCATTCTTTATGGCGGTCAGCGCCCGGGTGGAGATCGGGACGCGAGACCTGATCGCCGCCAAGCGCAACATTGAATTGACGGACGAACTGCGCCGTCAGCGTGACGCCGTGCAAAAGGCCAATGAAGAGAAGACCCGCTTTCTCGCTGCGACCAGTCATGACCTTGCACAACCACTCCATGCACAGGGGTTTTATCTGTCCGCCCTGCGCGCAAAGACGCAGGACGCAGACGCATTGGCGCTGATCGACAAGGTGTCAGAAAGCTGGCGCAGTCTTGGTCAGCTGCTTGACGGGTTGGTTGAAATCAACCGTTTGGACGCCGGCGCTGTTGTGCCAAATCTCGCGGCAATTGATCTGCGCTCCCATACAGAACGGGTGATTCATGGCTTCGAAGGCATAGCGTCCCAAAAGAACATCAAGCTGAGTGTGAAGGGCGCCGATGTGAGTGTTACGGCTGATGCAGCGCTCCTCTCAAGGGTGATAGGGAACCTGCTGTCCAATGCCATCAAGTTTACACCCGATGGTGGGCAGGTTTCGGTCTATTGGAGCGTCGGCGGTATGAAAGCGCGGCTCACCGTCAATGACACAGGCGGCGGCATTCCACCTGAGGCCCTCAATTCGGTCTTCGACGAGTATGTCCAGTTGGGAAACCCGGAGCGTAACCGGGAAAAAGGTTTGGGCCTGGGCTTGTCCATTGTTCGCCGTCTGACCGATTTGATGGGTGTTACCGCGACCCTGACATCCACGCCAGGACAGGGGACACAGGCCATTCTCGAAATCCCTTTGGCTGCAGAAGCCGCAGAGCTGACGGCTGATGTCGAAAAGCTGGTTTCAAAAGATCGCCAGCGGATTAGCAGCCTGAAGGTCTTGATCGTTGACGATGAAGAAGCAATCCGGCTGTCAATGTCAGAGGTTCTGACGAGTTGGGGCTGCGAAGTCTATTGCACCGACGGCCGGGATGACGTCATTGAATTTCTCGATCGCATGGACGCAACGCCTGACGTCATCATTGCTGACCATCGTCTGGGCAGTCACACAGACGGGAGCTACGTGATTGAGAAAGTGCGTGGTGAGCTGAACGATGTCGTGCCTGCCATCCTGATGACAGGCGATTCAGGCCTTACACTGTCAAATGAAGAGGGCGAGGCAACTCAACTCTTGTTTAAGCCCATCGACCCGGTTGCATTGCGGACTGCTCTGCTTGCCAGCTGGTCTGCAAAGCCAAAGACCGACTGAACCAGATTGTCCCCTAGGAGACCAACCCCAGCGCCCGCGCTTTGCTGACACATGCTGTGCGGCGGGTGACGCCCATATGCCGAAAGATGCCACTCACATGGCTTTTGACGGTGTTCTCGCTGATGTTGAGTATCTGCCCGATTTCCCTGTTTGTGCAGCCTTCAGCCATAAGCGTCACAACTTCCATCTGCCGCGCACCCAAATTGTCTTCCGGGCTGACAGGCGCGCCTGCTGGATCGCTTCTTTGTGGCACCGGATGTGCTTCCACCTGACGCCAGATGTTGTCCGGAACATAGATGTCATCCTTGAGAGCGGCCTCGATAGCCTCCTTCAACACAGCCGAAGACGCTGACTTGGGAACGAAACCATTCGCCCGCGCTTGCATTATCTTGTCGATAGGAGGTGCCGTATCAATCCCGGATACAACCAGTGCTGGGGTGGATGGGCTGCGGGCCTTGAGTGCCATGACAAAGGCAATGCCATTCATTTCACCCATCACGAGGTCGGTGATGAACAGGTCGAACTTGTCACCGCTCTCAAGCGCATTGATGGCCTCAGCGGGTGTCCCAAACGGGGTGCAACGGTAGTTCGGGTCAAGAACGCGAATGACTTCGCCCAGGCCATCAAGAAACATCTGATGGTCATCTACCAACGCAATGTTGATCTCGCTCGTCACCAAAGTCTACCCCTGTTGAAGGTCCGCCGCACAGCGCGCGAGGCCTTCGCCCGCTCAGCTCAGTCTCGTCCACCGGGAGTTGCCGTCACCTTGATGACTGTATCATCGCGAAAGACATCGAGTTTGACTTTCTTGCCAAGACGCTCAGCAGTGAGAAGCCGATGAAGGTCGTCCACGCCACCAATTTCCTCGCCGTCAAATTTGAGAATGACGTCACCGGGAGCAAGCCCTGCCTGGGCAGCCGGTGAGCCAAGTTCAAACTGCGCAACACGGACCGCGCCTGACACTTTTCGGTTGAGCTCGCGTCTGAGCCGTTGCGGAAGTTCAATTGTTTGGGCACCCAGTCCCAGATAGCTGCGCCGTACTTTTCCGTATTTGAGAATCTCACCCAGGACGTACTCGGCCGTATTGGACGCAATCGCAAAGCAAAGGCCCTGCGCGCCAGCAATAACAGCCGTATTGATCCCGATCACCCTTCCATCAGGTGTGACCAGAGGCCCACCGGAATTGCCCGGATTGAGCGGCGCATCGGTTTGCAGGACATCGTCAATCAGCCGCCCTGATTGACTTCGCAAAGACCGGCCCAAAGCTGAAATAACGCCCGTGGTGACAGTGCAGTCGAAGCCGAGCGGATTGCCGATGGCAACCACAAGTTGTCCCTGCCGCAATGCCGCGCTGTCGCCAAGCTCGGCCCACTCGCGGTGCTTGCCAGGAAGTCGGACGATTGCAACGTCCGTGTCCGGATCCGCACCAACCACATCAGCGTCAACCTCGCGACCATCCGGATACACCGCAGTCAGTGATTTGGCGCCGTTCACAACATGACTGTTGGTCAAGGCATAGCCATCGGACGTAAAAACAAATCCCGAGCCGGCCCCGGAGGACAATCCTGACTGTGTCGGTCGGCCCGTCACCTGCAGATGAACAACAGATGCGGACACCGCATCCACGGCCCCGGCCACAGCTTGGCTATAAGCGTCCAGCAGATCATGTGATGATCCGCGACGCTTGCGGTTAGGCTTTTTGGCTTGGTTTCGCGGCGAAAACAGGCCCAAAGGTCGTCCTCCTGTGGTCGGCATCCCGATGTTGTTAAGCAAAATTTGGGAGCGTGCGGACATCAAGACAAGGGCAGATTAAGCATCTTCGTCATGGGTGCACTCAATTTCCAAGGGCCGAGAGCAGAATCGGTTAACCTGACTGTGCAAGAACCACGACGCCGGAAGCCCTCCGGCGATTCTCAATTTGTTGTTCACCTAAGGTCTGCAGTTCAACCCGTGTCTGTCATTCAGGAAACCCGCCCAGACCTTGAGCGACCAGAGAACCGGGAGTTGCTGGGACACTGGGAAAAAATTCGTGGCGATGCGCCTGTGCCGCTCCGCGCGCAATTTAATCCCATGGATGTCCCTCGACATCTGCCAAATCTCATCGTGCTTGAGCCAAAGGTGCCGGACAACGCCAGTGTGCGCATCTTCGGCACCGAGCTCGCGCGCCGACTGGGGTTTGATCTTACCGGCATTGATCTGTTTTCCATGTATGACGGCCAGCGCGCTCTCGAGGTGGTCGACATGATTTCTCATGTCGTCGAGCAACAGGCGATTGCTGTTGCCTACAGCGAGTGGACCACGCCGTCTGGTCATACTTTCACCACTGAAAACCTGTGGATGCCACTGGCGTCTCAGGAAGGACCTGTAAACAGGGTCCTTGGCTCTGTGTGGGAAGTGGTTGAGGCACGTGCCGATGTGGACGATTTGGGTGGTGCCCTGGCACTCGCTCAGCTTCTGTCACGGCGTGCCTACTACAAATTCTGAACGAGCCTGCCGTTCCGGCCAGCGCGAGATAGCAGCCGATATCAGTTAACTCCGAAGTAATGCAGCCGCATCAATACTCTGTGATCGGACGGAACAGTCCGACAGCGGGCGCAACTCAGGTTTTGATAGTCTTCCATGGCGGACATTGTACCACATCGGCCAGTTCTCAAAAGACCAGAGAACTCGGCTCTTCTTGCGCACTGGGACGCCTTGCGGGGCGACGCAGTTGCACCCCAGCGCTCAAGTTTCCACCCGATGGACGTGCCGCGGCATCTGCCTCGTTTGATCATGCTGGAACCTGACCTGCCTGCAAAAGCCGACATTCGGATTTTTGGGACGGAGCTCGCACACCGACTTGGCTATGATCTGACAGGTCAGGACATGTTCGATCTCTATGACAGTGACCGTGTCCATGTGGTCAGAGAACTCGTGACGTTGGTTGCTGAACAACACCTGGTAGCCGTTGGCTATACGGATTGGACCACGCCCGCCGGCCATGTGTTCACCACAGAGAATGTGTGGTTTCCCCTCATCTGTGAGGACGGCAAGGTGACACGACTCCTGGGCTCTCTGTGGGAGATGACCGCCATCGACGCGGATATCGTCAGTCTTGGAGACTCTTTGGACAAAGCTGAAAACCTGTCTGACCGCAAGTTCTACCAGTTCTAGCTGACCCGGCGCTGACCGCCTCTGCACTGGGTGTACACTGGCTCTTCAACAAGCCGTGTGTTTGTGTTTGCCTGTGTTGTGTCCATACCTACATGGACACTACGCCCAATCACACAGACCTGCTCGCCTGCGGAGAAGAGCCATCCCCATGTCCGACACGATGAAAGCATCAGACCTTTTCGTTCGCTGCCTTGAGGAAGAAGGCATTACCCACATTTTCGGTGTGCCCGGCGAGGAGAACGCCGACTTCATGATGTCGCTGGAAGGATCTTCCATCCAGTTCATCCTCACGCGCCACGAGCAGGGTGCCGCATTCATGGCGGAAGTGTATGGCCGGCTGACAGGCAACCCTGCCGGCTGCCTTGGAACTCTGGGCCCTGGAGCAACAAACCTCATTACGGGTGTGGCTGACGCGAACATGGATCGCGCACCCATGCTGGTGTTGACGGGGCAGGGGGCAACGGCACGGCAACACAAGGAAAGCCACCAGATCATGGATGTGGTGGGCATGTATGAGCCGGTGACCAAATGGGCCTACTCTGTCAATCACGCGGACGCCATTCCGGAAATCATTCGCAAGGCGGTGCGGCTTGCGCGCACGGAAAAGCCCGGCGCCGTGCTTGTCGAACTGCCCGAAGACATTGCCAAGCATGAAACAGATCGCACGCCGATGCAGCCGCGCCGTTTCAGACGCCCCGGCCCGGATGACAAGATCACGGATCGTGCATTTGATATGATCCGCAATGCAAAGCGGCCGCTCATCCTTGCGGGCAATGGCGCCATCCGCAAGCGCGCGTCGTCCCAGCTGCGCACCCTTTGCGAGACGACCGGCATCGGAGTCATGTCCACGTTCATGGGCAAGGGTGCCGTTGATATGGATGCCGACTACTGCCTCTACACCATTGGCCTTGGTCAGCGGGATGTGGTGTCACTTGCCATAGACGATGCGGACCTCATCATCACGCTTGGCTATGACATGGTGGAGTATCACCCCAAGCTGTGGAACCCGGGCGGCAAGAAGGACATCATTCACATTGACTTCCTGCCGGCTGAAATTGACCGCAACTATCATCCCAAATGTGAGCTGATAGGCGATGTGGCGCATTCCCTGTGGATGCTGAATGAGCGCATCTGGCGGCACCGTGACGAGTTGTCGTTTGACCTGGAGCCGCAGCGAAAAATTCGCGCGCGCATGAAGGAAGAACTCGAGGCGCATTGCGACGATGACACCGAAGGGTCCATCCGTCCGCAAAAGGCCCTGTGGGATGTCCGTCAGGCACTCGGCAAGGATGACATTCTCTTGTCCGGCGTGGGCGCTCACAAAATGTGGATCGCCCGCCACTATCAATGTCACGAGCCGAACACCTGCCTCATCCCCAATGGCTTTTGCTCAATGGGCATGCCTCTGCCCGGCGCCATTGCAGCCGATATGGTCCACCCCGACCGCAGAATATTTGCCATCGCAGGCGATGGGGATTTCATGATGAACGTGCAGGAAATGGAGACGGCATCACGCATGAAGTCGAACATCACTGTCATGGTGTGGGAGGACGGTGGTTACGGCCTGATCTCCTGGAAACAGGAAAACGAGTTCAATCGTCACACCAATCTGAGTTTTACCAATCCTGACTGGATGAAGCTTGCGGACAGTTTTGGCTGGCAGGGACAGTATGTGCCCAATTCGCGCGACCTCAGGGCGGCGCTGGATAAAGCCCTGGAACATGAGGGGCCGTCTCTTGTTGTGATTCCAATCGACTACCGCGAGAACGCGCTGTTGACGGAACGTCTTGGCCAGATTGACGTAACGATCTGACGCCGCATGGACTTGAACTCGCTAATGCAGCCATTGCCGAAACTGGAGTAAGCCGGACATGTCCAAGGATCACGAACTCAAAAGCGAATATCCCTACTATCTGGCCAACGAGCCACGCCAGCCGAACACCGATCTGGAAGTCGAGGACAAATACACCGGCAAGGTGGCAACCAAGGTAGCGATGGCAGACGAAGCCGCCATTGACGAAGCCATCGGGGCATCAGTGGAAGCTGCCGAGCCAATGGCTGCCCTTAAGTCCTATCAGCGCCGCGAGGTTCTGGATCATTGTGTTGGGCGCTTCACGGAGCGCCACGAGGAACTGTCCCGCGCATTGTGCATAGAGGCAGGCAAGCCCATCAAGGATGCGCGCGGGGAAGTAACCCGCCTCATTGAAACCTTCCGGATTGCCGCTGGCGAAGCTGAGCGCATTTATGGCGAAGTCATGCCCCTGGACAATGCGGAGCGGGCATCGGGGTATCGCGGCATGTGGCAGCGGGTGCCCATCGGCCCGTGCTCTTTCATTTCGCCATTCAATTTCCCGCTCAATCTCGCTGCGCACAAAGTAGCGCCTGCCTTGGCGGCCGGCTGCCCGTTTGTTCTCAAGCCTGCAAGCCTGACACCCATCGGTGCCCTCATCATTGGTGAGACGCTGGCGGAAACCGATTTGCCCAAGGGCGCCTTCTCGATTCTGCCCTGCCGCCGCGACGGCGCGCGGCTGTTTACTGAAGATGATCGGTTGAAACTGTTGAGTTTTACCGGGTCCGCTGACGTTGGCTGGGACCTGAAGTCGAAAGCTGGTCGCAAGCCGGTGGTCCTCGAACTTGGGGGCAATGCGGCGTGCATCGTGGATGCGGACGCTGATCTCGATGATGCGGTGGAGCGCATCATATTTGGCGCGTTTTATCAGTCGGGCCAAAGCTGCATCGGTGTCCAGCGCATTCTGGTTCACGAGGAAGTTTATGATGACTTCAAGACGCGGTTTGTAGCTGCTGCCAGCCAGCTTAAGGCCGGCAATCCGCACGACGAAGATACGTTCATCGGGCCCATGATCTCTGAAAAAGAAGCTCAGCGGTTGCATGGCTGGGTGCAGGACGCGCAGGCCAAAGGTGCCAGTGTCCTGACCGGTGGAGATCTGGATGGCAAGATGCTGCAGGCAACTGTGCTGGAAAACGTGCCGGGTGACTGCGATGTGGTCCGTGAGGAAGCCTTCGGGCCAGTGGCAGTCCTCTCGCCCTTCAGTGATTTCGAGGCGGCCCTGCGAAGCGTGAATGAGAGCCGCTACGGGCTGCAGGCCGGCATCTTCACCAAGGACCTCTACAAGGCCATGAACGCCTGGGACATCTTGGATGTTGGCGGCGTCGTGGTAGGCGATGTGCCCTCATGGCGGGTCGACCACATGCCCTATGGTGGCGTTAAGGATTCAGGCCTTGGACGTGAGGGCATCCGCTGGGCCATTGAAGACATGACAGAAACCCGGTTGCTGGTGATTCGTGACCCGGCCTAGGGACGTGGTCGTTCCGGTGACGGTTGCAGACTTGCGTCCGCTCCAGTAATCACAGGTGTCACCGGGTGAGGTGACCCGTGATGCCTCACAGTGAGGGGAGCTCAGCAACGTGAGAGACAGGATTGCAGGCGTTGGTCTTGCAACGGTTTTCGTATTGCTGGCGATCGTACTGCTCCTTGTAGAGCGGGCACCTCCAATTGTGTGCGCCGTCGCCTTATTGTTTGCTGCCACGGGCACCCGTCTTCCGGCTCTGCGCCTTCAGGTAACGTCAAGCCCAGCTCTGTGGGCTGGGGCAGCGTTGGTTGCGTGGTTGCTACTCAGCGCGTCATGGTCGATCGCCGGATCTGAAGCCATATCAAACGGGCTGCGGATTGCAGCGATGGTTATCACCGCGATCGTCCTGCCCGCATTATGTCTCACTCAATCGCAGAAAACGCAGGACCTCGCAGCGCGCTGGGCCTTGATCGCGAGTTGCCTGGTGCTGGTTCTCCTGCTCATTGAGACATTGTTCGACATGCCGCTGCTGCGGACTGCTCGGTACTATGTCAATGGAGAACTGTTTGTGAATGGGCTGCCACCTTTGGAAGAGCGGCGCACGGACGTGACCTATTTTCAGGAATTGTACCTGGCAAACCGCCTGAGCCACATTGCGTCCATTGCAGCCATTCTGGTTTTGCCGATTGCAGGCATTCTATGGCAACGCGGGCAGCGTCTTGGCGCAGTGGCAGCCTTTGCCGTTGGGTGTGCGGGAGTTGCCTTGGTCCCGACACAAACCCCGATGCTGGCTTTGGGGCTTGGGCTGGCCGTCGGTTTGATCATGCTCATACCCAAAATCGGTCAAAGCCGCCGATTGGGCGTAGCGCTTGCTGCTCTTGTTGCCGTTGGCGTTGTGACATCCCCGTGGCTTGCACAGACCGCCTATACAGCGTTGCATGATGCGCTTGCGTCATCGGACATCAGTATCATCCACCGGGTTGCAATCTGGGACTACGCGGCGGGCTTCATTGCCGAGCGACCGATTGCAGGTTACGGCATTGAAGCCGCGCGCACATTGGGTCGCGAAGGGGCAAATCTGGCTGAACTGGTGCCCGGTCACCCCTATGCTTTCCAGGCGCTTCCCCTGCACCCGCACAATGCCTCGATCCAGATATGGCTTGAGCTTGGAGGCGTTGGCGCACTGATTTTCGCGCTGTTCATGTTCGCGATGACGCGGACAGTTCATGCCTATGCAGACCAACCGGTGGCCCGCGCGGCCCTTATGGCCGGATTGGTCGTCGGGTTGGCAGTGGCCCATCTCAGCTATGGGATCTGGCAATATTGGTGGGTTGCATCCCTGGGGATGATTTACGCGATGCTCGCGCTCATTTTCGCGTCGGAAAGAACATCCTGATGCATCATGCATATCTTGCGGTTCTTCTCTCCTTCACGCTGTCGCTCAACATCGTCGCGTTTGTTTGTATGTGGGCAAAGACACGCCAACTGGATGTGCCCAATGAGCGCAGCTCCCACACCGTTCCAACACCGCGGGGCGGAGGCATTGCAATTGTCGTCACCGCATTGGTGAGTGTTGCGGTCCTTTACTGGGGTGGCCATCTGCCCTTGTCGCATGCGGTTGCGCTTGGCGGTGGCGGCGCATTGATAGCCCTGATTGGCCATTGGGATGACCGCAAGGGCCTGTCTGCGTCGCTAAGACTTATCGTTCAGGTGGCCATTGCCCTGGCGGTCGTGGTGCTTGTCGGCGGTGTCAGTGTCTTGCCCGTTGGTGCTCAGACGTGGGAACCGGGTGTGATCGGCGGGATCATGGCCGTTATCGGGTTGGTCTGGATGATCAACCTCACGAATTTCATGGATGGAATAGATGGCCTGGCGGCGAGCCACACGGTCTTTGTCGGCTTGGCAGGGGCAACGCTACTCTGGCAGGCAGACGCCCTTGGTCTGGCGGCCTTTATGCTGCTGTTGGCAGCCGCCTCAGCCGGATTCCTTGTCTTCAACTGGGCACCGGCTACCATTTTCATGGGCGATGTTTCATCGGGGTTTTTGGGTCTCGTCATTGGCGTGGTCGCCATTGCTTCTGCACAGGACGTGACCCTGTGGGCATGGGGCATTTTGATGACGCCCTTCATCGCAGACGCAACCATTACGCGGGCCATGCGCATTAGGCTGTATGGCGATTACTTCGGCGCACATCGCGCCCATGTCTACCAAAGATTGTCGCGCAAGCTTGGCGGGCACGCGCCAGTTGTTGTGCGGTTCTGGGTGCTGTCCCTCGGGGTCATCCTGCCATTGGCAGTCTATGTCGCGCATCATCCGGCAACCGGCTGGTGGATCATGCCGCTTGTATGGCTGGTCAGCTTCGCGATTGCCTACCGGCTTGGCGCCGGGCGCGACGACGAGGTCGCCTGAGACTGTGTCCTAGAAAAACGCCTGCAGACCCGTCTGCGCACGACCCAGAATGAGCGCATGGACATCATGCGTGCCTTCATAGGTGTTGACCGCTTCCAGATTCATGACGTGACGGATCACGTGGTACTCATCTGAAACGCCATTGCCGCCATGCATGTCGCGGGCGTGACGGGCGATGTCCAGCGCCTTGCCACAATTGTTGCGCTTGATGAGCGAGATCATGGGTGGGGCGGCACGTTTTTCATCAAACAACCGGCCAACCCGCAAGGCGCCCTGAAGGCCGAGCGAAATTTCGGTCTGCATGTCGGCCAGCTTCTTCTGGATCAGCTGAGTCTGGGCCAGTGGCTTGCCGAACTGCTTGCGGTCCAGCGTGTACTGCCGCGCCTGGTGCCAGCAGAACTCAGCAGCCCCCATGGCGCCCCAGGCAATGCCATAGCGCGCACGGTTCAGGCAGCCGAACGGGCCTTTGAGGCCTTCCACATTCGGCAGCAGGTTCTCGGCAGGGACAAATACATCGTTCAGGACAATCTCACCGGTGATAGAGGCCCGCAGCGAAAATTTGCCTTCGATCTTCGGTGTCTCAAAGCCCTCAAAGTCGCGCTCCACCACGAAACCGCGGATCTTGTCCTTGCCGTCTTCGTCCTTGAGCTTGGCCCAGACCACCGCCAGATCCGCAATGGGTGAATTGGTGATCCACATCTTGGCGCCGTTGAGGATGTAGCCGCCGTCAACGGGCTTTGCGCGGGTGACCATGCCGGCGGGGTCTGATCCATGGTCAGGTTCTGTCAGGCCAAAACAGCCCACCCATTCGCCGGTGGCGAGCTTCGGCAGATACTTCATCCGCTGCTCTTCCGTCCCATAGGCGTAGATCGGGTGCATCACCAGCGAGGACTGCACGCTCATGGCAGAGCGGTAGCCGGAGTCCACATACTCAACCTCGCGCGCGACCAGCCCGTAGGACACGTAGTTGAGACCCGCACAGCCATAGGCTTCCGGGATCGTGCAGCCCAAAAGGCCGAGCTCCCCCATTTCCGTCATGATTTCGCGGTGGAAAATCTCGTTCCGGTTGGCTTCCTTTACCCGGGTCATCAGATTGTCCTGGCAGTAGGCCTTGGCGGAATCGCGCACCATCCGCTCGTCTTCTGTCAGCTGATCATCCAGGTAGAACGCGTCTTCCCACGAAAACGGCGCAGACGCTTCCGGCGACGGGTCAAATGGGGCATCAGCGGGGGACAGCTTGGCGGCTTCAGACATGGTGTTTGGCTCTTGTTAATGGCGGCGGATAATCGACAGGTGCGGACACTAGACCCTTGCCCCTACGTCAACAAGTCGTGCGAAGAGGGCGCAGCGTCACATCTTTAGGTAAGACCTAAGTCCTTGATCCAAATGGTCAAACAGCGCCCGCATGCGTGTCACCCGGCGCAGGTCCTCGTGCATTACCAGCCACATCTCAAGATCAAACCCGAACGCGTCATGCAGGACAGGCACCAGATCCGGGTCATTGTTTCCCAAGGGCATGTGGCAGCCGCTAATGCCCGCACCGGCCTTGAGCAGGGCAACCTGCGCTGCATCCCGGTCAGTCCTGAGCGAAAAGAAGTCGCGGGCGATGGGATAGCCGGCTTCCTGCAGCGGCTCCATGACCCAGGCCTGCTTGTCAAAGCCGATGAACCGATGGCCAGACGCGTCATCGCTCAAGGACTGCGGAATGCCGTGTTTGGCCACGTAGGATTTATGCGCATAAAGCGCCACCCGCACAGTGCCCAGCCTCAGGCCCACAAGCGCGTCCTGGGTCGGCGCGACCATCCGAACGGCGATGTCAGCCTCGCGGGCGGAAAGGTTGTCCGTATGGTCCGACAGCACAAGTTCCACGGCGATGTCGGGATGCTCCTCGACGAACGGCGCCAGAATACCGGGAATGACGTGCGCGCCCATGAACTCGCTGACCGTCAGCCGGATGGTGCCGCTCAGGGCTTGCGCAGGTGCGCTGGCGGATCGCACCAGCGCTGCAGCGGCGGATTGCATGGCTTCCGCGTGGGGCCGCAGAGAAAGCGCCATATCCGTTGGCGTCAGCCCGCGGACGGAGCGCACAAACAGGCTGGTCTCAAGGCCCGCCTCAAGCGCTTCGATGTGGCGGCCCAGTGTCGGCTGGGTCAGCCCCAGCCGATCCGCCGCACCAGAAAGCGAGCCGGTATCCAGAACCGCCAGAAACGATCGCCAATGGTCCCAACTCATGGTGTTCCTAGACATACAAATATGTTTATCAACTGCACGTATTTCGTCAATTTATGTTTTGGCCGAGCATCCTCATCTTTGTCCGGTAAGCGGTAAAACCGCTGATTTCTCAGACGTTTTCAGGAGCAGGATCATGACCTCGACCACACGGATACTCGTCATCGGCGCCACCGGCGGCATCGGCTCGGAAGTGGCCAAGGCCGCTCTTGCTGCGGGGTGGGATGTCCGGGCGATGCACCGCCGCCCCAAAAAGGCGGCCGCCGCCATGGCGGATATGGGCGTGGAATGGGTGAAAGGCGACGCCATGCGGGCAAAGGACGTCACCCGCGCCGCCAAGGACTGCGACGTGATTTTTCACGGCGCAAACCCGCCCGGCTATAAGAAGTGGAAACAGCTGGCGATCCCGATGCTCGCCAACACCATCAAGGCTGCCGAGACGGTGAAGGCGCGCATCGCCTTTCCCGGCAACATCTACGTGTATGGCGACGACGCGTTTCCCGTTCTGGGCGAAGATGCACCGCAGCATCCACCGACAGAAAAAGGAAACATACGCATCGAGATGGAATATATGTTGCGCCGCACACCCCAACCCGCGCTCGTTGTGCGCGCCGGAGATTTCTTCGGACCCAATGCCCCGGGCTCCTGGGTGGGCGGCGGCATGATCAAGGCCGAAAAGCCGATTTCATCCGTCACCTATCCCGGCGACCCGAAAACCCTGCACGCCTTTGCCTATCTTCCTGACCTGGCGGAGACGTTCATCCGTCTACTGAGCAACCCGGAAGTTGCGGCATCCAACTTCGACATTTTTCATTTTGCGGGCCACACGGTTGGCGGCGATACCGGTGTGAGTTTCCCGGACGCACTGCGGAACGCAGCCCGCATGCCCGACGCGCCCATCAAGAAGCTGCCCTGGGCCATGGTCCGGGTCGCGGGGGTCTTCAACGAGACGTTCCGAGAGCTTTGGAAGATGCGCTATCTGTGGAGAACGCCACACCGGCTGGACAACACCAAGCTGCAATCAGTGATTGGCAGCGAGCCGCATACACCGCTTGAAGAAGCTCTGCGGGTCACGCTGGTGGGTCATGGATGCCTGCCCGAACAGGCGCCTGCCGCATCGCCACAAAACGAAACCGGCCATGCAGCGGTAGCTGCATGACCGGTCATATTCTCAGGCTGATGGGTGGTCTTATTCAGCGGCGGATGCTTTGGCAGCGTGTGCGGACAAAAGTGACCGCCCACTAAGCCCATCCAGTGCTGAGCGGTACTGCTCCTCAAGCCGGTCCACAAGGTCCGCGACGGGAGGGGAATCGGAAATGCTGCCGATGCCCTGACCGGAGCCCCAGATGTCTTTCCAGGCTTTCTGCTTGGTGTTGCCGCCAGACCCGAAGTTCATCTTGGATTTGTCCGCCTCCGGAAGATTATGCGGATCAAGACCTGCGTCTTCGATGGACGGTGCCAGATAGTTGCCATGCACGCCGGTAAACAGGTTGGAATACACAATGTCGTTGGCGGCATGCTTGATCAGGGATTCCTTGTATCCCGGGTCCGCATTGGCTTCTTCCGTCGCAATGAAGCGGGTGCCGATATAGGCAAAGTCCGCCCCCAGGGCCAACGCGCTGGCAATGGACGACCCATCGGAAATCGCACCGGACAGAATAACCGTGCCGTCGAACCATTCCTTCACTTCGCGTACAAGTGCGAACGGTGAGAGCGAGCCGGCATGGCCCCCGGCACCTGCACATACGAGGATCAACCCGTCCACGCCTTCTTCAGCGGCCTTCTTGGCGTGCTTCACATTGATGACGTCATGATAGACGACGCCGCCATAGGAATGCGCGGCTTCCACCACGAATGCCGGTGGGCGCAGGGATGTGATGATTATCGGCACTTCGTGCTTCACACACACATCCATGTCGTGCTGCAGACGATCATTCGATGCATGGCAGATCTGGTTCACCGCAAAGGGGGCAACCTTCTTGTCCGGATTGGCGGCCTGATACTCGGCCAGTTCCGTCTTGATGCGGACGATCCACTCTTCCAGCACATGTTCGGGCCGTGCATTGAGCGCCGGGAACGAGCCGATGATGCCCGCCTTGCACTGGGCAATAACGAGTTCAGGACCGGACACGATAAACAGCGGTGAGCCGATAACCGGCATCCGCAAATTGTCACGGATGTGAGCAGGAATGGCCATGCGAAGTCTCCAAGAGAAAAGGATCAGGTGTTGTGAGGATATTTGGCGCGCGGAGCCGGAATGTCCAGTTCAGGAATGAACAGTTATCTATCCATTACTGAACAGGAAAAGGCGTGGCATCGCCCCATGGCTCAATGCTTCCCAGGAATGTCAGCAGGGCGGCCGCAACGTCGTCTGGCGCTTCAACCTGCGGAAAATGGCCCACACCCTCAAGTTCCACATAGGTATAGGGCCCGGTAAATCCGTCCTTGCCTGCTTCGAACAGCTCAATATCAAGGGCCCCATCGTCGGCCCCCGCAATCACCAGGGACGGCATGGCGAAGCGGGTATCCTTGTCCGCCCGCTGGGTGCCCGGTGTCGGGTCAGCGCTGATGGACCAGTAATAGCCCAGCACTCCCTCCACACCCCCTTCGACGGCGAGGCTCTCTTTGACTGCGGTCGTATCGCGACGGTCCACATCAAAGGTCGGCGCCCAGGCCTCCACAATGCCGTCGATATGGGCAAAGTCGTTGCGAGCCACCATCCAGCTGGCCCAGGGAAACTGGTAGTAAATGAAATGCGGCGCATTGAGGAAAAGGCTGAGGCTCGGCTCGGTTGCCATGGGATGCGGGATCGTCAGGGAGACAAGACCAACCACCGTATCCGGGTCCGTCACCGCAGCAGACATGGCCGCCGTCGCGCCCCAGTCATGGCCCACCACAACCGCCTTGCTTTCGCCCAGTGCTTCAATCAAGGCCAGCGCGTCCGCCCCCAGGGTGCCCACGGTGTAGTCTTCATCCGGTGCAAACCCGCTGGGCGCATAGCCGCGCATGTTGGGCGCCACCACGCGGTAGCCTGCCGCCGCCAGTTTGGCCTGCACCTGTTTCCAGCCACGGGCCGTTTCCGGGTAGCCGTGCAGCAGCACAACGAGTGGTCCGGTGCCTTCTTCCAGATAGGCCAGCTCAACGCCGTTGGCTTCAATGAAGGAGAATGCGCGCGTGTCCTCGGCCCGCGCGGCTCCAGCTGCCGCAGCAGCCACCAACACGAGTGCCGCAAAAAAACGAATGCCCATCATATCCTCCCCAGAAGCATGTTGCGGTCAGTCTTGGCCGCTTCCGCGATAAAGTCGAGCACCGCCCGCACCGCAGGCGTATTTGTCAGATCCGGATGGGCCAGAAGCCAAACATCCGTGGCGCTGAACAGTTTTTCCGGCGCCACCCGCACGAGGTCTGCATGTGCATCGCCCTGCAGACAGGTCAGAGGCGCAATACCGCCATGGGTCCGCACGGCACTCACCATGTCCGCCATGGAAGAGCAGCGCAGATAGGTCGGTGCGCCGCGCGTCACATGTGCCGCCCAGCGCGCCAGTTCGGCGTCATTGGCTTCACCGGCAAAACCAATCAGCCGATGATCTGCCCATTCACCTCGCTGCTGCGGCAGGCCATTGGCGTCCGCGTACTCACGCGACGCATAAAACGCGACGCCACACCGGGCGATCTTGCGCCCCACAAGGTTTTCCTCGCCCGGGCCATAGAGCCGGATAACAATCTCGGCCTCGCGCCGGGTGACGCTGGCCGGCCATGCATCGGTCACAAACTCGATCTCGATTTGCGGATAGCGTTCCGTAAACGCGCTCATATGCGGCATCAGCCAGTAGCCCGCCAGCGTCGCAGCCGTGGACACGCGCACGATGCCCTGCGGCGTGCCGCTGGCGTCAGACAACGCATGTCCCGCACGCAGGACGGCAGATGCAATCTCGTCGGCTTCCGCCTTCAGCTTTTCACCGCCCGGCGACAGCCCGAACCCGTCATTGGTTTGCACAAAGAGCTTTGTGCCCAGCGCCTCCTCCAGTTCCGTAATCTTGCGGCCCACGGTGGCATGGCTCAGTTTCAGCTGGCGACCCGCACCGGAATAGCTGCGCGCCTCCGCAACCGCCAGAAACACCCGGTAGAGGTCCCAATTCGCCTGGCTCATTTATCTGGTGTCCCGTCAGGTTTCCGCAGCGTTTTGCCGCCTTGTTGCTAATCTAACAGGCCGCTGAACAAATCTGAACAGGTGTCGGGGTGCAAGGCGCTTTGCAAACCTGCTAAAACACCGGTCATCAAGATATCCAGAAAGCTGGCGCCACAACGCGTCGTGCCAAATAATTAAGACGGCCAACAGGCCAAGATGGCCAACAGGGAGTATCCCATGATCAAGACACGTTTCACCGAGATGTTCGGCGTCGAACATCCCATCGTTCAGGGCGGCATGCAGTGGGTCGGCAAAGCGCCGCTCGTGGCAGCCGTTGCCAATGCCGGCGGCCTTGGCTTCATCACGGCCCTCACCCAGCCAACGCCGGACGATCTGGCCAAGGAAATCGAGCGCTGCAAGTCGATGACCGACAAGCCGTTTGGTGTGAACCTCACCATCCTCCCAGCCATCAAGCCTCCGCCCTACGCTGAATATCGTCAGGCCATCATCGACAGTGGCGTGAAGATTGTTGAGACCGCCGGCTACAAGCCGCAGGAGCATGTGGACCACTTCAAGGAACACGGCATCAAGGTCATCCACAAATGCACCGCCGTTCGCCACGCCCTGTCCGCAGAGCGTATGGGCGTTGATGCCATTTCCATTGATGGCTTTGAGTGCGCCGGTCACCCCGGCGAAGACGACATCCCCGGCCTGATCCTGATCCCGGCAGCCGCCGACAAGGTCAAGATCCCGATGATCGCCTCAGGCGGTTTCGGTGATGGTCGCGGCCTCGTGGCAGCGCTTGCCCTGGGTGCTGAAGGCATCAACATGGGCACGCGCTTCTGCGCCACCAAAGAAGCCGACATCCACGACAACGTGAAACAGAAGATGGTCGACACCGACGAGCGCGGCACAGACCTGATCTTCCGTACCCTGCATAACACCGCCCGCGTTGCCAAAAATGCCATCTCTCAGGAAGTGCTTGAGAAGGAACGCGCAGGCGCCAAGTTTGAGGAGATCCAGCATCTCGTCGCCGGTGCCCGTGGCAAGCTGGTGTACTCGGAAGGCGATCCTGATCACGGCATCTGGTCCGCCGGCATGATCCAGGGCCTCATTCACGACATTCCAACCGTGGATGAGCTGGTGAGCCGCATCGTGGCTGAAGCAGAAGGCATCATTCAAAACCGCCTCAACGGTTTTGTCTCCGGTGCTGCAGCCCAGGCCGCTGAATAAGCCCGCAAACATTCCGCAAGAACAGGAGCCCCGGATGCGCAAGCGTCCGGGGCTTTTTCATGGGCCAACCAAACCGCAATACCCGCTTTCCCTCCGGCTTGACCGGAGGGCCCATCGGCAGCTCGGATAGACCCTCCGGTCAAGCCGGAGGGAGAGCGGAGATGAAAGGTCTCGAATCCAAAACACTCCCGTATCCCCGGGCTGGACCCGGGGTCCACTCGCATTGCCTCTTGCGGCACCGAACTCTTTGGCACCGCGCCCTGCCGCACGGCATGTAGGCGTCGGATCAAGTCCGGGGACACGGCTTAGAGGATGATCAGCACCAGCCCGGCCACAACCAACGCAATACCCGCAAGCTCCGCCCGGTTGGTTTTCTCTTTGAAAATCAGGGTGGATGTCGCCAGCGCAAACACCAGCTCAATCTGCCCCAGCGCCTTCACATAGGCGGCATTTTCCAGCGCGAAAGCCGTGAACCAGCCAATGGAGCCAATGACGCTGGCAATGCCGACAGCAAGTGCGGGCCGCCACCGCACGTAGCTCTGTTTCAGGGAGTCCCGGTCGCGCAGCCCCAGCCATACACTCATGATCAGCGTCTGCCAGATCAGGACGGCGGTCAGCGTGGTCGCCGCAGAAACCGCAAAGCCATTGTCTTCAAGCGCCAGCGAGGCAGCGCGGTAGCACACAGACGCAATGGCAAACCCGGCACCACACCCAAGACCCATGAGGGCAACTGGTGATCCAAGCGACGTGAGAATGGCCCGCGGCGTCACAGCCGTGCGCGCAACCGAAAGCGCGATGACACCAATGAAGCTGATGAGAATGCCTGCAAAGGCATAAGGCCCGACCACTTCCCCAAGCACAACAAACCCGATCAATGCAGTCTGCACTGTTTCGGTTTTTGAGTAGGTCGTGCCGACCGTAAACACGCGCAGGGCAAACATCCGTACAAGGAGCACGGCTGCAACCACCTGCGCTGCGCCGCCAATGAGAACAGACACAACGAACGTCGTGTTGATTTGAGGCGTTGTCTCGCCGGTAACCTGTAACAGAACAATGAGATACAGCACCGCAAAGGGCAGGCCGTAGAGGAAGCGCACATAAGAGGCCCCCGTCGCCGTCAGGTCGGACGCCAGACTCTTCTGTAAGGCAGAGCGCACGTTCTGTGAAAACGCCGCAACGAGTGTGAAAGCTATCCAAAGCGGCATGGAAAGATCCGGGCAGGGAAGGGTGCCTAGGTTCTAAGCCCCAATGCCAGCAGGATGCCACTCATGCCAGCCATGCGTATCGGCATCTTCCGTTCCGTCCCCGCTTTCCCTCCGGTCAAGCCGGAGGGAAAGCGGATATGGGGTGGCAAAGAGCCCTAGTCGTTGATGGCCGCATAGACCAGCTGCTGGAACTGGCGCCGCAGCGGGTAGGCTCCTGATGGCATCAACTGCGTCATCAGGATTGCAATCAGGTCTTCCGACGGATCGATCCAGAAAATCGTGCTGGCCGCACCGCCCCAGTAATAGGTGCCGTCGGGCCCGGTGATCTGCGACTTGGCTTCATCCACCGTCACCGCAAAGCCAAGGCCAAAGCCGATGCCGGCATTTGTGGTTTCAGAAAACGCACCTTGCGCAAGACCTTCAAGGTCCTGTCCACCTGGCAGATGGTTCTTGGTCATCAGCGTGATGGTCGGGCGCGACAGCAGCCGTGTGCCGTCCGGTGCCGTCCCGCCGCGCAGCAGCATCTGACAGAATTTGAGATAGTCGGACTGTGTCGACACAAGCCCGCCGCCGCCAGACGTAAACACCGGCGCACGCGCATAGCGACCGGTCTCCGGATCATCGGCCAGTGCAAAGGACTTGGTCTTGGGGTCGCGCTGATAGTTGGCAGCAAAGCGCGGCATCTGGTCGGCACTCACCTGAAACGCCGTGTCCGTCATGCCCAGCGGCTGGAAGATGCGCGTGTTGAAGAAATCAAACAGCGACATGCCCGAGACAACTTCCACCAGCCGACCCAGCACATCCGTGGACACCGAGTAGCTCCACGCTTCACCTGGATTGTGCAGCAGCGGCATGCGGCCCAGCAACTTGCAGAATTCTTCAAGGTTGGATGTTGTGAGGTCCACGCCGCCGATTTTGAAGTGGCGATAGGCTTCGTCCACCGGATGCACTTCCATGAACCCGTAAGTAAAGCCGGACATATGCGTCAGCAGATCGCGGATCGTCACCTGACGGCTGGCAGATTTCACAGCCATGCCGCGCGCAGGTCCGCCCGCATAGACCTTCAGGTCGCCAAGTTCAGGAATGTAGCGGCCGATTTCGTGCTCCAGCTGAAAACGGCCTTCCTCAAACAGCATCATGACGGCAACCGAGGTGATCGGCTTCGACATGGAATAGATGCGGAAGATGGTGTCATGGGTCAGCGTCTTGCCGCGCTCCACATCCATCTGCCCCTGCACGTCAAAATGCGCCAGCTCGCCTTTGCGCCACACCAGCGTTGAAAGACCGGCAAGCTTCTTGCGGTCCACATAGCTCTGAAAAAACGGCGTGATGCGCGCCAGTCGGTCCGGGCACATGCCCGCCTGTTTGGCGGCGCTGGTCGGGTCGTTGATGAGGGGAGCGTTCATGATGCTGTGGGCCTGTTCTGCTGTTCTTCAGGATAGCTCAGCGCCGCGACGAGGTCCGTCAGCATGCGCGATTGATAGGCCGGCTGGTCATTGCCGTGTTCAAGGTCAAATGCTTTCCACAGGCCCGCAGCCTTTTCGATGCGAAAGCTGGGATGGGTCCAGCCGCAGCGATAGACCAGCACGCAGGGGCTGCCGTCTTCGTTGGTGACCACGTCGATATCGAGAGGCGAGCCTGCAGCAGCCTGAAACAGCCGCGTTCGGTCGCGATCGGTTATCCGGTCGAGCGGAAGATTAACAATATTGGTCACTCAGTCCCCCAGGGCCGGACAACCGGCCATCGCCGCTGCAGGTCCCCCTGTTTCTCAAGGGCCAGCGCAGCTGTCTTCGTTTTTCTGCGAGCCATTGTTGGATAGACGACGCGACGGGGCAAGACTCAGTTGCGCCGAGTCGGCAGATTCATCGCTTCATTCACGCTTTAAGATTACCAAAGCCTGAGAAGACGGCATCAAACCTGAGCTAATGTCCGCTAGGCGACAGCAAAGCAGTCCGCAACATCCTTGATCCAGCGCTTCACGCCATCGCCCTGAACGTCATGGCTGTCCCCGTGACGGACCAGGATCAGGTCCTTTTCCGGCACGAGCACGATGTATTGCCCGCCATAGCCATTGCACGAAAACGTGCCGGGGCCTGCGATTTCCAGCCACCAATGGGCGCCATAGCCCATGAACTCATCATCCCCGGTGGGCACTTTGCTTTGGGTGCGCGCGTAGTCTACCCAGCCATTTGGCAGAATTTGCCTGTCGCCCCACCAACCGCCGCGCAGATAAAGCAGCCCGAACCGGGCAAAATCCCGCGCTGTCATGAAGCAGTAGGAGGACCCGATCCAGGTCCCCACACCGTCGAATTTCGGGACGGCATGGGTGACGCCAATGGGGTCCAGCAGCTCAGTCCGCATGAAGGCTTCAAAGTCCTGCGCCGAGAGCGGCTCACCATCGCCCAGCACCGTGGACAGCGCCCGCACCAGTATGTTGGTGGTCCCACTTGAATAGTTGAAAACGCTGTCAATCGGATGGATCAGCGGCTTGTCGGCCGCGTAATGGGCCACATCCGCCTTACCCTCGCCAAACAGCATGGAGATGGTGTCCGATATGTCGCCATCCACGTAGTTTTCATCAAATTCCAGCCCGCTCGCCATGCGCAGCAGCTGGTCAAAGGTGAGCTCCGCTCGCGGATCCCCCGCTGGCCATTCCGGCGCACCGACCCGGTCAAAAATCGACATTTTGCCGTCGCGCACCGCAATGCCGATCAAGGCCTGCAACATGCTCTTGGCCATGGACCAGGACGGATAGGTCTGGGTGGGGCCATACCCCTCCGCATAGGCTTCCGACACCAGCTTGCCGCCCTGAATGGCCACAAAGGCATGGGTCGGGCCCATATCATCGGGCCCCTTGCCGTCGCCATTGGGGTCAGAAAACGCGTGGTCCAGCAGGTCACCCAGCGCCACATGGTTGGCGGTGGTGGCGGTGCCGGTCGGCCAGTCGCCATTGGGCCAGTCAACATTGGTTGGCTGCGAGGGAAGGGTGGGGAGGTTGGATGTATCTGTCATGGGCCGCACCTTGCCACACGCCCCACACTTCGCAAGTTTGATTTGATGCAGCGGGGCGAAGTTTTTTGGCCTCCCAATGAGCCCCGTCTTTCTGGCATAGTTGCCCAAACAAGCAACACGTGCCGGAGCGCGATCCTGCACGCCGGGGAGGCCTGCTCATATGTCATTGCCAAAACTGCACCTTGAGGGAGACCGTTTCGTGGACGAAGCGGGCCGTCATGTCATCCTGCGCGGCGTCAATCTGGGGGGTGACTGCAAGCTGCCTTACCCGGATGGTGGCACCCACATCCCCACCGATTTTTCCGATCACCGGGAGGTCAGCTTTATCGGCCGGCCGTTCCCCATTGATGAAGCGGACGAGCATCTGGGCCGCCTCAAGCACTGGGGCTTCAACTGCCTGCGCCTTCTGACCACGTGGGAGTCGTGTGAGCACGCAGGGCCCGGTCAGTATGACGAGGCCTATCTGGATTACATCGCTGATGTCTGCCGCCGCGCCGGCGACCATGGCATGTATGTGTTCATCGACTTCCATCAGGACGTCTGGTCGCGCATGTCAGGCGGCGATGGTGCACCCGGCTGGACATTTGAAAAATGCGGCCTCGACTTCACAAAATTCCATGAGTCCGGTTCCGCCAAGGTCATGCAGCATTGCTATGATTTTGAGCGTGGCGGTGGCCGTCAGGAAGACACCTATCCCACCATGACATGGGCGCAGAACTACCGCCGCCCCGGCAACGCCATCATGTGGACGCTGTTTTTCGCAGGCGCTGACTTTGCACCAGACCTGATGGTTGATGGCGTCAACGCGCAGGAGTTTCTGCAAAGCCACTATCTGGGCGCCATGCAGCAGATCGCCAGGCGCGTGAAAGACATGCCGCACGTCCTTGGGTTCGACACGCTCAATGAGCCCGGCTCCGGCTGGATTGCCAACGAGACGAGCTATCAGCATACAGAAAAATCCAAGGAGCATCCTGAGCGTGTATCTCCCGGCCCGGCATGGTCACCGCTTGATGGACTGCTGGTTGCCCGCGGCATCCCGCGCTCCGTGCCGGTCGTGAGCTTTGATGCCACGGAAATGAAGATGAAGGTCACCGGCGAAGAACGCGCCAACGACAATCGCGTGCCCATCTGGCGCGACGGCGTTGCGTGCCCGTTCGAGCAGGCAGGGGCCTATCGCCTCAATGCCAATGGCGAAGCCGAAGACGTCAACGAGACATACTTCACCCATCGCAATGGCAAGCCCGTTGATCTGGAAGCGGACTACATGGCGCCGTTCTTCAACCGGGTGGCGGATGGCATTCGTGAGATCAAATCAGACTGGATGGTCTTTGCCGAACTCGACCCGTTCCGTGGTCTGAGCGGTGAAGGCTTCCCGGAAGGCTCGCCGGACAACACGGTCAATGCCAGCCACTGGTATGACATCGTGACCCTTGTGACCAAGGTTTTCATGTACCCAACCGCCGTCAATCCGTTCAATGGCCGCGTTATCGAAGGGCCGGATGCCATTCAGGCCCAGTATGTGGAGCAGCTTGATCTCATCAAACAGGCAGCCCGCACACTCAATGGCGGCAAGGGCGCCCCAACCCTGATTGGTGAATTCGGTATCCCCTATGACCTTGATCAGGCAGCGGCCTACAAGGCCTGGGCCGCAGGCGATCACAGCGATAAGCCATGGGAGATGCACAAGACATCTCTTGATCTGATGTACAACGCCATGGATGCGCTGCTGCTTTCGACAGCACACTGGAACTACACTGCATCCAACAGCAATGATCAGGCGATCGGCGACGGGTGGAACCAGGAAGACCTGTCGATCTTCTCCCGCGATCAGCAGGACAATCCGCTCGACAAGGATTCCGGCGGACGCGGCCTCAAGGGCTTCTGCCGTCCGTATGTGCGCCGTGCGCAGGGCGAGCTTGTGTCCCACGGATTTGATCTCAAGACGCGCAAATTCAAAGCCGAGATCAAACTCGATGGTGAGGCTTCCGAAACCGAGCTCTACATCCCCCGCCTGCATTACGGGTCCGGTTGCGATATCAGCCTGACATCCGGCAATGCATCATTCATCGGAGACGGTCAGGTTGTGACCATTTCCGGGACCGAAGGGAGCCGTCTGGAAATCGTGGTGCAGCCGTCAACTGGCGCCTAGGTCTGCGTCAGATTTCAATTGGGATGCCGGTGTGCTTTTCAATTTTTTGTTTGACGAAGCCCTTTGCCAACGCTGCAAGTATTTCAACAGTGAATCCACCGGCACTTTCGGCAGATTTCTTGGTCAATTCCCAAACGTTGTCGTCGCGGACACTGTCAAGAAAGTCGTGGCCCTGCCATGTGAGTTCGAGGTCGTGCCAAATTTTGCCACCCAGAAGTGGCACTGGCATGCCCTTCAGATACCCCACTTCTTCCACAAGCATGGCAAGGTGATAGCCTAGTTTTTTCAGATCAGACTCTGTCGAATCGGCATCAAGAAATTCAGCCATCTTGGGTTTGTTGAGGGTCTCAACTTCTAGGAGAATTCCTCGCACAAAATCCATATCTCGTTTCATATGAAGCCTCCAAATCAGTTAAGCCTTGCCGGTCACCATCAGGCAGAATGCAAAGACCTCGGCCACTTCATGCAGGCCTTCAAAGCGGCCCGACTTGCCGCCATGTCCGGCTTCCATGTTGGTCTTGAGCATCAGCAGGTTGTCGTCGGTCTTAAGCGCCCGCAACTTCGCTACCCACTTCGTAGGCTCCCAATAGGTCACGCGGGGGTCAGCCAACCCGCCCAGCGCAAACAGCGCCGGGTAGTCCTGCGCGCTCACATTGTCATAGGGCGAGTACGCCGCAATCCAGTCATATGCCTCAGGATCGGCGATCGGGTTGCCCCACTCATTCCACTCCGGTGGGGTGAGGGGCAGGGTATCGTCCAGCATGGTCGCCAGCACATCCACAAACGGCACCTCGGCTACAATGCCCGCAAACAAGTCCGGCCGCATATTGGCAACCGCACCCATCAACATGCCGCCGGCACTACCACCCTGCGCAACGATGTGGCCTTTGGATGTAAAGCCTTGCGCAATCAGATGTTCACCCGCAGCAATGAAGTCCGTGAACGTATTGGGCTTCTGCTGCAGCTTGCCGCCACGATACCACTGATATCCTTTGTCCTTGCCGCCACGAATATGCGCAATGGCATAGACAAATCCGCGATCAACAAGCGACAGGCGAGCAACCGAAAACCCCGCCGGAATGCTGATCCCATACGCCCCGTAGCCATAGAGCAGGCAGGGCGCGGAGCCATCCAGTGGCGTGTCCTTGTGATGGATGAGCGACACCGGCACCTGCTCTCCATCAGGCGCGGTCGCCATGAGCCGCCGCGTCACATAGTCAGATGGGTCATGCCCGCTTGGCACTTCCTGGCGCTTCAGCAACACACGCTCCCGCGTCGCCATGTCGTAATCATACTGCTCGGCAGGCGTGGTCATGGATGAGTAAGTGAACCGCACTTTGGAGGTGTCATATTCATATCCCGCGGCCAGTCCCAGCGAGTAGGCCTCTTCATCAAAGGCAATGGCGTGCTCGTCGCCTGTCGCCATGTCGCGGATGATCGCGCGGGGGAGACCACCAAACCGTTCGAGACGGGCCAGGTGGCCCTTGAGAGCAAAATGCGCCTGCACAAATGTGCCGGGCGCATGCGGCACGAGGTCTTTCCAGTTTTCCCGGCCCGGCGTCGCAACCGGCGTTTCAACCAGCTTGAAATCTTCCGCATTCGCCGCATTGGTGCGGATGATGAGGCGGCCCTCCCATTCCTCAACATCATACTCATGGCCGTCATCACGCGCCGCAATCAGAACCGGTGCGGTGTCAGGGATGGCGGCGGGAATGAAACGGATTTCAGATGTCTGATGATCATGACTGTCAATCAGGATCAGCTTTCCGCTTTGTGTCTGACCCACCCCGACAAAGAAGCCGGGGTCGGTTTCTTCGTAGATGCAGACATCGTCCGCCACAGGCGTCCCGAGTACGTGACGCATGACCTTGTGTGGTCGGTGGTTCCCATCCTGCACAGTGTAGAAAAGCGTCGCGTTGTCATCCGCCCAAACAACGCCACCGGATGTATCGGGAATGGTGTCAGCCAGCAGCGCGCCGGTCTCAAGATTCTTTACGGATACGGAGAAATACTCCGAGCCTGCAGTATCAACGCTGAAGGCCAGAAGTTTGTGGTCCCGCGAATGCGCAGCATCACCGATCTTCAGATAGCTTTCGCCTTCAGCCAGAACCGGCCCATCGAGAATGATGGTCTCTTCGCCACCGTCGCGCGGCTGACGGCAGTAGAGCGGATACTCCGCACCGGCATCCCAGCGAGAGTAATAGGCAAAGGGGCCATCGGGCGAAGGCACCGAGCTGTCATCCTCTTTGATGCGGCCTTTAATCTCGCCAAAGATCGTGTCCTGAAGCGCCTTCGTCGGTGCCATCTGCGCGTCGGTGTAGGCATTCTCTGCTTCAAGATAGGCGCGGATGTCCGGATCAAGGGTGTCCGGCTCGCGCATCACCTGTTGCCAGTTCTCGGCCCGCAGCCACCCGTAGTCATCACTGCGCGTGCGCCCGTGATGCGTTTCTTGTGTTGGTTTGCGGGCGGCTGCCGGTGCCGAGAGTGTCATGCGTGTCAGTCTTCCTTGCGGTCAAAATCCATGGCCAGGCCATTCATGCAATAGCGCAGGCCCGTAGGTGCAGGGCCGTCGGGAAACACATGACCCAGATGCCCGTCGCAGTTCGAGCACACGACTTCCGTACGGGTGGAGAACAGCGATTTGTCTGCCACATATTCCACAGCATCTTCGGCCACAGGGGCATAGAAGCTGGGCCAGCCGGTGCCACTGTCATACTTGGTCTCTGCATCAAACAGCGCCTGCCCGCAGCAAACGCAGTTGTACACGCCAGCTGCTTTCTGGTCCCAGTTCGGACCCGTAAAGGCACGCTCCGTGCCTGCCTTGCGAGCAACATGAAACTGTTCCGGCGTCAGTTGCGCCTGCCATTCAGCTTCTGATTTCTCAACCTTGTTGGCCTTCTTGGTTTTTGTCCAAAGGGCGCGCGTAGGATCGCTCATGGCATGCCTCACAGTCTGAAGAGTGGAAGTTCCCAACTTGGGTACTTGGCTACTTGGGTCCAGATATAGGAAGACCGGCAGGCGTCTCAATGAAACCCGCCGGTCAATTTATCGCGATTAGGGTGTGTATGGCCTATTCAAAAACAAGCGAAAGCGTTTCAGCAACCATCGCAGGACGGTCAGAGCCTTCCACTTCCATGGTCACTTCGTTGGTCATCTGCATGCCGCCGGACTTGGGCTCCATATTGACCAGTTTGACGCGGGCGCGCACCTTGCTGTCCACGGGAACCATGCCCGTGAAGCGAACCTTGTTGCTGCCGTAGTTGATGCCGCGGGTCACGCTCTTGATGCCGGAAACGCTGCCCTGAAGCATCGGCAGCAGGGACAGTGTGAGGTAGCCATGGGCAATCGTCGGCATGCCGAGTTCTTTTTGCGTGCGCTCCCCATCCAGGTGGATCCACTGGTGGTCGCCTGTGGCCTCGGCAAACAGGTTGATGCGGTCCTGGTCAATCTGGACCCAGTCGCTGACGCCGATCTCTTTGCCGACTTCCTTGGTCATTTCTTCGATGTTTTCAAACATGCGCATGGCGGGTGGTCTCCCTTTGTTGTTTGTAGGCGGGCCCGGCAGCGCGCGGAATATGCTGCGCTGCCGCCAGGCAAGGTGAAAAAGTCAGGCGGACTTTAGCCGTGTGACAGTGCCGCTGCCAATAGCCAGTGTTTATCGGTCAGCCTGGGAGACAACCACACCGCATGAGCCGCAAACGCTAGTAGGAGAACGTCACATCCACCCGGCGGTCAGCAGCGCTGTCATCGGTGAGCCAGTCGGTCATGAAACCCCAGCTTTCACCTTTGGATTTCACCACGATCTGGTCCCGCCGCCAGCCACGCGCCACAAACGCCTTGGCCACAGCTTCGGCACGTCCATAGGCCAGGTTGGCGTTTCGCTTGGAATCGCCTTCCTTGCTGGCCTGCCCGACGATGCAAAGCTGAGCCACGTCGCGCGCGGATGCGATGGAGTGGGCGCGATCGATGCGCTTGATCGACTCCTCACTCAGTTCATTGCCGGACGTGTGGAAATAGATGCGGTATTCATCGTCGATCTGGGCATCCACATTGTTGTCGCACTTGGTCGCCCAGGCATGGGCTGGACCGGAGGACATCAATCCAAGGGACGCCAGCGCGGCAACACCGACAGCAGATAAAAGGAAACGGTTCATGAGACTTTGCCTTTGATGAATCGAATGATCTGCACCTAACACGCGGTGCAGATGTTAGCGCAGACGAATCCAAGAGGCGAGGTTCAATCTATGGAAGCCTAGTCGCCCGCCACGTCCCGCACCCGGTCACATAGTTTGTGCATGGGCCCGGCGCTGATCCCCAGCGCGTCCAGCCGCTCTACTGTCCGGTAAAGATACTCACGATTGGTCCCCAGCTGGCCCTCAGCGCGCGCAATGCGGCGCACAATCGTGTCTTCCTTCACCTTGCCCGCATAGCGTTTGTGCGCCCGGTTGATGACATAGGTGAACGCGGGTTGCTTGATGGTGCGCCCGTTCATCTGCAGGTTGATCCAAGTGGGCCTGTAGGACCCACCGATCATTTCGCGCATCCACAAAATCTCGGTTTCGCTTTCCACCTGATGCGCTGCAATTCGGTGCGCCATGCCCTGGCAAGACCCGCCATGGTCCAGCGCCAGCATCAATCCCGGCCGCTCCGGCGTGCCGCGTCCCAGGGGCAGCTTGAGACAGAACGACCGGTGCAGGCCAAACACCTTGGCGGGTTTGGTGTCGGCCACATGAATGGCCGGGTTCCACATCAAGGAGCCATAGCCAAACACCCAGATGTCGGACTTGCCGTCCCACCGGCGCAGGAACTGACGGCGGTTGTCTTCGCGCTGCTCTTCGGTGAGCAGCGAATTGTCGCCGCGTTCCGCCAGCTCGCGGCGAAGCGTTTCCATGCGTTCGGGCGTAAAGTTCTCGCGCAGAATCATGCCGTCCGGCGACATCTTCAACAAAGATGCCGACGTCGCTGGCTGGCCGTTCTTCTTGCGTGTGCTGCTGCTAGACGATTTTCGAGTCACGGTTGCCCCAGTACCGGTCACGGATAAGCCGTTTATACAGCTTTCCGGTTGGGTGGCGGGGCAATTCCTGGTCAAAGTCGATCGACCGCGGGCATTTGATCTTGGCCAGTTGCGACTGACAAAACTCAATGAGTTCTGCTTCCAGCTCCGGTCCCTTTTCAGCCCAGTCCATAGGCTGCACAACGGCCTTCACTTCTTCGCCAAAGTCCTCGTTCGGAACACCAATCACTGCGACATCCGCCACTTTTGGATGGGTGACGAGCAGATTTTCCGCTTCCTGCGGATAAATGTTCACGCCCCCGGAAATGATCATGTAGGACTTCCGGTCCGTCAGATAAAGGTATCCATCGTCATCAACGCGTCCCACGTCGCCCAGCGTCGTCCATCCCTTGGGGTGTTTCGCTTCGGCGGTCTTGCCCGGGTCATTGTGATATTCAAACTCGTTGCCGCCACCAAAATAGATGGTGCCGACCTCGCCGGCGGGCAGTTCGTTGCCCTCTTCGTCGCAGATGTGCAACTCACCCATCAGCGGTTTGCCGACAGAGCCCTTGTGGGCCAGCCACTCTTCTGAGTTCAGCGCGCAAAAGCCATTGCCCTCGGTGCCCGCATAATACTCATTGATGACAGGACCCCACCACTCGATCATCTGTTCCTTGATGGGAACGGGGCAGGGCGCCGCCGCATGAATGGCGCAATCAATGCTCGACACATCGTATTTCTTGCGGACGTCTTCATCCAGCTTGAGCATCCGCACAAACATCGTCGGCACCCACTGGGCAATGGTGATCTTGTGTTTCTCGATGAGTTTCAGCGCTTCTTCCGCATCAAAATGCTCCATGACCACACAGCTCGCACCCACACGATGCATGGCCATGTTGTAGCGCAAAGGCGCTGCATGATAGAGCGGCGCCGGAGAGAGATAGGTGGACTCGGTGCCTGCCCCATACAGCCCCATGATCAGTGCCAGCAGCGACGGCACTTCATTGATCGGACCGTCAGGCAACGGTGATTTGATCCCTTTGGGGCGACCGGTCGTGCCGGACGAATACAGCATGTCCGTGCCCGCGCTTTCATCCGCAATCGGCTCAGCCGGCATCGCATCGCGCGCGTCTTCAAAGGACTCGTATCCCGGCCGCGTGCCGCCCACCATCAGGCGGTGCTCGACACCCGGCATCATGTCAACGAGTTCATCGACAACAGATCCCATGGCAGCTGACGTAATGAACAGCTTCGCGCCGCAGTCACCGGCAATGTACTCTACTTCGCCGGCTGTCAGCCGTGAGGAGATACAGGTGAAGTAGAGCCCGGAGCGTTGTGCCGCCCAGCACAGCTCCATGAACCGCGCATTGTTTTCCATGAAGATCGCGATGGCATCGCCGCGCTTGAGACCATATTTGCGAAACAGCTGCGCACCCTGATTGGAGCGGTCGTTCAGGTCCTTATACGTCACCGTTTCACCGGTGGCTGCCATGATGTAGGCAGGTTTGTCAGGCGATGTCTGGGCGTGATCAGCCGGATGCATTGTCGGTCTCCCTGAAAGAGCATTTGTGCAGGCACGCTGCTTTTTTGCAGCTTTCCTAATGAATTATAGCCGTTCAGCCTCCCCCACAAGCATTTGCGCGCGGTGAGGGTCAGACAGGCGGTTGACCCTACGGCAACTAGCCTTGTGCGCAGACCACGCTAAACTCCCGCCCGACAGAAACACACAATTCCACAAGGCATACAGCCCCAATACTCAGGGAGACGACCCAATGGCCGACAAGACCTACAACACCATCCTCTATGATCTGGATGACGGCGTGCTGACGCTGACGCTGCACCGTCCTGAAAAGATGAATGCCTTCACCGGCGAGATGATGATGGAGATGATTGACGCTTTTGATCGCGCCGATGCCGATGACAACGTCCGCGCCATCATCGTGACCGGTGCCGACCGCGCGTTCTGCGCCGGTGCTGACCTGTCCCAGGGCGCCAAGACATTTGACTATGAGGCCCGTGACGACCGCCCGGACAAAGCAGGCAGCGCCATGAAGAATGGTGAGATCGACTGGTCTGACGAAAAAGTGCGCGACGGCGGTGGACGCCTGACCCTGCGCATCTTCGAAAGCATCAAGCCCGTTATCGGTGCCATCAATGGCGCGGCGGTTGGTGTCGGTGTCACCATGCAGCTGCCCATGGATATCCGCATTGCTTCCACCAAGGCGCGCTTCGGCTTTGTGTTCGCGCGCCGCGGCATCATTCCAGAAGCCTGCTCCAGCTACTTCCTGCCGCGCGTCGTTGGCATCTCCAAGGCGCTTGAGTGGTGCTATTCAGGCCGCGTGTTTGATGCGCAGGAAGCGCTCGATGGCGGTCTTGTTCGCTCGTTGCACGAGCCTGAAGACCTGCTGCCGGAAGCGCGCCGCATTGCTCGCGAGATTGCGGACAATACGTCATCCGTATCCGTGTCCCTGACCCGTCAGATGATGTGGCGCATGCTGGGTGCGGATCATCCCATGGAAGCGCACAAGATCGACAGCCGTGCGATTTACTCGCGCGGTCAGACGGAAGACGCCAAGGAAGGCGTCATGTCCTTCCTTGAAAAGCGCCAGCCGGAATACCCGTGCAAGCCATCCAAGGACATGCCGAGTTTCTATCCGTGGTGGGAAGAGCGCAAATACAGCTAGACGACAACACCCCAACGACACGATGTGGTGCCGCGATCTGCCTAGTCGGCAGGTTGCGGCACGACGCTGCGGACATCCGCTTTCCACAGGTCCGTGAAGAAGAAGACGCCGAGCCACAGCACCACCATGAAGGCCGGTGGCACCAGGATGGCGTCAAACAACCCAAGCTTGCTCGCCACATAGCCCGCCAGCAATGAGCCGATGGGGCCGCCGCCCATCATGGCGACCTGAAAGGCTGCCAGCATTCGCCCTCGATGGCTTTCAGGCGCCCGGGCCTGCACGATCGCGCGGGCCGTAGACATGCTCACACCCGCAGACATGCCCCAGATCAATACAAGTGCCAGCACGAGCCAGAGCGGTGGCTGAAAGTGCACCAGCGTCATGGTGACGGACCCCATGCACATGGCCAGCATGATCGCTCGGCCCTGCCGTTTGATTTCGGGCAGCCGGGTGAGGATGAAGCTGGAGGCACCGATGCCACCAAAGAAGAACGAGGTGAACAGCGCAATCTCCAAGGCGCCGCCGCCATACACATCCCGGGCTAGCAACGGGAAGATCACCATGAACACGCCAATGTAGAAGACGCCGCCAACGCCCATCAGGATCATGATCGCGCGGATGTCGGGGTCCGCCAGTGTCATGGACATGCCCTCCATCATTTCCTTGAAACGCGAATGGGTCTGTGCGGCGCGCGGGGCAGGGGGGGCTTCATCAAGGCGACTGGTCGAAAACGCTGTCAGCAGCGACATCGCCGCGTGGAAAGCGAGATAGGGCACAGCACCAAAAAGCCCGGCCGCAGCAGCAACCAGCATCCCAATGACCTGGGCTGCAAATTGTGCAGCCGTTGCCATCGCAACAGCATGGGGAATGGCGCCACCCATTGAGCGCATGGCAATGCGTGTGAGCATGGAGTCGCGCGCTGGAACAATCCACGCGGCAGTCGTGGACATGACACCGACATATGCCAGCACCACCCAATAGGTGAGGGCGTCGGACATGATGAACGCAGCCAGCACCAAGGACGGCACGGCGACGAAAACCTGTAGACGCACAAGGTGGCTGCGCAGTTCTGCGCGATCAGCCGACGCGCCTCCAACCATAATGAACACCAGCATGGGCAGCATTGAGAACATCTGTGCAATGCCCACACGCTCGGGAGTTTCTGCCAGAACGATCGTCACCAGCCACGAAACCAGAACACCCTGAATACCGGCTGCGAGGAAATAGGCCGCATGTCCGGTCATGTACCAGCGGGCTTCATTTGGCGAATGATGGTCTATGGCGTCGGTCACGCGTGTACTTCCGGTCTGCAGGAGAGGGGCGGCGATGTGGATTCACAATCCAGTGCTCTGACGTATTGTCAGCGATATGCGCCTGTCAGTCCAGCCATGGGAATCTTCAAGGGAACGCAAGGGTTTCTGCGCTCAAGCCGGCGAAGCAGCCACATCATCTGACGTGATGGATACAAGCCGCGTGGTTGTGGCCAGTGTCAGCAGGACAAGAACCATAACCCCTGCGGAAATCCATGCCGCCGTGTGAATGCTCGTCAGTTCCACGATGAACCCGGACGCAAACGCGCCGATGGGGCCACCGCCTGCAAAGCCCAGCTGAAAAATCGACAGCACCCGAGCGCGATGGGTGGGAGGGGCTGCAAGCTGCACAATGGTTCTGCTCATGGTCATGGAGGTGCCTGCGCCCAGCCCCCATGCAAAGCACAAAATGCACATCACAAAAAACGGGGCAGGCACACCGATCAGAAAAAGAATGACCGCACCACTTGTGAGGCTGCAGGTCATGATCAACCCACGCCGGTGAATATGCCCGAAGCGCAGCAGGGCAAAGGTGGCGATGATGGTGCCACCCCAAAAGCAGATATTCACAATAGAGATGCCGGTGGCGCCGCCGTCATAATAATTGGTGACCAGAAGCGGCAGCAGCACCATGAAGCTGCCAACGTAAAGGACGCCGACGGCAAACATCCCCAACACCACCGGCAGCAGGATGGGCGACCGGGCCACCTGCGCGATGCCGTCGCGCATGTCTGACAGGGGATGTGAAGGCTCACGATCAAGCGGCGGCGCGGGCGGCAGCTTGCGCACCATGAAGGCACCGGACAGCATGACCACCGATTGTAGGGCAAGCAGGGCGGGCGCGCCCGTCACAGCGGCGGCACCGGCAACAATGATGCCCCCAAGCTGCCCAAGAAACTGGACGCCGGATGCCATCGTCACGGCCCGTTGAATATCTTCCCCAAAGGCTTTGACCGCGACGGTGGACAGCAATGAGTCGCGCGCGGGAATGGCAAATGCCGAGAGCGACCCCATGATCAGGCCATACACAATCAGCCACTCATATTGCAGCTCGCCTGAGAAAATGATCAGCGCCAGGGCAAGGGGCGGAAGTGCCGCCGCACAATGAAGGCGAATTAGAACCGCCCGCGTGTCGCTCCGGTCAGCGAAGGCACCGCCAAAGATCATGAACAGGAGCGACGGAGCCATGAGGGCGGTTTGTGCAAGGCCAACCCGAAACGCCCGCTCATCAAGAACATCTGTCACCAGCCAGGCAAACAGCACCATCTGGAGCCCAATGCTGCTGAACCAGGTTGCCTGTCCGCCCAGGTAAAACCCGAACAGACCAGGTTCGGCCCCGTCTTGTTTGCTATCCGTAGACTGAGTGTTCACGCGCGAGGGCTTTCAGGAATCAAAAGTGCATTGAATGTTGGGTGTCATATTGCGGATGTATGCATGCCCGCTTTCGCCCGGTCGGGCAAGAGGTGCCGGTCAGCATGGGTTCAGGGCATCAAAGGCTGAAAACGCCAGTTCGGTCGCGGGCGCATCCAGCAGTGCCGGCTCCCATTCCGCCTGATTGACAACCTTTTGGGCCAGCTGTTTGAAACTGGCTGCCTGCGGCACCTTCAGGCACTGCACCCGGTCCGTGTCCTCGTTTGAATGCTGTTTGGCTGTCAGCCGGTTGCGCGTCATCACCTGGTGACTGCGAAACAACCCGGAAAGAAAGTGGTTGCAGTGATAGATCGCCACAGAGTTCTGCGGCGTCTTGCCCACCTCAAAATCCCTCACCGCCTGCTGGCAGGCATTGTAAAGGTCCTGGCCGGATTCGACGCGCGGCTTTGCCGCTGCCGTTTCCAGCAGCATGAAGAACGTCACAACAGTGAAAATGACCCCGGCAATGCCATGCTGGTCGCGTTTTGAATGACCCATATGCAAAGCCTAAAGCCATGCAGCATGACCCGCCAAGTACTTCTGACAACAAGCAGGCTCTAAAGCCGTGTAGGGCCGATCTGCTGATCTTCAAACATGCGGTTTCGGCCAAGGCCATCAGACGCACCGCAGCTCATCGAAGCTTCGCGCCAGCCGGAGCGATAGGCGGAATTCTGGTCAAAGGCATCGTCATTGCGGAATGTCTTGGTGGCAAAGCCACGTTGCCGGTTTTGTGCTGTCCGGCATCCATCAGCATACCCAGCCTGATATGCCGGCAGCCGCTCCAGGTCGCGGTCAGGTTCGTGAGCGCAGCCCGCAACTGTCATTGCAAATACGGCTGCCACCATGGGAATTACTAATGCGCGTGCCACGACTTTTCTCCCGCAAACGCCAAATCGGCATTCTTTTTACATGTATTTTGCAAACCCTAGCAGAACCGCATGGCGGGAGCGATGGGCCACAAAAAACGCGGTAAACGAGGGTTTGTGAGGACCCGCATAAAACACCCGTAAAAATCCGGACAAATCTGTCGCTCACTAAAATCGAATGCCGAGCTCAGTTTTGGCGTCTTCTCAAGGTGCGTCCGCAATCCTCATCCAATCGTGCAGAAAGCACACGACTTTGAGGAAGGACATGACCATGGCCAGTGAGCGCCAGGATCTGACCCTGAGACGGGAAGCAAAAGAAGTGCTGGGGCTTGTGGCTCTGGCACAGGACAAAGCCGGCAAGGCCCGCGCGCTGATTGTGCGCCGCCTGACGGACATTGCCCTTTTGCCCGAAAGCCAGCTGACGCCGCAGGAGCGCCAGCTCGTGGACCAGATGCTGGCCCAGCTTGTCGGCCACATAGAAGTGGATCTTCGTGCCCGCCTTGCCACGCGCCTCGCAGACCGCGCGGATGCCCCCCAGGAAGTGATCGTAACCCTGGCCCACGACGTCATCTCGGTTGCGCGGCCATTGCTTGAAAAATCAACGGCGCTGGGAGACAGCGACCTCGTCGATGTCATTCAAGCCAAGGGCCGCGACCATTGGGTCGCCACCTCCAGGCGCAAAGAGCTTTCTTCTTCAGTGACCGATGCGCTGATTGCCACCGGTGAATCCGAGGCGCTGATCGAGATCGCCCGCAACAAGGGCGCCCAGTTCTCCGCCGCCGGCTATGAGCGCATTGTCCACCTGAGCGAAAAAGAGCCGGCCCTGTGCGACCTGCTGGTGGCGCGAGACGACATCACACCCGCTCTGGCCCACACCATGTTCTGGTGGGCCTCGTCCAGCCTGCGCCTCGACATCGTCAATCGGTTTACAGCCGACCGGCGGATGCTGCGCGAAGCCCTGAACGACGCGATCGACGAAGGCATTGATGCTTTTTCCAGCGATCCCGAACTGATGCGGACCTTGAGCATGATGGCGCCCCAGCGGCGTTACGGGCCAAGCCTTGGCGAGGAACTTCTGTCTGCCGCCCGCAGCACCGACATGCGCAAAGTCGTCAGCCTGTTGGCCAAATACGCAGACATCCGTCCACAGACAGCGGCGCACATTGTCACGGATCCCGGCGGGGAAGCGCTGGCAGTCGCAGCCAAAGCCCTGGGCATGACGCGCAAGGAATTTCTTCAGTTCGCCTTGCTTATCGCAAGCCATCGCGACAGCACGTCCCGCACTGCCGCTGAAGTGAACCGGCTGACCGCGCTGTTTGACAGCGTGGCAACGGACAGGGCCGATGTGGTGCTGAGGTACTGGGACGACACGGTGCGCGCCACCAAGCCGTCCATAAAGGCTGCCGGACGCATGGCCGCTGCCTAGCGCGGTCTATTCCCCGGCAATCTGCTGAGGCGCTGCCGCCGCATCTTCTGACGGGCTGACCTGATCACTTCGCGAAGCGGACTTGCGTGAAGGCGTCTTGGTTGCAACCGCAAATGCATCCACCGAAATGATTTCCTCCAGCCGGGATTGCGCATTGCGCGCGGTCTCGACGATGTCCTGTTCGGCCTGATCCACCAGCGCGACGATCTGTGCCAGCGCATCGGTCAACTGAGACGCCCAGATGGGTTCCGCCCCATCCACCACCATGGCATCCATGTCCCGTCCAAGTCGCGCGGCTGCATTGCGCACCGCGCCGCTGTCGAACGCGCCACTGGAGATCGACGCCCGAATGCCCGCAATCTCTGCCTTGAAGGCTGCTTCACGACCGGCGCGCCGCAGGCTGTCGGCATCTTCGTCGTCCGCCATCGGCGCAAGGTCATCAAGACTGATGTTGAGATGGCGCGCTAAGGCGGCCATGGTTTTGAAAGTGCCTTCCTTCTTGCCGGTTTCAATCTCCGACAAATAGGCCGGGCTTATGCCCGCCATCCGCGCCAGGGCAACAGCCTTGTGGCCGCGATGTTCCCGCCACACCCGCACCGGGTTGTCGCCGTCGGCAATCCGGTGCGCCACGTCAGCCGGCAGCGCCACCTCGCCATCGTCGAGTGCCCGCAATTCGCTCACGCCGGTCTTGAGATCACGATACGCCTCAAGATCCCGCACCATCACCCGATAGGTTTCGATGGGGACCGCAGCAAAGGACGCGTCGCCCTGTGGTGTTTCAATGATCTGGACCGGCTGCTCCTTGCTCATGCAGCACCGCCGACCTGAACAGGCCCAAAGTCTGACCGAGGGGCGGAAGGCGGCAACGCATGATCACGCCCCACAATCGCCAGCACGTCGATCCTCTCCTGCGTGATTCGGCAGACCAGTCGTCCCACACCCTCAACCGCAACTTGCGCCAGATCACGCTCAAGCCCGCCCGGCAGAGCGCGAATGGGCGCGAGTGACCGCTCCGGCATGCGCAGCATATCAGCCATGGCACGCACGGCAGCCTGCGCTGAATGCGGCAGTGCAGCGAGCGCGCGGAAGGCGGCACGGCTGTAATAAAGCGGGGTCACAGGTGAGCGGGTCCAATTTTTCAACGGCGGTAAAAACCGTCTGACGGCAAGGATATACGATTCGCACCTCCACGAGGTGTTGCGTTAGGCTTTGCGAATGACAAGAGAACCAATGCTCACCCAATCGGCGTCCGCCCCGGCTCTGACGGCCGCAACGCTTCCGGACTATTTGCAGGAGCGCGCGTCCTCCCGCATGGGGCTGTCTTTGGCAGACCGACGCATCGCGGTGGATGAAAACGCCATCACCTTCCCCACGGACCCGGACATCCAGATCGGTGCTGTTGAGGCAGGCGGTGTGCCGTGCGAATGGCAGGTGCCGCCAGGTGCTGAGGCGGGCAAATGCCTGCTCTATTTTCACGGCGGCGGGTATGTCTTCGGGTCAGCGACATCACATCGGCACCTGACGTCAAAACTGGCGCAGCTTGCCGGTATGAGATGTCTGAGCGTCAGCTACCGTCTCGCGCCTGAGAACCCATATCCCGCGGCCGTGGAGGATGCGCTTGCTGCATATCGCTGGCTTCTCGACGAAGGCATATCTGCACAGGATATTGCGGTCGCAGGCGATTCTGCGGGCGGTGGACTTGCGGTGGCATTGATGTTGAAAGCCCGCGAGGAAGGTCTGCCCCTACCGGCGGCCGCCCTGCTTTTTTGTCCGTGGACGGACATGGCCTGCAACCGGCCAAGCTACAAGTCCCGCGCAACCATAGATCCCTCGATCACCCAGCAGGGCATTCTCGAATCCGCCAGCGCCTACATGAACGGGGCAGACATCACGTCACCATTGGCGTCGCCGGTCTATGCGGACCTGTCAGGACTGCCCCCCTGCCTGGTACAGGTGGGTGAACGCGAAGTGCTGGTAGACGATGCCCGTGACCTTGTTGCTGGAATGCGCCGGGTTGGCACAACTGCCGAACTCGAAGTCTGGGACGGCATGGTGCATGTGTGGCATGCCTTCCATCCGATACTGAAAGAAGGGCTGCAGGCGGTGCAGCGCGGCGCCGACTTCCTGAGCACCCATATGAAACCCTGACGCGGTTGGGCGTTAGCTGCGCCAGCGCAACACGGTTTTTTCGGGAACAGGGTTCTTGAAGGGGCGGCCTTCTGCCCGGGCACGATCCCATTCAGCCTTCATGCTGAAATACCATTTGCCCTGAATGTCGGATTCATTGATCAGCATCAGGCGAGGATCAAACTTCAACCCCTCCTGCATGATGTTGGCAATGTCCGCATCCTGTTTCAGGAAGTGATACATGAATGGCTTGAACACGGGCGCCAGAAAATTGAGCACCGGGTTCGTCGAGTAGAAACTCTGGGTGATCTCGGTTTCTTCGGGGCCTGTTGGCGTGACCGTGGTCATGCCGACAACATGGTGTTTGCCCGCCGTAATGTGCTCAATGCGCACACCGGGAATTAGAAAACTGATCTCGGTTTTTACGTCGCCGCCCAGCAGCGAATAGACCTTGGAATTGGCTGAGGGCTTGTGCCCCACCATCACAAAGCCATTCTTGACCGGCGCAAATTCCTTGGCCTTTTCGCGCATGCCGCTTTCATCGCGCCAGAACCAGTTCTTGTGCACAAACGGTCCGTGCGCCGGGTCAATCAGCCCGATCACCGCGTTGTCTACATGGCAGGTCAGGTCAAACTTCTGGTAGATGCGCGCCGGGCGGTCGCCCACACCGGGCATCAGTGGCGGTTCTTCCGTCGGCTGCGCCGGGTTGCGCAGGTCGGACGGGACAAAAACCCACAACGCCCCTTGTTGCTCCCGCAAGGGATAGGACGTCACGGCAATTTTCGTCGGATCCATATCCTGCCCCTCGTACAAAGAGGGAATGTGCTTGCACACACCATCGGTGCCAAACCGCCACCCATGGTAAGGGCATTGCACCGTAGGCTGATTGTCTGTTTCAACAAATTTACCGGCAGAAAGCGGCACACCGCGATGGGGGCAGATGTCGCGAATGGCGAAGGCATCACCCGCCTTGGTGCGCCCGACCAGCACCGGCTGACCTGCAATCACCTTGTGCACCAGCGCACCCGGCTTTATTTCCCGGCCATGAACCGCGAAATACCAGATATCTTTCAGGAAGCCGTCGTTCTGATCCATTGCCAGCCTGTTTGTTGCGGCGATAATTCCAACACATATTTTGCCACGCCTGCGTGTTATGCACTGGTCTAGGTATGAACAGCAATTGTGCTGTGTCAAAACAAGAGCCACCCTATGCTGAATCCCGCGTATCACGATTGGATTTCGAAAATCTATGGCTGACACACTCAACGTCGCGCTCGCCAACCTGGCCTCGCCCATGGTGCTGTTCTTTGCCCTTGGCTTCCTGGCAGCCCTTGCCCGGTCGGAGCTGTCAGTGCCCGAAGCGGTGGGTAAGGGGCTTGCCCTCTACCTCATGCTTGCCATCGGCTTCAAAGGCGGCGTATCGGTCGCGGAAGCCGGGTTGAGCACGCAGCTGCTGGTGACCGCACTGGCGGGCATCATTCTGGGCTTCATCGTCCCGGTCATTGCACACACGCTGCTGCGCATGACCACACGGCTCGATGACGCGACCCGTGCCGCCGTCGCAGCGCATTACGGCTCCATCAGCGTGGTCACCTTCGTGGCCGCGACCGAGGTCGTGACATCCATGGGGCTTGTCTTTGACGGCTACATGGTTGCCGTCATGGCCTTGATGGAAACGCCAGCCATTATTGCGGGCCTTCTCTTGGCGCGCGGGGCGGTGACATCCTCCAGTCCTGAAACCGCCACCCCCTGGAGCAGCCTTGCCCGAGAGGTCTTTCTCAATGGCAGTGTGGTGTTGCTCATCGGGGCCTTCATCATCGGCATTGCCACAGGCACCAAGGGAATGCAGTCGATCGGTCCTTTTGTGGAAGCGCCCTTCAAAGGCATATTGTGCCTGTTCCTGCTGGACATGGGGCTGCTTGCCGCGCGTCGTCTGCGGGAATCCACCGGTCTGACATTTCCGCTCGCGGCCTTTGGCATCTACATGCCGCTGATTGCGGCAGTGCTCGGCGTCGTGAGTGGCACATTGCTGGGTCTTGATGTCGGCAGCGTCGCCTTGCTGACCGTGCTATGCGCCAGCGCCTCATATATTGCGGTTCCGGCGGCAATGCGCATGGCGCTGCCCGAGGCCAATGCGGCTATCTACTTGACATTGTCGATGGCGATCACGTTCCCCTTCAATCTCGTCATCGGAATCCCACTCTACATATCTGCTGCGCAGATGCTGGCGGGATAACCCATGCAAGGCACAATTCAATGGCTATAGAAACAACCACGTGCAAACGCATCGAACTGGCAATTGCCAAGGCCCATCTGCGGGTGTTCGCGCGCGTCTTCGAGACGGTCGGGGTAACCGGCTGGACAGCGCTCAAGACAGTGGGCGGGGCAGGGACATCCGGTGTCTGGCAGGAAGATCAGCTGACCGGGGCAGAAGACCACATCGTGGTCATCGCCATCACAGACGATAAAGGCGCCGACGAGGTGCTTGCGAAAATCAGCAAGCTCTTTGAGCGCTATCCCGGCATAGTGTCCGTCAGCGAGGCGCAGGTGCTACGCCCAGAACGATTTGCGGGCAAACCCTGAGGGTTCGCCCGCACTCAACGTCTTCAATGTGTCAAAGCGGGTTACGCCGCGTGCGTGCCGTTCGCCAATGCGCCGATCACAGGCACCTTGCCCACAACCGTGCGTCCCAGGGCAAGGCCTTCTGACACGGCCTCCGTGGTGACCGTTGACACCGTGGGACGTGACAGGTCGAACTGCGCTTCCACAGTCTCGTCACGGAACCGGTCAACTTCACCACCGAACTTTTCCGCAATCCGGTACATGCGCTCATTCTTGACGAGGCAGAGCATGTAAATCCGGCTCATGAAACGGTTGCGGCCAATCGTCAGCATCCGCTTTGTCAGCTCAGATCCAAGGCCGTAACCCTGCATGTTGCTTTCAACGGCAACAGCAGCTGATCCTTCGAGCGGCAGACGCCATCCGATCGGCGTGAGGATACCCGACGCTGTCACTTCACCGTCCACAACCGCACCAATCACGATGTCGCGGAACCAGTCGATGCGATCCACATAGGTCTGGATAAAGCGGTTGGTGACCGGACGGCCAAACCGCAACGTGCGATCGTCGCGGTCGAGGCGGCACAAATGGCGGCGCATGGCATCTGCTTCCAGCGGCCAGATTCGGCGAATAACCGGCTGAGCAATTGCGCGGGGCTTTGAAGGCTTGGCTTCAGCCTTGGGCGCTGCTGTCTTCTTTGATGCTGTCTTTGAAGCTGATTTTGCGGCGGTTTTCCGCGCAGTTGGCTTCTTGGCCGCTGTTTTACGGGCAGCTGTTTTCGTCCGCGCTTTGGACTTTGGAGCGCTTTTTCGGGCTGTAGCCATGAGAATACCTTTCTGGTGCTGACAATGTGTCAGCTGCAATCGGTCGGCGAACCATACACAAAGGCTATGTTGCTCTGCAATATAAGAAGAATGCAGCCCATCCCAACCCTGATTCGGCCTGACAGACGCTTTTTGTGGTCATTTCGCGTGCCATCACCCCGAAACCTCATCGTGGCGGTGATTGGTTTGGGGGGAGCACTCATTCTGAATCCTGCATTCGGTGCCGCTCAGGAGAGTGCAGCAGCTCAATCCAGCCCGCCTTGTCCCATATGTGAGATCAGCAGGTCGCTCGCGGGCGATCTGGCGGACAAGGCAGCAAATCTCAACAGCAAGGCACAGGCAGCACTGGATGCGAGCCGCATCCAGACAGACCCATCCAAAATGAGGTGGCCGGGCCCGGCACGTCTGGACAGCGGATCAACAATCTGGACGCAGCAGCAAACCGCACTTGCGCATTCGAAGGCGGCAGATCGTTCAAACCAGATAGCAATGGGCGTTGATCTGTTGGCGCAAGCTGCGGCGCGCGCGGCATCTGCATGTCTGATGGAAAATATCTGCAGCGCATCTCACCGCGTGATCACACCAGCATCCCCTGCCTGCGCGGTTATTGGCGGCGACCAGATGGTGGACCTTGATCGCGTCCTGTCACCCATCCGCGCGACAACACGGGCACTGGAAACCGAAGCACTCACCTGCTCGGCCATGCCGTGCCCCGGCGCTGACTGCACGGCACGTCACGTCCTGCTGGAAAGCGCCGCTTTTGCAGATGGCATCTTGAGTGCTGCCGTTGGGGAAACATCTGAAACGGTGGTTGAAGCCGTGCCGCCTGACCTCACCCACACCTCGGACGCAGCAACCGTGTCCGTTAGCATGTCCGGCCTTCAAGCCTTGTCGCGCCTGGCAGAGATCTTCGATACGACCGGTCTTGATCCGCAGGGGACACAGGAGCTGGCCGCAAGCCTGGCCAACATCGAAAAAAATTTGATCAAGCCGGTTTCGGGGGAAGGGCGTCCTCCGCGCTGGCGGCGCGTCTCGCTCCGCCTGGCACTTGCCGGCATGCGCGATGCGCTGGGCAGTCTGCGTCTGGAAAAGCGTGTGTCCCAGCCTGCAGCATGGGAGCGGGCAGCAGGCCGCCTTGAAACAGCGATGAAATCTCTCATGCGCCTTGAACGCACAAAGCCGGTAGATGCAGGGGCGAAAGCGACCCATGCCTTATCCTGTCCCGGCGTTGACCCGCAGCTGACACGAACTCTCTTTCAGTTGCGCCGGGCGATCAATGCGTCCGCCGTTTGCTCTGTGCGCAGCGGGTGCAGCGCGCAGGAGGCGATTGATCAGGGCACACAGCGGGCAGCTGTGTTGGTTGGCAAGCCGGTGCTGGAGCCAAGGCTTGAGTTGATCAAGACCCTTGAAGAAGAAGTGGCGATCAGCCCTGCGGTGCTCAGTGACGCCGGTGTGTCCGCTGAGCCCGTGCCTGGCATTTCATTGACGCGTACGGCCTACCAGCAGGGCAGCGCGATCGAGCTTGATCTGGAAATCCGCAACAACCGGTGCCTCGCCAATGGTGGTCATGTGGCTCTCGTACCGTTGGATGAAGCGAACGGTGCGATTGCCATATCGGTTGATCTGCTTGCCGACACAGTCGAGCAGGCGGAAGTTTCAGGCGATCCAAAATCGCGCCTGCTTTTCCGCGCCCCGCCGGAGGGTTCTTACACCGCGGCTGTCTATGCTGGAGCTGCGGAAGGCGGCGCGCTTCTGGCGGCAACGCCACTGCGTGTCACCAAGCCTGAGCCGCACCGCTGCGACGGGTGGACCGGCGTCTGGCGGACCGAGTTTGGGCGCCTCGTCACTGTGCAGCACGATGATGAAACGGTTACCGGGTCATATGGCCGGGATCCCGGTGTGCAGCCAGGTTTTTTGTTTGGCCGTATACGGAATACCCAACTGCGCGGTGTGTGGGTGTCAGAAATCAGTTCCGGCGGCGCGCGCCTGACACTTGAGGGCGATGGCGTGTTTCGCGGCAGTTGGGGCCTGTCACCGGATCAGATCACAAATGGCGGCCGCTGGTCGGGCGTCTGCATCGCCCAGGCGCCTGACGATCAGTCCCCCGAAGGGTCCATGGATGCGAATTAGCGCGGCTTTCTGAAATACTGAATGCGCATGACAATGCGCGCAGCCCAGTCGAGCTCCGCGCCAAAGCGCACGTCTCCGCCCGCATCAAGCGGCATCAGCGTGAACAGTCCACTGTCCTCCCGCGCCACGCGGCGCAGATACAAACTGTTGTTGTCTCCGGGGACAAGGCAATCCTGAGCATGGGCCGCTGCAAGGTCTGCTCCTTCAAGCCGGTTGCCGATCAAGAGATCTCCCGCCTCATAGGGGCCGACTCTGCCCGACAGCCATACGGCGACGGGGCGGTCGGCGGGGATATCCACCGCGAAGCCGGGAAGGTCCGCTTCCGTTGCCGTCAGTGCCGCACCGTCGCCGGCCAATGTACCCATCAGGTCAATTTCGCGGCCCTGGGTGCCGGAAATCAGATCACGCACCTGGACATCAAAGACACCGGCAAATCGCTCCAGCCAGTCAATGGAGACCGTCATGTTGCCGGTTTCCAGCCGGGAAATGGTCTGAGGTGTGGTTTCTACCTTGTCGGCCAGCTGCTGCAGGGTCAGCCCGCGCAGTTTCCGGTAGTGCCGAATACGTGTCTGCATTGCCTGCCCCCTGATCATTGCTCTGTCTCCGAACCTGCGTCGGAGCTTCTAAGACGGATTGCAACCAGACTTTTTTCAGTCGATTGCCAAAAAATCTATCCCCGGTGTTTACGCAATACGTAAAAATATCGCAAATCGAACAGTAAGTTCGTATTATGTTCCTATAGGATAGCGGGGAAAACCTCAATGCCGAACGTAATTGACGCGAGAAGGCCAACGGCCTCAGGGCCCAGACTCACTACGTATAAGTCGCAAAGTAGGCAGTTATCACAACTTGTGCGAGCATTTGTGTCTCATCAGTTCAATGTGTCTGTGGATGAGCTTGTGTCTGCCCAGCGCGGATCCTCTGCGGCGTGTCACGCCCGCCAGGTTGCCATGTACCTCACCCATGTGGTCTTCGGGGTCACGCTCACGAGCGTTGGCGATGAGTTTGGCCGCGACAGGTCCACCGTCTCCCATGCCTGCCGCAAGGTGGAATGGTCCCGGGACGACGTGGTGTTTGACCAGCTCCTCTCGCGCCTGGAATGGCAACTGCGCGCGGCCACCGGCAAGGAGGTTTAGCGCCATGGCAAAAACACCTCCCTCCAAATGGCTCACACCCCCATCAGCAGCCCCTGTGCCCGCAAAACCGGTAGCCATCGCGAAAGGCGAACTTGACCGGGAGGCGCGCCGTATTCTGCCGCGCCTCGTGTCGCCGGGCACCCACCTTGTTCCGGTTCCCCAGACAAAGCGCTACGCCATACGCTCGGGAAGATCGCGCGGTGGCACCCCGCGCACCCGTGTGGACGCGCGCATCGTTCATGCGTTTGAGCGCGACGGATTGATTGCAGCAACCGGTGATGAGTTCACCCTTACGGATCTTGGCCGTGCCCGTGTCTCCCGGGACGCGGCGACCGTGGACCCCTTTCGTGCCCAGCATCAACTCGAAGGTACCCGGATGATTGACGGGCGAGGGGACGGCACAAGAACCGCGCTCACGCCCATGCGCGTAAACCTAGCGGAAACACCGCTTGGGTGGCTGCGTCGCCGCAAAGGTGCCAACGGCAAGGCGCTCATTTCACAAAACCAGTTTGAGGCCGGTGAAAAACTGCGCGCGGATTTCACCAGCGCCCAGATGACCCAGCGGGTGACCGCGGACTGGTCCGTCCAGCTCGACGGCAATCGCCGCAACGCGAATGAGGGTCTGAATGTCAGCGAAAAAGCACTGGCCGCACGCCAGCGCTTCTATAAGGCATTGGATGCCGTCGGGCCCGGCCTCGCGGAACCGCTGGTGGATGTGTGTTGCTACCTGAGCGGCCTTGAAGATGCCGAGCGACGCATGGGGTGGCCGCAACGCTCAGGCAAAGTCGTGCTCGCCATCGCACTGGAGCGTCTGGCTGGCTATTACGGCTTCAATGGATCATCTGGCGGGCGAAACAGGTCCAGCTACGTTTGGCATGCGCCGGACGCACCCGAGATGGACCCGCCGCCGGAATCGCAGGCGTGAGGGGTCAGCTAATCAAGAACGGTGTTGCAAGCAGGGCGGCTATGACGAACTCAAATGCGGTGCCGCCGTAATTGGCTCCGTTGGCCGCGCGATCAATCACCATCGACACAAGTCGCACAATACCGGTCAATCCCCAGCCGCAGGCGAGCGTCACAAAAGCCGTGTCGCTGCCGGTTACAAGGGCAAACGCGTGCCCCCCGGCGAACACGCCCCCATAGGTTGCCCGAACTTCGGAAATTGAATGCGGCAATGCGTCGTCAATCTTGATCCCGACAAGCTTTGCCGCGCCATAGGGACGAAAAATAGCAAACAGCCCAAGCCCCAGCCCGATGACACCGCCAATGTAAGGCAGGACATAAAGACCCATGCTAGGCGACCCCGGCGTCTGCCAGAGCTGCAGAGGCATCGGCCTGAATTCGACCGACCATCGCGTGCAGACCATTTGAGCGTTGTGGACTTAGATGTTCATCAAGACCGATCTGCTGAAAAACCGGGTCCGCCGGTGTTTTGGCGATCTCGGAAGCCGGACGTCCTGAATACAGCCGCAGCACAATCGCAATGAGCCCGCGCACAATATGGGCATCACTGTCGCCAATGAAGGTAAGAACCGGCTCACCATTGTCGCCCCTGGCAACATGGGTCTGGAGCCAAACCTGGCTCACACAGCCTTTTACCTTGTTTGCGTCCGAGTGTTCTGCCTCTGGCAGTGGCTCAAGGTCTTTGCCCAGCTCGATCACATACCGATACCGGTCTTCCCAATCATCAAGATAGGAAAAGTCGTCAATCAGATCGTTGATACTCACAGCCAGACACGTCCTTGATCAGCATAGCGCGATGGCTGGATACGCCATCCCTCTTGCCTCAAAGACATAGGCTTTTGGGGCTGGTGAGACAACTGGTGGGAAACAGGCAAAAAAATGGCGCGTATTGCACTGAGGGGACAAGACCTGGGGGGGGAAGGTCTTTGGGATGTGCAATACGCGCCCTTGAGAGGATCGCTATAATTGTGAAACAGCTAAGGCTGCTTCTGGTTCCCGGGTCAGCCCGGTTTTTGCCTACGCGCCTTGTGAGGGGATGGGCGCGGGGACATCTGCAGTAACTTCAGCGGGCGTTACGGGCGCAGCCGGCGATACGCCAGGCGCACCAGTCTCGGCACTGCGGGCATCAATGAGGGCCTGCGCAGCCCAGCTCACAGCTTCACCGGTGTAGTAGATGAGTTGGTTTGCAACGTGTGATCCGCCGGCAGCAACGGTGTCGCATACAGCGTCATTGCGTTCACAAAAGCTCAAAACGTCAGAGCCTGTGTTCATGGCCATATCTACAGCGGCGCTGGCATCGAAGACTTCCGCGTCGCCAGCAGGTGCGCCTGACGCAGCCTGTGCCGTGCCGTCAGAAGAAGACATGCTTGGCGCCGATGGCAGCAGAACCGCAACAACGGCAATCCAGAAGGCAATTCTCAAAATAAGCATCAAACCGACCCCTCGGTTGCGCCGTCTTTCGCCTGGACCGGTTCATCCGATCCACAGCATTAGAGGGCATTGCTTCTAATCATGCTGCGAGATTAGGCGCGGGGGTCTTGTGAGGTTGCAAAACAAATAGATCAAATTTGATCCAACTCCCCTTCCAATGGTGCAAATGCGCGCCATGCCTAAGGTGGGGTTTTGTGCGTCGCTAAAATCAAAACGGCACTTGTGTAAAATTTTAGCTATTTGGAATCCGGGTCAATCCCCAGCTCTTTGTGAGCTTCGGCGAGAAATTCTTTGTTCGGCGCGGGCGGTTTGAAATCGATGCCGGACCCAAGCGTGCGGATGATGGTGGAGATTGCAGCAATTCGCGCAAACTTCTTGTCGTTGGCAGGGATCACATACCAGGGCGCATCGGGTGCCGATGTTCGCCGCACCATTTCTTCAATCGCGTCTTCATAGGCCGCACGGCGGCTCCGGTTGCGCAAATCTTCCGGTGTAAGTTTCCATCGCTTGAGGGGATCATCAAGACGATCGCGAAAACGCTGCGCCTGTTCTTCGTGGTCCACCTGCAGAAAAATCTTCACAAGGCGAAATCCATCGGCGGCCAGCGATGCTTCAAAGGCATTTATCTCGCTATAGGCACGCCCCCACTCTTCGCGGGTGGCAAAGTCCTCTACACGCTCCACCAGCACCCGTCCGTACCAGGAGCGGTCAAAGATGCCCAACTCCCCATTGGGCGGCAGCCGTCGCCAGAAGCGTTGAAGATAGTGTTCCTCCCGCTCGCGTTGGTCAGGCGCTGAAATGGGCCAGACACGAACAGCACGCGGGTCCATTACGCTGGTCAGTCTCCGGATGATGCCGCCCTTGCCTGCTGCATCCCAGCCTTCAAAAACAATGACGCCCTTGAGCTTGTTGTAGAGAAAGGCCAGCTGCAGTTCACGCAGGTCGTCCTGCAGCGACTTCAGAATGTCGGCGTATTCGCTGCTCTCGACTGATGCACCGCCGGGCACCTCTGACAGCCTGAAGCCATTGGGCTGCCAGACGGCAAATAGATCCTCGTGATGAATGTCAGCATCCGCCCCATTCTCACCTGATGCATTGTCTGATTTGTTTTTCTTGGAAGCCATGTCTGGAAAGTCTCGCCCTGTCGTGTCCCGGGAAGTGTCATATCCCGGGAAATGTCGTAACCCGGCAATTCATGCTGCACACGCAGTGCATCATGCTCCGATCAGTATGTCACCTGATCTTGCACGCTGGCGACAGGATCGCCGTTTCGGCGTCTAGTGTGATGGAGAGGCAATGAGGCCATAGCCTCTGCCGACATTGTGCGCGCCGACAGCTGGCTCACTGGCTTCTTTGGGCAGCCACACCGTAGCGGTGGTGCCCTTGCCCAGCGTGCTGGCGAGTTCAACCGAGCCGCCGTGCAGTTCAATCAGCGATTTCACGATCGGCAGGCCAAGACCTGTGCCCTGCTTGCCCGCCGCAAATGTGGAATCCACCTGTTCAAACGGGATCATCACCCGCCGCAGATCATTCGGGGCAATGCCAATGCCTGTATCGCTGACAATAAGGAGCGCCATGTCGCCCTTGTCCTCAAGGCGGACGGTTACCGATCCGCCTTCCTTGGTGAATTTGATCGCGTTTGACATGAGGTTCAGCACACACTGACGAATTGCCGTGTGGTCAGCATCCACCTCGCAATCGCCATCCGGCATTGCGACATCCACGGAAATGTTGCCGGCTTTGGCCTGGGGGGCCAGCAGGTCACCGCAGTCTTCTAGGATATCGCGCAGATCAAACGGGTTGTGAACAATTTCGTATCGACCGGCCTCGATCTTTGACAGATCAAGTATCTGATTGATCAGCGACAGAAGATGTCCGCCGGACGTATTGATCATCGAGGCATAATCGAGATAGCGCTCATTGCCCAGGCGACCGAACAGCTCCTGCTCAAGGACTTCGGAAAAGCCGATGATTGAGTTGAGCGGTGTGCGCAGCTCGTGGCTCATGTTGCGCAGGAACGACGTCTTGCTTTCATTGGCCCGCTCGGCAGCTGATTTGGCCGAGTCGAGTTTCTCCGCCACGTCCACCAGGTTAGAGGCCTGGTCTTCGAGCTTGGCGCGGTTCATTTCCAGTTCCTGCACGGTGTATTGCAGGGTCCGTCCGCGCTCTATGAGCTGGCGTTCACGCTCCTTGAGCTCGGTAATGTCCGTATACACCGTGACCCGTCCGCCTTCGCGTGTGCGCCGGTCGCGCATCAGGAACCAGCGGCCATCCTTGTGGCGCAGTGTGCTCTGACCAACAGGCAGGCCGTGTTTTTCAACGCGTCGGGCAATCCACTCATCAGGGTTTTCTCCATCATCAAAGACACCCGAATGTGCTGTCTCTGTCATGAAGGTCTTGAAGGTGGTCCCAGGCTTGAGCCGCTCTGATGTGGCGCGATGTAGACGTGCAAATACGCGGTTGTGGAGCACCAGCCGGTCTGCCTGATCCCAGATCGCAAAGCCGTCAGCCGTGCTTTCTATGGCCGCTTCAAACCGAAGCTGTGTCTGCATGAGGCTCGTCACATCGTTCCAGTGAACAATGGCACCGCCATCATCCATGGGGCGACATTTGACTTCCATCCAGCGACCGTCGGACAGCCGTTCTATCCGAGGCGCATAGTCACGGGAGCGATGATGGGCAAGCGTGTCAGCAAGCCAGTTTTCCGGGTCACGGATGGCGCGCTCGCCTGCAAACTCGCCGTTGTCCAGCAGAGTTTTGAGAATGTCCTCATAGGCGAGGCCTGAAATCTCATCCAGATGGTCAAACGTCCGGAAGATGAAACGGAAATGGTCATTGCAATAGACCAGCCGGTCAGAGCCATCAAAAACGATGATCCCCACCCGCAGGCTGTCCAGCCCGTTTACCAGTGCCTCGATGCCCTCACGCGTACCAACCGGCATTGGATGCCCCAAATTGCCCTAACAATCGGGTCAAACTGACCCGGGGCGAGAATAGGCAGAACGAAGTTAGGAAATCGTTTGCGCTATTTCTGGCTGACAGGACGCAAAAAAGGCGGCTTTTGAGAAAGCCGCCTTCTTGGTGGATCCGTAACGGATCGCAGTAGCTGTTACTTGGCAGCAGCCGGAAGATATGTCGCCCAGCAATAGGCAATCTCGTTCACTGCGTGTTTGCCCGTGCAATAGGCTTCTTCTGACGGGAAGTGGGCCGCGGCAAGGCACTGGTTGAGATTGAGGCGGGCAAACCGTGTGCACCGTGAAAGGTCGCGGTTCTGCACCAGGGAAACAGTCGCGCTTGCTTCGGATTCTTCAAGGGCAATATGTCCGGCAATAGCCAGAATACGCTGCATCACGGGTGCTGCGGCCTGTGCTTCGGTCACACCGGCCAGCTCGGCAAGAATACCGCCGAAGCCCATGTTCTCAATTTCAGCGGCCGCAAACTGCGGATCAACCGAGAACGGCACAACCGGCTCATAGCTGCCCCAGCGGGTGCGCTGAAACTCAACAGCCGTGGTGAGGAAGCGCTGACCAAGGCCGGTCAGTTTCTGGTAGGCGTCCGCGGCGTCAGCAACCACAGCGGAGCGCGCTTTCTGAGAGCCTGCAAACATCCATACGCCGGTGCCTGACTTGAGGCGGGTCAAAACAGCCTGTTTGCCGTCACGCGCCACAGCTGCCTTCAAGGCAGCAACAAATTCCGGCTGAGCAGCAGCAAGAAAGGCGCTGTTGGCAACCCAGCCTTCGCCGAGTTTGGCAGGATCGTGTGGACGAAGAGAGTCGAGTGCGGCCCGCACGTCCCGGGGCGCCTTGAACTTGCGGTTCGCCAGATCATCGATCGCCGCATCAAAGGCGCGATAGGCCGCGGCCTTTTCGACAAGGCCCTGTGGACCTTCCAGCGGCGCTGCCCGGCGGGCGTCTGACCGTGTGACTGTGTCCAGCGGCTTGCCGGCAATGGCGGGCTTTGCGCGCGGAATGGGGACAATCGTCCCGTCTGAAAGAACAACCGGCGCACTGGCAATCTGATACGGCTCAACCACCGGCGCGGCAGCTGCAACTGGCTGGGCCTGCACAGCATTGATGTTTGGTGGGCTGTCGCCGAGGCAGCCCGCAAGAGCGAGCCCGAGCCCTGTAACAGCCATAATCCCGGCCGTTTTTCTCAGAAGGGCATTGCCAAAGGCGCCTGTGGTGGTGTCAGCCATGTGTTTCGTCCCCAATACTGGTCTTCGGCGGCAGCGACAGCGCCCGCAGACCTGGAAATCAATTACCAGTCGTCCCCAAAAGTGCCTGATCTGTCCCCTTCGGCATCATGTGCCTTGGATTTTGGGGCCGCGCATAAGCGATGACTGCGCGAAAATTCCCAATAATGTGCCAGATCGGAGCACCCGTCAGAGTCCCATTAAGACTTCTGCAACGGACGTGCCCAACCCTAAGCCGACGCGGTCCGCGTTGCAATGCGGCAAGTCCGTCCGCAGCGTGATTCCGGGCAGGTTTCTGGCCCGGCATTTGATTCAAATCCAACGGGAATTCTCAAGGTTTCCCCTTCTTTAACCCTCACGAGCCACACTGGCACCATTCATTGTGCCACCGCGCCCGCGGCGTGGGCTGGCAGCGGACATAGTTAATGCGAAACCGGGGCAATCCCCCAAAACTTGTGTGAGGATTCGAGCGTGCAGATTGCTGACTGGCAGGTGCATCTAAGCGTGCGCGGACGACCGCGGCAGATGCGGCGTCATGCGTCCTTCATCAAGCAGCATCTCAGCGGTGGGGCCCTGGGTCTTGCCGGCGGTATCCTGTTCGCTGTTGTAACCGGCGGCATCGACCTGTTTGCGGTGGGGGCTTTTGCGCTTCTTGGCGCCACAGCTTTGCCGGGTCTCTTCTTGCGTGCGACGGGTCAACTGGCAGCGTCATACGCCCTGTCTTCCACGTTCTTTGCCATTCTGGTCGGCTGGCTGTGCCTGTGGACGGGCGGCGTGGATTCCCCGGCCATATTCTGGCTCGCGATCGTGCCCATGGAAGCCGCGCTGTCAGCAAACCGCCGAAGCGCGATCACGGCTGCAGCCATCTCGTCCATTATTTTCTCATGCCTTGTCTGGATGTCTCTGGCATCCAGCCTGCCGCCCGCACACTTGCCGGGCATTGATCCATTCCTGACGCGCATGGTGTCGATCGTTGCGGCAATCGTTTACGCCTGCGCCCTCGCAATGCGGACCCAGGAAGCCTATCAGCGTGCGGAAGATGCAGCCGACAACGAAGAAGCGCGCTACCGCATGGTCGCAGACAACGCCAGTGACCTGATCACCCGTCACTCGATTGACGGCACGGTGCTGTTCGCAACACCCGCCAGCCGCCGCCTGCTGAACGTGTCACCGGACAAACTCATCGGCCGCCGCCTATCTGACGTTGCCGGCACCAGCTATGCCGAGGCAATTACCGACGCCTTCACAAACGCGCTGCGCAATGGCGGCGAGGCAACCGTTGAATTCGCCGTGACCAATGATGACGGCACGACGCGCTATCTGGAGACACGTCTGCGCGCAACGGGAACAGCTATTGATATCAGCCTCATCGCTGTGACCCGCGACGTCACGGATCGTCAGGAAGCGCAACTGGTCATGGAAGAAGCGCGTGACATGGCTGAATCTGCCAGCCGCACCAAATCAGCCTTCTTGCGCAGCATGAGCCATGAGCTGCGCACGCCGCTCAACTCAATCATCGGATTCGCGCAGGTGATCCGTGATCAGTCCTTTGGTCCCATCGGCAATGGCCGGTATTCCGACTATGCGGACATGATCGGCGATAGCGGCAAGACACTGTTGCGCATTGTGACCGATGTCCTGCGCATGTCGGAAATAGAAGCCGGCAATGTGGAAATGGATGTGGAGGAAACCCGCCTCCTGCCGATAGCCGATGGCGCCATTCGCACGCTTGAGCCTCAGGCTCGCCATGGGCGTGTCGTCATCATCAACCACGTGTCCGAAGATTTGCCCCTTGCCCTTGCCGATGCGCGGGCGGCTGGCCAGGCCGTCAACGGCATTCTCGCAAATGCCATTCAGTACTCAGCCCTGGGCGATAGCATCGATATTGAAGCCGGGTCTGATGACCTGAGCGTATGGCTGGAAATCAAGGACAATGGTCCCGGGATTCCGGCAAGAGACATCGACCGGCTCATGCGCCCGTTTGAACGCACCGGCGGCAGCCTTGAAGGCCGCCCGTCCGGCGCAGGCGTCGGGCTGGCAATCGCCAAGGCCCTGACCGAACTGCAGCGTGGTGGCTTCTCCATCCGTTCGCAGGAGGGCGAGGGCACAACCGTACGTCTGGCGTTTCCGCGCGCCCGCATGGCACGTCGCCGCTCCGCCTGATCTGTCAGGGCGCGTCAGACCGGATACTCAATCTCTTCATCCCTTGCCGCAGCCGCCACGCAAAGGCACTGTGCCGTGATGCAACCACGACTGAGATCAGATCTGCGGGTTCAGGCAATCATGCGCCGTGCAACCAGCGCAGGCGCCTTTACAGCAATTGTCCAAAAGGGCCACGAAGCTGCCGGCGCTGTATTCGTGAAGGCCGCATTGCCGGATCGTACGGTCCGGGTCTTTGGCCCGGCACCCGGACCCGGCACGGACGATGACGGCCACCCGCGCTGGATGTGCGTGACAGGTGCAACGCCGGTGGCCGAAATGGATGCCGACACCTATCTCGCGCGTTACGCCAAATCGGACCCGGATTTATGGATTGTGGAAATAGAATCCGGCGACGGTGAAGCCTGTCTGGATGGCGTCGTCATTGACGAAACACCCGCGCAGACAGACCCCCTCATCACGCAGATTTTTGGTCCCTAGCCGTCGGACCCAAATTATGGCCGCATGAACGCGATGCCGTCGCCGGCATCCATGTTCTCAGCCGCCGCCATCAATTCGCTGGCGATATCATCAGGCTGCCGGTCCATCCGGTAGAGCTTGATGACCTGGTCAAACAGCACCCGCGCGACCGAGTCACGCGGATGTCCGGTTTCAGCGGCTTCGTCGAGGGCTGCCTGAACGTGCTTTTCAACAATTTCTCGAGCGGTTGCCATGGTGGTCTCCTTCAATCGGAATTTGGTCAATAAATCAGTTTCACGACCAGTATAGCCGCGCGGAAAGAGGGGCAGCGATGATCAAGGTCAAACCAGCAATGCACAAACCTGCAACGCATATGGCGGCAGCTTGAGGCGCAGGCCAAAACCGCGCTATCAGGGGCTCCCTCGAATGCATCTGGCAGTGCCCCTGGCAGCGCAAAGCCCAACCGGAAGAAAAGAACACCCCATATGGTGCAGGAACTCGCAGCAAATTTCTGGTCAGTTTTGGTCAACTTCTGGACTGACGGTGTGCTGGGGATCGATTTCACGCGATTGCTGATCGTCGCGGGAATTCTGATTTTCTTCTATGTGCTGCGCGGACTGTTCGCCCGCATAGTTCTGGTCACCGTCCGCCAATGGGCCAAAAACACCGACACCAATTTTGACGACATGGTGATTGAAGCAGTCAGCCCATCCCTCAAGCTCCTGGTGGTGACGGTTGGTGTCTTCACTGCCGGGCAGTATCTGGCGCTCGAGGGCATCGGTGGCGTCATTATCGACAATCTGGTCCGGTCCATGGTGGCGGTGGCATTCTTCTGGGCGCTGTACAACATCACCAAGCCGTTGACCCTGGTCTTTAAGCGTCTTGAGGCCGTGTTGACGCGCGAGATGGTAGACTGGCTGATCACTGCCACGCGCATTGGCGTGGTTCTGCTGGGCCTTGCCACCAGCCTTCAGATCTGGGGCATTCAGGTTGCCCCGTTGATTGCAGGCCTGGGCCTGTTCGGTGTCGCTGTCGCTCTGGGCGCACAGGATTTGTTCAAGAACCTGCTGGCCGGCCTGTCCATCCTGGTTGAAAAGCGGTTTGGCGTTGGCGATTGGGTGATGGTTGATGGCGTTGTAGAAGGCACGGTTGAGCAGATCGGGTTCCGGTCAACGCGCATTCGCCGGTTTGACAAGGCCCCTGTGTATGTTCCGAACACGGAGTTCGCGGACAGCGCGGTGACAAATTTCTCAGCCATGACCCATCGCCGCATCTACTGGAAGATCGGTATTGAATACAGCGCGTCCAAGGATCAGCTGCAGCAGGTCCGCAATGGCATTGAGGCGTACGTACTGAACAATGAGGATTTTGCCAAACCGCCGGAAGTGCCGCTGTTTGTGCGCATAGATGCCTTCAACGACAGCTCGATCGACATCATGCTCTACTGTTTCACCCGGACGACCGTATGGGGCGAGTGGCTTGAGATAAAAGAGCAGCTGGCTCTGGCAATCAAAGGCATCGTGGAAGGCGCGGGCACTGGCTTTGCCTTCCCATCCACCTCTATCTATCTGGAAAGTCTGCCCGCCGGTGCGCCGGAGATCTTTGAGCCGCCCAAGCAGGTGGGCACAGACGCCTGACGGGGCGGGATTGCAGGATCAGTCTAACTGGCCTGTCGCGTATCACCCGCATCATCAGCGTCAGCGAGCTCCGCACCGGCAAACAGCACCTGCCAGAACCCGAGCAGTCTTTCGGCAGAAGCGTCATCTAGCGTCTCAAAGGCAGACATGAGGTCAAACGTCTGATCCGTAGATCGCTGGGCGCCGTCTTCTCCCAGACGCACGAGCGTTGAGAAAGTGGAGCGCGCAAATCGTGCCGCGCGGCAGGCGACCATGAGCGCAAATCCGCTTCTTTCAGCCATGATGGCTTCCCCGGTTGCGCGATCAATATCTGTCAGCTTGTCGAGGCAGGCATAGAACCGATCCATGTCTCCATCGCGCAAGAGCCTGACCACAAGTGGCTCCTTCAATTCATGGCGGCTGTATTTTTGCACCGCATAAGATGCTGCCTCTTCCGGGTGAGGCGAGGCCTTGCCTTCGGCCATACCAATTGCCGCTGCAGCTTCAATTGCCAATGAAAGGGCATCGGTTGTCACAGCCAGCGCCTGGTCGAGGGCGCGACGTCCAAGATGCGGACCGGTATGCCACATTAAGGCAACGGCAACATCGGCTGGCAGATCATGCCTGTCGACGAGAGCGGCCTGAAGATGCGGCAGGGCCGGGGCGGCCGCTTTCAGTGTTTCAAAGTCAGCCCTTTGCAGGGGCGCGTCATGGTTCTCTGCGAGGCTCACAAGTGCCACGTCGTTGCCGGTGGTCAGTATCTTGCGCACCAGCACAGAGGACAGGCCTTGCCTTTGGGCAATGCCGGCAGCGTGCGTGTTGCCATGCGTGTCAATCAGCTCGGTCAGCGCTTGGTCATCAAGGGCTGGCGTCGCCGCCAGAAATGGCGCCGCGACCCAGCCGGGCTGTTCAAGCAGAAAGTCCACCACGCCCAGAGGTGGTGTGTCGTCGTGGCCCAAAGACTTTGCCATTGCCTGTTGTGCATCAGCGCCTGCCATGCGGGCGATATCCACCAGCAGTAAACCAAATCCGTCCCGGGCTTCGTCACTGCAAATTTCCGAGCCAGACAAATAGAGATCTGTCACGCAGGCGAGCAGAGCACTGCGGCCCTCCGGCGTGGGGTCTCGCAGTAATCCTGCAAGGTCTGCCAATCTGGATGCGGTTGAGCTCATTGGCTGTGCTGCTGAAACTTTGGGATCCCTACCGACCAGATGCCCTCGCAACTGGCCGAACTGTCATGTGGGCGTCTAACTTGGAGGCCAATGATGCAGGCTTGATGTAAAGATTCGGTGGCTATCGGCGATTAATTGGGGCGCAGATACTTTGATTTCGGATGTTTTTTTTGCGTTTCTGCGCCTGGGATTCACAGCCTTTGGCGGCCCCGTGGCCCATATCGGCTATTTCCGGGATGAGTTCGTTGAACGCCGCAAATGGCTGAATGACGAGGCCTATGCGGACGTTGTCGCCCTGTGCCAGTTCCTGCCCGGCCCCGCGTCCAGTCAGGTGGGTCTGGCAATCGGTATGCTCAAGGCAGGTCCATGGGGTGCTCTTGCGGCATGGACCGGTTTTACTTTGCCGTCCGCCATACTCATGACGGCAGCTGCGTTGTCGCTGGTGCAATTGGGAGAGGCCATCCCCCCCGGACTGCTTGAAGGTCTGAAGGCTGTTGTGGTCGCCGTCGTCGCGCATGCGCTCATCGGCATGGCGCGCAGTCTGACCCCGGACGCACCGCGGCTTCTCCTGGCCGGCCTTGCATTGGCGGTGACCCTATATGTCGGCGGCGTCGCAGGTCAGCTGATCGCCATAGCTGCCGGGATTGCCATTGGCCTTGTGGCCTTCAGGTCGTCTGCCGTCCCCGCGGAACAGTCAGCTGATTTCGTCGCCCCAATTCCAAAACCGGTATCACTCGTCCTTCTTGTCGCCTTTGCCGTGCTGCTGTTCGGGCTACCGTTCCTTGCCTCCCATGATCATTCACTGACAACGCAGATTGCCGACGGGTTTTATCGGTCCGGTGCGCTGGTGTTTGGCGGCGGCCACGTAGTGCTGCCGCTGCTGCAGGCTGAAACGGTGGTGCCGGGACTTGTGGGTGCGACGGAATTCACAGCCGGCTACGGGCTGGCGCAGGCGGTTCCAGGTCCTCTGTTTACATTTTCTGCGTTTCTGGGTGGGGCAGCAGGTATTGATCATGGCGCTGCTGCGGCGAGTTTCTATGCCTTGCTCGCCCTCGTCATGGTGTTCCTGCCGGGCGCATTGCTGGTCGCGGCCGCATTGCCGTTCTGGGCGTCCCTGCGCGCCAACCGGACTGCGCGCGCAGCCCTCAATGGTGTCAATGCAGCAGTGGTTGGTGTGCTCGCTGCCGCGCTGTACACGCCTGTCACGACGACCGCCATCAATGACTGGACAGATGTAGCAATCGCAGCACTGGCATTTGGGGCGCTGGCAATTATGCGGCTGCCGGCCTGGAGCGTCGTGCCCATCGGAGCAGCCTTGGGCATGGCGGTCGCGGTTGTTTTCTGACGCAAGGCATCCAGAAAGGCGCGCTGACGTTAACCATTGGTTCACCATAACAGGCTCAGGCTTTGCTCATCGTACAGTAAGCAGGAGCAGGATCATGGCCTATGAGCCCGAAGACGCCGGCCTGACTGAGACGGCCGACACCAGCGATGTCGCTAATGTGGTTGCCTTTGTGCCACCCGCATCAAGCACCACTGAAACCTCTGCAGAATTGCCCGAAGGGCACTCTGCTGATGTCATCAGCCTTCGCCCGACACCCGATGATGCAGCTGAAAAGGTCCAGGCTGCGACAACCTGAGCAGATGGCGTTTCGCGATCAGGCAGCGGCCTTGTGCGCAGTGGCTGCGTTGATTGCTGAAAGCAGCCGGTCTGCCATCATCTCCAGCTCGTCGTCACTCACCGTGAAGGCTGGTCCCAGACAGATGACATCTCGCACCTCTCCGGTGCCCCCGGGATAGAAGAACGCGCCTTCACGCAGACCATGCGCCACCACAGCGTTGGTGATGCCAGCATCTGATGGAAAATGCTCCAGTGTTTCCCGGTCTGCGACGAGCTCAATGCCCCACAAGAGGCCACGTCCACGGATCTCCGCCACATGCGGATGTTGCCCAAGTCGCTCCTGCAACAATGCTTGGAGTTTCGCACCCTGTGTTGCTGCGCGCTCCACCAGCGCCTCACGCTCAATAATCTCAAGTACCTTGTCTGCCGCAGCGCAGGCGCCGGGATGGCCCCCATAGGTGTAGAACATCAAGCTGTCGCCGCGTGCAGCAAGCGGCGCCACCACGTCTTCTGTGGTGTAGATGCCGGCAAGAGGGGCGTACCCACCTGTCAGCCCTTTGCCGGCAAACATGATGTCTGCCTTGATATCAAAATGCTCTGACCCAAAGCGTGCCCCGGTGCGCCCAAAGCCGGTCATCACTTCGTCAACGATCAGCAGCACACCATGCGCGCGGCAGATGCGCTGCACCTCCGGCCAGTAGCGCGGACCTGGTTGCAACGCACCTCCGGATGACCCGGTGATACTTTCAGCCATGAAGGCAGCAACCGTCTCCGGACCTTCGCTCAATATGGTATCTTCCAATGCCTTGGCGCAGCGCAGGTCCTCATCTGCATGATGCCGCCCAAGCGGACTGCGCAACGCGTAGGGCGCAGGGACCTTGGGCAAGTCTGGCGCGTAGGGTTCAAAGCCTTTCTGGCGGGCTGTGTGGCCGCCCGCTGCAAGCGTCAGGGCGGTGGCGCCATGATAGGACGGCGTACGCCCGATAATTTTCCAGCGTGCGTCATCGCCCTTGGCAATGTGATGCATGCGGGCCAGCCGAATGGCCGCGTCTGCTGCTTCTGATCCACCACTTGAAAGGTGCACTCGAGTGAGGTGTTTGGGCAGCCAATTCGAAGTAAGGCGCTCGACAAGCCTTTCGCGCTGTGGCGTCAGGAAGGTCGGCACAATGTAGCCCGTATCCGCAACGGCATCTGCCATGGCGTCAGCCACCTCGCGTCGGCCGTGGCCGATGCTCGCAGCGATTGCGCCGCCCGCAGCATCCAGAATGCGCGTCCCGTCGGCCAGGTGCAGCCAGACACCTTCAGCTTTCACCACATCAATAATGCGGCCTGACGGGACAAACGGCCAAAGATGCGATTTTGGGTGAGCTGCCATGCCGAGATACTCCGCTGCAATTTGGACGCCGTGTGTTGTTCTGTCCGCCAAAGGGCCATACACAGCGTGTGGCGGGTGTGTTCTTCCCGCCTCGCGCATAAAGGTTAAACGGACACTGGCGGCATGAAAATAGTTGTTCTGGGCGCAGGCGTTGTTGGCGTCACCACGGCCTACTATCTGGCTGACCGGGGCCACGAGGTAACGATTGTTGATCGTGCGGATGACGTCGCTCTTGAGACCAGTTTTGCAAACGGCGGGCAGGTGTCGGCCACGGGCAGCGCGCCGTGGGCAGCACCCGGTGTGCCCATGCAGGGCCTTAAATGGCTGGGCCGGGCAGATGCGCCTCTCAAATGGTCGCCTAGCTTTGATCCCGCCCAGTGGAAATGGTTGCTCGCCTTTGTGCGCCGCTGCACCGCCAGTGCGTATGATGAAGGCGTCGCGCGCAATCTCGCCCTTGGCCAGCTCAGCCTGTCTGAGCTCAAGGCCCTGCGTCAGCGCCTTGGCCTTGAATACAATCAGCAGACAAAAGGCATCTTGAAGGTTGCAAAGTCTCAAGCTGACCTGCAGGACCTGCGCGACAAGGCCCACAAGCTCGCAAAGCTCGGTGCCAACGCCCGCTTCGTATCAGCTGAAGAGTGCGCCCAGATAGAGCCCGCTCTTGCGCCCGCTGTTGCGGCCGGCGAAGTGCGCGGCGGCATTCATTTCGCCGATGATGAAAGCGGCGACGCGCATTTGTTTACCCAGCTGCTCGCAGACAAAGCAAAACAGTCCGGTGTCACCTTCACACTCTCAACGGATGTTTTGGGATGTGAGACAAAAGGAGACAGGGTCACCGCTGTTGCAACATCCACAGGCACCATTGAATGCGATCACGCTGTCATCTGCCTTGGGATCGGCAGCGTTCCCCTGATGAAGCACCTTGGCGTTGACCTGCCGATCTACCCAATCAAAGGCTACTCGGTGACGGTGGAGACCCAAGGCAGCAACGCCGTCCCCACTGTCAGCCTCACCGATGAAGAGCGCCGCATCGTCGTCAGCCGCTTCGGTACGCAGGTCCGCGTTGCCGGCATGGCCGAACTCGCAGGCACCGACCTGAGCATCAATCCAAAGCGCGCCACTGCAATTTGCAATGCCCTGAATGATCTGTTCCCGGATCTTTCCCGATACCGCGATGCCAAAGTCTGGACCGGTCTGCGTCCCATGACCCCGGATGGCGGCGCCATTATTGGGCCTGCGGGAAAATGGCAGAATCTCAGCCTCAATACCGGGCATGGAACCTATGGCTGGACCATGGCATGTGGCAGTGCACGCGTTTTGGCGGATTTGCTCGAAAACGAGTCTCCGCCGGTCGATCCTGCACCTTTTGGGCTGCGCCGGTTCACCCGCTAACCCCCCGAAAACAAAAACTTTATCGCTGAAATCGCAGAATTCTGCGGAATCCACAAAGAAATATTGCACCGCACAAAAAAGCGCTTGCATTGCGCCGCTGTACTGCCATATATGCTGCATCGCACAAGACGAGATCAGGTCGCAGCCCGTTGCTGCTGAACCGCCTCGTCACACCCCTTGCGTATCTGGGGTGGTTCACGTTCCAGAAACCGGGGAAACAAGCGGCACCCCCTCAAATCGCCGCATAAGGAGAATTGAAATGGCTGCTGCCAAGAAAACTGCAAAGAAAACCACAACCCGTCGTCGTCCTGCTCAGCAGAAGACACGCCGTCCTGCCAGCCCGGCTCGCGTAGCCGCGCACACAGTGCTCGACACGGTTGAAGGCAACATCGCTGACGGCATCGCTGCTGTTCGCGCGATCGTTGACGCCAAAGACATCCAGGCTGCCATGGACGAACAGCGCAAGTACGCGACGTCCGCTGTGAAGCGCACCCGTCAGGGCGCCGAGAAGGTTGGCGAAATCAGCCTCAAGGCGATCCAGGATGCCGGCAAGCCGATCGTTGATCGCGTCAAGAAGGCAACCACACGCGTCGACAATACGCTCGACGAAGCTGTTGGCCGCGCTGCGTAACACGCGCGCCCATCAAGCCTGATCAGGCTAGACGCCCGGCTGCTCCTCCCTGCAGCCGGGCGTTTTTTATGCGCGAAGCAATAGGCGATGAGCGATGCTTGCCTATGTTTTTAGAGACGCTGAGTTTGCCCGCCGCTCAACGATGGCAAGGCCAAGGGCGGAGGCGATCACCCCCAGCGCAAACAGCGCCACCCCGGAATGAACATCCGCCGTCGTCAGCACCTGGCCGTTGAGAATGATGACCAGCAGCGCCAGCACCAGCACATCTGCCATGGACCAGCGCGACAGCGCAGACAGCCGCCCCATGATCCGCGCCAGCTTGGCATCAGGCTGTTTCATCCGCGTCTTCAATCGCCTTAGGGCAACGAGCCCAAGCACGATCTTGCTGATCGGAAACACCACCGACACCGCAAAGACAAACCCTGCAAGCAGCACGTCTCCGCGCTCCGCCATAGCAAGGATGCCGCCGAGAATGGAGTAGGTCTCACCAAACACCCAGAAAGAGCTGACTGAAATTGCAGGCAGCGTCACGCCACCAATCATCAGCCCGAGCGCCGCCCACAGCAGCCCATAGGCCAGGCGGTTGCGCGGGGTCAGACCGGGGAGCGTGAAGTGAGCAAGCGTCATGCGGCAAGACTAGCGCTGAACGTGGCCTTTGTCCTGAACGTCGGACAACCTGCAGCGATCTTCAATCAGGCCGCACGCGGCATCTCGAATTTCATGACCCGTCCGGCGCTTTGCAGGATCGAGATCATATGCTCGCGCAGCCAGCGATGCCCTTCATCTGCTTCCGATGCCTGTGTCCAGCCCAGATTGAAGTCTACGCCCGGGAGTTCAAACGGAATCTCGAGGGTGGCTATCCGCCCATCCACATTGTGCTGCCGCGCGAAGTTTAGGCCTGCAATCATGACAAGGTCAGAGATGGCCACCAGTTCATACATGGATTCGGTATCCGCCGTCTGGCATGCGAAGTGCCGATTGACGCCATGCGACTGAAAGATGTTTTCGATGTGCTCAAAAACCAGTGGAATTTGCGCGGACTTTATATAGGTCAACTGATTGAGCTGCTCTATTGACAAGGATCCCAGTTCGGCGAGTGGGTGATCCTTGGACAAGATCACCCCCATCCGCTCTCGCCAGATATGTTTCGTCACCAACTCAGGTGTGATCTGAAAACTGGCGATACCCGCAATATCAACCTCACCACCTACCAGCGCCTCGGTGGTCCGACCGGCCGGATGGGGCACAAATTCGAGCACGATGTTGGGCGCCATTTGCCGGGCAAGCGTAACGAGCGCCGGAAGCAGACTGCGCTTGATGATATCTGTTACAGCGATCGTAAAGGTGCGGGTGCTGGTGGCCGGATCAAAAGAGCGAACCGCCCTCAGCGAATTCTCTACGGTGTCCAGTGCGTGGCCAATCGGAATGGCAAGTGTCACAGCTGTTCTGGTCGGTGCAACGCCGCTGCCCGATTTATAAAACAGTGTGTCGCCGGTAAAAGTCCGCAATCGTTTCAATGCATTTGAAACAGCAGGCTGGGATATGCCCAGCCGCTTGGCCGCCAGCGATGTGCTGCGCTCCTGATAAACTGCGTTGAACACCATCAGCAGGTTTAGATCGAGGTCCCTGAAATTCATCGTCTTCCCATTCTCTTTGACCACTCTCTTAGGCGCATTTCATGCGCATGCAAAATCACGAAGTAAAGAACTATTCATTCCATGAATAGAAAGAATAATTTTAATGAATAAATGAGGATATTGCGCATGGTGTAAATATATATTTCAAATAGATGAAGTTATTTCACAGTTAATACATAGATTTCATTTGAGTTTTGATTGCCACCTAGACAGATTTACCCACCCCCGATCCGGGGCCGTGTTTACTGGGGTGGGTTAGATGGAAATTTGTCGTGTACTAACGGTAGCGAACAGGTCTTCTCTGCAGGTGGGCGCCTGGCTTGGCGCCCTCATGGGAAGTGCGGCGATTGTGACTGCCCCAGCACCGGCTCATGCGGCCTGTGTTCAGGCCACGCCGGGTAGCACCACGAGTTACACCATTACCGCCTCTGCCGGTACGACTGTTGATCTGGATACCTGTCCAGGTCCTGCAGTGTCTGGGGCGACGGCGACGGTGACAGGTAATGTGACAGCACCTGCGGGCGGGGGAGCAGTTGCAATTGTTGATGGACTGGCCGCCGCAGACAACTGGACCCTCATTATCAACCCGGGCGTGACCGTGCAGAATGACCCTGCGAACCCGGGGAGCGGAAACCGAGCAATCTTTGGCGTAGATACCAACTTCCGCTTGGAAAACGCCGGAACGATTACAACCCACAATATCGGTCAAGCACTGTTTCTCGGAATAGGGCCAGGGACGGGGACGCTCATCAACAAAGCCGGCGGGACGATCCAGTCGCTCACCAACGCGTACGCAATTCAGACCCAGGGCGACAACACCATCATCAACGAAGCTGGAGCCACAATCGCAGGGGGGAGATCGGCCATAAGGTCTTTCCTTGGCCCGACTGGAACAATCACAAACGCAGGAACAATCACCGCGCAGGATTCAACCGCAGCGTTGGACGGTGCCATTGATCTTCAACAAGGAGGGGCGGTGACGAACGCGCAAGGCGGCCGCATCGAGGGCGAGATCGGCATCTTGTATTTTGGTCCCACAAGTATTGTGAATGCTGGAACAATTACGGGAACCAATGGCATTGCCATCCGCGGCCCTCTGGCTAACAGTCTCACGCTGGAAATACACCCGACCTCTGTCATTAACGGCCAGGTTTCAGTATTCAGGTCGCCGGGGGTCACGGATACGCTTCGTTTCGGGGGAGTAGGTGCCGGCACTTTTGATCTGGATAACATCGACGGGGTGAATCCAAACCGGTATCTCGGATTCGACGTCTTTGAACTGACCGGCGGAAGCTGGTCTTTTTCGGGTTCTACAACGCAAAGCTTGACGGTCAACGGTGGCCAGCTCAAGGGCACAGGGACATTCGGTGGCCTTGTATTCGGGGCAGGAAGTACGTTTGCGCCGGGCAACTCCATCGGCACAACCACCGTTAACGGCAATGTCGCCTTTGGGGACAACACCACATTCCAGGCCGAAATCGCGCCTGACGGGTCCAGCGACTTGCTCGCTGCAACCGGCACGGTGACCATCAGCCCGAACGGAACCACGCTGCAGGTGATCGGTGACCCTGCCGCAGCATTTCCCCAGACCCAGACATACACGATCATCACCGCGACTGGTGGCGTCACGGGTCAGTTTGCAACGCTTTCAGACAATCTTCCCGATATCGACATAGCGGCCGTTTACACACCCACCAGCGTTCGGCTGACCTATCAGCAGGATTCTGATACTTCGGACAAGACCATCCTTCCCGTATCCCTTGCCGGGGCGTTGGATGCGCCGCGGCTGTTCTCTCATCTGCTCACAGGCGCTCGTGGTGGCACGCCGATGCGCAACATCACCGGCGCTCGGTTCAAGCAGCCTGGCACAGGTCGTATTCTGGTGGCTGCAAATGCAACGTCCACCATGGTGGACGCATCCCCGCACAGGGCGATGCGCTGGCACACCTGGAGCACGGCTCTGGGCGCCACGCGTACAGTCGGCGCATCCGCGTCAAGCAGCGCCTATGACACCGACACATATGGGGGTGCTGTCGGAGCGCAGATGTCGCTCGCGGGGCACGGCAATCGGACCCTTGGCGTGGCCGCGAGCTACTTGACCACGCAAAGCGACAGCGAATTGTCGGACGCTGAGACAAGCAGCTACCTCGCGGGTGTCTATGCGTCTGCGAACTGGGGTGCCCTTGATCTATCCGGCGGCGTTGGCGGCGGGTGGCAGGAGACTGACACGACAAGGGTGATTCCCTTGATCGGTGGCGGCATTTCAACCGCGACCGGCAGGACGCAGGGCGCAACCGCCATGGCATCCGTCGCGGCGTTCTATGATCTTTCGATACGTGCTGGGTCCCGCGCGGGTACGCGGTTCGGTCCGTTCGTGACGGTCAACTCGATCTACGCGGAACAAGGTGGCTTCACTGAGAAAGGCGCCGGCGTGCTGAACCTAACGGTCAGGAGCACTCAGGCACACCAGACCAAGACAGGTCTTGGCTTCAAAGGGGAAGCACAATTCAACGCGGGTCCCATTCGCGTTACCGCGGGCATGGACGCTGCTTGGGAACATACTTTGGGAGAAGACGAAATTGCTGTTTCGGTCGCATTGCCTTTGGCAGCCGCAAGTTTCAAGCCGAGGGCGCTTGCAGCCGACCGGAGCACCGTCGCGCTCACTCCTGAAGTTTCAGTGGAAGTGACAGACCGCCTGTCACTCGTTGCAGGGTACCGAGGCAGCTTTGGTGAGGAGACCACACAGCATCAGGCGTCAGCAGGATTCACCTGGCGCTTCTGAAGAGCCGTTTTCTGACCATCGCCTGTCGGCTGATAGACGACACTGAACCGGCTGTTCGCATCCGCCCAGGCGTCTTCAGTAATCCGCGCGTCACCGTCCACTGCGTCATAGCCGCAGCGCACGAGGTAATGCAGCTGGTCTACAAGCACACCGCCGGTAGCCCGCAACTCACCTTCAAACTTGCCGCGATGGCGGATCAGGCGTCCGTATGAGAAGCCACGTCCGTCCTTGAACTGCGGAAAGTCCACGGCGATGAGGCCGAACCGGTCAAGGTCATCCATGATCTCGTCCGGGTTGTCACTGCTTTCCAGCGCCACACCAATCGGCTTGTTGCGCGTCAGCAGCGTGTCGCGGTCCTTGAGCCAGCGCGTCATGCTGACGAGCGCGTGGCAGTCTTCCGGCAGGTCCGCGTCGTCGTCCACGCGCACCCATTTGTCGTCACTGACAGCAACCCCGTCCTTAAGCAGCGGCATAGAGAGTCTCCTTGAAGGGGTCGATGCCGATCCGGCGGTAGGTATCGAGGAAGATTTCACCGTCTTTGCGGTTCGCCACAAAGGTTTCAACGATGGTCTCAATGGCGCCGACGATCTCGTCTTCCGTGAAGGCAGGCCCAACAATGTCACCCACGGCAGCGTTTTCGTCTGCTGAACCACCAAGTGTCACCTGGTAAAACTCCACGCCCTTCTTGTCGACGCCGAGAATGCCAATATGGCCCACATGGTGATGCCCGCAGGCATTGATGCAGCCTGAAATCTTGACCTTCAGCTCACCGATATCGTGCTCCTGATCAAGGTCGGCAAAGCGCTCCGAAATCATCTGGCCGATGGAGATCGACCGCGCATTGGCAAGGTCGCAATAGTCGAGACCCGGGCAGACGATCATATCGGAGATCAGCCCGATGTTCGGGGTCGCCAGCAACGCAGCATCCAGACGCTTCCAGACTTCATACAGGTCGGATTTTTTGACATCCGGCAGGGTGAGGTTCTGTTCGTGCGTCACCCGCACTTCATCAAAGCTGTATGTCTCGGCGAGATCAGCAACCGCATCCATCTGCGCGTCGGACGCATCACCGGCAATGCCGCCAATCGGCTTCAGCGATACATTGACGATCGAATAGCCCGGCACTTTGTGGTCGGCGAGGTTGGTGCGCGCCCACTGGGCAAACGCCTTGTCCTCAGCCAATGCTTTTTCGTAGCCAGCGTCGCTGTCCGACAGCGTTTCGTAAGCAGGTGGCGCGAAGTAGGCGCGAATGCGCTCAATTTCGCCATCCGGCAGCTTGAGGTCTTCGCCTGCGCCGCCCTTGGCGAACTCTTCTTTCACCTGGCGGGCAAATTCTTCCGCACCCAGAGCATGCACAAGGATCTTGATGCGCGCCTTGTAGAGATTGTCGCGGCGCCCATGCATGTTGTAGACGCGCATGATGGCGTCCATGAAGTGCAGCAGGTCGCGGGCCGGAATTTTCTGGCCCACAAGATGCGCCACCATCGGCGTGCGGCCCTGGCCACCACCGGCATAGATGTCAAACGCCGGCTCGCCGTTATCCCCTTCAACAATGATGATGCCCACATCGTGCATCTTGATGGCCGCACGGTCATTGCTGTGACCCGTCACTGCAATTTTGAACTTGCGCGGCAGGAATGTGTATTCGGGATGGAACGTCGACCATTGACGAAGAATTTCTGCCCAGACGCGCGGATCATCAATTTCACCGGCGGCAACACCCGCATACTGGTCTGACGTCACATTGCGGATGCAGTTGCCAGATGTCTGGATCGCGTGCATCTCAACGGTGGCAAGGTCCGCGAGAATGTCCGGCACGTCTTTCAGCTTCGGCCAGTTGTACTGAATGTTCTGGCGCGTGGTGAAGTGGCCGTAGCCCTTGTCATATTTGCGCGCCACATGGGCCAGCATCCGCATCTGCGTGCCTGACAGTGTGCCGTAGGGAATGGCCACCCGAAGCATGTAAGCATGCAACTGCAGGTAAAGACCATTCATCAGCCGCAGCGGCTTGAACTCGTCTTCCGTCAGTTCGCCGGCCAAACGGCGCTTCACCTGTCCGGTGAACTCCGTGACGCGTTCCTTGACGATGGTGTGGTCGAATTCATCGTAGCGATACATGGTCTGTCTCTAACTTTGTGCCCATGCCCAACTCGGGCCGGCGAGTGTCACTCAGGAGGCCTGTTTGCCAAGGTCGAGGCGCACGGTCGGGCCCGTGGCACGAATCTGTTCGCGCACACTAATCGGCTTCGGCGTTGTGCCATCCACATCCACATCAAACAGATACGGGTTCACAACGTGCTGGTCTTTTACAGCCTGCGCAGCCACATCCATCAGCTTGGCGCCTTCGTCCTTACCGTCTGCAATAACGGCATCCGTCAGCACCTCGGACCAGCCATTGTCACTGGTCAGATAAACCGGCTCGCCATCCAGCAGCCGATTGGCCGTCAGCGAATGAAACCGGGCTTTTTTGTTGATGTGTTGGGCCATGAAATTCCAAGTCGATCAGTGTGGATTAGTCGCGTGTCGCAACGCATGTCGAGACGCGTCTCGCGAGGTGGTGATTTTGCTGCGCCACGTCTATCTGGAACATGGGGAATACGCAATTATCCGTCAATATTTGTGTGAAAATAAAGGAACCACACAAAAATTACGTGATAACGGTCATTTCGCGCCTTTTTCTGCGCTGTCGTGCCAATGCCGCAGCAAATAGTGCTCCAGCGCAGACAACACAAAAAACAGGACAATGCCCAAGGAGGACAGGAGAACCAGCGCGGCAAACATGCGCGCCACCTGCAGCCGGTTTCCCGCCTCGATAATCCGCCAGGCCAGGCCGGTGGATGTGCCGGAACCTGCTACGAATTCGGCAACCACAGTGCCGATCAGGGCCAGGCCTGCGGAAATCTTCATGGCCGACAGCAGATAGGGCAGGGCGGAGGGCAGGCGGACACCGGTAATGATCTGCCACCGGCTGGCCCCATAGAGTTGAAACAGGTCAATCAGGTTCTGGTCCGCCGCGCGAAGACCCGCCGTCATGTTGGCGAGAACAGGAAAGAAGGCGGCAATGACGGCCAGAATGGTCACCGCCGCTTCCGCATTGTCCAGCCCGACCCAGATCAGAATGAGCGGCGCAATCGCGACAATAGGCGTCACCTGCAAAGCAACCGCATAAGGATAGAGCGCGCGCGCCGCCAGCCGGCTTTCGGTAAACAGCACCGCAAACCCTGTCCCCAGTGCAAGGGCAAGGAAGAAAGCCAGCAGTGTGATGCGCAACGTCACCCACAACGATCCCATGAGTGAGCCAAAGCCATTCACCAAAGCATCGCCAATCGCCAATGGTCCGGGCAACACATAGGCCGGGACTTCGAGCTGGAGGACCAGAATTTCCCACACTGCGAGAACAGCAATGCCGAACAGGACGGGCAGTCCCCAGCGCATCAATGCGCCATCCGCACGCAATGGTGATCCATGGGTCATGAGGCCTGCCGGGATGGAAGCGCAAGACCCGCAGCAGCCCTGAGTTGTGCCGTTACGTCAGCCGATATCTGCGCGAAGTGCTGGTTTGCGCGCCAGCCATCCCCTCGGTCAGCCGGTGCATCAACGTCGACATCAGCTACGAAACGCCCTGGCTGCGCAGGCATCACCAAAATGCGTGTCGAGAGGAACGCAGCTTCATAGACACTGTGCGTGACGTAGAGGACTGTCCACTTATGCTCCGCCCACAGATCATTGAGGTCTTCATTGAGTTTTTCGCGGGTGATCTCATCGAGGGCTGCAAATGGTTCGTCCATCAGCAAGACCCGTGGCTTGAGCGAAAGGGCGCGCGCGATTGAGACGCGCATCCTCATGCCGCCGGACAGCTCGCGCGGATAGGCACTCTGCCGCCCGCCCAGTCCAACGCGCTCCAATGCTTCAGCAATGAGCGGCTGGGCGTCTTCTTTGGATAGTCCCCGCAGCCGGTGCGGCAGCCACACATTGTCCGCAACCGTAGCCCATGGCATCAAAGTCGAATCCTGAAACACGAAACCAACATCATCCGGCTGCCCGTTGGTCCATGTGATGCTGCCGGAGCTTGGCTCATCCAGCCCGGCGATCAAGCGCAGGAGTGTGCTCTTGCCACAACCCGATGGCCCAACCAGCGAGACGAAACTCCCTGCCTCAATATCGGCGGAGATGTTCGCAAGCGCAGCTGTGCCATCGGCAAACCGCCGGCCAATATTATTCAGTGTAAGGAGTGTGCTGCTCACGGCTGCCTAGTTGCCCAATTGCTTAGTTGCCCAATTGCCTAGTTGCCTTGGGCCGCGGGCAGTCCCGGCATGTCCATCGGTCCCTTGTTGACGAACTCGCTGGTGAACGCCGCCCGCCAATCCAGATCAGCTTCATACACGCCATTGGCGGACATGACTTCAAAGAAGGTGCGCCAGCGATCTTCTGTCATGGCACCAAGACCAAGCGTCTTTGCGTCGCCACCTGTCGCCAGCTCGTAGCTCAGCATCTTTTCACGTGCCTGCGCCAGAACGTCAGCCGTGATCTCCGGGTTGTCCTGCAGGATCAGCGCGTTGGCCGGTTCCGGGTCGCCGTAGAGATAGTCGTACCATCCCTCGATGGTGCCATCGACGAAGGCCTGAATGACCTCCGGGCTCTCCTCAATCCACGCATTGGGCGCCAGCACCATGGTCGCGTAACCTGGATAGCCATTGTCCGCCAGCAGATAGACCTCCGGCGCAATGCCACCCTCCTTTTCAATCGTGTAAGGCTCGGATGTCACATAGCCTTGCTGGATGGCGGTCTCGTCCACCAGAAACGGCGCCAGGTTGTAGGTATATTTTCTGATCTGATCGTCACTGAAATCATATTTCGCCTTCAGCCATACCCAGAACGCACTGATGGTTGCGTCAGAAATCATGATGGGTTTCCCCTTCATGTCTGCCAGCGATGCCACGTCCTCACGCGGATGGGTAATCAGGACCTGCGGGTCTTTTTGAAACACGGTCATCACCGCGCGCACGGGAATGCCGGCCTCAACAATGCGCAATGGAATAAAGCTGTTGGATCCCATGCCGAAATCAACAGCGCCGCCGGCCATGAGCTGAGGCACATTCACACCGGGTCCGCCGGGCAGAATTTCTACTTCCAGCCCGCGCTTGGCATAGAAGCCTTTGGCAACCGCCTGGTAAAACCCGCCATGCTCGGCCTGGGCCTTCCAGTCAGTGGCGAATGTAATGCGCTGGGTGCCGCCATCGTCGGTGAGAGATTGGGGTTCGGTCAGCCACATCCCAAGCGCGATCAACACCACGGCTGCGATACCGGCACCAATTAGCCCTAGCCTGCCCATGCGCGAACTCCCCTGCGGCATTAGATAGTCATAGGAAACTAGCACGCTCACCGACGGCTGCCACTAGTCAACGCAAGGGGGAATAGGGTCTAGCGCGTCAGGGTTTCGCAGGTCGCGTTGCGCCGCACCGGATCAAGCTCGAGATAGTTCTCGCGATCCGTGACAAGCATCCGCATCAACACCACGCCCTTGTCGGTTGGTGCAAAGGAAACGGGTATGCCGTCAAAGCCGGTCACTTCGTCGTCCTCGCGGCGGATCAATAGCTCAAGCGTATCGCCCTCAACCTGCTGATCATTGACCACAAAGAAATTGTCCGTGTTGTGCGCAAAGGCTGAGACAGACCAATAGGTCTCCGGCACAGCGGCCTTCACAAGCATCGGCCCTTCCGCCATGTCGAACAGGCAGATGGAATAGGCGAGGTCCGGGCTTGGACGCACAACCGTGCGCGCGGAGGCGTCCGGCGGTGGTGTATGCAACACGCGCGTGTCCGCATCGGCATCCGCCATGCGGATCATCGCAAGGGTCATCACGCTGGGCGGCACCAGCAGCACCGTCAGTATGTGGACGATAAGCGACAGCACGATGGCGGCGCCAATCCAAAGCGGCCAGGTTTTCATGAGGCCGCTCCCTCTTCCGTGCACGACACGCGCTTGATTTCCGGCAGGCCGACGCTTTCCAGGTTGCCGATGATCTGCGCGGACGGGTTGTACAGCCGCAATGTCAGCGAGAAGAAGTCATTCTTCTTCACTGGCAGCCAGTTGCTTTGCTGCTCGCTGGCAGAAACGTTGATGCGCCACTTGGCAATCGGCGCAAAACGCAGACCAAGCGATGCCACATTGTAGGAAAACCGTTCCTGCTCGTTGTGCATCAAATAGTGGTCGCTGCCATAGGCGGTGATGCTCCACCAGCGCGCCGCCAGATTGCGCCCCGTCACTTCATAGGTGCACGCACCGCTCAACGGTCTGCCGTCATCATCCTGCGTCGCGGTGAAGTAAACCGCTTCCGACTTGTTGAGAGCCAGCAGCCCGGTTAGGGCAATTTGCGCCCGCGTATAAGGATCAGACGCTGCTGAGCCAATCGCGGTCGAGGTGTACCACGGGCCATTCTTTACGCCCGATGCCTCGATCGCACCCATAATGGCCCACCACGCAGAGCCCGCGCCGACGACGACCGCAAACAGCAAGACACCGGTCAACTTCAAAAAAGATGCAAGGCGGAACATGGATTGCGTAGAGCCTTCTGGATGCCAGGCGGGTTTGAGGGAGTTTAGGCGCGCATTGTCTTGGTTTTCCAGCGCTCGATCGCGCCACGGTTAACCCCGTCAGTCATCGCGACTCCGAAACACGCTGCGATCCATCCCGCGCGACCGTGTGCGAACTGGCTCTGGCGCCTCCAGAGGCACCGCTGCGGCCAGCGCACTTGATAGTCCGTTCAGTTTGCCGCGCAGGGCTGCGTAGTTTGGAACGGCAGGCGCCTCCACCATCGGAACCTCTTCGACCACAGGCTCGGGCTCCTTGTACTGCGAGGGATGCGGCGCGACCCAGATGGGTGTGTAGATCTTGCGCTTAGGCTTGCCCTCATGGGCCGCCGTCATGAAGTTGGCCCACGTCGTCGCAGGCAACGTGCCGCCATATACGCGATCCATTTCCGAGTTGTTGTCGTTGCCCATCCACACACCAGCCACAAGATCAGCCGTGTAGCCAACAAACAATGCGTCGCGATTGTCATTGGTGGTGCCGGTTTTGCCCGCAGCCTCGCGTGCCCCCAAAGAGGCTCTCCTGCCGGTACCGATGGAGATCACCCGCTTGAGCATCTTGGTCATTGTCTGAACATCGCGCGTGGTGGCGACCTTGTTCAGGATGGGAGTCATCACGGCATCCTCATCCACCTGCTCCTGACCGGAATTGTTTTCCCGATAGGGTGGCGGCATGGCGCCGATGATGTTGCGCGCGCGCTCATAGAGCACATCGCCCTCCACATTGGAGATGCGGGTGATGCCATATGCCGGCGCTTCATAGCCGCCATTTGCCAGGGGCACATAGGAGCCTGTCAGTTCATAAAGACGCGTGCCCATGGCACCCAGCGCCAGTGACGGGTGTGCGGGCAGCGGTGTCGTTATGCCTGACGCCCGGGCATAGTCCGCCACCTTGTCCAGCCCCACCTTGTGTCCAACACGAACCGCAATGGTGTTGACCGAATAGGCAATGGCATTGCGCATCTGCATCCAGCCGCTATAGCGCCTGTTGGCGTTGAGGGGCTTCCACCCATTGATCCGCACCGGCCGATCCACAATGCCGCTATAGGGCGTGTAGCCGTTTTGAAGCGCTGCCATATACACCAGTGGCTTGAACGCGGACCCCGGCTGACGAATGGCCTGGGTCGCGCGATTGAACTGGCTTTCAAGATAATCCCGCCCGCCGACCATCGCTTTCACAGCGCCATTATGGTCCAGCGCCACAAGCGCGCCCTGATCCACTTTGGCATTGCTGCGTAATCCATCGAAGGTGGCCGCCAGTGCTTCTTCACCCATGCGTTGCAGCTCCGGGTCGAAGGTCGTTTCCACCACGAGTTCGCGCGGGGGCCCGTCTACAAAAAGCGGCATGCGCGAATACACCCAGTCCACAAAGTAGGACGCCCGTATATCCGGTGACCGTTCCTCCAGCTCAACAATTGCAGGGGCCGCGCGCGCCGCTTCAATCTCGGCAGCCGTCATCCAGCCGGTCTCTTCCAGCTTCTCCAGAACCAGGGCCGCGCGGTCCTGTGCCCGGGGAAGGTCTTTTGCGGGCGATAGCTGTGCCGGGGCTTTGGGCAATCCGGCAATCAGCGCCGCTTCGCTGACGGTCAGCTCACGCACGCTCTTGCTGAAATACACCTTGGAGGCCGCCTCGACGCCATACGCCCCGGCGCCCAGATAGATCCTATTGAGATACAGTTCGAGAATTTCATCCTTGGTCAGCTGCTGCTCCAGCCAGAAGGCCAGCGCTGCCTCCTGTGCCTTGCGGGTAAAGGTGCGTGACCCGTCGAGATACAGGTTGCGCGCCAGCTGCTGGGTGATGGTGCTGCCACCTTCCACGATGCCGCCGGCCGCAAAGTTGGCCTGTGCCGCACGCAGCACACCCAGAATGTCGACGCCCCAGTGCCGGTAGAAACGCCGGTCTTCCATCGCAAGCACCGCCTGCACCAGATAGGGCGGCATCTCTGACAAGGGCACAGTTTCTTCCTGTCGATAGCCGCGATGAGCCAGCAGGTCACCATTGCCGTCCAGAAAGGTGACGTTCACATCGCCATTCGCAATGCTGCGGATGGACCACGGGTCCACCTTGCCCGGCAGCCCCAGCGCCAGTGGCAACATGAAAATGAGCAACAGCGTCGCGAAAGACGAAAACAGCATCAGCCGAAATCCGCCGCCCATGCGTCCGCGCCGTATGGCCTTTGCGTCATCGTCGAGTTTTTGATCCTTGTTCGGTCGGACACCCGATGTGGCAAGCGGCGCATAGCCCAGTGCCAGGTCCGGCGTATCGTCAAACCGGTCACTGCTGACGAAATCAACGCGCGATTGAGCATCCGCGGGATGTGATGATCCCGTCGGCGGCCACGAGCCCTGCCGCTCGCTGTCGCGATTGCTGGTGTACGTCCCCATCGTCCCCAAAAGGCCCTGTTAAGACCCTGCACTCAATTTTAGGTCTGTCCCGCACGACCGCGGGACGGTATTGGTCAGCTTAAATCCTATTTGGACCGCACCGCGACCCCCAAAATATCTGGCAAAACTAGTTGGCCAAAACTAGTTGGAATGCCGCGGCAAACAAAGAATTTCGACAATTTGAGGTAAACGATGAACAGCCGTTCACCATCCAGCCCCGATAGCACCGGGGTCCAGCCATTCTGGGAAACCAAGCAGCTGGCTGACATGACGACGTCAGAGTGGGAAAGCCTGTGCGATGGCTGCGCCCGCTGTTGCCTCATCAAGCTGGAAGATGAAGACACTGGCGACATCGAAACCACCAACATCGTCTGCCACCTGCTGGATCAGGATCTGTGTCGCTGCACAGATTACGCAAACCGTACAAAACATGTCCCCACCTGCATCAAACTGACCCCGGGCAACGTGGCTGCGATAAAATGGATGCCAACCTCCTGCGCCTACCGCCGCCTAGCCGAGGGCAGGGGCCTGGCGAGCTGGCACCCACTGGTTTCAGGCGATCCCGAGAGCATCCATCTGTCCGGCATCTCAGTCCAGGGCAAGGTCATCAGCGAAGAAGGCATCCCAGAAGACGAGCTGGAAGACTATCTGGCGATTTGGGAGGACGGCGACGAATAGGCGTGATAGAACAAAAAGTACGAAATATGTAATTTTTTGATTGACCACAGAACGGACAGACCATTTCGGCATTCTGGAAGATTTTGACGGGTAGGGCGTCGGACCCGACCTTCGGCGCGACGCTGTTTCATAAGCATTGGATTGAACCTGACTGGGCGGCTGCAGCAAGGCCAACCTCTTCGGCATTCAACCTCATGTTCTACAGGCCTTAGACGCCTTGGCAGCAATGGATTTCAAAGGTCATTCGAAGTCCGATTTTATGCCAAATTTCATTCGGCCGATTTGCGTTTTCTTAATAGGCATTCATGCATAGTCAGTCCTGGTAAGGACACGAGCTTGGTATCGCTTGGTCCTGAGAGTACTTGCTGGGTAAATGCAATGTCGAAACGTATGATGTTCTTTCCGTCGAAGCGCCGCGGACCGCGCGCGTCGACGCTCCTCGCGGGGCTGATACTTGCCTCGATGACCGGTGGTGCCTTTGCAGCTGGTCTCCATGTCGGCGTGACCTACGGCGTGGCCCATGACACACCTCGTGTCATCGTTTCTGCCGCCTCGCTTGCGTCAGACTAAAAGCTCCCCACCAAAAACCCCCACACGATGCACGCGCTGCGGTTGACCGCGCGCGTCTGCCCGCCCACCATCGCTCCTGAAAAACAAATCGGGAGGAAAGCGGATGAACCGCTGCGATGGGAAAGTTGCCCTCATAACAGGTGCTGCGCGTGGTCTTGGCGCTGAAGCAGCCAAAAGGCTGTCAGTGGCCGGTGCCAGTGTATTGTTGACTGACATTCTGGATGATCAGGGTCGCGAGACCGCGGACGCGATTGCCGCAAACGGTGGTCAGGCACACTACATCCACCATGACGTTACGTCGGAAGACGATTGGGCCGCAGCGGTTGAAGAAGCGGTGGCACGCTTTGGCGGTCTTGATGTTCTCGTCAACAACGCAGGCATTTACTACAACCGCCCCATCGCGGAGATCAGTCTCGACGATTGGCGACAGATGATGTCGATCAACGTCGATGGCGTGTTCCTTGGCTGCAAGGCGGCCTTGCCAGCTATTCGTGAACGCGCGGGCAAATGGCGGGGCGGTGGATCCATCGTCAACCTGTCGTCTGTTGCCGGCCTCATTGGTGCTGCTGGTGGTACTGCGTATCACGCGTCCAAAGGCGCAGTCCGCCTCCTTACAAAATCGCTGGCTCTTGAAGGGGCAGATGGCGAAGCCAAGGTCCGCGCCAACTCAATCCACCCCGCCGTTATCGATACCAATATGGGGCGGGATCTGGTTGGTCAGTTCTCAAGCAACATGGGTGTGTCCGACAACGAAGCGACAGAACTCGTCACCATGCTGCATCCTCTCGGCCGGCTTGGTTTGCCGGAAGATGTTGCAAACGCCGTTGTTTTCCTCGCAAGCGAGGATTCTGCATTCATGACGGGGGCCGAAGTGGTCGTTGACGGTGGCTTGACAGCTCGATGACATTTGCTCTGAGCGGCCCGGTTGGTACGTGTCGACGCTTGCCAGTCAGCCAAATGCAGATAGACTTGGTGGCGGATAGGAAACTCCAGGACACATTCACCGTGGCAAGATCACTGGTGGCTGTAAGCGTTGCGCGAACGAGAGGAAACTCCCGTTTGTCGAAAAAAACGTCCTATGCCGCAGTTCTCAATGCCACCAAATGGGTCGCGTCACATGATGCAGGGTCTGTTTGTTCTGGTCGCCGTTTTTGTGGCCGGGTTCACCGTGGGGTTCGCCGTGCGAGCAGTCTTGTCCCACCGTCGTCGCGCACGCATTCGCCGCGAGCGCAGTTACGGCATGCCACAAGCTCTGGAGTAGCCATCTACGCTCCTTCGTTTGGGAGCGGCTGACGTGGATCTTGGTCTGACTGGCACAGTTGCATTGGTTTCCGGGGCACATCGCGGCACCGGATCCATCATCGCGTCCATGCTTGCGGCAGAAGGCGCCCGGGTTGCGGTGCATGGTCCCGCTCAGGGTGATTCGGATACCGTCGTGCACCAAATTCAGAATGCAGGGCATGAGGCACTTTCAGTCTGGGGCGACCTGACAACCGATGAAGGCGCCCATCAGGCTATGGCTGGCACGATCGAGAATGCGGCCGCACCCTCCATCCTCATCAACAATTGGGGCGGGGTCGCGCCGGGCCGTTGGGCCGATACCAAGGCTGAAACATGGCACGCTGACTATGAACGCAATGTGCTTTCAATGGTCCGTCTGTCTGCTTTGGCATCCGAACACATGAAGGCGGAGCATTTCGGCCGCATCGTCAATCTGGGCACTTTGGGCACCGTGCAGCCGGCGGCGCGAACCCCGCATTACTATGCTGCGAAAAGCGCACTTGCCGCAGCGTCCGCAAGTCTCGCGCGCGAGTTGGGGCCTCACGGGATTACTGTGAACCTGGTGAGCCCCGGGCTGATCAGAACCGATGAAGTCGAAGCGCATTTTAGGACGCGTGCGCAGAGAAAAGGCTGGGGTTCTGATTGGCCGGAGATTGAAAAACGCGCCATGGAAGAAATGGGCGGTGGCAACCCATCCGGTCGCATGTCGACACGTGAAGAGGTTGCCGCTGGCGTCCTGTTTTTGGCCAGCAAACCGGCAAGTCATATCTCGGGCGTCAATCTCCGTGTGGATGGTGGCGCCGGGGGCCTTTCGCTCTAGCTTGCTCTGTCAGGGAGTGCCGGGGCACAGTCTTCGGCAATCATGAGCAAACCTCCAATCCTTGGCATTACTTCATCATGCAGACATTCCGATTTGACCCGTGCGAGTTGCCCGACAGCGCGTTAGCGCTTCGCGATGACATTCGCGCTTTCCTGGCAACCGAGCTCGACGGCTTCCCCGCCCGAAAACGGGCTGAAACCTGGATGGGTTGGGATGCGGAATTTAGCCGCAAGCTCGGCCAGAAGGGCTGGATCGGCATGACGTGGCCCAAACAATATGGCGGCCAGGAGCGATCCGCTCTTGATAGATACGTGATGCTGGAGGAGATGCTCTCTGCCGGCGCGCCTGTCGCAGCCCATTGGATTGGCGACCGCCAGTCAGGGCCGCTCCTCCTGAATTACGGAACAGAAGAACAGCGCCAGAAATATCTGCCCAAGATCGCAAGCGGCGAAAGCTTCTTTTGCATTGGGATGAGCGAGCCTGATTCAGGATCTGACCTTGCCTCCGTGCGCACAAAAGCAGAGCGGACCGAAGAAGGTTGGCGCGTCAACGGCACCAAGCTTTGGACGTCAGGCGCTCATCGCGCCCATGTCATGATTGCCCTTTTCAGAACGGCAACAGAAGAAGGCAATCGCCACGGCGGACTGACACAGTTTCTGGTTGATCTGGACACCCCGGGTATCACCATCCGTCCAATCAAGGACCTGTCGGGCAACGCGCATTTCAACGAAGTGATTTTTGAAGACGTGTTGGTACCCGACAGCCAGCGTGTGGGCGAGACCCACGGCGCCTGGAAGCAGGTAACCGCCGAACTCGCTTATGAGCGCTCGGGGCCGGAACGCTATCTGTCCTGCTATCCTTTGATGGTTGAACTCGTCCAGGAGCTTGGCGACAAGGGAACCGCCAGGGAGCGCGACGAGATTGAAATCGGTCGCGTTGTTGCGGAGCTCTCAACCCTGCGTCAGATGTCTGTCTCGGTTGCCGGGATGCTGGAAGCCGGTCAGAACCCGGCCCTTGAAGCGTCCGTGGTCAAGGACTTGGGAGCAGTCCTTGAACAGCGCATGCCCGGCCTCGCAACAGATTTGCTCGAACGTCCCTTTCATCTGGGAACAGGAGGGCTTGATGAAGCAGCCGCTTACCTCGTTCAGAATGCACCGTCGTTCTCGTTGCGCGGTGGCACGCGGGAAATTCTACGCGGCATCATTGCCCGCGGTCTGGGGTTGAGGTAGCCGATCATGAACGAACTTCAGACAATGCTGACGGACACCGCCAACCGTCTGTTCACGGATAAGCTGACAAAGCAGGTCCGCATCGCAGCGGAAGAGGGTGACTGGCCTCAGGACGTGTGGAACGCCGTTGAAGAGAACGGCTTCCCAAGAGTCTTGGTCAGCGAGGCGCGCGGTGGCGCAGGAGCGCAATGGCCTGATGCTCTTGTTCTTCTCAAGGCCTGCGGAACCCATGCGGTGCCTTTGCCGCTGGCAGAAACAATTCTCGCAAATTGGTTTTTGGATCAGGCAGGCATCGACGTGCCCGATGGACCGGTCACTTTTGCATCTGCGCAACTCACGTCCGGACCTGAAGGTGTGGCCCTCGCCGGGCCAATGCAGGACGTGCCTTTTGCGGCGAATTGCACCCATGTGGTTGCAGTGTCGCCATCCGATGAGACCGATGGCGGCATCCAGGTCGCGTTGTTTGCCAACCCTCAGGTCGGACAGGCCAATTCAACCATCGCACGCGAAAGCGTGGCGCAAGTGTCAGTATCTGGCGCCGCAATCGCGTCGGGCCTTGCACGTCTGCCCGACAATTCGGCGATGCTCTTCGGGGCCCTTGCCCGGTCTGCTGCCATTGCAGGCGCCCTGCAATCTGTTCTTCTTCAGGCCGTGCAATACGCGGGCGAGCGGGTTCAGTTTGGTCGCCCGATTTCCAAGTTCCAGGCTGTGCAACATCAACTTGCCGAACTCGCCACCCACGCCGCATCTGTTGGCGTAGCTGTCGATGCCGCCGCCCGCGCCGTTCTGGCAGACCCAAATGCTGCGGAGTTCGATATTGCTGCTGCCAAGGTCCGCGCGTCGGATGCAGCGCAAATAGGCGCTTCCATTGCCCATCAGACCCACGGCGCCATCGGGTTCACCTATGAGCACGGCCTGCATTTTTGGACACGCAGACTATGGTCCTGGGGGCCGGAATATGGCGGGGCGGCCCACTGGGCCCAACGGCTTGGCAAAAATGCAATTGAGGGTGGTGGACATAGCCTTTGGGCGACAGTCACGGCGCGCTAAAAACAAGACGAACAAATTTCCACATTTGAGGAACCGTCCCATGAAAGTCTCTGAAGCTCTCGACAGTCGTTTTACATGCCGTGCCTTCAAGGACACGCCAGTCCCTCGCCAGACCATTGTCGAGTTGCTGGAAACAGCAAAACGCGCGCCATCTGGGGGCAATCTGCAACCTTGGCATGTTTATGTTGTCGGCGGTGACGAACTGAAGAACTTTAAGAAGATCATCGCAGACAAGCTCCCGGACAATCCCTTCGGAGAGGGGACCGAGTACGACATCTATCCCAAGTCGCTGAAGGAGCCGTACAAGTCCCGCCGCTACAAGGTCGGCGAGGATATGTATGCGAGCATAAATGTTACCCGCGAAGACAAGGCCGGGCGGCTGGTTCAGTTTGCCAAGAACTTCCAGTTCTTCGATGCGCCGGTGGCTCTCTTCTTCTCCATTGATCGCACGATGCAGGAAGGTCAGTGGTCTGATCTGGGCATGTTCATCCAGTCGGTCATGCTCCTCGCGCGCGAACACGGCCTTGATACATGCGCCCAGGAGGCGTGGGCGATCTGGTACAAGACAGTCAGTGAGTTTGTCGGCATTCCGGACGAGCAGATGCTCTTTTGTGGCCTGGGAATCGGCTACCGCGATGAAGATGAGCCAATAAACACGCTGAGAACGGAGCGTGCGCCCCTAGAAGAGTTTGTGAGTTTCAAGGGAATTTAGCCTTCGTTCAGAAAAAATGGCTCATTTGCTGCTGTTTTTGCAGTGAAGACTGTCTTTCGTTCATGTTCATGTAGGGTTCACGCGGCCTTCCTTAGAAATGCATCTCATGTGGACAACGATCAAACATAAGTCAGCCATCGCGCTCCTCCGGTCAGGGCTTGCCGCTCTGCTGGCGCTGTCTTTGTTCGCGGCACTTCCCGCGCACGCCGACAGCCACAATGGCTTTCTTCCCCTCAACGACAATGTGCAGTCTCAGGAGCGCACGAACAGCTCGTGGCGCGTGGTGCAGAACGGTGACGTTCTGCCGCTTGAGACAGTTCTGGGTATCGCTCGCCGGGAAATTGGCGGCGGTGAACTGCTGGAAGTCGATCTCAACGATCGCACCGGTGTTTATCGCCTCAAGCTGATCCGTGCGAACGACTCTGTTGTTGATGTGATCGTTGATGGAAAATCCGGTCGTGTACTTCGTGTGCACGGCAGATAAGAGACGAGGCAGGTTATGCGCGTTCTAGTGGTTGAAGACGATGTGGATATCTCCCGCCAGTTGGTCACTGTACTGACAGATGCCGGTTATGCAGTGGACTCCGCTGCTGACGGTGAGGAGGGTCACTTCCTTGGTGAGACCGAGCCGTACGATGCCATTTTGCTGGACCTTGGTCTGCCGGCCCTTGATGGTGTGACCGTTCTTGAACGCTGGCGCCGTGCCGGCATCAAGACACCAGTCCTTATTCTCACAGCGCGTGACCGCTGGAGCGACAAGGTTGCAGGCTTTGACGCCGGCGCCGATGATTATGTTGCCAAGCCGTTTTACGTCGAAGAAGTGCTTGCACGCCTCCGTGCCCTGGTGCGCCGGGCGGCGGGTCATGCGACGTCTGACCTCGAGTGTGGACCTCTGCGGCTCGACACGCGGGCTGCGCGCGTCTCCATTGATGGCAATCCCATCAAGCTGACGGCGCTTGAATACCGCCTGCTGGCCTATTTGATGATGCACAAAGGACGGGTTGTGTCTCGCACCGAGCTGGTGGAGCATCTCTATGATCAGGACTTCGATCGTGATTCCAATACGATTGAGGTATTTGTAGGCCGTGTTCGGAAAAAGCTTGGCGTCAATCTTATCCAGACTGTCAGAGGCCTTGGCTATTGCCTCGCTCAGCCGGAAGATGCGGCCTAATTCACTCGCCTTCCGGCTGGTGGCGGGTGCCGCCATCTGGAGCCTGGTCATTCTGGTCGGCGGTGGCCTTCTACTCGCATCAGCTTTCCGCGAAAGTGTGGAAAGCAGCTTTGATGCCCGCACCGACGTGCTGCTTGGCGGGTTGATAGCAGATGCCGAAATCGGCCCTGAGGGCCGCTTGGTCCTGCGCAGGCGCTTCACGCAAGCCCGTTTTGAACGTCCTTTCTCCGGCCTGTATTGGCAGGTGACCAATGCTTCCGACGGGCAGGTGCTGCTCAGATCGCGCAGTATTTGGGATCAGGAACTTCCAATTCCCGAGGCAACTGACGAGCCCGGTCCGCGCCGTGGACAAGCAATCGGGCCAGAGGGTCAAACACTGCGGATCGTCGCCCGTGATGTGACCCTGCCGGGCGCCTCAAGAGAATTTACATTCATCGTTGCAGGTGCCGTGGATGACATCGAGCGCGAGACAGAAGCGTTCAATGGCACTATTGCATTTGCTGTCGGCATTCTGCTCGTTGGCCTTATTGGAGCTCTGCTCATCCAGGTACGCTATGGCCTGCGCCCATTACGATCCGTTGAAGAAGGTTTGACGGACATTCGCTCTGGCCGCGCTGAACGGTTGACCGGGGAACTCCCATCCGAAATTGCCCCTCTCGCGGATGAGATGAACAAGCTGCTGGATCACAATGCGCAGATAGTCGAGCGTGCCCGCACACATGTGGGCAATCTGGCGCATGCACTAAAGACACCCCTGAGCGTTCTCACCAATGAAGCCGGGTCACCGCATGCCGCTCAACCGGCTGATGCAAAAATGCTGGGCGATACTGTTCGCAGACAGACGGATCTGATGCGGCGGCAAGTCGATCATTATCTCGTCCGTGCGCGTGCCGCCGCGTCAGGCAGTGTGCTCGGCGCGCGCGCATCAGTGGCGTCTGTGAGTGATGACCTTGTGCGAACGCTCAAGCGTATTCATCGGGATCGCGACTACCACGTGACAGTCGAGTGTCCTGAGGACCTGGATTTTCGTGGTGAGCGCCAGGATCTGGAGGAGTTGCTCGGCAACCTCCTAGATAACGCATTCAAATGGGCCGACGGTCGCATTTCTGTTCATGCAGAACGTATTGCTGAGCAGGTGGTTATTACCGTTGAGGATGATGGGCCTGGCCTATCCGAAGAAGAGCGCGCCCGCGTCCTCAAACGCGGTGCACGGCTTGACGAGTCGGTCCCCGGATCAGGCCTTGGATTGTCCATCGTTGAGGACGTTGCCGGGCTTTATCAGGGCTCTTTCGAACTCGACGCATCGCCTTTAGGGGGCGTAAAAGCCAGGCTTTCCCTGCCTTTGGCGGCCTGACGCCTCAAAATGAACCGCATATGAATATGCGGTTCACCCCAGCCTCAATTCATCTTCCCTAATGTTTGTTCATCGGATGACGCGGGCTCCTCCTCTATGCCCCTCATGCCCAAAGACTCCCCAAAGTCATTGGCGGCCAGCGTCATCCGAAAAACATTAATGGTGCCGCTCAAGAGGCGCCGAACCAGACGGGAAGGCGATACGACATGCGAAGTCTCAAGATTGCAGCAGTTTTTGCAGCGGCATTGGCGCTTGGCGCCTGCCAGACCGGTGGTGGCTATGGATATGGTCCCAAGACAGTCGGTGGTGCCGTGATTGGTGGTGTGGCCGGCGGCTTGCTCGGTTCACAGTTCGGCTCCGGCAACGGTCAGCTGATCGCTACAGGCGTCGGCACACTTCTGGGCGCAGCGGTTGGCGGGTCGGCTGGTCAGAGCCTCGACCGTGCAGATGCACTTTATGCAGAACGCGCCTATTCGGACTCGATCTACAGCCAGGGCCCCGTTCAGTGGCGAAACCCACGTTCAGGCCACCACGGCCAGTTTCAGTCCGGCCCCGCTCACTACAATGGCGGCCGTCAATGCAAACAGATTGAAAGCACATTTTACGGACCGCAAGGCCCGTACCGTGATGTAGCAACGGCCTGCCGAATGCCTGATGGAAGCTGGCGCACTATTTAGGGCACCCACGCGCGCGTCAGTAACCGCGTACAGACAATCGGCAAGTTAGACGGGGAAGATGGAAACATCTTCCCCGTTTTCTTTTGGCCATTCCACTTGTGATCGGTGAACTTGTGATCGGTGCGCTTGGCTAGCCAACGGATGCAATTTTGTCGGCTTCGATGGTCTTTTCCAACTGCCGTGTCGACACCAGGTCGCGAAGGGTAATCCCCTCCAACGCCTGCGCTCTTGCGTCTTCCAGACGTTGGACGAGCGGTGTCAGCTTGTCATCGTCTTCTATGACGTCAGCACCCTGGCGCAGTTCCAGTTGCGCATGCCCCTCCGCACCACGGCGCACAACAGTCAGCCATTCGTCAACGGTGATCCGGTCAATCGGCCGGCCCGGTACAAGACCTGGCGACTCGCTGCTGGTTTCAATAAGCAGGCCATCGTTCATCAAAAACGCAATGACGCGTTCGACGGGCGGCAGTGGAAGCCGCATCATCCGGGCGATCCGTTGCGCGGTCCAAGGCTTCTCGCCACGTTCAAATGACGACGCGACAAGGTGGCCGATGTCCAGCGCAAGGCGTTCGCGTGACTCAATGGACAGGCGATAGATGGCACTGCGTGTCAGATAGGCGGGGTTCTGATGGTAGAACGCAATGCCGGCGCCAGCCAGCAGGATGAGCCAGCCCACATACATCCAGAACATGAAAACAATCAGGGATGCGAAGGCCGAATAAATAACGGCGTATCTGGCGGACGTAACAACGAAAGAAGCAAACGCCCAGCCCGCCACGTTCCACGCGATGCCAGCCACCAGCGCGCCAATGAAGGCCGAGGTGAGGTTCACCTTGGTGTTTGGCAGCACCATGTAGATGACCATAAAAACAAAGACGACCAGTACGTATGGAACAATGCGTGAAATCTCAGCCAGCAAAACCCTGACGGGGTCCCCGCCAATCTCGCTGATGGCGGCTGTGCCGGCGACGCTGGCCATAAGTCCCATGGCGACAACAAGCAGAACCGGTCCGACCAGCAACATGCTTACCAGGTCGGAAAAACGTCGCGCGAGGGGGCGCAGACGGCGGACCTGCCAGATCTCATTGAGAGCGGCTTCGACTTTTTGGAGCAATGACACACCGGTATAGATCAGGACCGCGATACCGACTGACCCCAACAGTCCGATATTCACCTGAGCGACGAACTCGAGAATTGTGTCCCGTATTTCCACGCCCTGCGCACCCAAAGGCGCCAGGAAATCCGTGAGAAAAACTTCAAGCTCTCGATCAACACCAAATCCCTTCAGCACCGAAAACACAATTGCGAGTGCGGGAATGAGTGCCAGGAGTGTTGTGTAAACGAGGCTCATGGCATGGAGGTTGAGCGTTCCAACCGAGAAATCCCGGATCAGCACACCGCCAATTCGCAACAGGTTCTGCATCTGGCGCTTCCACCAGGGAGCGGAGTCCAGTTGGGCGTCCCAGATAAAATGACGACCTCGATCAAGAAGTTGTCCTGGTGTCATTCTCTTGCCTTCGTTGCTTGCCCGTATGACGGCGAAAAGCCCGACCGTCAAATGAGGTCACAAGATAACACGTATCTCTCTTAAGGGCGTGTCTGCCGTGGGTTAACGGAACGTAAATCCGCAGCCCATGGAAAGCGCTTGTTAAGCATAGACGTGTACTACGAGACCGTAAGAGCGCTCAATTGAGCGAAACCCATTTAACCAAGCTCATTTCAGGGGCTTAGAGGAACAGCGCAGCTTGGCCGAAAGCCGCACCATAAGGCAGCTAAAGCAGGTTCTGTCGACGCTCAACAGCGCCGATACGGAAAAGCTTATTGTTGCTCTGGAACGAGACAAGCTCGCTGGGGGTAATTTGCCCCACGACTTGATTCTTGGTGCCTTGCGTCCGCGATTGCAGGCGGAAGACGACGAAAAGAAGAAGCGCGGTGGTGCGCCCACTCCTGTCCGTCATCTCTGCTGGCCCTTTGAAGAGTTGCTGGTCAATCGTCGTTCCGGTCCAAAGCACCGCGGTCGGGTGGCGCGAACGTCCATCATGCCGGTCTGGAGCTGGTTGGCAGAAGACCGCCTGCCGGATGCTCTGGAAGACATTTCCCAACGGATTGTTGATCATACGCTTGCAAAAGACGCAGACGGCCTCGCTGCGGCAACCGAAGTGCTTCACGCGACATGCGCAGAAGCAATTCGTGACGGCTTGGACGAGGCTAGCCCCGGCAGCAAGAAAAAGCGCCTCTTGATTGAACGCCTTGGCGGCGAAGAAGTGCTTGAAGACGCCCGGGAAATGGCACTGCTTCTTGCGGTCGCCCCTCGCCTGTCTGAGTTCAAGCGCGGGATGCCGAAAAACATTGCGGAGCTGACGCCTGAGCTCACGCATCAAGTCCGTGACCTGTTTGACGAACTGGCCGCGGCACAACCAGATGCGGCACCCTATGCAGCTCTCATTGCCATGCGTCATATCGCAAAGCCATGGCAGATGTTCCGCATCGTGAAAGGTGTCGCCCATACCAATACAGACGTCCTTATCAGCCGCACGGACATCTCCATTGTTGGGGAACTTTTGCTGCTTGATATGGAAGAGGCTGTGGATTGCCTGGAGAATGTAGACCCCGCTGAAGATCCCAAGGGCGTGCTGGAGAAGTTGAAGCTATTCACCCAGATATCACGCGGCATCACGGAAGAAATCGGAGTGCGGCGCGACGGTGCATGGGCCACGCGCCTTATGAGTGCGCGCGGAGCAGTGTCAGAAATCATCCGGGAACGGATTGACCGCGCACCCACGCGGGTAATCAAGGCATTGCCTATGCGATCTACTGGCCGCTTTGGACGTGGTGGACCCAGCCGGCCCGATTTATCGAAGGAAGTCGACCCGCTCGCGCTCGAACGCGGCATCAAGACCGTCAGGTTCCTGGAAGGTGCCCGCAAATACGCTCAGGCAGGCTCGTTTGTCGGAGCGCTCAATGCGGCTGTGACGGAGATAGACAAATATCTCGACGATTACGAGCGTACGATCCTGGACGAACTGCGCAGCGAAGACGCCGCTCTACGAGACCGCGGCGAAACCTATCTGGACGCTGTTGCAAGCCTGGTGGAAATATTCCGCTCCGCCGAAGAGGCATCTTTGTTGCGCAAACGCGGCATGCTGGCAAAAGACTCAGCCATTGCCTGAGGCATTTGCCTCTATCAGGTTGATGTGGCCTCAATTTCAGCCAGAGCTCCATTGAAACTTTCGATGTAGGCAAAAAGTCCCGGTGACCCGCCGGTCGCGATGAAGACGACTGTCTCATCGCGTGAGAACGCACCTGTTTGAATCAAGCCAATCAGTCCCGCCATGGCTTTGCCGCTATAAACCGGGTCAAGCAGCAAGCCTTCTGTGCGCGCAACGAGCCGCACAGCTGCGGCCATCTCAGGCGTTGGCATGCCATAGCCTTCACCCAGAAATCCGTCATGCAGCACAATGTCGGTAGCTGAAATGGACACCGCTTTTTCCGGAGACGCCAGCGCGACGGTTGCACTTGCGAGAGCGGCCGTCGTTTCGCGCACCTTGTCAGCGTCCGAATTGAGAACAGAAATTCCTCGGACCTTGGTGCCTGGTGCGAACAATGCCGTGCCCGCAGCCAGTCCCGCATGTGTGCCGGCGGAGCCGTTGGCAACAATGATGTGGTCGATAGACATGTCGGGACCCACCTGATCCAGCATCTCGCGAACAACACGAACATATGCGAGGCAACCGATTTCATTTGAGCCACCAACCGGCACAATGTACGGCGTTTTTCCCGCCGCATTCATTTCAGTGAGCACCTCATCAAGTACCTGACGTCCATTGGCCGTTGCCGGGTAGGTCCGTATTTGTGCTCCGAAAATGCCATCAAGAAGCACGTTGCCAGACTGTTCATAGGCAGCCGCTTCATTGGGCACGGTTTTGAACAAGAGACCTACACATTCCAGTCCCAGTTTCGCGCAGGCACCGGCTGTTTGCCGCACATGGTTAGATTGTAATGCCCCGGCTGTGATGATCGTGTCCGCACCCTTGGCCTTTGCATCTGCCAGAAGATACTCAAGCTTGCGGACCTTGTTGCCGCCGCCGGCCGTTTGCGTAAGGTCTTCACGCTTCACCAGCAAGCGAGGGCACTCCACACCCATCGACTCGAGTGCAGCTCTAAGGCGCGGCATTTCCTGCAGGGCTGTTGGCGGACCCACAAGGTCCAGGCGATCGATGGTATCGAAATGATCAGTCATTATTGCCTGCCCCTCCTAGATCGCGCCTGCCGTGCGGAGCGTTTCAATGTCGCCAGAACTATAGCCAAGAGACAGCAGAACCTCCTCGGTATGCTCCCCTAACAGGGGCGGACGCTTGCGAATGCCAACTGTGCTGTCCGACATCCGCACCGGAAAGCCGACGACGGGGGCCGTGCCCGGCATCCCGGGAAAATCGACATCTTCAAAGAAACCGACTTCATTGACATGTTCGTTTTCCAAAACGTCTGCGGGCTTCAAGACAGGCCCTGCCGGGATACGGGCTGCCTCAAGGGCCGCCAGCGCTTCCTGCGTAGACAGGTCTTTGGCCCATGCCGCAGTGCGCTCACTCAGCACAGTGCCGTTATTGCCTCGAGAGATGTCGTCCTTGAAGCGCGGGTCGGTCAGCCAGGTATCTTCACCCATCAGTTTCGCCCATCGCTTGAAGAGCGGGTCACCGATGACCTGCACAAAAATCCAGCCGTCACTGGTTTCGATTGCGTCAGCCGGACCCGCATACTGACTGCGATTGCCACTTGCGACTCGGTCGGTGCCACCCAGCTTTTGCTCAATGAGATGAAAGTTGAAGTAGGTGAGGGCGGTGCCAAGGAGAGCCCCTTCCACCATCTGCCCGCGACCGGTTTTCCCTCGGTCCATCAAGGCCGCCATGGTGCCCAATGCAGCAAAAGAGGCGGTGCCGAAATCCACCCACGCCGCGTAGCTTTTGACAGGTGCATCGCCAAAGCCGGAAAGATGCGCAGCACCGGACATGGCCTGAAACACACCATCAAAGCCTGTCTTCTCGCTGTCCGGGCCGCCTCGGCCAAAACCGGACACCGTAGTCAGGATAATGTCCTCACGATGTGCCTGAAGCGATGGGAGATCCAGCCCCATTTTCTGGAGGGTGGACGGTGGGAGATTGGCGACCACAACATCAGCCGTCTTCACCAACCGCGCGACAATCTCCTGCCCATCCGCATGCATGGGGTCGAGTGTAATGCTCTTTTTGTTGCGGTTCATCTGCAGGAACATTGACCCTTCGCCACCTTCGCCAGGGGCGGCACCGGGAACGATAGGCTGCACATATCTGTCTTCGCTTCCCTCACGGCGCTCAACGCGAATGACATCTGCGCCAAGGTCTGCAAGGAGTGTTGCGCAGAAGGGGCCGGCAATATAGCGCCCAAAATCGAGAACACGCACGCCGTCGAGCGGCCCTGTAGATGAGTTCGCCATAGTTTCCAAATCCCTGATTGGAGCCGTATTCTTTCTGGTCTAGCAAAACCCCGAGTCGATGTAGTTTGCTACGGCTCGGATAAAGGTAACATAGCGGGCGAGTCGGGCAGACGCATCTGCTTCACGTTGGGCTGTGTTTTCCAGGAGAGACCATCAGTGGCAGGTGATGCATTTCGGCAGGTGATGCGCCATGCAGGTGAAGTGGCTGGTCAGCCCCTGTCTGTAAATTTTGCCGGCGAAGATCCGGTTTATCCATCCTGCATACGAGCCGCGGATGCCGCCGCTGGCGCGCTTGGTGCAGCATCAGCCATGGCACAGGAAGTTGGCGCTGACCGTGGATTGCCCCGTCAGTCCGTAACTGTAAGCACGCGAGCGGCTGCAGCGTCTCTTCTGGGTTTCCTGCATATGCGTGTTGGTGGAAACATGGTGTTGCCACCATCAATGGCCAATCCGACCATCGGCATCTACCGCGCTGGATGTGGTCGGTACATTCATCTCCATGGCGGCTTCCCACATCTGCGCGATGGCATTCTACGATTGCTTGACTGTGAGAACGATGAGACCTCGGTAGCTGACGCGGTCAGCAAGTGGGACGCGGTGGCGCTGGAGGACGCGCTCGCCTACATGAATCTGTGTGGGGCAGCCGTCCGCACGCGCACTGAGTGGGCAGACCATCAGCAAGGCCAACTTCTTGCTGCCGCACCATTGGTGGACCTGGTGCGCATCGGTGACGCACCTGCTCAGGAGCTACCTCCCTCACCGCAGCGCCCGTTGGAAAAGCTGCGTGTCCTCGATTTAACCCGAGTGTTGGCAGGCCCCACCTGTGGTCGAACCCTGGCGTCCCATGGAGCGGATGTACTGAGACTGGGCGCTGCTCATCTGCCAACGATCGAACCGTTTGTTATGGACACGGGTCACGGCAAACGGTTTGCGACACTGGACTTTGGCATCAAGGAAGATGCCGAGACACTCAAGGACCTGGCCGGGAAAGCAAGCATCTTTGTACAGGGATACCGCCCCGGCGCATTTGAGCGGCATGGTCTTGGCCCGCTGCATCTTGCCGAACTGCGCCCCGGCATCATCTATGTGTCTGTCAGTTGCTACGGCCATGATGGCCCGATGTCATCTCGCGCGGGATGGGAACAACTGGCTCAGAGTGCATCCGGCATGGCGCGCCTGCACTCGGATGAGACTGTGGCGTCCGGAGAGGACCCAACATTGTTTCCAGCCGCCGCAACAGACTACACAACCGGGTATCTGGCGGCATTTGGCGCACTGGCCGCCCTACGCCGCCAGCAGCGCGAAGGCGGCAGTTGGCATGTCCGCGTTTCACTGTCGCGCACGGCGATGTGGATGATGGATTTGGGTGCAGTTGACCATCGCAAGGCCGTGCCAATTACCGAAGAAGACTTGGGCGACATGAGGGATACGCGCGACACGCCGTTCGGTGAGATGCAATTCTTGCGGCCAGCAGACATGCTCAGTCACACGCCACCCTTCTGGGAGTTGCCTCCGTCACCAATGGGCAGCAGTAACCCGGCATGGCGATAGGCAGGGCTTAATCCCAACAGCTACTGCCCCGGCTTGTAGGTCCGTGTCGCCTCTGCTTCCAGCGCCTCCCGATCCCAAGGTATCTCGCGGAATTGCTCCGTCGCGTAGAGTGGGGTCTGGTCGGCGTAATGCGGGCTTGTTTCGTCAAGCGTTGCCGACCCGAACTGGTGAATGCTCTCGCTCTTAAGCGATCCGTCAGGGGCCCAGTCTGCAATGTAAATCATCGTGTCACCGCCCTGTGCGACCAGCCGCCCATCGTCCTGGGGCAGGCGTGCGTATACAGCGCGCAGGAGATCCGGCCCGCCTCCAAGCGGCAAATCAATATCCCCGCGCCGGATGCGATTGACCTCGCCCCACGGGACGTCGAGACGACCCCAGTGTTCCATGAGATGGGCCACAGTATCGCGAAGCGACTGGATGGTATCTGGCATGGGCGTGCCTTGAATTTGCGCCCAGACCACTGGTTCACCGGCGAGCACCGCCACAGCCGCATTCCTGTCGTTCATATCCGCACTCATGTCGAAGTCCGCCAGGAGTTTTTGTGCTGCTTCCATATCCGGCTCACCGGAAAAGTCTTCCGCCAGCCACACCTCAATGAGCTTCGCGAGCTCACTGTCCTTCGAATAAGTCTTGTCGAACTTGTAGTCTTTGAATTCTTCTGCGGAAATCTGTGTGTCCGGCCGCAGCAATTCCAGGCCGCGGTAACCGCGATTGGTCATCTGTGTCTCGATACCCATGGTGACCGGAAAGCTTTCCGGGCGCAGGTCGTCGGCGTCATCGGTAGCTTCAAATGGCGTGTTGTTCGCATTGAACACAAAACCGCTTGGCGGATTGATTAACTGCGGCAAGGCATCAAAATCGTGGTACTCGCTCCAGATCAGCTCAGATCGGTCACCGGGCAGATATTTTTGCCAATCCCATCCATCAATCCGCTTGGGCATCTGAGCGTTGTAGATGTAAGCGATGTTCCCATCCTTATCTCCATACACATAATTGATGCTTGGCAGAGCCTGCAGGCGCATGGCATCCAGCCATTCCTCCAGATTATTTGCCCGGTTAAGCGAATGGTACTGAACCAGTTGCCGGGTTTCTCCCATGCCCGCATAGCGAACTGCATAAACCCCATGCTCTGTTTCCAGAACCGGTCCGTGTTCTGAGTATTTCACGTCCCGCTGTGCATGCCACTCAAGGGGTCCGAACAGTTTCACTTTGATTGTGGCGACGGACGCCTCCATGTCGCGCCATTCTCCATCAAGCCGATATTGATTGGGGTTGTCCGGGTTCACGTCCAGCACGTACACGTCCGCGAGGTCGGGCTTGTTGACGGTGTTGGCCCAGCCGAGATTGCGGTTATGCCCGTGTAGAATGACCGGCGCTCCGGGGAACACACCGCCGGCGATGTCCAGGCCTTCCTCAGACTTGAGGCGCGCCTCGTACCAGGCGACAGGCCCAGCGAAAGGCTGGTGCGAGTTGATCAACAGGCGGGTGTGCCCGTCGGTTGAGCGCGATGGTGCAACGGCAATGGCATTGGAGCCGATTGGGTATTTTGGTGTTTCTGTCCACAGAAAGGCGTTGTCCGGCCCAAGTGAAATTTCCTTTGAACGCGTCTCCTCAAACAACTCCTTGAACACGCCATCAAGTCCATAAAAGAACGGCGTTTTGAAAACGAAGCCGGCAATCACATCCTCTCCCGTAACAGGCAGAACACCGTCCCAAACCTCATCGGGATGTTCCGAAGCCCAAAGGTTGGTGCCGTGGGCATAGGCTTCTGCAATCTCGCGAATGTTCTGTGGGAGGTCGGGGTATCCTGCGTTGGTTGTTGGCCACACGCGCAGCAGGTGAACCAGATAGTCTGTCACGGCCGCATCGGCACCGCGTTGCTGGGCCAGGTTACCGCGTGCGGCCACCACGATTTCCTGCATCGTCGCCCAGTCATCTTCCGCCTGAGCATAAGCGAGACCGAAAACAACATCCGCGTCACGTTGGCCATAGATGTGAGGGACGCCAAATTTGTCGCGAATGATCTCTACGTCATAGTTGCTTGCGGGAGCGGCCAGTGCCTCATAGTCCGGCTCCGCAGCCCCGAAATTGACACGCAGGCCAAAGGCAAAGAGCGCCGCGATACCCACAACGAACAAAAGGACAAGTACAAGACCGGCAAGGCGCAAGCGGGACATAGCAGGATTTCTCTTTGTTGAGATAGGATCGCGGGTGAGGAGGGCCTGCGTCTTCTCGTGCAGGCCGCGACGTTAGCGCCCGTGGCGATAGCGTCTGTTGGATGATACATCACCTTAGAGTATTTCCTCAGTGATTGGCGACCATCCTGGTCGCCTGCCCCAATCAGTGACTTGGACCCTATGACCGGACCCGTCATTTTCTGGATTTTTGCAGCCATCCTGGTGTTGGCATGCGCCTATCTCGTTCTCGTGCCGCTGCGTCGCAGCAGAGCTTTGCGCGGCCGTGCTGACAGCGACGTCGCCGTCTATCGTGACCAGTTGGAAGAGATCGACCGCGATCTGGAGCGCGGCATGATAGGCGAAGCTGAGGCCAAGGCCGCCCGGACGGAAATTTCCCGGCGCTTGCTCATGGCGGATGCGGCGCGCTCCGCAGAAAGCAATTCTCAAACCAGAGCTGGGTCTCAGTTTGCGGTGATCCTGGTCGTGGCGATGCCCTTCCTTGCAGTGCCTCTTTATCTTTACTCCGGTGCCCCTGGACTGCCGTCGCAACCTTTCGCTGAACGCATTTCCAAGGCACCTGAAGAACAGAGCCTTGATGAACTCGTGGCGCGTGTTGAAGAACACTTGCGCGCCAATCCTGGCGACGCTGACGGCTGGCGCGTGGTTGCGCCAATTTACGGGCGCATGGGTCGATTTGAAGATGCCGCAACCGCCTATGGCCGGTTGATTGATCTTGATGGTGCGACAGCTGAGCGCTTGGCAGATCTGGGTGAGTCTCTGGTCTTTGCTGACGAAGGCCTGGTCGGTGACAGGGCTGCAGCCGTCTTTGCGCGCGCGGTGTCCTTGGATGCTGCTCACGCTCAATCAAATTACTTCCTGGGGCTTGCTGCTCTGCAGGAAGGCGACAGAGACACAGCACGCGCAATCTGGCAGGAGCTTCAGGCAAATGCTGACCCGGATTTGCCCTGGGCCCGAATGGTCACCCAGAGTCTGGCTGCTCTTGATGCGGAGCAAGGCGAACCTTCCGCAGAAGAAGCCATAGCCTCAATTCCTGACGAAGACAGAGCTGCAGCAATCCGCGGTATGGTTGACGGGCTCGACGAGCGACTTGCCGCCAATGGGGGAAGTGAAGCTGAATGGCGTCAGCTCATGCGCGCGCGCATGGTGCTAGGTGAAACCGATGCCGCCCAGGATGTGCTGAAACGGGCATTGGAAAATCTGGCACCCGACACAGCTGCCGCGGCGCGGCTCATCTCAGCGGCACGCGAGCTGGGGATCGAGCTGACAGGCGTGGAAGGTGCATCGCCGGAATAACCCTCCTGCCAAAAAAAGTCGGTTATCCCCGCTAGCTGGACGGCGTGATATCCTGAGTTGTGTGTCGAAGACCGCGTTAGTTTCCGCGCAACGAGCCAACAGGATCCACCATGCCCCTCACATTTCTTCAAAAACGGGCCGCTCAGGCCATCATCAATGTTTTTGAGACAGGAACACCCGGCGGTGACTATGCCATGGTCACGCTGTTGCCTGGTGATAGCGGCCATCTCACCTATGGCCGGGCGCAGACTACGCTTGGCTCGGGCAACCTGCATCTGCTCATAAAGGCGTATTGCGATGCTGCAAATGCGGCCCTGTCCAGTCAGCTATCTGGATTCCTGAGACGGCTTGAAGACATCGACCTGACTTTGGATCACGATTTCGAGTTTCGCTCACTCCTGATGCAAGGTGGTGCCGACCCGGTCATGCAGGACGTCCAGGATGCCTTCTTTGATCGTCTATATTGGACACCGGCGGAGGTTGCCGCGGGCAACCTGGGCATCGGTGATCCTTTAGCACTTGCTGTGGTCTATGATGGAAAGGTGCATGGGTCATGGATACGTATCCGAGACCGCGTCAACGAGCGGCACGGGCGGCCTGATACCATCGGTCAGCGCGGCTGGGTGCATCGTTACATTGCTGAGCGACGCGCGTGGCTGGCCGGACACTCCAACCATTTGTTGAGGCGTACTGTCTACCGGATGGATGCATTTTCCTCCCTGATGGACAGCAACAATTGGTCCCTTGCGCTCCCGTTTTCAGTGCGCGGGCAAGAGATCAACCAACACGTCCTCGGCGCGCCACCTGTGCGCGTCACTGCCGAAGATACGCAACAGCGGACACTACGGCTGACCATGCCAACGATGACCGGGTCGGACGTTGAGGCGCTTGAACGTGCGCTCGCCGAGCGTGGCTGGGCCATCAACATTGATGGTGTATTTGATGAGGGCACGAAGCGTTGCGTCACCCAGTTCCAGGACGAAGTTGGCCTTGTTGCTGATGGCATTGCCGGTCCCGCGACGCTGTCAGCGCTGGATCTGGCCTGATCGCACACACCCCTGACGCTGAAGATCAAATCCCCATTTTGACTATGCGATCTTTTGACCGTTGGGCGGATGGACAGTGGGGCGGTATATTGATCGTCAAATGACCCGCACCAGAAAACCACGCACCCGCAAGTCCTACCGCGCCGCCTTTATTGGCGTGTCTTTACTTGTTCTCGGCGCCGCCGTGATTCTTGCGCTTAGTGCGCTTGAGGATACGGTGGTCTTTTTCTACAGCCCCACAGACGTGGCCGAAAAAGGTATGCCGGTGGGTGAGTATGCCCGCATCGGCGGACTGGTGGTCGAGGGAAGCGTCAGCAAAGAGGGGGCTTCAACCATCTTCTCCGTGACGGACACCCAAAACAGTATTCAAGTCGCATATGGCGGCATATTGCCGGATCTGTTTAGAGAGGGGCAGGGCATTGTGGCTGAGGGTGAGTTCGAGGTGACAGGACGGTTTGAAGCGTCCCGGGTGCTTGCCAAACACGATGAAAACTACATGCCTCCTGAGGTCGCTGATGCATTGAAGGCATCAGGCCAGTGGAAGGAAACAACCGAATGATTCCTGAAATCGGGCATTTTGCGCTGGTTCTTGCCCTGGCTGTCGCGGTTGTACAAACCGGCCTTGGTTTATATGGGCCGGCGTTGGCAGACGCGCGATTGATGGTGATGGCATCGCGGGCAGCAAGCCTTCAGGTGATCTTGCTGATCGTGTCTTTTGCTGCGCTGACCTATGCATTCGTGACGTCGGACTTTTCCGTCATCAATGTCTATGAGAACAGCCACTCAGCCAAACCGATGCTCTACAAGGTTACTGGTGTTTGGGGGAACCATGAAGGGTCGATGCTGCTGTGGGTTCTGATCCTGGCAATCTTCGGTGCCAGCGTGGCCAATTTCGGCGCAAATCTTCCAGACTCGCTGAAGGCACGGGTTCTGGGCGTACAGGGGCTCATTGGCGCGGTGTTCAGCCTGTTCGTGGTGCTGGCGTCTAATCCCTTCGTGCGTCTGTCACCCACGCCGATAAACGGCACGGACCTCAACCCGCTCCTTCAGGACCCGGGCCTCGCTTTTCATCCGCCGTTTCTTTACGGCGGCTATGTGGGGTTGTCGGTAGCCTTCTCATTTGCTGCGGCGGCTCTCATCGAAGGTCGCGTTGACGCCGCATGGGCCCGCTGGGTGCGTCCATGGGCGCTGGCCGCGTGGGCATCACTGACTGTCGGCATCGCACTTGGTAGCTGGTGGGCGTATTACGAGTTGGGTTGGGGCGGATACTGGTTCTGGGATCCGGTTGAAAACGCATCACTCATGCCTTGGCTGGCAGCAACGGCCTTGCTCCATTCCGCAATCGTTGTCGAACGACGCGGTGCATTGAAGTCTTGGACTGTGTTGCTGGCCATTCTGGCATTCTCGCTGTCCTTGTTGGGTACATTCCTCGTGCGCTCCGGCGTGCTCACGTCTGTGCATGCTTTTGCTGTTGATCCTGAACGTGGCCTTTTCATACTGGCCATACTGATCTTCTTCATTGGCGGGGCTTTGGCGCTCTACGCATGGCGGGCCCCAAGCCTCAAACTTGGCGGGCTTTTTGCGCCTGTGAGCCGTGAGTCCGCGCTGGTGATCAACAATTTGTTGCTCACCGCGTCAACGGCCGCTGTGCTCATCGGCACTCTGTACCCGCTCGTCCTTGAAGGGGTGACCGGCGAAAAAATCTCGGTCGGGCCGCCATTCTTCAATGGCACGTTCATTCCCATCATCCTTCCCTTGCTGCTGTTGGTGCCATTCGGCCCAATGCTGGCGTGGAAACGCGCAGACGCCCTCGCGACAGCGCAACGGCTCTATGCTGCTGCCGTAGCCGCCCTTGTTGTGGGGCTCATCGCACTCTTTGTGGTCGAGGGCGCGCCGATTTTGGCCGCTGTCGGTTTGGCCATTGCGACTTGGTTGGTTGTCGGAGCGGGCGTTGAAATTGCCGAACGTGTGAAGCTCGGCAAAATTCCGTTTGGCCAAAGCATGAATCGTCTCAAAGGCTTGCCGCGTTCTGCATGGGGCACGGCAATCGCCCACGCAGGTGTCGGCGTACTCGTTTTCGGCGTGGTGGGTGTTACAGCAGGTGCGCAGGAACGCGTGGTGCTGATGCAAGCAGGCCAGACGCTTGAGATCGGCCCCTATGAGCTGACCTTTGAAGGCGTTACTCCTGCACCCGGGCCCAACTACGAAGCAGATCGCGGCATCTTCACTGTCAACCGTGATGGCACTGCTGTGGGTCAGCTCACACCGGAAAAACGCTTCTACCCGGTCGCGAAGATGCCAACAACCGAAGCTGCTATCCGCACGACCATCCTTGATGATGTGTATGTGGTGCTTGGCGATCCGCAACCCGGCGCCGCACCAGGCCAAACGCAGTGGATTGTTCGCGCCTATCACAATCCGCTTCAGCCGCTGGTATGGGTAGGCTGCATCATCATGGTGCTGGGCAGCGTCGTATCTCTGTCTGACAGGCGGCTGCGCGTCGGTGCGCCCGCTCGCAGGAAAGAGAATACTCCCCCAGCAGCCGGCGAGGCGGCCGCATGAGTATGTGCGCTGCGTGGCTGGTCCAGGTGCTCAAGGCTGGCCTTCTCGGCCTTGCAGTGGTCATGGCCGTTGCGACTGCACCAGGGCAGGCTTATGAGCCGAGCGAAGTTCTCAGCGACCCAGCCTTGGAATCAAGGGCCCGCGCGTTGAGCGCTGACCTGCGCTGCATGGTGTGCCAGAACCAGTCTATCGACGATTCCAATGCACCTTTGGCAAAGGACCTGCGCATCTTGGTTCGCGACCGTCTGGTTCAGGGCGACACCGACGAAGAGGTGATGGACTACGTGGTGGATCGATATGGCGAATATGTGCTGCTGCGGCCCCGCGTGGCCCCACACACCTATTTGCTCTGGTTTGGGCCGTTCATCGTCTTGTTATTGGCCGGGGGGCTTGCGGTTCGTTACTTTATGAGCCGCAGCGCTGACAGCTTGGCGGAAGAGGGCACTCCATTAAGCGAAGAAGAGCGCCTGCGGGTTGGTCAGATTTTGGGCAAATCCGACTGACAGCAACCGTCAGTGCCCCAACAAGTCAAAGAATGGGGCACCATGGCCAAGCAGATACAACGCATCGAATTCACAGGTAGCCTTGGCGAGAAGCTGGCTGGCCGGCTTGAGATGCCCAAGGGTCAACCGCGGGCATATGCGCTTTTTGCCCATTGCTTTACCTGCTCCAAAGACATTTTTGCCGCGACCCGCATTGCGTCCCGGCTGTGTGATCACGGTATTGCAGTCCTGCGCTTTGATTTTACGGGCCTGGGCCATTCTGACGGTGACTTTGCCAACACCGATTTTTCATCCAACGTGGCTGACCTGGTTCACGCCGCAAATTATCTGCGTGATACCCACAAGGCGCCGTCCATTCTGATCGGCCATAGTCTTGGCGGAGCCGCCGTACTTGCCGCCGCAGGTGATGTGCCGGAAGCGAAGGCCGTTGCAACTATTGGAGCCCCGGCGGACGCGGCCCATGTTGCAGAGAATTTCGGCGCCAAGATCGATGATATCGAAGCGGACGGTGAAGCGGAGGTAGAGCTTGCCGGCCGACCGTTCCGCATTCGAAAAGCCTTTTTGGACGACATTCGCAGCCAGGAAATTTCACCGCGCATCGCCAGCCTGAAGAAAGCACTCATCGTATTTCATGGTCCGCGAGATGCGACCGTGGGCATAGAAAATGCTGAGAAGATTTTTTTGGCAGCGAAGCACCCAAAGAGCTTTGTTTCGCTGGATGATGCCGATCATCTTCTCTCCCGTCGCGCTGATGCCACCTACGTCGCTGACGTTCTGTCTTCATGGGCCACCCGGTACCTGGGTGAAGAGGCTGTGGACGAGAAGGCACTCGTAAAGCCGGATCCCGAACGCGTCACAGTTGTAGAAACCCGCAACGGCAAGTTTCAGGCGCAGGTCCTAGCAGGTGATCATATTCAGCTTGCCGACGAGCCGGAAAGCTATGGCGGGTTGGATACCGGACCGACGCCATATCAATATCTGAACGCTGCACTTGGTGCATGCACAGCCATGACCATGCGGCTTTATGCGGACCGGAAATCAATTCCCATGGAACGCGTAGTTGTCCGTGTAGGCCATGACCGCATTCATGTTGATGACTGTGAGGAATGTGCTGCCACAGATGGCAATACGCAGGGTCAGGTTGATGTCATGAATCGGGAAATCGAAGTATCCGGAACTTTGGATGATGAGCAGCGCAGCAAACTGATGGAGATAGCGGATAAGTGCCCCGTCCATCGCACCCTGGAAAACAAGCTTGTGGTCCGCACAACCCAAACCGGAACGTGACGCTTCATTACCAAAATGTCATGTGGCCGCAAGCGGGCTGTAAGGCTGGGGAGCCGAAACTCTTAAGTATTCCGGGATGCTGTGTTGGGTCATTTGATTCGGCGCAGCAAATTGGAGGCGGCCCTTTTCAAATTCCATCACACAGGGTCGTTCAAGTCGCCGCACCGGCGCCACGTTGTTTCGTGTTCCCCCACGAGTGCGCCGGTGCGGCCTTTTTCTCTCCAAATCGCGCTGCTTAGTTGGCAGCACAGCCCCGGTAACCGCTGGTAGCGGCACGCCGCTGCCCGGCGTAAGCTGGAGGTCGAAGCGATGCAGCAGCAAACACTTCAAACCGTAGGAGAAGACGTGCGCGTCCTTGTTGTGGAAGATGACGTCGAGGCAGCCGCCTACATCGTCAAGGGTCTGCGCGAAAGCGGCCATGTGGTCGATCACGCTGCGGACGGCGACGATGGGTTGAACCTCGCCATGTCCGGCCAATTTGATGTGCTGGTCATAGACCGCATGCTGCCCAAGCAGGATGGATTGTCGGTGGTTTCTTCTCTGCGCGACGAAGGCCGCACGACGCCGGTCTTATTCCTCAGCGCGCTGGGTGAAGTAGAAGATCGCGTCAGCGGCCTGCGCGCCGGCGGTGACGACTATCTGACAAAGCCGTTCGCCTTCGCTGAACTCCTTGCTCGCATCGAGGTGCTTGTTCGGCGTGCCAGCCCAGGTGAAGCGCAGCAAACACGTATGCGGGTCGGAGGTCTCGAAATGGATCTTCTGTCGCGCAAGGTGACACGCGATGGCACCGATATTGATCTGCAGCCGCGAGAGTTCCGCCTGCTGGAGTACCTCATGAAGCACGCCGGACAGGTTGTTACCCGAACGATGTTGCTTGAAAATGTCTGGGAGTATCATTTCGATCCGCAGACCAATGTGATCGACGTTCATGTGTCGCGCTTGCGAGCCAAGATCGACAAGAACTTTGAGACGCCACTGCTCCATACGGTGCGTGGCGCGGGCTATACGTTGCGTGCCCCAGAATAAGCTCCTTTCCACGACAACTTTCCGGCTGGCGCTGGTTTATCTCGCCCTGTTTCTGGCGTCCGCCAGCGCCTTGCTCGGATACCTGTATTGGAACACTGCCGGGTTCCTGGCCCGCCAGACCGAGGCAACAGTGCAGGCGGAAACAACTGCACTTGTCACCCAGCTTGATGAAAGCGGCCGTGCTGGTCTGGTCCTCGCTGTGATTACCAAGGCACGTGATCCCCGGCAGAACCTCTATCTGCTGGAGGACACGAATGGCGAAAAGCTAGGTGGCAACTTGGATGTATGGCCGGACGCCCAACCAGGTGATGGCGGGTGGATAAGCTTTGACTATGGTCGCCGCACGGTCGAAGGCGAGATTGAAACACACGAAGCGCAGGCAATCGCGACCCGGCTTCCAGATGATATGCGTCTGCTGGTCGGCCAGGACATTGAAGAACGTCGCCGCCTTGAAGCGCAAATAACCAATGCTCTTGCGTGGGCCGTGGCCGCCATGATCGTGCTTGGCATTGTCGGTGGCGCAATCATCAGCCGCAACGTTGTGGCGCGAATTGATGACATCAATCGCACTGCCAAGGACATTATGGGTGGTGAGCTCTCACGGCGCATTCCCGTCTCGGGTGCCGGCGACGAAATTGATCAGCTTGCGGAAAACCTCAACGACATGCTCGACCAAATCGAGCGTTTGATGTCCGGCATGCGTCAGGTGACAGACAATATTGCCCATGACCTTAGAAGTCCGCTCAATCGTCTGCGTAACCGCCTGGAGGTTACCTTGATGAAACCGGCAACCCAGGAAGAGTACACCGAAGCACTTGAGCGGTCCATTTTTGAAGCAGACGAACTTCTGGGCACTTTCAACGCGCTCCTGTTGATCGCCCGCGCCGAAGCGGGTGCGGCGAGAGATGGCATGGCTTGGGTCGATTTGAGTGCCCTGGCTCAGGATGCAGCTGAGCTCTATGAGCCGGTAGCGGACGAAGCGGGCCTCTCCCTGACCCTGGATATCGAGCCGGAGCTTGAATATCGCGGCCACCGGGAGTTGTTGGCTCAGGCAATCGCCAACTTGCTGGACAACGCAATCAAACATGCAGGCGGTGCAGCGGGCGGCTCAGCGGTTCAGCTCTCGGTCAAGAGCCGCGGCATGCTGGGCGCTGAGGTTACCGTGGCTGACAATGGTCCAGGTGTCGGGATTGATGACCGGGAGCGCGTGCTTGGAAGGTTTGTGCGCCTTGAGCAGAGTCGCAATACGCCTGGTAGTGGTCTTGGTCTGAGCCTTGTAAGTGCCGTGACGCGCCTGCATGGCGGTGACCTGCGGCTTGAAGACAATCAGCCCGGCCTGCGGGTTGTTATCTCGCTCGCCAGACGTGCCCGTCGCCGCCCCAGCGAAATGGCAGCTGAATAGGGCTCCGTGAAACTAGCCGATAGTGGTCTTCGCAACTTCGTTTGCCACACGGTTCTCGATTGTGCCCACATCGCCGATTTCTATTCGAACCACGTCGCCATCTTTTAGAAACTGTGGCGGGTCCATTGCCGCTCCCACACCCTCAGGTGTGCCGGTGAAAATCAGGTCACCCGGTTCCAGTGTAAAGGCGGTGGTCAGGTGCTCAATCTGTTCCCGAATTGAATGGATCATCGACGATGTATTGGAGCTTTGACGCTCTTCCCCATTGACCGAGGCCTTGATCGTCAAGTTTTGAGGGTCCTCAATCTCGTCAGCGGTGACCATCCAAGGTCCGATTGGCCCATGTGTGTCGAAACTTTTTCCCATCTGCATGGTCGGTGTACGCCGTTGCCAGTCACGCACTGACACATCGTTTCCCACCATGTATCCGGCAATGACCTCGTGAGCCCGCTCTGCCGGGACATGCCGACATCGCTTGCCAATGACCACCACCAACTCACCCTCATAGTCCACCATGTCGGATGCGACGGGCTTGTCGATAACGTCATTTGGGCCCGCAATACAGGTGCGTTGTTTATTGAACCAGATTTGATGCGGCGACACCTCACGCCCTGTCTCCTCAACATGGGCCCGGTAGTTGAGGCCGATCGCAAGAATTTTCCCCGGCACCGGAATGGGTGCCAGAAAGGTTGCGTCGTCAAGCGGCAGCGGAGGAACGTCCGCGACAGACTTGGAAATCCGCTCCAGTAGGACCTCAGACTCAGGCAATACGGCCATCAGGTCCTTGGGCATATCTGCAGAATCTGGAATCGGACGCACACCCCTATCATCAACAACCCCAAGGCTTTGGCGTCCGTTGTGTATCAGCGATGCAATCCGCATTGTTATGTCCTTTCAAATCCGACCCCTGGTTGTGCATACTATGGGTCGGCTATTTCTGCATTCGTTTGTTCACAAGGAAATCTCGATGGAAATCCTGCTTGGCCTGATCGCTGTCGTGCTGATAGGCGGCTATGTTTGGTACGTCACACTCATTGGGCGGCGCAATCGGGCGTTGGAAGCCTTGTCATCTATCGACGTACAGCTGCGCAAACGTCATGACCTTATCCCAAATGTTCTCAAGATCGCCCAGCGCTTCATGGAGCATGAAAAGGAATTGCTCACAGAAGTGACGGAGCTGCGCGCCAATGCAATGTCCGATTACGACAAATCTGACCCTGCAGCAGTCAAAAATCATATTGAAGCGGAGCGACATCTCCAATCCGGCATGATGCGGTTTTTTGCTACGGCTGAAGCATATCCCGAGCTGCGCTCAGCAGAGACCATGGTCAATGCTCAGGAAACCTATTCCGAGGTAGAAGGACATATCTCCGCAGCGCGGCGTTTCTACAATGCCGCGGTGACAGATTTGAACAATTCAGTTCAGATTTTTCCAGGTAGTCTCATCGCCAACATGGCGGGTGTACAACAAATGCCATTCTATGAAATTGAGGAAGCCGCACGTGCTCCGGTGGACGCGTCTGACTTTCTGAAATAGCGGCAGGCGGTCTGATGGCCAACGCAGCACATTCCCTTGAGGACGTTGAGGCCTCATACCCGGCATTTGAAGGGTTGGCAGCGTTCTATCGGCGTGAACTTGAACCTTACCTGATTGAACAGGAACAGCTGCGCAAAGCGGCTCACGGAAAGCTCAAAAAGTACTCGGCAATTGCTTTGTCTGCCGGTGCCGTTGCGCTCCTCACCATCTGGTCATTGGGAGGGTTCTCTTCAGGTTGGATTGGGTTTGTGCTTGCCGCTGTCGTGGTGATCTCGGTTATTGGTGTGATGGCCTACCACACCTCCAGCGTGTCCGAGGTGACAAGCCGTGTAAAAGGCGAGGTGCTGCATCGGTTGAGCACCTTCCTTGGATTCACCTACAACGCGGACCCCATCTCCGCCGAGCTGGATTGGTTTCAAGACGTCAGAATAATCCCCAGCTACGACCGACGATCACTGGAAGATGAAATTGTAGGTAGCCATGAAGGGGTAAGCTTTACGCTGTGTGAAGCGCATCTGGAAGACCGGCGTACCCGTACCGACAGCGATGGCCGAACGGAGACGTACTACGTCACTGTGTTCAATGGTCTGTTGGCCCGCTTTACGTTTCCCAAGCCTTTTGCCGCGCGCACCATTCTCACCAGCGACGGCGGTGTGATTGGCAACTTCTTTGGGGGCATAGGAAAGAGCAAAGAGAGGGTACGGCTAGAAGACCCCCGCTTTGAAAAGCTGTTTGAAGTCTTTTCCGATGATCAGGTTGAAGCGCGCTATTTGCTGACGCCGACCTTCATGGAACGGGTAAGCCAGCTGGCTGATACCGTAGGTGGAAAGCTTCAGCTGGCGTTCGATGGCGACCGTCTTTTGATAACCATCAACGGTGGCGGCGACCGGTTTGAGGGTGGCGGCATGTTCAAGCGAGCAGATGATCCTGGTCAGATTGCCAAGATTGCCAGCGAAATTGGCCTCGTATTCGAGATCATTCATGTGCTGAGACTAAATGCGTCTACGCGCACCTGAGTGCCACGCTCCGAATCAATTTTTGCTAGGCGCCGAACTCCTGATTGCCAGTAGTCAAGTGGGTTTTAGAGCAACGGTTCCACCAAACCCTTGCCCTATATGGGTTTGGTGAGGGCACCTGTCCCAAAACCGCTTGCGCCAATGGCAAAACACACATATCGACAGATGACACAGTTCTTGAAAGTGAGTCGGAAGCAAATTGCTTTGGGCGGCGCTCAATGGACAAGCCGTGGTCGCAAGACCCGGAGACGAAGTATCCGGTGTCTCAAGAGCACCAATGCACCACATCAGGCGCGCAAACGCGTGCTGCCAATAAGTCAGTGAAGAGGCAATTAAGATGAGCAAGGCAGAATTTATCGAGAATGTTGCAGCTGCAGGCGACATGTCCAAGGCAGAAGCCAAGCGCGCGGTTGAGCTCGTGTTCGGCGAAATTGAAAAAGGCCTGAAGGGCGCGAAGAAGGAAGGCAAGTACACCATCGGTACTTTCGGCACCTTCACAATTTCCAAGCGCGCTGCGCGCATGGGGCGCAACCCGCAAACGGGTGAAGCGATCAAGATCAAGGCGTCAAAAGTGCTGCGCTTCAAGCCAGCCGCTCAGCTTAAAGACGCAGCTGGCTGCTAAGCTGGCCGCCAAACAGGATCGCTTCTTAAGCTGTTCTGGCTTTGCATGAGCATGATCAACCCGCCGACGTATTGCGTCGGCGGGTTTTTCGTTTGAGAGTTGCACCATGGCTCCACCTGTTAGCACCTCACCCCTGGAAGCAGTCAGCACGGCATCATTGATCGCGTCCGATCAAACCCGCGCCGAATGGACCATCGAGGAACTTCAAGCAGCGTCCCCTTCTACCGGGCGCGTAGATAAAGCCCTGATCAAACTGCTGAAGGATGATCGCGCGAGAGCGCTCCTCTCTGCCATGGCTGGGAACTCTCCCTTCCTGGCGCGGTTGCTGGTGCGGGAAGCGGAAATCCTGCCGTCCCTGCTCTCCGAACAAGCCTCGCAGAGTCTTGAAACTCTGCTTAAGGCGTGCCGGGCGGAAATGGAGGCGGCGCAGGACCAAGCCACGCTCATGGAGGCGGCGCGAACTGCCAAACGTCGTGTCGCATTGCTGACCGCAGCTGCGGACGTCTCAACTGCCTGGCCGCTTGAAAGTGTCACGCGTGCTCTCACGCTCCTGGCAGATACAGTCATCGAGTCGACATGCCGGTGGTTACTACGCCGGTCCGCTAAGGCAGGGGACATCAAACTTGTAGATGAGAAAGTGCCGACCACTGGCTCTGGCCTCATTGTCATCGCCATGGGAAAGCACGGAGCATTCGAGCTCAATTACTCCAGCGACATCGACATCATCGTGTTTTATGAGCCCGACGGTCTTGAATTCGCAGAAGGCATAGATCCCGGATCATTCTTCGTCCGCCTCACCCGCGACCTAGTCAAGGTTCTTCAGGAACCAACCGGTGGGGGATATGTATTCCGGACGGACCTCCGCCTACGACCAGATGCCGGATCGACCAGTATTGCCATCTCCGCAGAGGCCGCTGAAACCTACTACGAGACCATGGGGCAGAACTGGGAGCGCGCCGCCATGATCAAGGCGCGCGAATGCGCGGGTGACCTGGCGGCTGGCCGCCGGCTGCTCGACATGCTGGAACCGTTTGTCTGGCGGCGATATCTGGATTTTGCGGCTATCGACGATATTCATTCCCTCAAGCGCCAGATTCATGCCCATGGCGGGCATGGCGCCATCGCCATCGAAGGCCATGACGTAAAGCTTGGCCGCGGTGGTATCCGCGAGATCGAGTTTTTCGTTCAGATACAACAGCTGATTGGCGGCGGGAAGTCTCCCGCGCTGCGCGGACGTGCCACCATCAAGATGCTTGAAGGGCTTGTCGCGGAAGGGTGGGTCACCGACCAGGCGCGCCAAGAGCTGTCTGATGCATATGACTTTCTGCGCACGCTCGAACATCGTTTGCAGATGGTGAATGACGAACAAACCCATCGCATGCCACGCAACAAGGAAGGCGTTGCGTGCATTGCTGCCTTTATGGGGTTTGCGGACGAAGAAGCATTTCGACTGAGACTGCGAACGGTGCTCGAAACAGTACAGCGGCACTACGCGCAGCTGTTTGAAAATGAGCCATCTGCTGCGCAGGAAGATGAGGCATTGGTCTTCAGCGGTACAGACAACGACCCCGCCACGTTGCGTGCACTCAACGAGATGGGTTTTTCCGGCCCAGCGGCAGTCATAGACATCGTTCGCGGTTGGCATTTTGGCCGTATCCCGGCAACGCGGGCCGCGCGTTCGCGTGAACTTCTGACCAAGCTGACGCCGTCATTGCTCCGTGCCCTGGCAACGGTGGACAACCCGGACCAGGCAATTTTCAGATTTGACACGTTTCTGTCCGGCCAGCCTGCCGGCGTCCAGTTTTTTTCCCTGCTGTATCAAAATCCCGCGTTGATGGACCTGCTGGCAGGGATCATGGGATCCGCTCCCATGCTTGCCAGATACCTTTCAGAACATCCCAACGTTCTTGAGGCCGTTATTGCAGCAGACTTCTACGGACCTCTTCCAGATGAAGAGCAACGCTCGATGGAGGTTGCGGAAGTTGTCCAGGAGGCGGAAGGGTTTGAGCAGACTCTTGATCTGACACGCATCTATGCGCGCGAGCAGATGTTTCAGATTGGCGTACAGGTCTTGACAGGAACGGCACCTGCTCGCGAAGCCGGCCAAGCCTATGCCGACCTCGCCTCCGCCTTGGTCCGAGGCATGGTCCCGGTCGCGACTCAGGAGATTGAACATAATCATGGCCGCCTGCCTGGCGGAGAGATGGCGGTTGTTGCCATGGGCAAGCTCGGCGGCTCAGAGATGACAGCCACGTCTGACCTAGACCTGATCGTCATTTATGATTTCGACGGTGAGAATTCAGAGTCAGATGGGCAACGTCCGATTGACGGTGTCAGATACTACACACGCGTTTGCCAGCGATTGATCAGTGCTTTGACAGCGCCAACCGCTGAAGGACCCCTCTACGAAGTCGACATGCGTTTGCGCCCCTCTGGGCACGCCGGTCCTTTGGCAACAAGGCTGCGTAGTTTTCAGACCTATCACCACGAAAGTGCTTGGACGTGGGAGAAAATGGCACTGACGCGCGCGCGCGCTATTTCCGGCTCACCAGAAATGCGTGAAAGGGTTTCCTCCGCAGTTGCGCAGGCATTGTGCGAGGAACGAGAGCCGGGCGCAGTCGCGCGTGATGTCGTGGATATGAGGGCGCGAGTCTACAAAGAACTGGGCAGCGAAGACCTCTGGGACATCAAACATGGCAAAGGTGGATTGGTTGACCTTGAGTTCATCGCTCAGGGACTGCAGCTCATGCATTGCCAGGACAAACCTGAGGTGCTGGATACGGGGACAAGAGCTGCACTCGAAAAATTAGTCCGGGCAGATGTCCTTGGTTCGTCGTTAGGGGAAGAGCTGATAATTGCTGCGGACAAGTTCAACAATCTCACACAGATATTGCGTATAGCAGTGCAGGATAAATTCGTGCCGGAGAATGCTGCGGAAGCCTTGAAAAGCCGCCTGGCGCGGGCCGTTGACGTGCCAAGCTTCTCGGCCGTGGAGAGAGAGCTTGCGGAGGCAAAAGTCGTTGTTGATAGGGCTTTTGACAAGCTCCTGACGAAAGTAGCCATCTAGGGCACCACAACGCTGTTATCCTTAACGCACGCCGCCGCTTGAAGGCCGCAATAACTGTGTTTACTCCCAATAGACAGTTTAAGGAGGATGAGTGGCGTGGGTCACTCATAGCCTGATCCACATGGAGCGCTTCGACGTCATCGTCATTGGTGCGGGCCACAATGGCCTGACAGCCGCCGCCTATCTGGCGCGTGCTGGCCTCAGTGTGCTTGTGCTGGAGAAAAACGAGTATATCGGCGGTGCGGCCGTTAGCCGGGAAATTGAACCTGGCTTCATCTACTCAAGCTGCTCCTACGCTCTCAGCCTTTTGCGTCCGGAAATTGTACGCGATCTCGAACTGGTCCGGCACGGTCTGAGGGTCATGCCCTATCATGGCTCAGTCACGCTCATGGGCGATGGCCGTTATCTGGCAGCGTCATCTCATTCAGACGTAATGCGACGCGAAATCTCACGCTTCTCCAAGCGCGATGCAGATGCCTATCAGCAATACAGTCGAGATATGCGGCGGCAGGCTGATCTGGTGGCCCCATTGCTCATGCAGGCACCTCCTGATCCAGCCTCACTGTCGCCATCAAAACTCCGTCGGACGCTCTCTTTGCTTTCGGACGCTGGAGCGATGGGAGCCGCGGGTGTTGCCGATGCGGTGCGGTTCTGGACGATGTCCGCAGCGGATTTGCTTGACCGATATTTTGAATCAGACGTCGTAAAAGCCCATCTGGCCGCATCAGCAACCATTGGCACAGGGCTTGGCCCCATGTCGCCGGGCAGTGCCTACGTGATGCTGCATCACAGGATCGGCGGCATTGATGGTGCCGGTGGAGCATGGGGTTATGTGCGCGGCGGCATGGGTACTGTGTCCAAAGCGCTGGCAGCCTCAGTCCACGCCTCTGGTGGTGAGGTTCGCGCATCAAGCGGCGTTGATGAGGTCAAGGTCAGCAAGGGAAGGGCATCTGGTGTCGTTCTGGAGGACGGGACACAAATCGACGCCAGTGTCGTGATGTCGGGGCTCGAGCTCAAACGGTCCGTCTTGTCGCTGCTCGACTGGAAAGGCTTGCCCAAGGGCTTTCCTGATCGCGTATCTAAATTCAAGACGCGCGGCTCGTCGGCCAAGCTGAACATCGCCCTGGATGGTCACCCACAATTCAGTGCCGTTCCCGATGACTGCCCCTCGCTCGATGGTGACATCCGACTGTGTGGAACGATTGAGGACATGGAGCATGCGTATGATGACTGGAAGGAACGGGTCATGCCGCGCAATCCATACATCGAGATGGTGCTGCCATCCCGACTTGACCCAACCCTGGCACCACCCGGCAAGCATGTGGCATCGGTGTTCGTCCAATATGTTCCAGACACATTGATTGATGGCAGTTGGACACAGGCAAATCGTAAGACGCTCGAGGATGTCGTACTCGACAAGATCGAAGCGGCTGCTCCGGGCTTCAGAAAAAAAGTGCGGCATGTGGAGACCAGAACACCCGCTGAACTCGAGGGCGAAATAGGCCTGACACAGGGAAACATCTTCCATGGAGAGCTGACGCTCGACCAGCTGTTGTTCAATCGCCCTCTCCCGGAACTGGCGCAATACAGAACACCCGTTCGCAACTATTATCTTTGTGGCTCAAGCACACATCCGGGCGGGGGTGTCATGGGGGCACCGGGCGCCAACGCGGCAAGCGCGGTTCTGTCTGACATTGGCAAGCGCCGCAGAGTGAGGCGGTCTGCATGAGTGCGGCTGCAAACACTTTTGACATTGCGATCGTCGGAGGCGGTCACAACGGGCTTGTTGCAGCAGCTCTGTTGGCGAAGGCAGGGCGGCGCGTGGTTTTGTGCGAAGCACTACCAACTCTGGGCGGGGCTGCAGGTGTCAGCACACTGATGCCCGGTATGCGCGCGCCTAAATGCGCTCACGTGGTAAGTGGATTTTCTCCAGCCCTCATCCGAAAACTGAATCTCAAGAAGCATGGCTTGAATGTTCTTCAAAAAGACATGAGCCGTGTGGCGCTTGATCCGGGCGGCCGCCATATTGTCTTTGGGCCCAAGGCCAAGGCTACCCGCGAGAACATCTTCAACTGGTCAAGCCGGGATGCTGAGTCCTGGAAAGTGTTCTGTGGCGAGTTGGACCTTTTAACTTCCGCGTTGGTTCCATTGCATCGAGGCGTCTCGCCGGACCTTGTTCCAGAAACATGGCCAGAGCGGATGGCATGGGCGCGTCATTATCTGCGTGTACGCCGGAACGGACGTGAACCGTTTCAGAAATTGCTTCAACTTCTACCGTCCAATGTCGGCGACTTTCTGGATGCCTCATTTGAGACAGACATACTCAAAGGTGCCCTGGCGCTTGACGCCAGCCTTGGTTCGTATCACGGCCCCAGTGCTCCGGGCTCCTTGTTCTATTGGACCTGGCAAAGAGCCGGCGAGCTAGCGAGCCCGTCAGGCACCTTGCAAGTTGAAGGGGGGCCTGACGCGTTGGTGCAGGCGCTCGCATCTGCCGCTCGGGCAAGGGGTGCCGACATAAGGACGTCATCCTCTGTCGCCTCAATTCGTATTGAAGATGAGGAAACCACGGGGCTTGTGCTCGCCAATGGTGATGAAATCGCCGCACCCATCGTAATCTCGACGATCAATCCAAAGGCGACATATCTCAACTTGGTTGGAGCCAAGCACCTTGACGCCGGGATGGCGCGTGATGTCGGTGCCATCCGTGTGCGTGCCTCAGCGGCGAAAGTGAATCTTGCGTTGGCCCAACTGCCCTCTTTTGCGAAAGCTGATGAGAAACTCCTTGCTGGACGCCTGCTTGTCGCGCCAGGCCTTGCGGAGGTCGAGCGTGCCTCAAACCCACAAAAATATGGCGCGCTGCCCGCATACCCTGTGATGGAGGTAACGCTTCCAAGTATCGTTGACGCAAGCCTGACACCGGATGGCCGCCACATATTGTCCGCGATTGTTCCGTTTGTCCCGTTGGACGTTGACGGCGGGTGGGAAGGCCAAAGCGATAATTTGATCAAGCGGGTGATAAAGACGCTTGGGGAGTATGCGCCGGACATATCTGATCTTGTGATGGCTGGCGAAGTCCTGACGCCAAGAGACCTGGAAACCCATTGCGGCGTTGCCGGGGCCGATTGGCATCAGGGCGAGGTCACTTTTGATCAGGCCATGATGATGCGACCCGTTCCTCAGCTTGCAAATGGGAGAAGCCCCATCGGTGGCCTGTTCCTCGGTGGCGCTGGCGCACATCCAGGCGGCGGTTTGTCCGGCCGACCCGCGGTGAACGCAGTTGCAGCGGCTACCAAATATGCAAAAGGGGGGCGATCATGAGCAGGTCCCACACACAGACACAAAGCTGGGATCTGGCTGTGCGACCAACGCCTCTTCACGCGCGGACTGCGCAATTCAACCGAACCAATCAATGGACGCAGGAGCTGGGGTGGACGCTGCCATCTGTGTACGACCATTTGGAAGCCGAACATGCAGCCTTGCGGAACGCGTGCGCTCTATCGGATCTGAATGGACTCGTTACCTATCAATTGTCCGGTCGTGAGGTCAGTGAGTATCTCAATCGGTTGGCGGGCGGATGTGGCGGCGATGTGGGCGTTGGAAAGTGCCGCCGCGTTGCCATCAGTGATGATGAAGGCGGGCTGATCGCTGACGGCGTTGTCATCCGATCAGATCAATCGGGTTGGCTTCTGACACTTCCCGTTCGGTGCCTGGATTGGCTCATCACGTCCGCACATGGTTTTGACTGCTATGTTCAGGATGTGTCCGAGACAACGTCCACATTTGCCCTCGATGGCCCCTCTTCCTGCGCCGCGTTGCTGGCTGCTGGAATGGGTGGAATCGAGGCGCTTAGGCCTGGGGCGGTGAGGGCACTCACAGTGGGAACCGCGAAAGTCACGGTGGCCCGCATTTCCGCGACCGGTGGACTGGGATACGAGGTCCGATGTGACACTGATGATGCCGTGTTTGTTTTTGATCGGGTGCGCCTGGGAGCAGAGCTTTTCAGACCCGTCTTTGCCGGGCAGCACGCGCGTCACCTCGCGCAGCTAGAAGCCGGACACCCTCGTGCCAATCACGATTTTGAGTCCGCGTTGACGGCATCGCTCGACGATCGCCGTTCAGCCTTCGAAGTCGGACTTGGCGCGTTGCTTGACTTCTCAGGAGGGCACTTCACTGGCAAGCATGCTCTCATGCGACAACGTGAAAAGGGCGCACAAAGAGCGATTGTCGGAGTTGAGGTTGATGGAGAACTGCAACCGGACGGCAGGCTGATCTCAACGCCGACGGGAATTGTTGGCAAGGTAACAAGCCATGCATGGTCCCCATCGTGCAAAAAGCAGATCGGCCTTGCTGACCTTCGCGCAGACATTCTGGGCTCCGCGGCGGATATCAGCCTGCAGGGACAAGCCGGCCAGAAAATTCCCGTCAAAATCGCGCCTAGACCGTTTTACACCTGTCCCAATGCGCGACGCACGCCACCAGAAGCGCAGTAATCTGCCGATTTTTGTCGACGCTTTTTATTCCGGTATTTCGACGGATTCGTGTGCCCTGGCCGTTTGATCTTCTGAATACCAACAGAAGGCGTCTGCAAGCATGCCGCTGGTACAGCGTTCCCTGAACGCCCCCGGTCGGTCGGCATCCCTCAAACCGCCACTTGCAGCGTCTTCAACCCGGTGCAGCGCGTCTGCGTCTTGTCATGGCCCCCTGTGGCATGTGGCGCGCTGTGCCGGCGGTGTTCATCAAATGGGCATGTGGGGCATCACAACCCAATGTATCGAAGGAACGATATGATGATGAAGAAGACACTTACGATTGCCGCTCTGACTGTGACCCTTGGTGCAGGAATTGCAATTGCCGCGCCCGGCGGCGGGTACTTCAAAAAGGCGGATACGGATGGTAACGGCGCCATCTCGCTTGAAGAAGCCAAGGCTATGGCTGGCAAGCGCTTTGACCGTATGGACAAGGATGAGTCCGGCTCACTGACCAGCGATGAAATCTCGTCCATGCGTGGGAAAGGTCGGCACGGCCACGGTCGTGGCGACATGACGGCAGAAGAACGTTCCGAACGTATCGAGGCACGCTTTGCGCGTCTTGATGCAGACAAGAGCGGAGCCGTGACTCTTGAGGAAATGACTTCAGCATCCGAACAGCGTTCGCAGAAGCGCGCTGAGCGCAAAGCAGAGCGCTTTGCATCCATCGATGCGGATGCAAGTGGCGACGTTTCCAAAACTGAGTTCCTGGCTCACATGACGGACAAGATGTTCAGTCGGGCTGATTCAGACGGAAACGGTGAAGTCACCAAGGAAGAAATGCGGGCTGCGCGTGAAGCGATGCGGGAAGCTCGCAAGGCAGACCGGGCCAACTAGCGGCAATGGCACGGACCACAGAATATCTCGACGTGGTCCGTGCCACCGCTCTGACCAGTTCAGTTGACGGCAATTGGACTCTGCCTACAACAGGACTAGCCTACGCTAGGCCACTTCCACGTTACGGATGCCAGGGGGACCTTTTGGCGGCATCGCCAAAAAATAGACAGGCACAGCTGCAATCGCAGGATCAAGCTGAGAGCCTCGCCGAGATGGATCAAGACTTTGCCAGACGTATTGCGTCCGGCGAAGCGGCAGCAATGCGCGAAGCGGTCAATGAATTTCTACCGCAGATACATGCAACGGCACTGCGCATGTTGCGCAACGAGGCAGATGCCGACGAAGTGACGCAGGAGACCTTCCTGCGCGTCTGGAAGAATGTTGGCACCTGGGTCCCAAAGGGCGCGCGACTGCGCACCTGGGTCATTCGGATCGCCATGAACCTTTGTTACGACAGGCTTCGCAAAAAGGGTCATGGCAAGTCACTGCCGCTGGAGGACGCACCGGAGACGATTGATGGTGCGCCAAGCGCAGTTGAGACAATTGCGGTGCACGACAGGTCTGTGCAGGTCGATATCGCGATGTCAGCATTGCCGGATCGCCAAAGGGCCGCAATCCAGCTCGTGCACTTCGATGAAATGAGCAATATCGATGCAGCAAGCATCATGGATGTTAGCGTAGAGGCGCTTGAGTCTTTACTTGCTCGAGGTCGACGAAGCCTGAAAACGGCTCTCCTCGACCAGAGAGAGGAACTGTTGGGAGATGTGTGATGACGCCTGAACGGGTAAAGAACATTATTGATGCTTATGGTGCGTCATCCCATCGGTGGCCTGCAGCAGAGCGCAGTGCCGCGTTGGCTCTGATCAGTGAAACGCCATCACTGGCTACATATCAGCAGCAAGCTGAAGTGCTTGATGGTGTTCTTGCGCTTGCGCCGCAGCCCTCTGCTCCGACTTCTTTGGTTGAAGCCGTCCTTGCGAGTGCTGCTGACCGTAACCTGCCCGGCACGGCATCTCGGCCTGTGCAGGCGAGTGCACCGCAGCGTTTCTGGGACGCCGTGGCTCAACTCTGGCCGGGCATGCCGGTCTGGCAACCGGCAGTTGGATTCGCTGCGTCACTGGCAGTTGGAATTTGGGCGGGCGCAGAGGGTCTGGTTCCGCTGACGGCCGAAGGTGGCGGAGCTGAATATGTTTTGCTGGAGACAACGGACGGGGATGCACTGTCTTTGATCTACGGAGACTCCATTGGATTTGGGGAATGGGAAAATGACGGATAGGACAGACCCCAAGACAGTGGGCCGCTGGGTGAAAGTAATCCTGTTTGCTTCGCTGGCAATCAACCTGTTCTTCGCCGGTCTCCTGATTGGCGGACCTGCTTTCCGGGATGGCCCCCCGAAGGGCGGTCCAGGCGCTGCAATGATGCCCAATCCACGCATGTTTGTAGAAGCACTCGGTCCAAGAGAGGGGCGGCGCGTTCAACGTGAGATCCGCAGAAGTGTTCCAGACCTCCGAGAGAAGTTCAAAGCCGTTCGGGCAAATCATCTGCGTGTTGTGGCCGCGTTGCGGGCTGACCCATATGATCCGCAGGCGCTGACCGACGCTCTGGGCAATGTGCGCGAAGCCCACACGGAACTGGCAGCCTCATTCCAGGAGCCATTGGCAACAGTATTTGGCAATCTGACTTATGAGCAACGCCTCAAACTGGCAGACGCGCTGGAGCAGATGCGACCGCGACCTGGACGACGGCCTGGCGGAGTGTCTGAAAGGCCCTCGGGCGACGATCCTGATCGCTAACTCTCAGCGGCTAGGCGTTTTCAGCAACAGCTTCTTTTGCTGCGGCCACAAGCGGTAGCGTGAAAGTTACACACGTGCCTTCACCGGGGGCGCTTTCTATTGAAAACGCGCCGCCATGTAGCTCTACCAGCGAGCGCGATAGCGCCAGGCCGAGGCCCGTTCCCTCATGGGTCTTGAGGTAGTTGCTTTCGACCTGTTCGAAAGGCCGGCCTAGATTGGCAAGGTCAGCTGCATCAATCCCAATGCCGGTATCCACAACATTGATGGATACATGACCCTTGTCTTCATCGTGCTCGGCATCAATGCTGACGGTACCCCCGGCAGGCGTGAACTTGATGCCATTGCTGACGAGGTTCAACAACACCTGCTTGATGGCACGTTTGTCCGCATGGATCACAGGCACGTTTCCAGCCTCTGCCAGTAGGGTGACCCGCGCATCATCTGCCCGCCCGGACACCATATGCATTGTTTCTTCAAACACGTCGGCAAGGGCGACATCTGCAAGGTCCAGCTTGTGCTTGCCGGCTTCGATTTTGGACATATCCAGAATGTCATTGATGACCTCCAGCAGGTGCTGCCCGCTGGCATGGATGTCGGTTGCGTAATCTTCGTATTTGTCAGCACCAAGCGGCCCGAACATCTGCTTTCGCATGATTTCGGAAAAGCCGATGATCGCATTGAGCGGTGTGCGCAGCTCGTGGCTCATATTGGCCAGGAACTCCGATTTTGACCTGTTCGCAGATTCAGCTTTGGCTTTTGCACCAGCATATTTTTCAGCCAGTTGCACAAGCTGGCTTGCCTGCGCCTGAAGCGTGCGACGCGACCCTTCAAGATCCGTCACGGTCTCAGAGAGCACTTCGCCTTTGCGGATGAGCTCTGCCTCTTGATGCTTCAGAGCTGTAATGTCGGTTCCCACAGACACAATGCCACCATCACGCATGCGCCGTTCGCTCAGGTGCAGCCAGCGACCACCCGGCAGTTTTACTTCGAGGTTCTCTGGATCCGTTGCATCCGCCATGCGTCCTGGCAGCAGCAGCTCACCTTCAGCGCTGCGCAAATCAAGGTCGCGGGCTGTGGTACCAGCAGGAACGGCGTCCCTATTGATGTTGTGGAAGGCGCGGAACTTTTCGTTCGCCAGAATGAGACGACCCTTGCCGTCCCATAGCGAAAACGCCTCAGAGATGCTTTCTACGGCGTCCCGCAGGCGGGCGTTGGCCATACGCTCACGGGCTTCGGCCTGCTTTTGCTCAGTGATATCGATGGCGATGCCCACGAGGCGCTGTGTGTTGGCGGTCAGGCCACGCCAGATCTGGCCTTTGGCGCGAACCCAAATCCAGTCACCGGATGAATGGCGCAGGCGGAATGTTGTGTCATATCCAAGTGTTCCACGGCGCACACTGTCTTCGACCTCCTGGAGAATGTGACGGTCTTCTGGGTGCACATAGTTCATGACCTGGTCCGGGCTCAGACGTGCCGCGCGAGGCTGTTCGCCAAGAAGCGCGAACATCGGCGCGGACCAATACAGGCGGCCCGCCGTGAGGTCCCAGTCCCAGATGCCACAGCGGGCGCCTGCAAAGGCAAGTTCAAACCGTTGTTCACTGTCTTTTAGAGCGATGTCAGCAGCGGTCTTGCGTTCAATCTGGCGGACCATGCCGCCTCCAAGAACGCAGATGAAAAAGGATGCCCCCGCCATCAGAACAAGATGAAACGGCAGTGTCGCGTACCAGTCTGCAAGAGCGGAGCGAATAGGGATAAAAACAGCGACTTGTTGGGTGTTGCCGGTGACGACAGACCGCGCCTCTATGCCCGCGGACGCACCCGGTGAGGATGTGGTACCCGCCGGCTCACGTGTGACCATCACACCGGGGCGTAGATCAAGGGACGAAATGCGAGCGTTGAATGACTGCGTATCAAGAGTGCCGATGGAGGCATCGCCGGCCAGAGCCTTTGCGAGGGCGGTCGCATGGTTGTTTGCTTGTGCAAGGCCTGCCTGATAGTCAGCGCGCAGTTGCCATGCAGCAATCCCGTTGAAGGCAACGAGCACAATCGCGGAAAACAACAAAGCCCAAAGACGTGCACGGCTCTCATCAACATCGGGTCGCAGGGCGGTGTCCGTCCTTTGATCGCGGGATGAGAATATGCCCGCACTCCAACCGGCAATGCGACCACCAAGGCTTTGCTGTATGGGCGCCATCGGACCGGCAGATGTTGAGATTGATCCGGTAAACCGCGCTTCGCTCATCGTCCCTGTGCTCCCCGCGCATGGGAACTGAAACAGTCCCCGCAGGCTGAATTCAGCCCGCCCCACAATGCGAATCGTTACTGATGATTCGCAATGTGGAGTCCGGCTGTCCACAACGGGCGACAGGGCCGCGTTAACTTTTCGTTAAGGGGCTGAATTGTGTGGCAGTTGAGACTCACGATTCGCCGCGCGCGAATTCCACGCACCGCATTTCACTTCTTCTGACTCGCGATTAGCCACTACGCAATCATGCGGGTTGCTATCTCATAGACGTCTTCTGACAGTTTTCCGCCATCCAGCAAATCACCTACGGAGCGCACCGCCTCGGATTTGCGGGCATCATCGTAGACACGCCAGCTCTTGAGTGTGCCCAAGAGGCGAGCTGCCACCTGTGGGTTGATTGGATCAAGATCACGGACCACCTGAGTCAGCAGACGATAGCCACTGCCGTCGCCTGCATGGAAACGTACAGGATTTGATCCGGCAAATACGCCGATGAGAGATCTGACTGTATTGGGCCGTTTCATGGAGAAGTCTGAATGGTCCATGAGAGCTTCTACAGCTTGGCGCGTGTCTGTTCGGGAGGACATGGCCTGCAGCGAAAACCACTTATCAAGTAGAAGAGGGTCACCGGCGGCGCGTTCATAAAAGGCATCAAAGGCAGTTTGACGTTCCTCACGCTGCATGTGCGTGAGCGTTGCCAGTGCCGCTTCCATATCAGTCATGTTGTTGGCGGAAGAAAACTGTACAGCTGCAATCCGCGCAGAGTTCTCGTTGCCCAGACCCGCGTAAAGTCGAAGGCATGCGTTCTTCAAGGCCCTGCGGCCTGCCTGGTCTGCGTCAGGGCTGTAGGCTGCATTGGACTGAAGCTGTGAGTATCGATCCAGCAACAGATCGCCGAGCTGGTCTGCGACCGCTGACTGCAGGTGCTTTCGGGCATTGTGCACGGCATCTGCATCTACGTTCTGGCCGATATGCTGCGCCAGCTCCGCCTCACCGGGGAGATCAAGCATCATGGCTGCGAATGCGGGCTCCAGACTGTCGTCCTCCAACACATGCCTGAGCGCATCTGCGTATCGGGTGCCGCGCCGTGGTCTGTCTCCGGCGCTCATGGCGCGTGTGATGTTGACCAGAAGTTCGCGGGCATAGGTCTGGCCAGCTTCCCAGCGTGCGCAAGGGTCCGGATCATGGGCCATCCGGAACAGCCAGTCTTTGTCTCCACCATTCGTGGTGAGTTTTACCGGCGCCGAGAATCCGCGAAGGACCGAAAGGACCGGCGGCGAGGTGACCTTCTCGAAGGTAAAAGTCTGTTCGTATCCCGTCAGCTCAACAACGGTTTGCGTCTCTGCGTCGCCGTCTGTGTTCGTGTCGGAAAGATGCAGCGGCAAGCTCGTGCCGTCCTTGCCGATCAGCCCCATGGCAAGCGGAATGTGCAGCGGGGCTTTGGCGCTCTGGCCTGGTGTTGGTGCTGTCGATTGCGCAACAGTCAGGTCGAAGGTTTCGTCAATCGGTGAGTACTTTCCCGACACAACCAGTTCGGGGGTACCGGCTTGATCATACCACCGCTTGAATTGTGCAAGGTCACGACCAGATGCATCTTCCATCGCAGAGATAAAGTCTTCGACGGTCGCGGCGCGCCCGTCATTCTTTTCGAAATAGGCGTCCATTCCGTTCCTGAAGGCGTCCGGGCCGATGAGCGTCTTCAACATGCGGACGACTTCAGCGCCTTTTTCATACACGGTCGCTGTATAGAAGTTGTTGATCTCAATGTAGCTTGACGGCCGCACCGGGTGGGCCAGTGGGCCGGCATCTTCCGGGTATTGATGCGCCCGAAGCGTCTTGACGTCTGCAATGCGCTTTACCGGCCGCGAACGCATGTCGCTGGAGAACTCCTGGTCGCGGAAAACCGTAAGACCTTCCTTCAGGCAGAGCTGGAACCAGTCGCGACACGTGACGCGGTTACCGCTCCAGTTGTGGAAATATTCGTGAGCGATAATGGCCTCGACATTGGCATAGTCCGCGTCAGTTGCTGTGTCCGGGCGCACCAGAATGTATTTGTCGTTGAAGACATTGAGGCCCTTGTTTTCCATGGCGCCCATATTGAAGTCTGAGACAGCAACGATGTTGAAGACATCAAGGTCATATTCCCGACCGAACACCTCTTCATCCCATCTCATGGAGCGCTTGAGGGAATCCATCGCGTAGGCCGTACGGTCAGCTTTCCCATGCTCCACATAGATGCCCAGCGCGACATCACGTCCAGACATCGTGGTGAAACTGTCAGACACGCAATCAAGATCGCCGGCGACCATGGCGAACAGGTAGGCCGGTTTGGGGTGCGGGTCGTGCCATTCTGCAAAGTGGCGACCATCCGCAAGATCGCCCTGCGCAACCTGGTTGCCGTTGGCCAAAAGGATGGGGCATTCAGTTTTGTCTGCTTCCAGGCGAACCGTGTAGATGGCTAATACATCCGGACGATCAGGAAAATAGGTGATGCGTCGGAAGCCCTCTGCCTCACACTGTGTGCAGTAAACTCCGTTGGATCTGTAAAGACCCGTAAGGGACGTGTTGGCCTGAGGGTCACATTCGGACTCGATGACAAGCTCATGCGGCTCCGCCGTTACATCATGGAGCGTCAGCTTTGATTCAGAGACGGTGTAGGCATCGCAACCAAGCAGTTGGCCGTCCAGTGAAACGGAAATGAGCTGCATCCGTTCACCGTCCAGCCCGATGGAGGTGGTGGCGGCGGCTTCGGGGTTTGGCTTCAGCTTTGTTTTTGCCGTTACCCGTGTGGCTGTCGGTGCGAGCTGAACATCGAGTGTGACTATGTCCACCAGCCAGGGTGGCGGCGTGTAGTCAGCAAGATGTACCGGTGACGGGGCAGGGGGCATGGCGGGCGATGTGCCCTCAGTCAAAGCGCTCAACGTATTTCCACTGACTATTGTACAATTCGCGTCCAAATAACGGACGCGTACTATAGGCGATGGGATGCAGGATAAAAGGCGAACTTGTTGGCGCTACGCGACGGTCTCTTCAGAAAGTCCATCAGGGTCCTGCTCAACAGCTTTGAGTGTCTGTTTGGCGTCCTGAATAAGGCTCATCAGCTCGTTGGAGATATTCTCCGGCTGATCTTCCGCATAGCCCACCAGCTCACGTGTCAGCCGATAGAGACGGATGCTGCCTGAAATGAGACGCGCCTGAAACTCGATGCGCTCCGGGTAAAGGTCATATTCAGAACCTGGTACACGCCAGCCACCCCAGTCGTTTTCACCTGTGACCACAATTGGATAGGTACCTGGATGGGGGTGATGGCTGCACTCGTCGGGCTGCTGCCACTTGTTTTTCCCGCGCATGACGCGCCAGTTCTCGCCGTCATAGCCGGAGACCTGTTCGGACGTGGCTTCACTGGCCAGTTCTTCCGCACCGAATTCGCGGCCAAGACCCACGTCATAGGTAATGCGGATTGGTTCTTCCACGTCCTTTACCCATTGCGGCAACACGTGCTCAATCTGAGCCCAGGTGCCGACGGGTTTGACGTAAACGCGCTGGTTCTTGTGGAACTGCGCCTTGGCCATGGTTCTGCTCCGCATGCGGTAAAGTGAAGGTCGTCAACCGTATGAGCATGGCACAACCCGAGTTAAGGCCGATTTAAGCCACTCTGTTCAATTGCCTCGGAAATCAGCCAAAAACCGCAGTCACGCAGACTTTTTGAACCCCGGCCAGATGCTTTTGAGCTTAGCAAAGCCAGCGTCGACACCACTGCGTGCATCCGCCATCAACGTATATGCGACAGGGACGACCACTAGTGTAAGGGCGGTGGATGACGTCAGACCGCCAATGACCAGGAATCCCATCCCGTTGCGGAACTCGGCACCCTGACTGACTGACATGGCCACCGGGATCATGCCGCAGATGGTCGAAAGGGCTGTCATCAGCACCGGGCGCAGACGGACCGGGCCTGCCTCTCTCATGGCGTCACGAGCGGACATGCCACCATCATGTGCCTGGTTGGCATAGTCGATGAGAAGAATGCCGTTTTTCATGACCAGCCCCATCAGTGCAAGCAGACCGATTTGGGCAAACATGGTCATCGTTTCACCAGCCAGGTAGATCGCGATGAAAGCACCCACAAACGAGAGGGGTGCTGTCAGCATGATAACCAGGGGCTGCGTGAAGCTGTTGAACTGGCTTGCCAGGATCATATACAGCGCGACAAGGGCAAGCATGAAGGCAAAGCCAATAGCTTCTGTCGTTTCCTTCATTCGCTTGGCTCTGCCTTCCGCTGTCACGGTGTAGTTTTGCGGCATGCGGGCTGAGTCAATGATGCGTTCAAACTCGGCTGTCGCGTCACCCATGGCAACGCCCGGGCCGGTATTTGCGAAGATTGAAATTTTGCGAGAGCGGTTTGAGCGATCAATTTGTGCGGGTCCTGCCTCAACATTGAACGCGGCCAGATTGGCAAGATCAATCAGCTCGCGGTCTGAGGCGCGAACCTGAATGAGCTCGAGTTGGTGCAATTCATGACGTTGGTCTTCCTCAAGTCGGACGCGCACATCATAGCGTTGGCCGAACTCTTCGAAGGTCGCTACGTCAACACCACCCACAAGGGCACGCACCGTGTCAGCGAGCGAACGCACAGGAACCGATAGGTCGGCGGCCCGCACACGGTCTACGATGACCTGGACCTCAGGCTTGCCTTCTTCAAATGAGGTTTTGATGTCGCGGAAAATTCCCGCTTCTCTCATGCGCGACGAAATCAGATCCGTACGCTGGCGCAGTACATCAAGGTCGGGTCCCGACATTGAGTATTCGAGTTCAAAGTTGGTAAAGCCACCGCCGGATATCCAGGGAACATCGGTGAGGGAAATGTGGGTCGTTTCCGGAGCGGCCTTCAGCATGGCAGCGCGTGTTGCATCCATGATGGGAATGAACCCCACGTCTCGATCACCCTTGGCTGTTAGGGCAATGTAGAACGATGCCTGGTTGACCCGCTCGCGGCTGTCGCCACCAACCGTAAAGAAGACAGATCTGACATTCTCAACCCGGCGGATTGATGCAGCGGCCCGGCTTGCAACTTCGCGCGTTTGTTCCACGCCTGCACCAAATGGCAGCTCAAGCTGACCCAGAAATTCCGAACGGTCAGCCCGTGTGTCAAAGGCGGATGGCACGAGACCGGCAACAAAAACGCCAAGCACCATGGTCGCGCCAGCAAGCAGCACGATGATCCAGCGTTGTGCCAAGGCAAAATCGAGAAGGCGTCCATAGATAGCTTCAAGGCGCACATACGCATGGTCAAAGAACTGACCGATCCGCCCAAGACTGCCGTCTTCGTTTCGCTCGAGAAAACGCGCGCATAGCATCGGAGTAAGTGTCAGCGAGCACATGAGCGACACACCGACCGAAAACACAATTGCCAGCCCATATTGGAAGAAGAACCGACCGACGATCCCATCCATAAAGGCAATGGGAACAAAGACCGCGGCAATAGACAGGGACCCCGAAAGAACTGCCGGGCCGACTTTCTTCACGCCTAGCGACGCCGCCTGCATGGGCGGATGGCCATCCTCAAGCTGACGGTGAATGCTCTCCAGGATAACGATGGCATCATCAACCAGCAGCCCAACCGCAACGGACAGAGCCATAAGCGTCATCATGTTGAGCGTGAAGCCCATTACGTAGAATGCAAAGAATGTGGAGATCAGTGCCGTTGGCATGGCAATGGCCACGATGGCTGTTGCGCGCAACGACAAAAGAAAAGCCAGTGTGACAAGCACAACAAGGATGACGCCAAGCCCGATGTCGCCAAAGACATCATTCACAGAATCTTCGATGAACTTGGACGTGTCGCGCGCTGCAAGCAGACGCACACCTTCAGGAGCTGTTTTTCTGATTTCAGCTAGTTGCGCCCGAATGGCCTGAGCCACTTCAACGGTGTTGCGGCCAGACTGCCGTCGTACCTCGAGACTGACCCCCGGCTTTCCGTCGAGTTCAGCGTAGGACCGCAAATCTTCCATGCCGTCCTCAACGCGGGCCACGTCGCGTACTCGAGTGGGCCCGGTCTCGCGGAACGCGACAACGATGTCGCCAAACTCTGCGATGTTCTGAACTTCACCCTTGGTCTTAACTGAGAATTCCGACCGCAGACCGACCGTATCGAGACGCCCACCTGGGATTTCAGCGTGCTCACGGCGCACCGCATCTATGACGTCCTGCGCCGTTACGCCGTAGGCGCGCAGGCGCACAGCATCAAGCCAGATGCGCACTTCCCGGTCACGACCACCAACAAGTCGAATGGACCCGACACCCGGAACGCGCTGTAGTTGCTCCTTCACAACACGGTCTGCATAGCGGGTGATCTCGCGCACGGGCATGTCGCCGGAAATCATGACCGACATGATCGGCTGCGCGTCCGGGTCCACCTTCTGTACGATTGGCTGCTCGGCATCGCCCGGGAGGTCACCGACGGCGAGTGAGACCTTGTCGCGCACATCCTGCGCTTTGACGTCCACATTCTCGTCGAGACCAAACTCGATATTGACGGCGCTATGACCTTCGGAGCTGATGGAGCGCAGGCTCTCTATGCCTGAAATCGTGTTGACCTGCTCTTCAACAGAATCCGTAACTTCAGTTTCAATGGTCTCCGGGGCGGCCCCTTCAAGAAGGGTTGTAACCGAGACATAGGGAAACTCGACGCGTGGGAAGAGGTCAACGCCGATGCGGCCAAGAGAAATCCAGCCCAGCACAACAAATGCGCCAACCAGCATGACTGCAAAGACCGGGCGTCGAATGGAAACGTCTGAAATCCACATGGTTCTGCTCCCGCCTAAGCTGGTTCGTCGGTTGTGACGGCAGCGATTGGTTCTCCGGGGGCGGATACAATTACCGGATCATCCTCAACCAGCGTCCGTAGTCCCGGGCCCGACAGAACTTCAGCTCCCTGAGACAAGCCCTCCAGCACCACGACGCGTTCAGCGTCCAGCTGGGTCGTCCGCACCGGCCTGCGTTTGGCAATCCCGTTTTCCTCCACGAACACATATCGTTGTTCTTCAAAGCCGAGCACAGCACCACGCGGAAGGGTGAGGACCTCGCGGGCGGGTGGATAAATCAGGGCGCGCGCAAAGGAACCTGGCTTGATGCGATAGTCGTCATTGGCGATACCAATGCGCACTTCGATGGTGCGCTTCACCGGATCTATGAAGTCATTGATGCGGTGGATTTCACTTTCAAACTCATCATTCAGTCCGTCGATAATGACCTTGGCGCGTGTACCAACCTCAAACTTTGACAGGTGCACTTCAGGGACATCCACGATGGCCGCGACGATGTGTATCTCCATGATCTGAACCACGCCGGATGGTCCCATCATACCGCCGCCACCCATGCGGGTCGCCATGAAGGTACCCTCATGCACATTGCGTGCGGTGATCACGCCATCAAAGGGTGCTTTGACAATCGCATCTTCCAGAGCCTGTTTGATCTGCCCGAGCTTTGCTTCTGCAATGCCAAAACGGGCTTGTGCGGATTCATGGGCGGCGCGGGACTTATCCAGAGCACCGGCGGAGGCGTTACCCCGCTTGTGAAGTTTGGAAATGCGGTTGAAGTCGCGACTGGCCTGCTTTGCGGTCGCGGATGCGAGTTTCAACTCGTTTTCAAGCTCTGAGACTTTCAGCTTGAGTTCTGTGTCGCGGGTGCTGAAGAGAGGCTCGTCCTTTGAGACACGCTGCCCGACCCGGACAAATATCTCTTCAATGATGCCATCAACCCGGGGACCAAGGTCTGTACTCTGCAGAGGAGCCATTGTACCTGTCCCGACAATGGGCTGCTCGATGCTTATCTTCTCCACGACCGAAGACGCCATGATGACTGGATCCGGAGCCGTTTCCAGACTGGCAGCGTCACCGCCACCGTCACCACATGCGGAAAGCGCAACGGCCAGTGCCGCCGCGCTCAGAAGAAATGCTCTGGTACTCATCACCATCATGTCCCATTGATTCAAGCTGAATGGCCATAGCCAAATCTGTACTTTTGTATTCACGCATAATATATCCGTGGATACAATATGTCGGGCTCTTCTTGATCCAGCCAAAACCGACTGTATCGCCGGGAATGATGATGCCTAATGCCGAAACCCACGCTGAGCGTGCCGCCGCAGACATGACAAACGAGCTCAGCCTTGAGGGTGAATTCGCCTGGTCTGTCTATGATGTTCAACGGCTGATCGGCAGATTGTTCGACAGACGGATGCGGGAGATTGGCCTGACACAGGCCCAGGGCAGGGTGCTTGCCGCGTTAAGGCGCACCGACGGCCAAATTCAGACGGCCCTCGCAGACATGTTGGATATGGAAAGGGCACCATTGGGGAAACTGGTGGACCGGCTGGAAGAAGCAGGTTTTGTCCGCCGCAAACCGGACGCACAGGACCGGCGGGTAAAGCGGGTCTATCTCACACAAAAATTTGCGTCAGTGGCCGCTGAAATGGTCTCACTTGGTGAGGAGATATTTGACCCGGCATTGCAGGGGATTTCAGTTGCTGAGTTGGAGCGCGTGACAAATGCTCTGCTGCGCATCAAGACCAATCTCATGGCTCTTGATGAGGCCAATGGCGAACCAGCGACCTAACCTCTCAAATTACCCTTCAACCGCTTACAATGCAGCATGACAGGCTGACGCTACGTCAAACCCGTTTGGGCACGGGTAAACCCAAAAATGCCCTTTTCATGGCCTTGCCGCGCGCTAGTTTTTGCCTCAGAAAACAAGGGCTAGCGCTCTGTCGACGGTCGTCCGAGTGCCACAAGAGGTTCAAACAAAGCAGACGCGCCAGTCCGCAATGCAGGATTGTTCAAGCGCGCATGTATGAAATCAGCAGGGTTGAGGAAATAGATCATGAATTTTGATTTCTCCGATGACCAGAAGCTCCTGAAAGACCAGGCAGCAAAATTTCTGGCGGACAAATGCAAGCCGGAGGATGTGCGCAAAATCCTCGAGAGCGATGCGCCTTATGACAAGACGTTGTGGCAGGGCTTGGCCGAGATGGGATTCCTGGGAACAACAATCCCGGAAGCTTATGGCGGGCTTGGACTTGGCTATCTTGAGCTCTGCGTGATTGCGGAAGAACTTGGCCGCGCATGCGCGCCGGTGCCGCTTTCATCATCTGTGTATCTTGCGTCCGAAGCGATCAACCGTTTTGGTTCTGAAGAGCAAAAACAGGCTTGGCTGCCAAAGGTCGCATCCGGCGAAGCCATTGGCTGCTTCGCCTTTGCTGAAGGTGTGCAGGCACCGACCGCGCGGACCATCACCACTACTTTGTCAGGGGGCAAGCTTTCGGGCACCAAACTGCCTGTGGCGGATGGAGACGTCGCCGACTTTGCCGTGGTTGTTGTGAAAACAGGGTCGGGCACGAGCGAAGGGGATTTGTCTCTTGCTCTGGTGGATCTGACCGGAGCGGGTGTGTCCCGCGAAACCGTTTCGACAATCGATCCAACCCGCAGCCATGCAACCATCACCTTTGACGGCGCTCCCGCAGATCTGCTGGGCAAGGAAGGCGACGGCTGGTCCGCGACGCAGGACGTGATGAACTGTGCAGCGGTCCTGTTTGCGTTTGAGCAACTGGGTGGCACGCAGGCAGCTCTGGAAATGGCCAAAGGCTATGCGCTTGATCGCTATGCATTCGGTCGTCAGATCGGCTCGTACCAGGCCATCAAGCATAAGCTTGCCGACATGTATGTGAAACTCGAGCTGGCTCGTGGTCATTGCTACTACGGTGCCTGGGCGCTCTCCACAAACTCACCTGAACTGCCACTGGCGGCAGCTGGTGCGCGCGTGGCAGCGACGGAAGCTTTCCGCTTCGCAGCGCAGGAGAACATCCAGACCCATGGCGGCATTGGCTACACATGGGAAGCCAACACTCAGTTTTACTATCGCCGTTCGAAACTTCTGGGCCTTGCCCTTGGTGCCGTTGGTGGTTGGAAAGAACGCATCGTGCGGCAGCTAGAACAGCGTAACGCCGCTTAGGAACCCGCACTCAGATATTTTGACAAACCAGGAGGTCCATCATGGATTTCGACGATACCAAAGAAGAAGCCGCCTTCCGCAAAGAGTGCTACGACTGGCTCTCACAGAATGCACGGCTCAAGTCAGCGTCCGGCGAGAATTCACGCAATCGCAGCAACATGTCCGACGATGAGTTGGTGAAGCGCGCGAAGGAATGGCAGGCCAAGAAGGCTGCAGCCGGCTACGCGCAGATTACATGGCCCAAGGAATGGGGCGGCCGCGGCGGCACGCCCATCGAGTCGGTCATCTACTCGCAGGAAGAAGCCAAGTTCTCCGTTCCAGGCGGTGTCTTTGAAATTGGCCTTGGCATGTGTGTGCCGACCGTAATGACTTACGCAGACCCAGAAACCTGCAAGCGGGTTGTTGGCCCGGCTTTGCGCGGTGAAGAAATCTGGTGTCAGCTCTTCTCAGAGCCCGCTGCTGGTTCTGACGTCGCAGGCATCCGCACCAAGGCTGAAAAAGACGGTGACGAATGGGTCATCAATGGTCAGAAGGTCTGGACGTCAGGTGCCCAGTTCTCTGACTTTGGCATCATCATCACCCGGACAGACCCCAATGTGCCCAAGCACAAGGGCCTAACCATGTTCTGGCTCGACATGAAGTCGCCAGGCGTTGAAGTGCGTCCAATCAAGCAGATGTCCGGTGATTCAGGCTTCAACGAAGTCTTCTTCACCGACGTACGCGTGAAGGACAGCCAGCGTCTTGGTGAAGTTGGCCAGGGGTGGAAATCCGCCATCACAACACTGATGAACGAGCGTCTCGCTGTCGGCGGTGGTGCCGGCGCTGGTGACTTTGGTGAATTGCTCGCGCTTGCTCGGTCTACCGAGATGGAAGAAGGGGCAGCCATCGCCCAGTCTTCTGTCCGTGAAAAGATCGCGGACTGGTATGTGGAAAGCCAGGGACTGAAGCTGAACCGCTTCCGCACCATTACAGCGCTTTCCAAGGGCACGGCCCCTGGTCCCGAAGCATCTATCGGCAAGATCGTATCCGCTCCGAAGATGCAGGACCTCGCTGCCTTCGCCATGGATATGGAAGATATGGGCGGCATCATTACCGACCGCAGCATTGCGCCGCTCAACGGTGGCTTCCAGGCTCAGTGGTTCGGCGCAGCGGGTTACCGCATTGCCGGCGGCACTGATGAAATCCTGCGCAACATTGTGGCGGAGCGTGTGCTTGGTCTGCCGCAGGATGTGCGTGTGGACAAGGATGCAGCGTTCAACGAACTGCCAAAGGGCAAGTAGCACAACATCATGTGAGTTGTGGAAACCGGCCCGGAGAGCAATCTCCGGGCCGGTTTTTTGCTAGAGCGGCATTACTTCAACTGTGTCGCCCGCCTTGCAGGACGGTGCATCGGGGAGACGCCGGATCAGCACATTGGCTTCTGACAAGGCTGCAAGGTGGGATGAATCCTGCTTGGCCATTGCACGGACGGGGCCGGTGGCCCCATCGCGAACACCGCGCAGATAAGTTTCGCGGTCACCATTGGTCTCAAGCGCTTCCGACAGAACTGCGGTCTCGAACCCAAGCGCCAGCGCGGTGGGCTGTCCAAGCAAGGTGCGCAAGGCTGGAACAAGAAACAGCCGGGCGGTGACCATGGCGGACACCGGGTTGCCGGGAAGGCCCAGAACCGGCAAATCACCGAGTTTGCCGAACCATGCAGGCTTGCCGGGCTTGACCCTGACTTTTTCAAAGATGAGCGTGCCGCCTTCTTCCGTGAAGACGCTTCGTAGGTGGTCGTGGTCCCCGACGGAAGCGCCACCAATGGTGATCAGCAGGTCCGCACCTTCCGCAGAGGCAAGAGCTTCGCGCACATCCTCGGGGTCATCGCGTGCGATGCCCAGCGACAGGGGTTGCCCACCAATCGAAAAGATCAAAGCAGACAGCCCCGGCGTGCCGGAGTTGAATATCTGATCGCCCTTTGGTGTTTCTCCGGCATGTACAAGTTCGTCACCCGTCGCCAGAACAGCCACACGTGGGCGCCGCATGACGGGGATGTTGCCAAAGCCGGCTGCTGCTGCAAGAGAGACCTTGGCAGGGCTGAGAATGGTGCCGGCTTCCAGTAGAAGTTGGCCATCCTCATAATCAGATCCCGCGGGACGGATGTGGCGGCCCGGGTTTGCCAAATCATCTGTGGTCAGTGTGTTGCCGGATATCTCGACATTTTCCTGAATGACAACCTGGTCCAATCCTTCGGGAATGCGGGCGCCGGTTGAGACACGTACGGCCTGCATTTCCCCTATTGGAGTATCCAGCCCGGCACCAGCACGCGATTCACCGCGCAGGGAGAAAGTGCCCTTGCCCAGGTCGGCGGAACGCACGGCATACCCGTCCATTGCCGATACTGCTGAGGGTGGCTGTGAGCGGTTGGCGACAACATCCTGTGAGAGTGTCCGACCAAAGGCCCGCGCAGCCGTCACTGTTTCGGTGCTGAGGGAAGATAGCGCCGCGGCAATCTGCGCACGGGCTTCTTCGACTGAAATCATACGAAGAACTGAAATCTTACTTCTCGCCAAGCCGTGGAATCATTTCAATGAGGTTACATGGCTTGTGAGTATGATCGAACTCAGCCTTGAGAACCTTCTCCCAGCCATCGCGTACAGCACCACTGGAGCCCGGCAGAGCAAACAGAAATGTTTCCCCGGCGATACCGGCGGTGGCCCGCGACTGCAGCGTCGAGACGCCGACGCTCTCATAACTCACCAAGTGGAACACGACCGAGAAGCCTTCGATCTCCTTGTCGTAGAAGGTGTGAAAGACTTCCGGCGTGATGTCGCGCCCTGTAAGCCCGGTACCCCCGGTTGAAATTACGGCATTGATCGCGGGATCATCGATCCACTGCTGAAGTTTGGCCGCAATAGCATCGCGCTCATCCCACACGATGGCACGATCAACCACCTTGTGGCCCGCAGCACCAATCTCTTCAATGAGGTAAGCTCCCGACGTATCGGTGCTTTCATCGCGGGTATCGGAAATGGTCAGAACGGCAAAGCCGACAACTTTGGGGGCTGCTTCTGTCACGGGTGAATTCCACTCTCAACTGTCAGGAAGCCGAACCATAGGGGATGCTGCTTTGCAGGGCGAGACCGGAGGGAACAGTCGTATTTGCAATACGCGTTTAGTTTTTGTCTTCCAGGTGAGACCCGCGCCGCTCAATGTCCTTCAGGATCAATCGGGCATTTCGCATGTTTGACTTGAAGGCAATGTCAAAGATATCGCCGAGAACCGGCACAGCACCAACAGTTGTATCCAGCAAGGTGTTCACGGCCATTGCCGCCAGAGTGCGTTTTCTGACTTTCGCCCGTGATGCTTCAGTAAAAATATATCCCGCCAGCAGAAGCCCGATGGCATCACCAATGCCTGGTATGAACCCAAGCAAGCCATCCACTCCAAGCCGGACCTGTGTTCCTGGCAAGGGAAATTGTGCATCAAGCAGCTTGGCCAGCTTTGCAATGCGTTCAGCAGTCTCGCGCTCCTCACCGGTCAGACTGTCGGGAAGAATGATTTCCTGATCCGGTACCCGGGGTGTCTCGGCCATTGAAACAATTCCTTCGAAGGTTCTTGAAGCGGCGGGAATGCAGAGCATACGCCGGAAATCATTGAGTTTACATGGCGCTGAAGGCGCCAAGGTTGTAGTCCACGACGAATGTGACCTGAGTGTGCTGTAATGGGGTCGAAAGAAACAAACCTTCAACATTGAAGACAAGGAACAGAAAAATGGCGATCGACTTCGTAATTCCAGACGATGCAAAAGAGGTTCGTGCCCGCGTACGCAAGTGGGTGCAGGACGAGTGCATTCCAGCGGAAAAACGCATGGCTGAAGGCGAGGACTACAAGACAGTCCTGGCCGATCTCCGCAAGAAAGCGCGCGCTCAAGGTCTATGGCTGCCATTCATGCCGAAGGAATTCGGCGGTATGGGGCTTGGCCCCCTTTCCAATGCGCTAGTGCAAATGGAACTGGGCCAAAGCCACCTTGGTGCGTTGTCCATGAACTCGCAGGGACCCGACGATGCGACCATGCTTACTCTGCTGGCCCATGGCACTGAGTTTCAGAAAGAAAAGTACCTCAAACCATTTCTGAATGGTGACAAGCGGGTCTGTTACTCCATGACGGAAAAAGCAGCCGGCGCTGACGCAACGGGCATGCAGACAACCGCAACCAAAGACGGCAACGGTAACTACGTTCTCAATGGTGAGAAGTGGTTCTCAAGTTCTGCCAACGTGGCTGACATCGCAGTGGTGATGGCAAAGACCAATCCTGACGCTGCGCGTCATCAGCAGTTTTCGACCTTCATCGTTGAATTGCCCAATCCCGGCTACAAAATCATTCGCAATATCCCCACCATGGCGCATCACAGCGAAGTGGCTGAACAAATGGGGGCTGCTCACTGCGAGATCGAGATCGAGGACCTTGTTGTTCCGGAGGAGAACCTTCTGGGTGGCGAAGGCCAGGGGTTTGCCATGGGACAGCATCGTCTGGCCTATGGGCGGCTGCGTCATGGCATGCACAATGTGGCAATGGCGCAGCGTGCGCTTGATCTGGCGACAGCGCATGTCACAGAGCGCTCTACGTTTGGCAAAGGTCTGGAAGACAGACAGGGCGTGCAGTTCATGCTCGCTGAGTGTGCCAGCCAGCTCTACATTGCCCGCCTCATGCTTATGCACATCGCATACAAGGCAGAAAACGGCCTGGATATCCGTCAGGAAAACGGGATTGCCAAGGTCTTCCTCGCCAACATGGTGCACAAGGTGGTGGATACCGCGATCCAGCTTCACGGTGCCCTGGGTTACAGCACGGACACGCCATTGGCAGGTTGGTACACGGACATCCGGTCCCAGCGTCTGGTAGATGGTCCTGATGAAGTGCACAAATGGATCACCGGCAAGAACGTCATCCGCGCCTTCAAAAATGATGGCACAACAGCTGCTGCAGCCGGCGGTGACTTGCTTTAAATAGCGATCACGATCTTGCGCAGGCTGTTCCGGTTATAACCGGAACAGCCTGCGCTATTTTAATCAATGCTGCCGCGGTCTGCAGGACCCGCGCGAATGTGCGAACTGGCATCTTGTTTGGGCATAGCCGTTGAATGGCCAAAGTTGATCACCGATTTAGCGTCGCTCCCATGATGGAGTGGACAGACCGTCACTGCCGCGTGTTCCACCGCTGCATGACGAAGCACGCCCGCCTCTACACGGAAATGGTAACGGCGGCTGCGGTGGTAAATGGAGATCGTGGCTATCTGCTTGGCTATTCGCCGGTAGAGCATCCGGTGGCTCTACAACTCGGCAGTTCAGATCCTGCAGAGCTCGCACAGGCCGCTCGAATTGGCGCTGACCTGGCCTATGACGAAATCAATCTCAATGTCGGCTGCCCCTCTGACCGGGTGCAATCTGGCAGCTTCGGAGCGTGCCTCATGCGTGAGCCAGACCTTGTGGCGCGGTGTGTGGAGGCGATGAAGAACGAAGTCGATATTCCGGTAACGGTGAAATGCCGCATAGGTGTCGACGATCAGGTGCCTGCGGATGTGTTGCCGGCATTCGCCCGAACTATGCGGGCAGCTGGGGCAGATGCACTCATCGTCCATGCGCGCATGGCATGGCTTGATGGTCTGTCCCCCAAGCAGAACCGTGACGTGCCGCCGCTGGACTACCCGCTTGTCTACGAGTTGAAGGCGGAACACCCCGACTGGCCCATAAGCATAAACGGCGGCGTACAATCCATTGAAGAAGCCGAAGAGCATCTCACCCACATGGATGGAGTGATGATGGGACGTACGGCCTACAACGAGCCATATGTGCTTGCGGCAGTTGATTCGCGGATTTTTGGCAGCAAGGCCGCCCTTCCAAGCCGGCACCAGGTGCTGGAGAGATTTCTGCCATATGTCGAAACCGAGCTGTCAGCCGGTGCCCGGCTTAATTCGATGGCCCGGCACGTGATCGGGCTGTTCCACGGCGCAGCCGGCGCCAGGGCCTTCCGGCGCTACCTCTCAGAGAACATGCACAAGAAAGGCGCGGGACCGGAAGTCCTTGTCGCAGGGGCGCAGCTTGTTCCTGATCCGGATGATGGTGTGGCACAGAGAAAAGAACGTGCGTATGCGGCTGACGACGTGTAGATAGCGCCCATCATGGATTTTGCCGGTATCGATTTTTCAGTTCTTCTGATCTTTGTCTCAGCTCTGGTTGCGGCAGGCCTGCTCGCAGGTCTTGTCGCCGGGTTGTTCGGTGTGGGCGGTGGCATCGTCATTGTGCCGGTGCTGTTTTACGTCTTCACGGCATTTGAAATTCCTGAAGCCGTTAAGATGCATGTTGCGGTTGGCACGTCACTCGCGACGATCATCGTCACGTCCATTCGATCTTTCCGCAGTCATCTCAACTCCGGTGCCGTGGATGTCCCGCTCCTCAAGAGCTGGATTCTCCCGATTGTAGCTGGCGTGTTGACGGGTACTGCTGTCGCGGACATGATCGATGGCACCGCGTTGACGCTCATTTTTGGTGTCATCGCATTGGTGGTGGCAGCCAATATGGCGTTTGCAAAATCAAGCTGGAAACTGGCCGACGACATTCCCGGCCGGCCGGGACGCGATGCCATTGGTGGTATCATAGGATTTCTGTCGACATTGATGGGGATCGGCGGCGGCACTTTCGGCAACACAGTCATGACGCTGTGTGGACGTACGATCCATCAGGCGGTAGCGACGAGCGCGGGGCTTGGCCTCATCATCGCTGTGCCGGCAACGCTTGGCTTTATCGCCAGCGGATGGAACGAGGCAGGCACACCTCCGGGCTCGATAGGCTACGTGAACCTGATTGCGTTTGCTTGCATCGTGCCGGCTACAATCCTGATGGCCCCGGTTGGGGCGCGCCTCGCACATAAATTGCTGCAAAAGACACTCAAGCGAGGCTTCGCGGCCTTCCTGGCGTTGGTGGCAATTCGGATGCTCTACGGTGTTCTTGTTGGCTAAGCGCCGATGATTGCCCATGCTCCGGCAGAGGTCGCAATCAGCTTGTCGCCCACATAGAAATCTCCCTGCGTGAAGACGATGCGTCGCCCCTTCTTGCGAAGGGTGGCATTGCCTTCCACCCAGTCGCCTTCACGGGCGCCGGCGATGAATTCTGTATTCAGGTAGATGGTCGCAATGGGGACGCCACCTGTGGCGTGAAAGACAACCGACCCCAGCAGCGTATCCGCAACCGTGGACAGCATGCCGCCATGAAGCATGCCATACGGATTGCAGTGACGTTTTTCGACCAGAAAGCCATAGCGCTGTTGGCCGTCCACCTGTTGAGGAGGCTTGTAGATCGGCCCGGCGAGTTTCTCGAAGGTGTCGTAGTCGAATGTATGGATGGGCTTCCACCCGTCAGGAACTATGCTCATGGGTCAAAGCTTCTGATCATATTCGCCGACTTCAGGATGCTGAGACAGCACCCCATCGATCTCTTCAAACATGGCACGCAGATTTTCTTCGGATGCGGGGCTTTCCACGACAACGACCAAGCCTGGCTTGTTCGATGAGGCGCGTACCAGACCCCAGGTGCCATCTTCCAGTGTCAGGCGAATGCCATTGACCGTGACGACGTCACGAATTTTCTGGCCCATCAATGTTTCGCCCGCCACAAATTTGGCTGTGTAGTGCGCAACCACTTTGTCGACAACGCCATACTTTTTGTCATCGGGACAATGGGGCGACATGGTGGGCGAGCCCCATGTCTTGGGGAGATCATTCTTGAGGTCAGCCATGCTTCTGTCGGGAGCACGCTCCAGCATGTCCAGCACTGCAAGGGCAGCAACACAGCCGTCGTCATAGCCACGCCCGATAGGGGTGTTGAAGAAATAGTGGCCGGATTTTTCAAAGCCTACCAGAGCGCCAAGCTCATGGCTGCGGCGTTTGATGTAAGAGTGGCCGGTCTTCCAGTAGTCGGTCGTTGCGCCAAGTTTCTGCAACACGGGATCGGTGAGAAACAGGCCGGTCGATTTCACATCCACAACGAATTTCGCGTTCGGGTGCTGTTGCGCAAGATCTCGCGCGAGCATGACGCCAACCTTGTCCGCGAAGATTTCCTCACCAGTGTTGTCCACTACGCCGCACCGGTCTCCGTCACCATCAAATGCGAGCCCCACATCTGCTTTATGCTCCAGCACCGCATCGCGCAATGCATGAAGCATCTCCATGTCTTCCGGGTTCGGATTGTAGCGTGGGAAAGTGTGGTCGAGTTCGCAATCAAGAGGGATGATTTCCGCCCCGGTCGCCTTCAGCACATCGGGCATGAAGGCACCCGCAGTGCCATTGCCACACGCTGCAACCACTTTGAGCTTCCGCTTGAGTTTTGGACGATCTGTCATATCTGCAATGTAACGGTCCCGCATGTCGTCAACATATGCATAGCCGCCACCATCGCGGGATTTGCCCTCACCGCCCAGCACGATTTCCTTGAGACGGCTCATTTCATCCGGGCCAAATGTGAGTGGACGGTTGGCACCCATTTTCACACCGGTCCACCCGTTCTCATTGTGGCTGGCTGTAACCATCGCGACGCATGGAACGTCCAACGCAAATTGTGAAAAATACGCGACGGGCGATAGCGCAAGGCCGATGTCGTGGACTTTGACACCAGCCGTAAGCAGACCGGTGATGAGCGCCTGCTTGATGCTTGTGGAGTAGGAGCGGTAGTCATGCCCAACAGCAATTTCAGGTTTGACACCGAGCTCGTGGATCAAAGTCCCAAGACCAAGACCGAGGGCCTGTACCCCCAACAGGTTGATTTCTTTTTCAAACAGCCAACGGGCGTCGTATTCCCGAAACCCCTGTGGGGCGACGAGAGGAACATTCTCATAGTCGAGCGTATTTGGCGCGATATCTGCGCGAGGAGTGGGCAGCATGGTCAGGCCTCGTATGGCTGGTAAACGCAATGTGGTTGACTAGGGAGTAGCACGCAGCATGCCAAGGCGCATCGGCTGTTTTTCGCGCGTTTTGATCTGCCTACTGCCGCAGAATGAGACGGTCACCATCAAATTGCACTGCACTTAGTTCCCTCAGGAAAGACATGCCAAGCAGTGACTGGGACAGACCATCCCCTTTGGTGATAGAGGCATCCACGTTGCGGACAGTCAGTGAGCCAACCTTTACTTCGTCCAGCACAACGCGTGCTCCAGGGACGGTGCCATTGGCTGTGTTGTACAGGCGGTCAAATCTGAGCGTCGATATGTCGACGCCCAAGCGGGCTGCATCCGAGGCTGAAAGTGCCACGTCGCTCGCGCCGGTATCCACAAGCAGTTTCACGCTCGTCCCGTTGATCAATGCCTGAACATGGAAGTGACCATCACGGCTTGCGCGCAGAGAAACTTCACCATTGCTCTGTTCAACCGGACTTGAAGGAACAATTTCTCCCATGAGCCTTTGGCCCAGCATCTTGAACTCGTTTTGAAGGGAGTAGGCGGCCACCAGCACAATGCCGATGGCGATCCAGACAAGCGCCTGCTTGAGCGCGAGGCCAGCGCGCTCACGCCAACCGACAATCACGGATGACCCAACCAGCGTCAGAAGAAGGACAAGATAGACCAGCCGCATCTGGTCGTTTTCGTCATTCAGGCTGCCCGGGTTCATCACCACCAGCAGCAGAACAACGGCGCTGATCGCCAAACCGCCGAGACCGATCCAGGTCCACTGATTGCGATACATCTCTTCACTCCCAAAGAGGCCGGTCATACAGGTTCATCTATCGCCTATAAATGTGGGCAAGAGTATGAGCAAAAGACTACGATTTTACTTGGAGCAATCAGCGCAAGTTATTATCTGTCTGACACTGTGATACAAATAGTATCACGTGATTTTTGTGTGTTTAAGGTGTCGTTTTGACAAGTGGGCCTACCCAGATGAGACCAGCCGCCGGCGTTTTGCCAGGCGAGATGCGGCAGCGCTTTGGCCTGCCGGTCTTTGAGGCTGGCTGGGTTTGGCTTGCAGGCGCAGGGCCAGGTGATCCCGGATTGCTGACCCTGCATACGGTGCATGGGCTCGCGGAAGCTGATGCCGTTGTATATGACGCGTTGGTGGATAATCGCATTTTGGCATTGGCCAAACCGACGGCTGAGCTGGTTTTTGCTGGTAAGCGTGGCGGCAAGCCCAGCCCCAAGCAACGCGATATCTCAGATCGATTGATTGAGCTCGCGCGGGAAGGCAAGCGCGTGCTGCGCCTTAAAGGCGGTGACCCGTTTGTTTTCGGGCGCGGTGGCGAAGAGGCGCTGGCGCTGGTCGGCGCGAAAATTCCATTTCGGGTGATCCCTGGGGTCAGCGCGGGCACCGGTGGCCTGGCCTATGCCGGGATTCCAGTCACACACCGGGAAACCAATCAGGTTGTGACCTTCGTAACGGGACACAGCGCGGCAGGCGACGTGCCGGATGGCATGGACTGGCAGGCGATCGGCAAGGGGTCACCTGTGATCGTCCTGTATATGGCCATGAAACACTTGGGTGTCATTGCGGAACGATTCCTGGAGGCTGGACGCGCGCCAACGGACCCGGTTGCGGTCGTCAGCAATGCCTCAACTCCCGATCAGCGGGTCTTGGAAACCACACTGGCCCGTGCAGCTGCTGATGTTGCAGCAGCTGGCATGGAGGCACCTGCAATCATTTGCATCGGCGAGGTGGTGCGTCTGAGACAGGGCCTTGATTGGCTTGGCGCCCTTACTGAAGGGCGGATACTGCATCCTGATCCGTTGGCTGAAGCCTCAGATGCTCATGAGGATGGCGAGAGCAAGCAGCGCCCAAACCTCGCCTGATTGCTGCAAGGCCAGGGGCAGCGGCAGCACCTCTGATTCAATCTCCCGCGCCAGCATGCGCGGTGCTCCCCAGGCTCCAATGGCAGCCCCTCCAACCGCCGCTGCACCAGGCAGAATGCCAAGAGCAAAGAGCGCGACAAGCAAGGCAATGATAATTGCGGTGGTGGCAGGGCCCAGCTCGCGACCATTCCCCTCATCCATATCTTCTTCAGAAATTTCGGTGCCGTCCGGCGGCAGGATCACAACTTTTGGATCTACATTGGTTGGCGTCGGCATCACGCCAGTTTCAGCATCTTCGTCGTCTTCTGGAGGATTGGGCTCAAAAAGAATCGCTGCGGCATGCGAAAGAGCACCTGCCGCCGCAAGCGAGACGACCACCATGTGAGGCCCGCCATCCGGCGTGGATGGATTGCCAATAACATAGATCGCCGCAAGCTTGATCATCGTAGCAACGAGGAGAGGACCGGCTGCGCGCTGCCCATGATCATCCATGTGCCCACCGATAAGAATAAGAGCCGCCACACTCAAAACCGTGCAAACCGCTAGCGGCAGGCCTACATCGTGTGCTGCGAAAAACACGCCACCGGCTGCCAGCCCAATCAGGGTGCCGATCACGGGATAGGCCCGGCGTACCCGTGGGTCCAATGCCATGGCAGCAGGTGGATGAGGGAGCGGCAGGCGGGTCAGAGTGGCGGCCGCCGAGTGCAAATCCTGCCACCAGGCTTTGATGGTCCAAGCGTCATCTGCGGCGTGGTAGGGATCGCTCATAGCTTGCAGTCAGACATCATCAAAGGCTATTACCGACATAATTGTAAGTTATGTGATGAATTGGCATCACAGAAAACGTCGCGTCAAGGTGACCCTAGCGGGGTGGTGGTGGATGCGCCACACAGGCGCAGGGGAGTCAGTTTTCTTGAAACACGCACAATCGGAGCTAATATCCCCGCAACGGTGACGCGTGTTCACTTTTTGACATATGGGTGCGGCCGCAACCTCAATGCGGACGGTCGGCCTCACTGCGCCCTGGAGGGAGTATCATGGATATTGAGTTCAGCCCGGAAGACCTGGCATTTCGCGACGAAGTTCGCGAGTTCATCAAGGAAAACTACCCGGAATACCTGCGTGAAAAGAAATCACGGCAGGACATGAGCAAGGAAGACATCCTTGCCTGGCACAAGGTGCTTCACAAGAAAGGTTGGGTCGCTCCTCACTGGCCAAAAGAATATGGCGGCACCGAGTGGAACGTCACCCAGCGCTACATCTGGGGTGAAGAGAATGCCCGCGCGGAAACATCTCCGCTGCTGCCATTCGGGCTCTCCATGGTTGGCCCCGTGATTTTCAACTACGGCAACGAAGAGCAGAAGGCGAAGTATCTGCCGCGCATCCTCTCCGGTGAAGACTGGTGGTGCCAGGGCTATTCAGAGCCGGGCTCAGGGTCCGACCTTGCCAGCCTGCGCACCCGCGCCGTGCGTGACGGTGACGATTATATCGTCAACGGCAGCAAGACCTGGACGACACTTGCCCAGCATGCTGACTGGATGTTCTGTCTCGTGCGCACAGACACGGAAGTGAAGGCGCAGGAAGGTATCTCCTTCATCCTGATCGACATGAAAACGCCAGGCATCACCGTACGCCCGATCATCACCATTGATGGCGGCCACGAGGTGAACGAGGTCTTCCTTGAAGACGTGCGTGTACCGGCTGAGAACATGATCGGCGAAGAGAACAAGGGCTGGACCTATGCGAAGTTCCTTCTTGGCAACGAGCGTTCCGGCATTGCCGGCGTGGCACGGTCGAAGAAGGCGATTGAGCGTCTCAAGACCATTGCCGGTGCTGAGACCGTGGATGGCGAGCCGCTCATCAAGACGGACAGCTTCAAGCGCAAGATTGCCGATCTTGAAATCGACCTGACGTCTCTTGAATTCACCGAGCTGCGGACGCTGGCTCAGGAAAGCAAGGGCAAGGGTCCGGGGCCGGAAAGCTCCATCCTCAAGATCAAGGGTACCGAGATCCAGCAGCGGATCACAGAACTGACCGTGGAAGCGGTGGGCAACTATGCCTACCCGTTCGCCGCGCCGAATGGTGAAGGTTCAAACGAGCTGCCGGGTCCGGACTACGCACTGGGTGCTTCGCAGGGCTACTTCAACATGCGGAAAACGTCGATTTACGGCGGTTCCAACGAGATTCAGCGCAACATCATTGCGAAAGCAGTGCTGGGGCTCTAATCACTACGCCGAACAGTTTTGTTTCCGGGAGGCGGTGGGCTTATGGTCCGACCGCCTCCCGGCTACAGACATCATATGAATTCACATTTTGACTCGACGGGCCGCGTCCAAGTGGTCCGCGTAAAACAACCTGAAAACAGGAAGGACGCCTGAGCAATGGATTTTTCCTTCTCCGAAGAACAGACCCTACTGCGCAACTCCGTGGAACGGTTCGTTCAGGACAAGTACGACTTTGATACCCGCCGTAAGATCACAGCCAGCGACGAAGGATTCAGCCGCGAGAACTGGCAGCAGATGGCTGAGCTTGGCCTCCTTGCAGCGCCGTTCTCCGAAGAGCAGGGCGGCCTTGGCGGCGGCCCCATCGACGTGATGGTGCTGATGGAAGAATTCGGCAAGGGCCTCGTTGTCGAGCCGTTTATTCCAACAGTGGTGCAGGCGGGCGGTTTCCTGCGTCGCGGCACGCCGGCTCAGATCGATGAGCACATTCCAGGCATCATTGCAGGCGAAACCATCTGGGCATTCGCATATGCAGAGCCTCAGGGTCGCTACAACCTGGCGGACCTCACAACAACCGCCGCCAAAGATGGCGACGGCTTTGTGATCAACGGCAACAAGGCTGTGGTGCTTGGTGGTCCTTGGGCAGACAAGCTCATCGTCACAGCCCGCACGTCGGGCGGTCAGCGCGACGAAAAGGGCGTTACGGTCTTCATCGTTGATAAATCGGCAACCGGTGTCACCACACGTGACTACCCAACCGTCGATGGCTCACGCGCGTCGGAAATCACTTTCGAAAACGTCAAGGTCGGTGCGGACGCTGTTATTGGCGAAGTCGACAACGGCCTGCCGCTTGTTGAGCAGGTATCTGACGAAAGCATCGCCGCTCTTGCTGCTGAAGCATGTGGCTGCATGAAGATGCTGGTCGATGACACCGTTGAATATTGCAAGACCCGCAAGCAGTTCGGCATGCCGATCGGCAAGTTCCAGGTCCTGCAGCACCGCATGGTCGACATGTTCATGAACCACGAACAGTCAGTGTCCATCAGCTACATGGTCAACCTGAAGCTTGGTGAAGACGAAGTTGAGCGCAAGAAAGCGGCGTCCGCCGCCAAGGTGCAGATCGGCAAGGCAGGCCGCTTTGTTGGCCAGCAGGCTGTGCAGCTGCACGGCGGCATGGGCATGACGGACGAATTGCGCGTTGGTCACTACTTCAAGCGCCTGACCATGATCGACACCCAGCTGGGCAACGTCGATTATCACCTCAAGCGCTACGCCGACGCTGCATAAGGCCTGGCAATACAGAAACTCAGAATGGCCGCTCCTTTCAGGAGCGGCCATTTTTGTATCTACTGACGCGAAGCAATCGAATTGGATCAGACAATGGCTGAGAAAAAGAAGGTCTGCCTCGTAACAGGCGTCGGCCCGGGAACAGGTGCTGCACTGGTAGAAAGGTTTGCTGTCGGAGGATTTGAAGTCGCGATGCTGGCCCGATCCAAGGACCGCCTTCGTGAGATTGAGGGCAGGGTGACAGGCGCACATGCATATGCGTGCGACGTGTCTGATGCCGCAGGCCTGGCAGGCACGATAGAATCGGTCAGTGAAGATTTCGGCACGCCATCCATCGTTGTTCACAACGCGGTGGGGGGTGCCTTTGGCAACTTCCTCGACATCAAACCAGAGGTTCTGGAGCGTAATTTTCAGGTCAACGTGATGGCATTGCTCAACATCTGCCAGCAGGTGGTGCCCTCAATGATCAAGGCTGGTGAGGGTGTTGTGATGGCGACCGGCAACACGTCTGCTTATCGTGGCAAAGCCAATTTTGCCGGCTTCGCGCCCACCAAGGCAGCGCAACGCATTCTACTCGAAAGCGTTGCACGGGATGCTGGTCCCAAGGGCGTCCATGCAGCATATGTGGCGATTGATGCGGTTATTGACGTGCCCTGGGCACGTGAGGCCATGCCGGATCAGCCAGACGATTTTTTCGCAAAGCCCGTTGATATCGCTGAAGAGTGTTTTCGCGTTGCGCATCAGCCGCGGTCAACATGGACTTTTGATACAATCATCAGACCATTCGGTGAGAACTGGTAGCTATCCGGCCTGCACCTAGGCGATGTCACGCACCGGCTGAAGTTCGTTTTGAATCAGCCTTGCCCGCGGGAGTACAGCTGTTGCGCGCGTGCCATGGCCAACTGCGCTTTGAAGATCAAGGAAACCACCATGGGCGTGGACCAGGCCATTCACGATCGCAAGGCCGAGGCCTGTGCCGCGCTCGCCTGTGCGTGATTTGGAATTGCCTTGAGCAAAGGCTTCCATGACACGGGCAAGCTCATCGTCATCCATTCCGCAGCCTGTGTCGTCAACGCCAAAGGCGATTGAACCATCACTCTGGATGTTCGCAAACAAAGTTAGGCGCCCACCGTCATCCGTAAATTTCAATGCGTTGGACATGAGATTGAGCCAAAGCTGACGGACCGCGCGATTGTCCGCGAGGATGCGCGGATGGTGCTTGGGCACGTCCAGAACAAGTGAGATGCCACGTTTCTCGGCCGGGATTTCGATCATGCGGGCGCATTCCCGGGCGACTTCAGAGAGGTCGACGGGCTCTTCTGTCAGTTCCAGGCGTCCAGCTTCGATACGTGCCAAATCCAGCACGTCATCGATCAACGAGAGCAGATGGCGACCGCTCCCGTGAATGTCTTCTGCATATTGCTTGTAGTTGTCATGCCCGAGTTCGCCGAAGGTTTCACCGCGCATCACATCCGAGAAGCCGATGATGGCATTCAAGGGTGTGCGCAGTTCGTGACTGATGCTTGCCAGGAACGCCGACTTTGTCTGGCTCGCTTCTTCGGCTTCCGTGCGCGCGTGTTCAGCGGTTGTCTTTTCCGTCTCAAGCTTCGCGATGAGTGCGTCTTTCTCATCCCTTAAGGTCAACATGTCAGTCGACGTCTTGTTGATGCCTTTGGCCATTGAATAGAGGAAATAGGTGTAGACCGCCGCAACACAGCCGACGGCCATCAGCAGGGGGTCGCCGCTCAAAACAGGCCGAAATACCAGGGCTGCTGCAGGCACAAACAAGGACGAGTACATCAATGGCAAATAGATTGAGGAATGACCGACAGCCATTGCCAGATGGGCGGCCATAACGCCGAGCAGGAATGCGTTGTTGAGCACGTCTCCGGGTACCCAGAACCACAGCACCATCGATGCCCAGCTCAGTTCAGAGAAAAGATTGAGGCGAACGACAGTCTTCGACCATCGCTCGAACGCCTCAGGCTGATTTGCCGGCGGCTGCTTGGCTTTTGCCACATAGTAGAAGGCCACGTAGCTACCAGCGGTCACTACGAACCAAAGCGCGGCTGCCAGCGGCGTCGTCCAGAAAACCAGGATACCAGCGACACCGGCCATCATAAGAGGCACGACTTTGCCGGATGACGCCATGTTCTGGACGAAATAATCCAGCTGCGAGCGTGTCGCGCTTCGCGAAATATGGGTAGGGGACAAGGTCACGACCTGTCGCTCCAGGAAATTGATTTACAAATGGGCAGTGCTCGAAAGCCTGCCCTAACTTCGTCAGTATGCCTGTAATGTGTTAACAACCGCTTCGCTGACGCGCGTTTGAGCGCACGCATCCTGCAATTTTCCGGCAAAAACCCAGAGGAAAAATCTATGACCGCTTCGCCGCTGCTTCTCGACGTTGATGGCCACGTGGCCACTTTGACCATCAATCGGCCGGACAGCCGCAACGCTCTGGGCGAAGCAGAAGACGGGCCTGCATTCGCCGCTGCCGCTGAACAGATCAATGCGAATATTGATATTCGGGCCGTGATTCTGACTGGCGCCGGCAAGGCCTTCTCTGCCGGTGGCAATATCAAGGCCATGAAAGAAAAGGCCGGCAGCTTCGGCGGACCCGGCGTCGACATTGCACGGGGGTATTACACGGGCATTCATCGGATCGTGAAATCGCTCTGGTCGCTCGAAGTTCCCATGATCGCGGCTGTGAATGGCCCGGCTATCGGTCTGGGCAATGATGTCGCATGTCTCGCGGATACGCGCATTGCATCAGACAATGCCATTTTTGGCGCGACTTTCCTCAAAATTGGTCTGGTGCCGGGGGATGGTGGTTCCTGGTTGCTTCCACGGGTGATCGGCACCGCACGAGCTGCGGAACTGTTCTTCACTGGTGACGTAATAGACGCTGAAACAGCCTGCCAGTGGGGCCTCGTGAGCCGCGTTGTGCCACATGAAGACTTGATGGCCGAAGCCCGAAAACTGGCCGACAAAATGGCCGGACAGCCGCCCCACGTGCTGCGTATGACCAAGCGGCTGATGCGTCAGGGAATGACCACAACTTTTGACCAAATCATGGACATGTCGGCCAATATGCAGGCTCTGGCGCACCACACAGATGATCATGCAGAGGCCGTGTCCGCATTTATCGAGAAGCGGACGCCGACCTACAAGGGTCAATAAGTCAGGCCGACCGTGCACCTGCGCCAATCCACTTTGCATTTTTGCCAAATAATAGCCGTCATGGGGATTTGCCCCCTGACGGTCAGGGACATAAAGTCCCCGCAACGCAATTTACAATTTTGAAAACAACACAAATCCCAAGGGAGAACACCATGGCCGCAGTTGGCATTGTTGCAACACTCACCATCCAGTCTGGCAAGGAAGCTGAATTCGAAGAAGTCTTCAAAGGCCTTCGCGAGCAGGTGCTGGCAAATGAGCCAGGCTGTGAAATGTATGACGTGTACAAGTCCAAAGCAGACGCTTCGAAATATGTGATCATGGAGCGCTACAAGGACGACGCGGCCCTCAAGGCGCACGGTGAGTCAGATCACTTCAAAGCAGCTGGACCCAAGCTTGGCGCGGTTCTGGGCGGCGCGCCGGTGCTTGATTATCTGGACCAGGTTGCTTAGGCCGCTGCGTTTTAAGGAGGCAGTTGATGGCTCTCGACGGCACATTGGGCGGCGTGGTGCGCATCCCGGTTCTGGCTGGCAAGGAAAAGGAATTTGAAGACATTTTTCTTGCCATGCGGGCTAGCGTCCACGCCCACGAACCTGGATGCAGGATGTATGACCTGTACCGCAACCGAGCGGATGATGCGGCTGGGAACACTCAATTTGTGGTGATGGAGCAATGGGCTGATCAGGCTGCGCTCGATAGTCACCGCGAGCAGCCTCACATGAAGGAAGGCCTGCCGAAGCTTGCGGGTCTCGTCGCTGGTGCGCCTGACAGCCAGTTTTTTGATATCGTCAGATAATCAGCATACGAATTAGGAGCTGATCCATGGATCTCAGTTTTTCAAAAGAAGACAATGCATTCCGCGAAGAGGTTCGCGCCTTTATCGCAGAAGCGTTCACCGATGACCTTCGTCGCAAGATGTCACTCACCAAGAATGGCTATCTCGACAAGGAAGACCACATCATGTGGCAGAAGCGACTGCACGAGAAAGGCTGGGCTGCGACGCACTGGCCGGAGGAGCATGGCGGCCCGGGTTTCACCCCAAGCCAGCACTTCATCTATGACAGCGAAATGTCAGCTGCCGGCGTGCCGCTGGTAGTACCATTCGGCATCCGCATGGTTGCTCCGGTTATCATGAAGTTCGGCTCCGAAGAGCAGAAAAAGAAATATCTACCGGATATTCTCGCCACCAATGTGTGGTGGTGTCAGGGATATTCTGAGCCGGGCTCCGGGTCTGACCTTGCATCATTGCAAATGAAGGCTGAGGACAAGGGCGATCACTATCTGTGCAACGGCTCCAAGATCTGGACGACTCAGGCACAGCACGCTGACATGATTTTCTGCCTCGTACGCACCAAGAAGATGGAAAAGCGTCAGGACGGCATTTCGTTCCTTCTGATCGACATGCACTCGCCAGGCGTAAAGGTTGAACCTCTGGTCACACTGGATGGTCCTGCTGAAGGCAAGCAGGAAATCAATCAAGTGTTCTTCGAAGACGTGAAGGTCCCCAAAGAGAACCTCATCGGCGAAGAGAACAAAGGCTGGACTTACGCCAAATACCTGCTCGAGTTTGAGCGTGGCAATGCATATGGTCCCGGTCTTTACCGGTCGCTTGGCAAGGTGAAAAAGATCGCTGCCGATACCAAGATCAATGGTGAGACGTTGGCCGAGCAGCCGCACTTCAAAGCCAAGGTCAATGATATCGAGACCCAGATCCGCGCGATGGAATTTACAGAGCTGCGCATCTTCTCAGCGATGTCCAATGGGCAGAACCCGGGTCCTGAATCGTCCATGCTCAAATGCCGCGGCACCGAGCTTCAGCAGGCGATATCCGAGCTGGCTCTCGAAGGCATCGGCTATTACGGCATGCCTTTTGTTGAGGACACTTTTGCGCTCAAGAACGAAGAAGTGGTGGGTCCGGACTACGCGCCGGTCACAGCCCCTTACTACTTCAGTCTGCGGAAGGCTTCGATCTACGCTGGGTCAAACGAAATCCAGCGCAACATCATGGCAAAGGCCGTGTTGGGGCTCTAAGTCTTAACCACTCGCTAACAAATGAAGCCGGGGCAGCAGTTTGCCTCGGCTTTTTTGTTGTTTGTACACCATCAAATTTTTAACCGGTCAGCGTCAATAATTCCCAACATGACGCGCTGGGATACATTCCGCCATGCCCTGTGGGGCAAGCCTCGCACCAAGGCTGAACTCGACGAAGCTATTGCCGGCGTCGAGAACTATCTTGATGTGCATAGGTGGGACCTCCTCAACTCAGTTCTTTTTGCAGGCCTGCTGGCTGTCGCATTCTGGTCAGTAGGTCTCGGCTTTGAAGCCATGATCTGGGCCGTCGCTGTGATGATCGCAGAAATTGCTTTTTCTGTTGTTCGGCTGAAGCTCAGCCGCACGCGCACATCAGTCCGCAATGTGCACCGGCGCACCTCGATTTTGCAGCTTGCCTCGCTTGGCACTCTTTTGATCTGGGCACCGGGTCTGCTGTTCGGCATGGGTACGAACGATCCCATGTGCACGACGCTCGTGCTGCTTGCCTGGGCTGGCTCGCTCATGGTTGTCACCAATCAGAACGGTGCAATACCGAGAATTGCAATCACCAGCGGGGCAGTACCCGGCCTATTGATTGTCTTTGTCCCAGCCTTCTATGCAGACCGGCCGGCTGACATTGCGCTCGCGGGCCTTGCCATTGTCCTGGTTATGCTGGTGGCACGCAGCACGATTGCCAATTTGCGTCTGAGCAGGCGCGTCTTTGTTGTGCAGGCGGACAAGGATGAACTTATTGGCGAACTGGAAATTGCGCGTCGGGCTGCCGAAGCTGACAGACGTCGCGCAGACCAGGCAAACAAGGCCAAGACTGAGTTTCTGGCAATGATGAGTCACGAAATCCGTACGCCGATGAATGGCATGCTTGGAATGGCTCAGATGCTTCAGCGCGGCGATCTTTCTGACGAGCAGCAAATCTACGCGCAGACAATAGTGGAATCCGGTGACAACTTGCTGGCTCTTCTCAACGACACGCTCGACCTGTCTCGCATCGAAGCCGGTCGGATGTCCCTTGATGCAGATGAGGAAGACCCTCGACGTATTGTTGAGGGTATTGAATCCCTCTGGGCACCGCGTGCGCGTGATGAGGGACTTGAATTCAAGGTGGAGGTCGATCCATCAGTCCCGGCTCGTGCTGAGTTGGATAGCCGAAAGGTCCAGCAGCTTCTGACGAACCTTGTGGGCAATGCAGTCAAGTTCACGTCGTCCGGCTTCGTTGCTGTGAAGGTCTTTGCGCCAGCTGACGGACGGCTTCGCTTCGAAGTTTCCGATTCTGGTCCAGGTATTCCTCCTGAGGCTCAGAAGCGCATTTTTGAGAAATTCACACAAGCAGATGCCTCCACCTCTCGGAGCTATGGTGGGTCAGGGCTTGGGCTAACCTTGTGCCAGGAGTTTGCTCACCTGATGGGCGGCACCATTCATGTGGAGAGTGAGGTCGGCAAAGGTTCGACATTCGTGGTCGAAATTCCCTGTCGGTTTTTCGCGGCGTACGTTCCGACCGAGGAAGCGGAAGTCCACACCAAAACCGAGACAAGTCTTGACGATGCCCTGGATGTTGCTGACGGGCCGCTGCGTGTGCTTGTCGCCGATGATCACCCCATCAACCAGAAACTCATGCGCGCCTTCATAGAGCGTTTTGGCTATCAGTATGAGATTGTTGAGAACGGGCGTCAGGCCGTTGATGCCGTGGCGTACGGAAACTTCGATGTGGTGCTGATGGACGTCCAGATGCCAGTCATGGATGGCATCACCGCGACTGCGGAAATCCGGAAGTTGCCAAGTGGTAGAGGCAAAATTCCAGTTCTTGCGATTACCGCAAACGCGATGGCGGGGCAACGCGAGTCGTATCTTGAACAAGGCTTTGATGGATATGTGTCGAAGCCGCTTGATACTGCACTGCTGCAGGCTGAAATTCGTCGCGTCACCGGAGACGACCCTGCCACAGAAGACAAAACAGCCGCGCATGCCTAAGGCACACGCGGCTGCTTGATGTCTTGATCAGGCTGTTGGCTTACTTGCCGGAGGCCTTTTCAAAGAACTTGCCCGTCTGCTCGCCACCCATGAAGAAGGGCTTGGAGTTCGAGAAGTCGGTGATCTGATCCCAGTTTTCCAGAACCTTCTCAGCTGTCAGGTTATCACGGCCTACATAAACGCCATCGGCTTCCACAACCTGGGCGGCTGCGAAGACGCCGGCACCTGCGCACAGGATGGTACCTGTTGGTGCATCGTCGCTGACGAGGATCATCACACCGGGAGATACGAATTCCGGCTTCAGCATGGCTTCTGCTTCGGGTGGCATCAGGTTTTCGGTCATACGCGTAAAGGCAACAGGTGCCAGCGTGTTGACCTTGATGTTGTCCTTCTGGCCTTCAATCTTGAGCGTGTTCATTAGGCCAGCAAGCCCAAGCTTGGCAGCGCCGTAGTTGGCCTGGCCAAAGTTGCCGTAAAGACCTGAGGACGAAGACGTCATCATGATGCGGCCATACTGCTGCTCTTTCATGATGGGCCAGACAGCCTTGGTTGCCTTGGCAGAACCTGCAAGGTGCACATCAACAACCAGATCCCAGTCTTTCTGGTCCATCTTCGCGAAGCTTTTGTCGCGCAGGATGCCGGCATTGTTGATGAGAATGTCGATGCGTCCGAATGCGTCCATCGTCTGCTTGACGAGGTTTGCTACACCGGCGTCGTCAGTGACGCTTGAGCCATTGGAAATAGCTTCAGCACCAAGGGCTTTGATTTCTTCCACAACCTTGTCAGCCGCTTCAGATGATCCGCCTGAGCCATCCACTGACCCACCAAGATCGTTGACCACGACCTTGGCACCGCGACGGGCGAGCTCAAGAGCGTGACACCGGCCAAGGCCACCGCCTGCACCGGTTACGATTGCAACCTTACCTTCGAACGAAATAGTCATGTTCTGATTGATCCTCTTTTTGGCCGATATGCCTGAGTTGTTGAGGGGGTGCAGCACCCGGCACGGGCACCGCAAAAATGCTGGGGAGGTTTTGCAATGCCCGCCATGTGGGGTCAAGCTGAACGCCTATGACTAAATTCGCCCCTCTGATAAAGGGCGAGGCAATCCGGGGACCTTATCTATGGATTTTTTGGGGCTGCAGAGCCTTTTTGGCCTGCTGGTGTTTGTTGGGTTGGCGTGGTGCTTGAGTGAGAATCGGCAAATTTTCGCTTGGAAAACCGTCCTGGCAGGCTTGATAGCCCAACTGGTCATCGCCCTTTTGTTTCTACGCGTACCATTTGCCCACCAGGCCATGCTCTCCCTGAACGGGCTTGTCGATGCCTTAATGGCGGCCACACGCGCTGGAACATCTTTTGTCTTTGGATATATCGGCGGGGGGGATGCCCCCTTTGATGTGACCAACCCGGCCGCTGGCTTCAGCTTGGCATTTCAGTCCCTTCCCATTGTTCTGGTGGTCTCTGCATTGGCGGCCCTGCTGTGGCACTGGCGCATCTTGCCGATAGTCATTGGCGCGCTTTCGGCGGTCCTGCGTCGTACATTAAATATCGGTGGTGCGCTGGGGCTGGCATCTGGCGCAAACGTTTTCATGGGCATGGTCGAGGCGCCCATCCTCATCCGGCCTTATCTGGCACGCCTTTCGCGCTCGGAGCTATTCGCATTGATGTCGGTCGGGCTCGCGACGGTGGCCGGCACGGTACTGGTCCTTTATGCCAGCGTTATCGGCGCGCGGGTTGACGGCGCGCTTGGCCATATCATTGCAGCGTCATTCATCTCACTACCTGCCGCCATCATCATCGCGCGCATCATGGTTCCTGAGACGACGCAGGGCACATCTGTAGGCGATGATGTGCCGAGCCTTGAGTACCGCGGCAGCATGGATGCTGTCGTGCAGGGAACAACCAGCGGACTGCAATTGATGCTCGCTATCGCGGCAATGCTCATCGTGGCTGTAGCGCTGGTGGCACTTGCGGACATTACACTTGGGGTTCTGCCGGATGTCGCTGGCGCACCTTTGACTCTGGAACGTGTGTTCGGCTGGCTGTTTGCCCCCATCGTCTGGGCCATGGGCATCCCATGGAGTGAAACTGGCAATGCCGGGTCCCTGATGGGCATCAAAACGGTGCTGAATGAGTTTCTTGCCTATCTCGCGCTTACCAACCTGGAACCGGGCGCTCTGTCTGAGCGCTCTCAGCTCATCATGGTCTATGCGCTGTGTGGGTTTGCAAATCCCGGCTCAGTTGGAATCATGATTGGCGGGTTGACCAATCTGGTTCCTGAACGCCGCGATGAAATCATCGGCCTTGCTGGCAAAGCATTTGTTGCCGGGACACTGGCAACATGCATGACCGGCGCTGTGGTTGGTGTCGTGTCCTAAGCGGCTTTTGCAAGAGCAAACGCATCTGCAAGAAGCTCATAGGACCGCACCCGATGGACATGATCATAGGTGATTGTCACAAGAGCGAATTCTTCAACGTCATGTTCACTCGCCAAAGTGAGCAGCTGATCCTTGACCTGTTCAGGCGTGCCAGTCATTCCTCGAGCTTCAATGCCCTTGATGATTTCTCGTTCCTCATCCGTGTACGGATAGGAAAGTGCGTCTTCGATTGTCGGGAAGGGGCCCGGCTTGCCCTGCATCATCCACAGCACCCAAAGATTGCGGCTTGCGCAGATCCGGCGCGCTTCGTCTTCTGTTTCCGCCACCATGACCGACACGCCCATGGAGGCGCGCGGGGCTTTTAGCGTGCGGGAGGGGCGGAAGTGTCTGCGATATGTCTCAAACGCACGGTCGGGCGATTCCGGATTGATAAAATGCGCGTAGCAATAGCTCAAGCCGAACTGGGCCGCATGCATGGCGCTGTCGCCACCTGAGCCAAGCAGCCACATATCCGGGACGCCGGGTCCCATGGGAGCAGCATGAATGCCCCGATAGGGGTGATCTTCTGGAAACCCGCCAGCTTCACCTTCAAGCCCTGTTGAGTCTTCAAGGAACTGGGTGAGCAGTTGTACCTGCTGTGGGAACACTTCAAGCGGATAGGCTTTGGGGCCCGGCATCAATGCAGCTGTTGTGCGTGGTTCTGCACCGGCAGCCCTGCCCAGACCCAGATCAATGCGTCCGGGATAGAGCGTCTCAAGAAGCCGAAACGTTTCTGCTACCTTGAGCGGAGAATAGTGCGGCATCATCACGCCACCAGACCCGATGCGCATAGTTGTGGTTTCCGCCGCCAGCCGCGCTATGAGGACTTCCGGAGCTGATCCGGCGAAGGATTTGGTGTTGTGATGCTCAGCCACCCAGTAACGGTGATACCCCAATGCATCGCAGCGCTTGGCAAGGTCGATGGTGTCACCCAGCGCCTGGGCAGCAGTGCCGCCGGCGCGAATAGGAGACTGGTCGAGTATCGATAACAGGGGCTGGTGCATTTGATTAGCTGCGCTTTTTCAATTTCTTCACGATGCCGCTGAAGTTTAGCAGTGTTGGTCCTGTTCGGGCATCATCAGCATTTATTGTTCCGCGCACAAAAATCATGCTGCCGGTCTCCCGCACGACTTCTCCGGATGCATAAACAAAGCCCATGGAGGGACCCGCGGCCGTGAATTCGCCGTTGAGGGCGATTGTCACAGCGTGTGTATCGGTCAACTCATCCAGCGCGATGGTGAACAAGGCATAGTCTGCAAAGGTCATCAGCATGCCGCCATGGATGGCATTGCCGCCATTCAGGTGCTTGGGCTCTACCTTGAAAGCAGACACAACGCCTTGGGGTGTGCGCTGGTAGAAGAATGGACCGGCCATATCTTCGTAAGGCTCATCTGAGCCCCACTTTTCCCAGCCTTCAAGGCCTGCCGGTGGTGTAAAATCCATGATGCTAATTCTCTTGTTCAAGTTAGTGTTTTCTCAATGGCGGCTGTCATATCACAGAGGGCAGGGCAGCCAACCAAGATGTCCGAATTTTGCGTGCAGGTGATGTTTGCCAGACGGAAAGTCCAAATCTGATGAATCCACGTCAACCCCGGCGCGTATCAAGCCGGTGGATGCATTGGAGCAGGCCCAAACCAAGAGCGCCCTTGCATTCTGGCAATCGAACGCAAGCCAGGGATCGCTGCCACATGCACATCTGATAGACCCGGCAGTGTTGCGAGAATTGCTGCCAAACATCGTGCTGATTGATGTGATCTGGCCCGATGGCACGCTGGATGACGCAGCGGTACCTCAGGATTTCCGGTATCGGTTGATCGGTGGGCACAGCGCTGAAACCCATGATGCCAATCTGACCGGCACCCTTGTGTCAGACCTCTCCGGCTTCGGCGAAAGCTACTCTGAAGTCATGATGGGCTTCTATCGCAGCATCTGTGCCCAGAAGGCTCCCGTGGCTGCTGGGGGTACCCTGGCCATCATAGGCAAGGGGTATCGAGACTTTGAAGCCATCTATCTTCCCTTTACCGAGACCGGCGAGCATGTGGATCGCCTGATGGCCGCCGTGGTCTATCTTTAGATAGGCAAACGCGCTTCAGAGCTATGCAATGCGTTTTGACGTGCGGTGGGGCGATAGATACTCTCCCGCCGAACGCAATGCTCTGCCTAATTCACCATACGTCCGCCGGAAGGTTCCCCGATCATGTCTCTCGACGCAGAAACCCGCCAACAGCTCCTTGATTCCGTGTCCCGCTTCGTGCGTGAACGATTGCGCCCACTGGAAGATCAGGTGGCTGAAAATGATGCGGTGCCTGATGACATCATTCAGGAAATGAAAGAGTTGGGCCTCTTTGGATTGGCGATCCCGGAGGAATTCGGCGGCCTTGGCCTGTCCATGGAAGACGAGTGCCTGACCATGTTTGAAATGGGTCGCACGTCTCCGGCCTTCCGCTCTGTATTCGGAACAAATGTCGGCATTGGCAGCCAGGGCATTGTGATGTTCGGGTCAGATGAACAAAAACAGGAATGGCTCCCTGGGCTGGCATCCGGCGAAATCATTGCAAGTTTTGCGCTGACGGAGCCTGAGGCTGGCTCTGATGCCGGTTCGGTGAGGTGCACAGCCATTCGCGACGGCGACGAATACGTCATCAACGGCACCAAGCGCTACATCACCAATGCCAACAAGGCACATATCTTTACGCTGATGGCCCGGACCAATCCGGACGTGAAGGGCGCCAAGGGCGTATCGTCCTTCATCGTGCCCTCCGACCTGCCGGGCATTTCTCTGGGGAAGCCGGAGAAGAAAATGGGTCAGCAGGGCGCGCACATCTGTGACATCAACTTTGACAATGTCCGCGTACCAGCGCGTCTTCGCCTTGGCGATGAAGGCATGGGTTTCATCAATGCCATGCAAATTCTCGAACGCGGGCGTCTTCACATATCTGCTGTGTGTGTCGGCGTCGCTGAACGTCTGATTGCCGACTGCGTGGAATATGCGTCTGAGCGCAAACAGTTCGGCCAGCCCATTGGCGAGTTTCAGTTGGTGCAGGGCATGCTGGCGGATTCTAAGACGGAAGCTTACGCCGGACGCTGCATGGTAATGGACGCCGCAAAGCGTCGTGACGCCGGTGAAGACATTGGCACCGAAGCGTCGTGCTCCAAGTATTTCTGCTCCGAGATGGTCGGCCGCGTCGCGGACCGTGCGGTGCAGATTTATGGCGGCGCAGGCTACATCACCGACTATGGCATTGAGCGGCTTTACCGCGATGTCCGCATTTTCCGGCTCTATGAGGGCACCAGCCAGATTCAGCAGGTTGTGATTGCACGCAACATGCTGCGTGAAGCAGGCTGATCTGTATGGCTGATGAGGCCGCTGTTCAGAATCTGTTGAAGGACATCCGCGCATGTACGGCGTGCGCGGACGATCTGCCCCATGATCCCAGGCCGGTTCTGCGCGCCAGCACCAGCGCGCGCATTTGCATCGTCGGCCAGGCACCGGGAACCCGGGTGCATGCGAGCGGCATACCATTTGATGACCCGTCCGGCGACCGTTTGCGGGATTGGCTGGGTATTGATCGAGACACCTTTTATGACGAAAGCCGTATTGCGATTGTCCCCATGGGATTTTGCTTTCCCGGGCTGGATGCCAAGGGCGGCGACAAGCCGCCGCTCAAACGGTGTGCAAAACTATGGCGAAAGCAGCTGTTTGAGACGCTTGGAAAAATCGACTTCACCATCATTATCGGCACATACGCACAGGCATGGCATCTGGGCACAGAGCGCAAAAAAACAGTGACTGAAACAGTGGCCGCATGGCGCGAGTACATGCCGTCTGCAATCACGCTCCCACACCCCTCATGGCGCAACAATACATGGCTGAAGAAAAACCCCTGGTTTGAAGCGGATGTCCTGCCCGTGTTGCGGGCGGAAGTCGCAAAGCGAGTCTGAGTCATGCGCGCCAACGGTCTTTTTGCAGCGTTGATGATTGGGCTTGCCGCCTGCGCACCTCGCCTTGATTTGCCTGGACCGGCGATCGCTGATCCCGTCCTGAAACCCGACGAACTGATAACAGCCGACGGGCGAGAGATTGCCTTGCGTCGTTACGTTGCCGACGACCCTCGAGCGATCATTGTCGCGGTACACGGATTTAACGACTACGCGAACGCATTTCATATGGCGGGTCCATGGTTTGCTGATCGCGGAGTCACACTCATCGCCCTTGATCAGCGTGGCTTCGGCAACACACCCAATCGCGGGCGCTGGGCGGGCACGGATGCATTGGCAGATGATGTGGCGACGCTTGTGCAAGCCGTCCACAGGCAGGCTCCACAGACGCCCATCTACCTCCTTGGGGTGAGCATGGGAGGAGCAGTTTCAACTGTTGCAGCGTCACGTCACGATCTGCCCATTGAGGGGCTTGTTCTCTCCGGCCCTGCTTTTTGGGGGTGGTCTCAACTCAATCCTGTTTACCGGGCCACCTTGTGGACGGTGGCGCATGTCGCACCATGGTACTACCTGACAGGCGAGGGGCTGCGCCTGTGGCCATCAGACAACATCGAGATGCTACGTGCCTTGAGCCGCGACAAACGCATGATCCGCGAAACGCGGGTGGACGCGATTTATGGTCTTGTTACCCTCATGGATGACGCCTTTGAGGCGGCAGCTCAGGTTGATAATCCAACCCTGATTCTGTTTGGTGAAAAAGATGAAATTGTGCCAGCGGCACCGGTTGAGGCCGTCATAGCCCAGCTTCCCGGCCCAAAACGCTTCGTGCGGTATCAAAACGGGTGGCACATGCTGCTGCGAGACCTTCAGCGCGAAACAGTCTACGAGGATATTAAGGCTTGGATTACTGACCCTGATGCCGCCCTTCCGTCCTTGGAAGAGGTGGCTTTGCCGCCAAAATGAGGGCATTAAGTGCCCCATAGTTCATCTGCGTGACACCTGTCTGAAAAGCGCCCGCCCATGCCTTTCTTCAATGCTGTTGAGAAACGACCGGTCACGGCTCTTTTGCTGCTGTGCCTTGCGCTTTATCTGCCAGGCCTGTTCACACTTCCCGCGCTGGATCGCGACGAGGCACGCTTTGCGCAGGCAACCGTGCAGATGCATGAAACCGGCGACTACATGGTGCCGCATTTTCAGGACGACTTGCGTGCCAAGAAGCCTGTGGCGATCTATTGGGCGCAGGCAGCCACGTCAGGCGTGGCCAGTCTCGCGGGCCTGAACGACCCCAATGGTCATCCTGGAATCTGGGCTTTCCGCATCCCGTCATTCGTCGCAGCCATTCTCACAGTTCTTCTGACCTGGCGTCTGGCTGCGTTGTTTTACGGGCCGCGTGCGGGATTGATGGCTGGCACACTCATCGCCACGTCGGTGGTGCTGGTTGCAGAGGCAAATATTGCAAAAACAGATGCCGCGCTCGCAGCATCGATCATGGTCGCTCAGCTTTCTCTCGCACGTGTTTGGTTGGCACGGGAACCGTCGCGATTGGATCCGGGGCTCGGCAACGCTGTGCTGTTTTGGGTGGCAATGTCAGTTGGCATCCTTCTCAAGGGACCAATTGCGCCGATGATCAGTGGCCTGACGCTTGCCGCACTGGTGATTGCGACCCGCGAGATCAAATGGGTCTTTTTGCTGCGCCCCGTGCGCGGCGGATTGCTGGTCCTGGTGCTTACTGTCCCGTGGGCTGCCAGTGTCTGGTTTTCCACCAATGGGTCTTTTTTTGGTGAAGCTGTGGGCGGAGACTTTCTACCCAAGCTTGCGGGCGGGCAGGAAAGCCACGGCGCGCCCTTTGGGTACTACACCCTGCTACTGCTGCTGACATTTTTCCCTGCAAATCTGATGTTGATACCGGCGATCACGAAGGCATGGGGAGAGCGGCGATCAGCAGCTGTTATGTTCCTCGCCGCCTGGATCATCCCGAACTGGATTGTGTTTGAAATCGTTCCAACCAAATTGCCGCATTATGTGCTGCCAGTTTACCCGGCGCTGGCCATCATAGTGGCCGCTTTGCTTGCGGCGGCCCTGAGGCACCCGCAACTGCTCAGAACCAGATTGGCGCGCACAAACATCGTGGTATGGGGGGTGGTGGCGACCATCCTGGCTGTGGCCATTGTTGCGCTGCCTGTGTTGTTGCCTGAAGGCACGGCTGTGGAGCCCGGGCCGTGGCCGGTCGTCGGCGCCGGCATTTTTGCTGCGATGGCTGTGCAGGTACTTGCACAGGCATGGCGAGCGCGGGCGTCTGGCGTTGTCCTGGCGATCGCTGTCACCGGCATTGCTTTTTCCGTGGCGCTGCTTGAATTTGCGCGCCCGCGCGTGGATCCTTTGTGGGTTGCAGACCGCACCGCGCAGGCATTGGAAGAAAATGGGCTCACCGGCCTGCGCGTCGTGTCCGCCGGTTTCTCGGAACCGAGCCTCGTATTTGCTCTTGGTACGGAAACCCGTCTGACAGATGGCGTGGCAGCGGCAGGAGCACTTGCCCAGGGTGAAGCTGAAATAGCGCTTGTGGAAATGCGCGAGGAAGCCGCATTCTTTCAGGAGGCTGCCAGGCTTGGCATCACTCCCACACGTAAATTGACTGTCAGTGGTCTGAATTATTCACGAGGAGACGCTGTCAGCCTTACAGCTTATCTCCTGAAAGCCCGATAGGGTTCGAGACAACCGGCGACGAAAGGTCAATAAGCGATGAGCCTGATGAACATACTGATGGAAGCCCAGCAGGGTCAGTCCACCGACGTCTTGGCACGGCAGTTTGGCCTGGACAGCAGCCAGACGAAAAACGCTCTTAGCGCTTTGGTGCCAGCACTCACAGCTGGCGTAAAGCGCAATACAGCGCAGGAAGGCGGTCTCGCGTCACTGATGGGCGCACTGGCGGGGGGCAGCCATGATCAGTATCTGGATAACCCTGCGAAAGTGGCGTCGTCGCAGGCCGTCGAGGAAGGCAATGGTATTCTTGGCCATGTCCTTGGATCCAAAGATGTTAGCCGTCAGCTTGCCGCCCGTGCATCAGCAAAGACGGGCATCAGCGATGATGTTCTGAAGAAAATGCTCCCCGTTGTTGCCAGCATGGTCATGGGCGCACTTAGCAAGCAGGCTGGCGGGGGGCGAGCCTATGAGGGCGAAGCTGATTCAGGCAGCCTCGGGTCGTTGGTCGGCGGCGTAATGGACAGCATCACCGGCGGCGGGAGCAAATCGGGAGGAAGCAAGGCAGCCGATTTGTTGACTTCAGCGCTTGATCGCGATGGTGACGGCTCGATGCTGGATGATGTGATCGGCGGCTTCTTCAAGCGCTAAGCCATGCCTGCGGTCAGTGTGTTGAATGGTGGGCGCGGCTGGGATTGAACCAGCGACCCCTGCGGTGTGAACACAGTGCTCTCCCACTGAGCTACGCGCCCGACATTCAACGTTCTCTTGTGTGACGGAAAGTGAGCAAATTGCTCAACCCGCCCGCAGGGAAAGGCGTTCTAGATTTGTGGTCAGGCAAAGTCAAGCAAGGCAATCTGCCTCGCTATCGGGCCGATTGCAGTTCGCCGAGAAGACTGTCCAGCGCGGGCAGGAATTCGTCATAGTGGTCAATCAGACGGTCCGCACCCATTTCGCCCGGGGGAACGTGCGTGTAGCCGAAAGAAACGGCGATTGATCCGACGCCAGCGTTTTTTGCAGCATCTATGTCGAAGGGACTGTCACCCACCATGACAGTGCATGCACGATCTCCCTTGAGCCGCGACACGGCCTCAAAGATCGGCGTGGGGTCCGGTTTGCGGACCGGCAGGGTGTCGCCCCCAATCAGGACCGGGAAGAATGTATCAAGCCCAAGCAACTTGATGACTTCCAGCGATAGTCCCTCGACCTTGTTTGTCACAACGCCGAGTTTGTAACCGCGTTGCTCAAGGGTCTCGAGGGCTGGCACAAGACCATCAAATATCTGCGTGTGATCAGCGAGATGGTCTCCATAGTAGTCGAGAAACTCCGCAAACAGCTGATCCAGCAAGTCTTCGCTGGCTGGTTCGCCTGTATAGGCAAAACCGCGCTCCATGATTTTTCGCGCGCCGCCGCCAACCATTTCACGGACCCGCTCATGGGGAACACGGGCGCGTCCATGCCTTGCGAGAACCACATTCATGGTTTCTGTCAGGTCCAGCGCTGTGTCTGCCAGGGTGCCATCAAGATCGAAGAGGATTGTTGGTGTAACTGTCATGGTCTGCATGTGCCATGACAGTAACGTCTAGGCAATGTGGATATGGCGTGGCCTTTTACCGCGTGGGACCGCAATGCGCTCAGTCAGCGGACCAATTGCCGGCTCCCGTGATGGCTTTGTTGAGCACATCAACTCCGCCCGCAGCCACTTTGCGTTCCCATCTACCCCGCTGCGGCGCGTAGTTTTCACGAATTTCCTGCAGATATCCCGGTGCCTCAGGGGCATCCAGACCACCCACAAAGCGCATCCAACGCTCCACCATTGGAACCCGCATGACATACCGCACATCAGAGCGGGATTTTGCAGAGCAAAATTCAACGACAGCACCAGTGATGTCGGCCTGGTCCTTCAGCAGTTGCTCCAGCCCCCAGAAGACAATGCCGTGGCGCGTCGGGCGCCGCGAGCCCCACTGTTTTTCGACATTGGCAGGCATGAGGGCATCTTGACCCCACCATAAGCCGGCCCGCTTGTGCGCAGCGCTGGTCGGCTCACTGAAACAAAGAAAAATGGTTTCACCGTCACCGACAGGCCCGGAATGAAAGTCGACATAGGCAACTTTTTTCGCATGGCCAAGGTAGGTGGCCACAATGCGCTGGAGGTGTTGCGTGGACCATGAAAGGGAAGTGCCGCCGAAGTGATAACCGTCGGCATGTGTGTATTGTCCCCGACTGATCGCATCTTCCAGCGCCCATTGCCCATGTTGCTCGACGAACCGGCCGCCTGCTTCGAGCATGGCGTCGACACTGTTTGCTGAAAGGTCATCGGGGCACAGAACGGCATGTATCTGCTCGTAAAGCGGGTTCGCGGGATGGGGCCGGGAATGGTCTAGCCAGTTGCGGTTTATGTCGATGTTGTCCTCGGTACCGCGCAAACCATAGGCAAAACCCCAAGGGTTGACCCCATGCACCAGGAGAACAGCGGTATCCCGCGGCAGGTTCTGCGGTGCAGCGCTGTTTAACCAGGCGATCTGTGCTGCTGACCCTGCATACCCTTCCGCACCATGAACTCCACTGAGACAAAGCAATACGGTGGATGCGTCTTCTGGCCCCAGCCAGCCGACATCAATGGCCAGGGTTTCGCCCGCCGGGCCGGTGAGGGGATGTTCAATGGCCGCAACGTGAGCGGCAGCATTGGATGCCGCAAGAATGAACTTCTCGCGCGCCTCGTGGTAGCTGCCGGAAAACGGAGAAGCGGCCGGGCTCACAACAGATTTCTCGCTTGGGTGTTACATGGATGGTGAGGTGACAAGGCAGCTGATTTTTCAGTTTCATTATCAGCGCCGGGTAGTGGATTCGCCAAGCCTCGATTTAAGTCTGGCGAACACGTCGTCAGTTGGCTTTGCACCGGGAGGCTTCAACCGGTAGAAACGCAGTCAACAGCAAGTGCCCAGCCGTCACCAGGTTGAGGCATACTATGGGGGAGACAAGGCATGGTAGACGCGCCGACAGGCCTGAAAGATGAAGGCCTTTTTCGCCAGGACGCTTACATCAATGGCGAATGGTGCCGCCATGAGGCGGGTGCCATGACCGATGTCACAAATCCTGCAAATGGAGACCTTGTTGCTCAGGTGCCGAATCTTGGGCGAGCGGAGGCAACCAGCTCGGTCGAAGCGGCGCAGGCGGCATTTGTCCTGTGGTCGAAGCGCACCGCCAAGGAACGTTCGCAGATTGTCCGTCGCTGGTTCGACCTGATGACAGAGCATGAAGACGATCTTGCGCTGCTTTTGACGCTCGAACAGGGCAAGCCACTGCCTGAAGCCTTGGCCGAAATACGCTATGGGGCTGCATTCACCGAGTTTTACGCCGAGGAAGCCAAGCGGGTCTATGGCGACACTGTGCCGGCGCATTTTGGTGATCGGCGCATCGTGGTTGCCAAGCAACCCATAGGTGTGGTGGCGGCGATCACACCATGGAACTTCCCCAACGCAATGATCCTGCGCAAAGTCGCACCGGCATTGGCAGCAGGCTGCACCGTCGTATGCAAACCCGCCCCGCAGACACCATTGTCTGCTTTGGCGCTGTGTGAGTTGGCCGAGCGCGCAGGCATTCCCAAAGGGTGCTTCAACGTTGTCACCGGCAATGAAGTAGAAATTGGAGGTGTTTACACCTCCCATGATGATGTGCGGGTCGTGACCTTCACCGGCTCGACTGCGGTTGGAAAGCTTCTCATGGAGCAGTCTGCCCGCACGGTGAAAAAAACATCAATGGAGCTCGGCGGCAACGCGCCGTTTATCGTTTTTGACGACGCCGACATTGACCGCGCGGTGGAAGGAGCCATCGCCTCAAAATATCGCAACACCGGCCAGACCTGTGTGTGCACGAACCGTATTCTGGTGCAAAACTCTGTATACGCCGTATTTACCCAGAAACTGTCTGCCGCCGTTGCCAAGCTCAAAGTCGGCTATGGCACCGAGGACGGGTCCCAGATCGGGCCGCTGATAGACAAGGCGGCTCTGGAGAAAGTGGAAGGTCACGTTTCCGACGCGTTGGAGAAAGGCGCAAAAATCGGAACCGGCGGCAATCGCCACGCCCTTGGCGGCACATTCTATGAGCCGACGGTTCTCATTGATGCAGAAGCCAATATGCGCATCGCCAATGAGGAGACATTTGGACCCGTAGCACCTGTCTTCCGGTTCCGGTCGGAAGACGAAGCCATTGAAATGGCAAACAACACCAACTATGGCCTCGCGGCCTATGTGTACTCCCGCGATGTTGGCCGTTGCTGGCGGGTGGGCGAAGCACTGGAGTTTGGGATTGTCGGCATCAATGAAGCGCTGCTGTCGGTCGAAGTCGCCCCCTTTGGCGGCGTAAAAGAATCCGGTATTGGCCGGGAAGGCGGCAAATGGGGTATCGAGGAATTTCTCGAACCCAAATACATGACCTTTGGTGGTCTGGATGGAGACAACAGCTGATGGGCGACACACATCTTTCGCAGGACGATCAAAAGCGCATCGCCGCAGAGGCAGCACTGGCCTATGTGAAGGACGGCATGAAAGTCGGTCTGGGCACGGGGTCGACCGCTGCCCACTTCGTCACGGCTCTGGGCCGAAAGGCAAAGGAGGAAGGGTTGTCGCTTTCCTGCGTCCCCACCTCTGAAGCGACTGCAGCGCAGGCGGCAGATATGGGTCTCAAGGTCGTGACCCTCGATGATGAGCCGCATCTTGATGTAACGGTCGATGGCGCAGACGAACTGGACAAACACCTGACCCTCATCAAGGGCGGCGGCGGTGCCTTGCTGCGCGAAAAGATCGTGGCCTTTGCCTCTACGCAGATGATCGTCATTGCGGATGAGAGCAAGGTGGTGCCTGTACTCGGCAATTTTCCGCTGCCTGTTGAGGTCGTGCCGTTCGGTGCCCAGACGACCGGCACGCGCATTCTTGAATCCGGCAAGCTGTTTGGGTGCGAAGGTGCGATTTCAATGCGGACGGACGAGTTCGGCGAGCCATTTTGTACCGACAGCAACAATTTCATATTTGACTGGGCGCTGGGAGAAATTCCTGATCCCAAGGGTCTTGGTCACTATCTGGCACGGCTGCCCGGCGTTGTAGAGCATGGCCTGTTTCTGGATATTGCCCATGCAGCCCTTGTCGGCAAGGCCGACGGCACGGTTGAGACGCTGCGCAGATAGGCAGCCGGCTCCCTCATCAAGCTATTGTGAAAACACCTTGGGAACCGGGCATGCCGGTGCCATCTAGGGCGCATACGAACAAGAAAGGCCCGCATTATGGCTGACTATGATTACGACCTTTTCACCATCGGCGCCGGCTCCGGCGGCGTGCGGGCCTCGCGCATGGCGGCCTCTCACGGCGCCAAGGTGGCTGTGGCCGAAGAGTACCGCGTTGGCGGCACATGCGTCATCCGTGGCTGCGTGCCAAAGAAGCTGTTTGTCTATGCAAGCCACGTACTTGAGGACATCGAAGATGCGGAAGGCTTTGGCTGGACTGTCGAAGGCGCAAAGTTCGACTGGAAAACGCTGATCGCCAACAAGGACAAAGAGATCGACAGGCTGAATGGGATTTACATTCGCAACCTTGAAGGATCCGATGTCGAGATCATCGAAGACCGCGCCATCATCAAGGACAAGCACACCATCCATCTGGTGAACCAGGACCGTGATGTGACCGCGAAGGTCATTCTCATTGCCACTGGTGCGACCCCCAACATTCATGAGGTGCCCGGGCACGAATTGGCCATCACCTCAAATGAAGCTTTTCATCTCGATGAATTGCCCAAGCGCGTGGTCGTAGCAGGCGGCGGATACATCTCTGTCGAGTTTGCGGGCATCTTCAACGGCCTTGGCTCTGACACGACGCTGGTCTATCGCGGCGAGGAAATTCTGCGTGGCTTTGACGATGATCTGCGCACGCATCTCCATGCCGAGATGGACAAGAAGGGCGTCGACATTCGCACCGGCGTTGTATTTGAACGGGTTGACAAGACCGACGATGGCCTTGCCGTCACGTTGAGCGATGGGTCCGTCATAAAGACGGATGTTGTGATGTTCGCGATCGGACGCAACCCGAACAGTAAGGGACTCGGCTTGGAAAATGCCGGAGTAGAATTTGAGCCCAATGGCACCATCAAGGTCGATGCCTACTCCAAGACAAACGTGGATAACATCTATGCCGTCGGTGATGTCACCAATCGAGCCAATCTCACACCGGTGGCCATACGTGAAGGGGCGGCGTTCGCGGAGACCGTGTTCAACAAAAACCCTGTTGCGGTGGATCACTCCTGCATTCCAACAGCAGTGTTCTCGACACCTGAAATCGGAACTGTTGGCATCAGCGAAGAAATGGCACGCCAGCAGTTCGGTCGCGTAGATATCTACAAATCCACTTTCCGCGCCATGAAGCACACCCTTTCGGGCCGGGATGAAAAGACACTGATGAAGATCATCGTCGACCCGGCATCTGACCGGGTCCTGGGCGTCCATATGATCGGTCCGGCCTCCGGTGAAATCATCCAGGCAGTCGGGATTGCAGTCCAGATGGGAGCCACCAAAGCTCAGTTTGATGCAACGGTTGCGGTGCACCCAACGGCTGCAGAAGAGCTTGTGACCATGAAAACGCCGGAGCCTCAGCCAGAAGCTGTGGCGGCTCAGTAGCGCGCTGCAGCTCTTGCGTTAACCACCCATGCCCGAGCAGGGGTAGAATCAGCCGCCGGTCGGGCGTATATAGACGCCTCGTCCCCGGGTCCCTGATGCACCAAATTTGGCTCCAACCTTGAGGTTGTGGCGGTTTTCAGGGCGTCCCGGCGGCAGATTTTGTGAGTGGAAGTAATGAGCGATACCTGGACGCCCCAGTCCTGGCGGGAAAAGCCCGCCAAGCATATTCCCGACTATCCGGATGCTGGAAAGCTTGCGGATGTGGAAAAGACTCTTGCCGGCTATCCGCCACTGGTCTTTGCAGGTGAGGCTCGCCAGCTGAAGGCGGACCTTGCTGACGTAGCGGAAGGCAACGCCTTTTTGCTGCAGGGGGGCGATTGCGCCGAGAGCTTTGCTGAGTTCCACCCAGACAATATTCGCGACACATTCCGTGTGCTGTTGCAGATGGCTGTTGTGCTGACATTCGCTGCCGGATCCCCGGTTGTGAAGGTTGGGCGCATTGCAGGTCAGTTCGCCAAGCCGCGCTCCGCGCCGACTGAGACGCAGGGCGACGTGACATTGCCGAGTTATTTCGGCGACAACATCAACGGTATTGAGTTCGATGCTGCCCAGCGGGTGCCGGATCCGGAGCGCCAGCTGCGCGCCTATTCACAGGCCGCATCCACGCTGAACCTGCTCCGCGCGTTCGCGCAGGGTGGATACGCCGACCTCAATTTCGTGCACCGCTGGAACATGGGCTTCGTTGCAGACAGCCCACAGGGCCATCGCTACGAAGAACTGGCGACCCGGATTTCCGAGACGCTGGATTTCATGAAGGCGTGCGGCATTGATGCCAACTCGACATCGCAACTGCAGGCAACTGACTTCTACACAAGTCATGAAGCCCTGCTGCTCGGCTACGAGCAGGCGATGACGCGCATCGATTCAACGACCGGTGACTGGTACGACACGTCCGCACATATGCTGTGGATCGGTGACCGGACACGTCACCCGGATGAAGCACATGTGGAGTTCATGAAGGGCATAAAAAACCCGATCGCCATGAAGTGTGGCCCGTCGCTGCAGCCGGACGAGCTCGTTCGCCTGTGCGATGCCCTGAACCCGGACAATGAACCTGGCCGGTTGACCCTCATTGCGCGCTTTGGTTCTGAGAACGTGGGTGACGGTCTGCCGCCGCTCATTCGCGCGGTGGAACGTGAGGGCAAGAAGGTTGTGTGGTCATGTGATCCAATGCACGGCAACACCATCAAGGCGTCCAACGGCTACAAAACGCGTCCTGTGGATCGCATTTTGAAAGAAGTGCAGGACTTCATGGCGGTACACCGTTCTGAAGGTACCCATGCCGGCGGTGTCCACTTTGAGATGACGGGCTCGGACGTAACCGAATGCCTGGGTGGTGCCATTGAAGTGACGGAGGAAAGTCTCTCTGATCGCTACCACACCCATTGCGACCCGCGTCTCAACGCCAATCAGGCGCTGGAACTGGCCTTTATGATTGCAGAAGGCCTCAAGGCAGAACGTCAGCAGCGTGACAGTGTCGCCGCTGCCGGCTAGTTGCATAAAGACGTAGTTACCTTGCCCCACACCCGCTACCATGGCGTGGTGTGGGGAGGGACTCGTGCCTAACAAACCAGTTTCAAAAAGACTTCTTAGGGCAGCTGCACTAATCGGTGCGGTATTGTCCGTAGCATCGGCATCACTGGCTCAGGACGTGAGTGCGCCAGGCAATCAGGCATCTGCGCAGCAGGGCCCATTGAGCCAGACGCCGTGTGATGAGCTGATTGGCTATGATCACCCTCGGATTACTTGCGGATATCTGGCCGTAAAAGAGACACCTCAGGGTCGCGATCTCGACCTGGCAGTTGCCGTGGTTGCCGCGGTTGATGGATCACAAGGCAAGGAGCCGGTGATTTTTCTCCATGGTGGCCCCGGTGGCGCCATTGTGAATGCCGCGCGCCAGTTCGCCTCTCACCCAATGAACAAGACCCGCGATGTCATTTTGTTTGACCAGCGCGGATCGGGCTTGTCCCGGCCCATCGACTGTCCCGAAGCATCATCGGCCTATCTGGAAATGCTGGCCGCTGACCTTGATGCCAGGACATCAATAGCCCGGCAGGCCAACATCGAAAGCACCTGCCGCGACCGCATGATCAACGAAGGCGCAGACCTTGACGGGTATGGCACCCGTGAAACTGTCGGCGACATGGAGGTGCTGCGCAAAGCACTTGGTGTGGAAAGCTGGAACGTCATGGGCGTGTCCTACGGCACCACAGTGGGCCTGGATTACGTCCGCATGCATCCCCAGCACACCCGCGCCTTGGTACTGGACAGCGTCTATCCACCATCCTTTGCGTCCGGAGGCGACGCGGCCACCCGGTCTTTCGCCCGTGCGCTGGAGCAGCTTTATGCGGATTGCCGCAGGGATGATGAATGCCGTAACGCTTATCCCGGTCTGGAGACCTCATACCTGGCAACAGTAATTGCCCTAGAACGAAAACCGTTGGCGGTTCCCGTGTCCGATCGAAGTCTTGTGCCATCCGGCGTGTTCTATATGAACGCTCAGGATTTCACGTCGATCATCCACCAGATGCTGTACGGCAAGGCCACCATTTCACTCGTGCCCAAGGTCATTGACCTCGCTGCGCGGGGGGAGGCCGAGGCATTAGCAGGGCTGGTGGAAATTCTTGGGCCATTGGCAATGCGCATTGATCTGACGGCCCGACTGTCTGTTGAATGTCGCGAGCGCTGGCTGACCCCGGGGCGCAATCTGACTGACATGGACCGGCTTGAACGGTTCCTGCGTCGGAGCCTGACTATTTTCGATACAGAAGATGTCCTGTGTGAGGACTGGGCGCCGCAATTCTCTGATCCGGACTTCAATGCCCCGGTATCGTCACCAGTGCCGGCCATCTTTTACTCGGGAGCGAATGACCCGATCACACCGCCTGAGAACACACTCGCAACATTCCGACGGTTCCCGGCTGGTCAGTATGTGCATGTGCCTCACACGGGCCATGGCGTAGACCGCTCTCATCTCTGCGTACGTGAAATCACGGCAGCCTTTCTCGATGACCCCCGTGCATTGGTGCGCGATGGGTGCGTTGGAGACATAACGCCGATCCCTTTTGTCACTCAGGTTGCACTATCCCGAGGGGCATTGCCCTTCGCGGCGGGCGTGCTGCAAATGCAGAGTCCGTTTCTGCTTGTCTCTCTGGCAATCGGTGGACTTTTGATCGTGGTCGGCATGATCTGGATGCTGACAGCTGTAAGTCGCAGCCAGCACGGTAGGCGTCCATCTGTCATTGCCTTGGCATCTGCTGGTTCTTCAGGTCTGTCTGGTGTTTTGCTGCTGACTTTTGCGGCAGTTCTCACACTGACGATTGCGGACGCTGGGGCAGGTCTGACGCCTGCCATCCTGGCCTTGGGTTTGCCGGTTGAAAGCGCATGGCTGCTGCTCCTCCCGCTTGCCGCACTTGCAGCATTTGCGGTTGGTGTTGTGATGCTCGTTCTGGCACTGGCCCGAGGCGGCGCCAACACAAAGGCCAACGCGCCTTTGCTGGTCCTGGCGATTGGCTGTGGTTTGGTCTTGGCCGTGTTGTGGTGGCAAGGGTTCTTTGGCCCGGTAGGTTAGAGCGGTCGAAGCTCCTACACGATTGTAGGCCGTAATAAAAAAGGCCCCGCCGATGGTTCGGCGGGGCCTTTCGCATTCGCGTGGTGCGGTGTGCCTAGATGGCTTTGTCCGGACCGACCTTGACCAGCATCTTGCCCATATTGCCGCCGGTGAAGAGGTTGAGGAACGCGTTGGGTGCGCGCTCAATCCCGTCTTCCACGGTTTCTTCCCATTTGATTTTGCCTTCACCTATCCACTTGGTCATGTCGCGGATGAAGTCCGGCAGCAGATCGAAATGATTGGAGACGATGAAGCCCTGCATCTTGAGGCTTTTGCCAACCATGTAGATCAGGTTGCTTGGGCCGGGTTTGGGCTCGGTGTCGTTGTACTGGGAAATCATGCCGCACATGGCCAGTCGGCCCATGGGCCGCATGTTCTCAAGCGCTGCAGTGAGGTGTTCACCACCCACATTTTCAAAGTACACGTCCACACCCTTGGGCGCAGCCGCTCGCACGGCTTCTGTGAGGTCACCACATGTCTTGTAGTTGATCGCCTTGTCGATGCCGGCTGTTTCTTCCAGCCACTTGCATTTTTCATCAGAACCAGCGGTGCCGACGACAAAGCACCCCTTGGCTTTGGCGATCTGGCACACAATGGCACCGACAGCGCCGGATGCCGCCGATACAAACACGGTCTCACCATCCTTGAGTTCACCAATGCGCAGCAGGCCCGCATAGGCAGTCATGCCGGGCATGCCGAGTGTGCCAAGAAAAGCCTGAATGGGAACGCCGGAACTTGTATCGACCTTCTGAACTTCCTCGCCCTTGGCGACAAAATATTCGCGCCAGCCAAGCATGGATTGCACATAGTCGCCGACCGCGGCCTTGTCGGAGTTGGATGCAATCACCTGACCGATGGCACCGCCTTCAAGCGGCGCGCCAATCTGGAACGGCGGCACATAGCTTTCGCGGTCATACATACGGCCGCGCATATAGGGGTCTACAGACATCCAGATGTTGCGGACGAGCACTTCACCGTCGCCTGGCGCTGCAATATCCACCTCCTTGACCTGAAAATCTTCGAGCTTCGGCATGCCCTCCGGGCGCCGTGCAAGCTGCACTTCCTTAGAAACGACGTTTGACATTGGGTCTTCTCCCTGTTGGTTGATTTTGGGTTGTTTGGTTTTCGGTAGTGCGTGTTCTTGTGTGAGTCAGCCTTGCGGGTCCGCGACATGGACCAGACGCTTGCCGTAGTTTTCGCCACTCAATAGGCCAACAAGGGCCTGCGGGGCATTTTCGAGGCCTTCCACAATGTCTTCGGCAACTTTGATGCTGCCCTGCGCTGCAAATCCGGCAAGCTCGGCTTCTGCCTCAGCCTGTCCGTCGAAATCCATCACAATGAACCCCTCGACCTTCAAGCGCTTGGTCACGATCAGCCCGGGCACACCACGTGGGCCGTGCGTGGGGGTGTCGGTATCGTATTGGGAAACAGCGCCACAACACACGATGCGGCCATGCGTATTCATACGGAACAGCACACCTTCAAAAATGTCCCCACCCACATTGTCAAAGAAAACATCCACACCATCAGGGGCATCGCGCTTGAGTGCCTTCATGACCGGTTCGTTGTTGTAGTTTATGGCCGCGTCGAAGCCGAGTTCGTCTGTCAGCCACTTGCACTTCTTGTCCGATCCGGCAATGCCGACAACACGCGCGCCACGCGTCTTGGCCAACTGACCGGCAACGGAACCGACAGCGCCCGCGGCCGCAGAAACAACAACCGTCTCGCCAGCCTGAGGTTTGCCGATATGCAGCATGCCAAAATAGGCCGTTTTGCCTGTAATGCCGAGAATGGAGAGCAGGTGGGTCAGCGGGCCGCGCTGCTTGCGCTTTTGCACCTGCTTGGCGGGCAGGGCGACATAATCACACCAGCCCATGTCGGCTTCCACAATATCGCCGGGGCCAAAACCGGGATCATTGGAGGCAACCACTTCGCCAAGCGCACCACCGGCCATTTTTGTGCCTGGAAGCACCTGATCTCTGTAGGTGCGTCCCTGCATCCAGGCCCGGTTGGCCGCATCGATGGAGATATAAAGCACCCGAATAAGCAGCTCGCCCTCTCCGGCTGTAGGCATGTCCACAATTCCAAGACCAAAATTGGACGCCAAAAGCTTGCCAGCCGGCGATTCAGTGAGGGTAATCTGGCGGGATTCGGTCGCGGTCATGGGGGCACACTCCGGGGGCAAATGACGTTAAGAAAGCCGGGAAGGAGTTAACACGGGGCCTCCGGGGGCTGGCAAGTGCCCAACAACTGGCATGTCGGGCGCAGTTAGACCGGTTTTGCAGATCAGAGCGGCATAACCGCCTCTTGGCCTAAAGCCCCGGATCGCCTAGCTTCCGGGCCGAAAACCCACACCGACCCCTGACCCGTGCCGGAGCACCAGTTTCCCTCAATGCCCTATAACCGTCCCAAGCTTTCGCACGTGCGCGCTGGCGTTGTCGGCACCGGATATTTCGGCCGCCTGCATGTCAGCAAATATGCCTCCATTCCCGGAGTGGAGTTGGTCGGCGTTTATGACCTCAATGCCGATCGCGCCAGAGAAGTGGCTGACGAGTTTGACTGTGACGTCATGGCCAGCCCGGACGATTTCATCGGCAAGGTGGACGCGGTCTCGATCTCAGCGCCGGCAACCTTCCACTACGAGTTGGCAAAGCCTTTTCTGGAAGCCGGTATCCACGTCCTCATCGAAAAGCCGATTGCAACCTCGCTGGATGATGCAGATGAACTGATAAAGATCGCCCGCGACAAGCAGGTGGTTATCCAGGTTGGCCATCAGGAGCGCTATGTGTTCTCACGCTTCGATCTGCCGTCGCTGGTGTCAGATCCCGTCGAAGTGATCTGCCGCAGGGCGGGCCCATTCACCGGACGCAATGTGGATGTCAGCGCGATCCTCGATCTGATGATCCACGATCTCGACATCAGCCACCAGATTCTTCGCTACAAGCCCGCGAAGGTCCAAGCGACCGCCCGCGCTGTTCACGGAGATCTGGCAGATGAGATCGACGCTGTCGTGACGACGGAAGACGGCAAGACCGTGCGTGTGTTTGCCAGTCGCGTCGGTGACAAACTGGAACGCTCGGTCCGGATCATCTGCAAAGACCGCGAAATCATGATCGATTTTGCCAACCGGCAGTTTGAACTCACAGAAAAAGGTGCCAATGGCGACCGCCGGATCATGGACCCTGAAGAAGTAGATGGCCTGCCGGTCATCGACGAACTGGTATCGCAGGACCCCCTGGCGGAAGAAATCGGCGGATTTGTAAATGCGGTGGCGACAGGCGCCCGCCCGCGTGTCAGCGGTCAGGATGCCCGCCGGGCACTCGAGACAGCATTGGCGATTGATGCCGCCATCGGCCCGATCACACGCGAGGAACCCGCAGCGTAAGGCTTGGCAAGCGCAGCGCAGCACATTAGGTCTGACCCTATGACGGATACGCTCAAAATCTGCCTCGCGCAGCTCAACCCGATTGTCGGCCACGTTGAAGGCAACATTGCCCGCGCCCGTGAAGCCCGCGCGGATGCAGCAAAGCAGGGTGCAGACCTCATTGTTTTCACCGAGCTGTACATCACCGGCTATCCACCCGAAGACCTTGTGCTGAAACCCGCGTTTCAGGATGCCGCGCGCGACGTGCTGGACGATTTTGCACGGGACACAGCCGATGGCGGCCCTGCGGTGCTCATTGGTGTGCCCCTGCGCGATGGCGGCGTTCTCTACAATTCTGTGGCGCTGCTGGACGGCGGCAAAGTTACCGAGATCCGCCACAAGCAGATGCTGCCAAACTATGGCGTGTTCGATGAGATGCGGGTCTTTGAATCCGGGCCGGACCCCAAGCCCATTCCGTTCAAAGGTGTGTCGCTGGGCGTCCCTGTGTGTGAAGACATCTGGCACGACCATGTGGTGGCCAATCTGGCCAATCAGGGTGCCGAAATTCTGATTGTGCCCAACGGGTCGCCCTTTGAAGCCACCAAGCACGGTGCCCGACAGAACCATGTGCGCGCCCGGGTGAGTGAATCCGGACTGCCGCTGGCCTATGTCAATCAGGTGGGCGGCCAGGACGAACTTGTGTTTGATGGTGCCTCCTTTGTGATGAACACCGATCTGAGCATGCCTCTCAGCTTGCCGGCCTTTTCCGAAAGCTGCGTCATGACCGAATGGACGCGTGGTGACGGTGGCTGGAGCTGTGCACAGGGCGAGACGGCGCCGGACCCGGAAGGACTGGAAGCCATTTATGGGGCCTGCGTCCTGGGTCTGCGCGATTACGTCAACAAGAACCGGTTCCCAGGCGTTGTGCTCGGCTTGTCCGGTGGTATCGACAGTGCGATCTGCGCTGCCATGGCTGCCGATGCGCTGGGTCCGGACAAAGTGCATTGCGTGATGCTGCCCTCCAAATACACCAGCCAGGAGAGCCTGGATGATGCGGAGGAGTGCGCCCGGCTCATTGGCACCCAGCTCGACACAGTTTCGATCAGCGAAAGTGTGGATGCCATTGAAGGCGCACTTGCACCACTGTTTGACGGTCGCAAGCCGGACATCACCGAAGAAAACATCCAGTCCCGTGCCCGTGGTCTGTTGTTGATGGCGCTGTCCAACAAGTTTGGCCATATGGTGCTCACGACCGGCAACAAGTCCGAGATGTCCGTCGGTTATGCGACGCTGTATGGCGACATGAATGGCGGCTTCAACCCCATCAAGGATGTTTACAAGATGCAGGTCTTTGCCTTGTGCGAGTGGCGCAACCAGAACCACCCGTCAGGGGCCCTTGGGCCTGAGGGCCGTGTGATCCCTCAGCGGATCATTTCCAAGCCGCCAAGCGCTGAACTACGCGAAGACCAGAAGGACGAAGACTCACTTCCGCCCTATCCCGTGCTCGATGATATTCTCGAAAGCCTCGTGGAACATGAGCGCAGCGCCGAAGAAACAATTGCCCGCGGCCATGACTCTGCAGAAGTGAAGCGCATTGAGCACCTGCTCTATATTGCGGAGTACAAGCGTCGCCAGTCAGCGCCCGGTGTGAAAATCGGCCTCAAGAATTTCGGCCGCGATCGTCGCTATCCGATTACTAACGGCTTCCGCGATGCCCAGTAACGTCAAGACGCGCTTTGCGCCCAGCCCCACGGGCACGCTGCATGTGGGCAATATGCGCGCGGCACTGCTCAACTGGCTTTACACCCGAAAGATGGGTGGCGAGATCGTGCTGCGCTTCGATGATACGGACACAGCACGCTCAACCCGTGCCTTTGCGGACGCCATTGAGGCAGACCTTGCCTGGGGCGGACTGACCTTTGATGTCATCACCCGTCAGTCAGACCATATTGCCACCTATGATGCAGCTGCAGACAAGCTGAAAGCAGACGGGTTGCTCTACCCCTGCTACGAGACCCCCGCAGAGCTGGACCGTCGCCGCAAGCGTCAGCTGTCGCAGGGCAAACCTCCGGTCTATGACCGGGCAGCCCTTGAACTGACGGACGAGGATCGCGCCAAACTGGAAGCCGATGGCCGCACACCCCATTGGCGGTTCCGGCTATCGGGCACCAAAGTCATGTGGAACGATCTCATTCGCGGGCCTCAATCCATCGAGACGGCATCCGTTTCTGATCCGGTGCTCATCCGCGAGGACGGGACGTACACCTACATGCTGCCGTCTTCAGTCGATGACGCAGAAATGGGCATTACTCATGTGCTGCGTGGCGAAGATCATGTGACCAATACAGCCGCCCAGATCGAACTGCTGCAAGCCGTCGGTGCTCAGCTACCAGCATTTGCGCATTTCCCGCTGATGGTCGCGCCCGGTGGTGCCAAGCTCTCTAAGCGAGAGGGCGGGGCAAGTGTGCGTGATGTGCGTGAACGCGGCCTGGAACCCGGCGCGCTCACCAGTTATCTGGCCCATCTGGGCACATCAGATGACGTGAAGGCCGCAAGTCTTGATGACCTGATCGAGGGGTTTGAGTTTTCAAAGTTCGGTCGAGCGCCCGCGCATTATGACGTGGCAGATCTAGGCCGGCTGAATACAGACCTGCTGCACACCGCGGAGCTGGCCGACGTGGCCACACGTCTGGACGCGCTCGGGCTCACGATCAGCGAAACCCTCTGGCTGGCCATTCGCGGCAATTTGGAAAAACTGTCTGATGCCGCTATCTGGGTGCAGGTGACGGACGGCGAAATCACACCGATCATCGAAGATGCGGACTTCGCCACCAAAGCTGCTGCCGTTCTGCCCGCAACCCCGTGGGACGAGACGACGTGGAATACCTGGACGGATGCGGTGAAGGCTGAGACCGGGGCCAAGGGAAAAGGCCTGTTCATGCCGTTGCGCAAAGCACTGACCGGACTTGACCACGGGCCGGAGCTCAAGGCGCTGTTGCCCCTGATCGGCCGCGACAAGGTTCTGGCGCGGCTTGGTGCTGGCACCGACTGAGGATATCGCCAATGTCGATGGACCCCCCCGTCAAGCCGGAGGGTGGCGGTCTTTTTTGTTTCTGGTCCATTCCCCCAAACGCCATTGTCCTCCCCCGACTTGATCGGGGGATCAACCGGACAATCCATTCTGAGCAGATGCTGACCTCCGACCAGAGTCCATATCCCCGGGCTTGACCCGGGGTCCACTCGCTGGCGCTGCCCGGGATGGCCGATGTGAATAGGCCTCGGGTCAAGCCCAAGGATAGGGACAACTGATGGGTTGATTTTTTAAGACATTCCGCCCAAAGTCCGGCCCATGAAAACCGCCGCAACCATCTGGTGCATTTGCTGCACCATTATTATTAGCTAGCGCACAACGCTGGCTCGCGGCCGTTCGTCATTTTCCTGGACATCAGACAAGACGTATAAGCCACGAGGCCAGCAGGCCTTGAACGGGATATTTTTGCCCGGGTTAACGAAGGACTTTGTTTGATGGCACGCCCTGTGACCCTCAGCCTGCACGATACGTCCAGCCGCACAAAGCGGGTGTTTGAGCCGATTGATCCGGCCAATGTGCGTCTCTATGCCTGCGGTCCGACGGTTTATGACTTTGCTCATATCGGCAATGGCCGCACGGCTGTGACCTTCGACCTGGTGTTTCGTGTGCTGCGCTATGTGTATGGCGACGATCACGTGACCTATGTGCGCAACATCACGGACATCGAAGACAAGATCATGGCCCGCGCTAAGCGCGACGGCGTCACCATCCGTGAGCTGACCAACGGGACAGCAAAAGTCTACCAGGATGACATGGCAGGGCTTGGCTCTTTGCCACCCACCCATGAGCCCCGCGCCACCGACTATGTGGACGGCATGATCGAGATGATCTCGAAGCTGATTGATCTTGGCCACGCCTATGAGGCTGAAGGTCACGTGCTGTTTGATGTTTCATCCGACGAGAACTATGGCCGCCTGTCCGGCCGCTCGCTCGATGACATGATCGCCGGTGCCCGCGTCGAGGTTGCGCCTTACAAGCGTAACGCCACCGACTTTGTGCTGTGGAAGCCCAGTGCCGAGGATATGCCCGGCTGGGACAGCCCTTGGGGCAAGGGCCGCCCCGGCTGGCACATCGAGTGCTCCGTCATGGGTGAGCATTTGCTGGGCGAGACATTTGATATCCACGGTGGCGGCATAGACCTCGCCTTCCCGCACCACGAAAACGAGCTGGCGCAATCCAGCTGCTCCCATGGCGGCGCGAAGCTGGCCGACTACTGGATGCATGGCGGCTTTTTGCAGGTCGAAGGCGAGAAGATGTCCAAGTCGCTCGGCAATTTCCTTGTTGTGCACGACCTGCTGGGCGATTGGCCGGGTGAAGCACTGCGCCTGCACCTGTTCATGACCCACTACCGTCAGCCGTTGAACTGGACGGTCGAAGGCGTGCGCGAGGCCAAAGGCATTCTGGACCGATGGTATGCCTCAACCGCTGACGTGGGTGAGGTGACTGCGGATGATGTGCCGGAAAGTGTAACCTCTGCCTTGCTGGATGATCTCAACACACCGCAGGTTCTGGCAGCCCTGCACAAACTGTGCGGCGAAAGTCAAAAAAGCAGCGAAGAAGCTGCTCGGGCGCTCAAGGCATCTGGACAGTTGATAGGCCTGTTTGGCCACACGGCTGAAGAGTGGGCGACCTGGCGTCCGGCAACGTCCACCGTGGACGATGCGCAGGTCGAAGGCCTGATCGCAGCGCGCAAGCAGGCCCGGGACGAAAAAGACTTTGCGGAAGCAGACCGTATCCGTGATGAACTGACAGCACTTGGCATCGAGATCAAGGATGGGCCGGACGGCACCACCTGGACGGTCGCGACGTAAGGGGACGAAAAAATGAGCACCAAAGAACGTCTCTACCTGTTCGACACCACGCTGCGCGACGGCGCGCAGACACAGGGTGTGGACTTCAGCGTCGACGACAAGATCCGTATTGCAGAAACATTGGATGCGCTGGGCATTGACTATGTGGAAGGCGGCTGGCCGGGCGCAAACCCGACCGACAGCGCGTTCTTCAGTGAAAAGCGTGGTCTGAAAAAGGCGACCATGACCGCATTTGGCATGACCAAACGCGTGGGGCGGTCGGCCGACAACGATCCAGGGCTCGCGGCCCTGTTTGATGCGGAGTCAGACGCCGTGTGCCTCGTCGCCAAGACCTGGGACCACCAGGTGGAGTTGGCACTGGGTTGCTCGCTGGATGAAAACCTGGAAGCCATTGAAGACAGCGTGCGCGCAATCACCAAGCATGACCGCGAGGCCATGATTGACTGCGAGCATTTCTTTGACGGCTACAAAGCCAATCCGGACTACGCCATTGCCTGCGCCAAGACAGCACTTGCTGCCGGCGCGCGCTGGGTCGTGCTGTGCGACACCAATGGCGGCTCGCTTCCCCATGAGGTGGAAGCCATCACACGTGCTGTGGCCGAGCATGTGCCGGGAGACAATCTGGGCATCCATACCCACAATGACACAGAGAATGCTGTCGCCAACACGCTGGCGGCCATCAATGGCGGCGTGCGTCAGATACAGGGCACGCTCAATGGTCTGGGCGAGCGTTGCGGCAATGCCAACATGGTCTCATTGCTGCCGACACTGCTGCTGAAACCGGATTATGCGGACAGGTTTGAAACCGGTGTGCCGGTGGAGAACTTGAAGCAACTCACCCATGTGAGCCGGCTGCTGGATGAAATCCTCAATCGGTCCCCCAATCGCCATCAGCCTTATGTGGGTGCATCCGCATTTGCCCACAAAGGTGGACTGCATGTGTCCGCTGTCCAAAAGGACCCGGCAACCTATGAGCACGTGCCGCCGGAGGCGGTCGGTAACAAGCGTCGCATTCTGGTATCTGATCAGGCCGGTCGCTCAAACGTGCTGGCCCAGCTGGAAGCCGCCGGCATCGAAGTTGACGCGCAGGACCCGCGCATCAAGCGGCTGGTGGATGAAGTCAAGGAACGCGAGTTCCTCGGATACGCCTATGACGGTGCGGAAGCCTCGTTTGAGCTGCTGGCGCGCCGAGCTCTAGGCGAGGTACCGCATTACTTTGAGGTGGAGAGCTTCCGCGTTCTCGTGGAACGCCGCTTCAATGCCATGGGCGAATTGGTGACGGTGTCCGAGGCCACAGTCAAAGTGGCCGTGGATGGCGCCACGATCATGAGCGCAGGGGAGGGCAATGGCCCGGTCAACGCGCTGGATCAGGCGCTGCGAAAAGACCTTGGAAAATACTCGTCATGGCTTGAGGACTTGCGTCTGGCGGACTTCAAGGTCCGTATCCTGACAAGTGGCACCGAGGCTGTAACCCGCGTGATGATTGAGAGCGTTGATGGTGACGGAGCCCGCTGGTCCACCGTCGGTGTGTCACCGAATATCGTGGACGCATCCTTTCAGGCATTGATGGACTCAATCACCTACAAGCTGCTGCGCGACGGTGCACCTGCCGCTCTTTAGCAACGCCACTTAGCGCGGCCTGTGCTCTGTTCCTTCACCGGCGGTGATGAATACCACGGATGCGGCGCCATCTACGTCTGCTGTATGCCAGACACCTGGAGCGTTGATGGTGTAGTCGCCCTGATGAAGCGTCACCTGTGTGACGGTTCCGTCGGCAGCTTCCTGGTGAAGCGTAATTGCGCCCTGGGTGCACAGCACCACTTCACTGCCGCGCGGGTGCATCTCCCACATGTCCCATGGCTTTGAAAAAGTATGCATGCTCACCAACCTGCCCTCCGGACCGTCGCCGCCATGCCGTTCGCCATATCCAGCATACCATGACATGTCACCGGTCATTTCTGGCTGCACAATCGCGGTCGCACCAAGGCCTAGGTGGACTGGGTGCTTGGAAAGCGTGTGAGATGTCATGGCACTTGTCCTGATTGTCACGATTTGCGTGTCCGCCATTCAAGATCGCGGGTGGTCAAACACAGTTGGACATGTGAGAGGAATGTCACCAGCCTCGTCAAGCGCCGGAGCCAGAAACTGCCTGTTCTCACACCATCAAAAATTGGCGTTCTGCTGTCAGCAGGAGCCTATTTTATGTGGGGCTTCCTGCCCCTCTATTATCGTGAACTGGACCACGTGTCGGTGCTCGACGTGCTGGCCCATCGCGGATTGTGGGCGCTCGCCTTTGTTGCGCTCATCGTTACGGTTCTTCGGCGGTGGTCTTTGGTGTGGGCGGCGGTCACCAACCGGCGCAGCCTGGGTATTCTCGCCGTCACGGGCGTCTTGATCGCCAGCAACTGGGGCGGGTTCATCTATGCGGTGGCCAATGACCTCGTGCTGGATGCAAGCCTTGGCTACTTCATCAACCCGTTGATGAGCGTGGCGCTTGGCGTTGTGCTTTTGGGCGAGCGACTGAACAGGGCCCAGCAGATTGCCATTGCGCTGGCGGCACTGGGCGTTCTCAACGAGATCATTCTGCTGGGCGATGTCCCGTGGATCGCGCTCTTTCTTGCAAGCTCGTTTGCCGCCTATGGCTATCTGCGCAAAACCGTAAACGTCGAAAGCATTGACGGCCTGTTCGTCGAAATGGCGGTGCTTGCGCCATTGATGGTCGGCTATCTCATTGTGTCAGGTGGCCCGCTGCTCGGGTTTGGGGGAGTGGATGCTTTGACGATCGCGCTGCTGCTGGGCACCGGCCCGTTCACCGCCATCCCCCTGCTGCTGTTTGCAGCCGGCGCGCGACGCGTGAGCCTTGCCACAGTCGGCATCCTTCAGTTTATCGCACCCAGCATCATGTTCCTGATCGCAGTCCTGCACTTCCGCGAACCCTTCGCCCTCGCCAATGCCCTGACTTTCGCAGGCATCTGGCTCGGCCTCGCCGTCTTTGCTTGGGATGCGCTGCGGGGGCGCTAGAAAGCGGATGACCTAAGTGCTGGACATCTCGGCTTCGGGCAGGTCGAAAGGGTCATCTACATCAAGCGCCAAGAATGCATGCGTCAAAAAGCTTACGCTAAAGACCACAAAGAAGTAGGCCAAAGCTGACGATGTAATAGGCATTAGAACGCTGATAACCTGTGGCACGGCGCAGATATCTTCCGGCGATGCACCATAGGTGAATGGGCAGCCCGTCACCAAAGGTACTAAGTAATATGAAGAAATGCTGCCCAAAAGGGCCACTACAGAGGTTGTGAAAAACACTCCAAGAAATAGATCGACCGAATGCTCACGCGTAATGCGAACGGACCGCCTTATTGGTTTATCTCTACCGAGTGCCGCTGCAGGGAGCGCCAGTATGAGACGCGCTGATATGGCTGCAAAGAAGGCACCTGAAATTAGGTCATGCGCCGCTCTAGAAAAAAAGTCTGTTCTCGCCTCTATAAAAAGATCCCACGTGATCCACATGAAGACGGCATATGGCACAGAGACTAGGAGTAGGGTGTAGATGGTCGCGAATATGTACTCCACCGTGCTTCTTCCTAGTTGCCACGGCTTTGAAACTCCAGCGACTGACCGGTGCACCAGAACTGCGAACGCAGCATAGAAGACTATCAAGACTATGCTGCCGATAATCGTGAAACCTACACTTGTTGTGGCGGTTTCCTCAGCAAGCTGGCCCAGTTGAATGGTTTGCAAAGCGTAGAATACCAACCACGGCCCTATGACAAATGCACAATATCCAATTAGTTGTATGCGCACGTTTTGGAGCGGCGCCTGCAAGGATTTTCCTAAGATGGATCGAAGTCTGAAATCTGTCATTTAAGCGCTGGATCACTGGGATGAGGAGGTGCAGCTTAAAGGAGAATTGGATTGTGCCCAATGCTTGGAGCCCATTGCGCTGATTGAAACTCGATGACGTGATGGGTCGCTAATCTGCGATACCCAAAATGACGTCCTCCAAGTCACCTACATTGCTCACCACACGGAACATTCCTGAGAGGTCGCCGTGCGAAAACCCGTGCGCAACGATATGGCTGAGCAGCTCTACCAACGGCGACCAGTAGCCCTCGATATCCAGAATGATGATCGGCTTGTCGTGACGTCCCAGCTGTTTCCAGGTCAGAATGTCCACAAGCTCTGCAATCGTCCCGATGCCGCCGGGCAGGACAACAAACGCATCCGCCTTGGCAGCCATCTTTTGCATGCGGTCGTGCAGGTTCTCGGTGATTTCGAGATTGCCGGGGGCATCTTCCATGACTTCCGGCACCGTCAGAAACTCAGGGATGATGCCATCTACTTCGCCACCGTGATCGTCCACAGCGCGCGCCAGGATGCCCATCAGGCCGATGCCGCCGCCGCCATAAACCAGTTTGATGTCGTTGTTGGCCAGCAGGACGCCAAGGTCATGGGCAGCTTTTGCGAAGGCGGGATTATCTCCTGCTGCACTGCCACAAAAAACGGTAATAGAACGAGGTATGTTCGTCACGGAGTGCATATATCCTGCAATGCAGCAATTAACGCAAAAATCGGTTAAAAGCGGACGCGGTCGCGTCGATGCCATATTCTCAGGATACGAAAATTCTGCGCAAGGGGTGCGGTCGTAAATCTGCGACGCGCAAGATTAGGGAGCCGGCGACATGTCGCGAGGCATTGCCATCATCGGCGGGTTGGCAGCCGCACTTGTGGTTCTGGGCCTGGCCTATTTTTTCCTGTTCGCAGGCGAGGCGTCTGACCCGACGCTGACGGACGATGCAGCCGTTGAAGCCGGCAAAACGGACACCACGGACGCAACGCAGCCTGAAGCAGAGGAACCCGAAGGTCCCTCCTTTGACATCGTCCGTGTTGAGCGCGATGGCCAGACCGTCGCTGCTGGGCGTGCAGAGCCCGGCTCCAGAATCCGATTGATAGACAACGGCACGGTGATTGCCGAAGCGGAAGCCGACAGTCGCGGCGAGTGGGTGATTGTTCTCGATGACCCCCTGCCGACCGGCGACCGCCAGTTGCGCCTTGAAGCAGAGCTGCCCGACGGCACGTTGCTGAACTCCGAGCAGGTCGTCTCCATCTCGGTTCCCGAAGACCCCGAAGCCGAAGCCCTGGTGGTGCTGCAAAAGCCCGATGAACCCAGCAAGGTCCTGCAGGGGACGGGCGTTGCTGCCAATGGCGGTGCTCTGACCCTTGATACGGTGGATTACGGCGAAGGCGGCGACGTCATCTTCTCCGGCCGCGCACCGGTTGGGTCTAACGTGCGCATCTATGTGGACAACGAGGCTGCCGGCGACGCCACGGCAGACGCCAAGGGCCGATGGGTGGTGACGGCGTCGCGTCCGATCGAGCCCGGCGTGCATGAACTGCGCGTTGACCAGATCGACGCACAGGGCATGGTGCTGGCCCGCCTGGAAGCGCCGTTTGAACGCGCAACCCCTGAAGCAGTCGCCATGGTCCTCCAGGACGGCAAGGTGGTCATCCAGCCCGGCAACAATCTGTGGAACATCGCCCAGAAGCTGTACGGCTCCGGCTACCAGTACACGGTCATTTATCAGGCCAATCGCGCAGATATCCGTGACCCGAACCTGATTTACCCCGGCCAGGTTTTCGAGACCCCGGGCTACACCCAGTAGCCGCAACAGACCCATACCTTGTCTTGTATGAGGGAATGGCTATGTAAAGGGATACGTAAACCGCCACGCGCCGGTGGTTTTGGGGCATAAGAGGGCACGCAATTCGCGGTCCGTCGCCTCATCGATTCCCGGGAGCTCCCATGTCACCACGCTTCGGCACAGCCGCAGGCCAGCAAACGACGCTCGACGTCGATCGCCGAAGCAATCGCGAAGCGATCCGCGACCTGCTGCCCTTCCTGTGGCCCAAGGGCCGCCCGGACCTCAGGGGCCGCGTGGTCCTGGCGATGATTGCGCTGGTGTTGGCAAAGGCCGTGACGCTCTACATGCCGTTCCTCTACGGCGCGGCGGTGGATGCGCTTGACCAGCAAAGCCCCGAGCTGATTGTCATCGCTACCGTGGTGGCCCTCATCGGTGCCTATGGTATTGCCCGCATACTGATGATCGGCCTGGCCCAGCTGCGCGATGGCCTGTTCGCCCGCGTCGGCCAGCATGCCGTCAGAGCAGTCGGCCTTCGGACCTTCCGGCACTTGCACGCGCTGTCACTTCGGTTCCATCTAAGCCGCCGCACCGGTGGTCTTAGCCGGGTTATCGAACGCGGCGTCAAAGCTATCGAATTCCTCCTGCGCTTCACCCTGTTCAACATCGGTCCAACGCTTCTTGAGCTCGTGCTTGTTGCCGGCATCTTCTGGTGGAACTTCGGCATCTGGTTCGCCGTTGTCACCATGGCCACGGTCGGCGGTTACATCCTTTTCACTTTCAAAGTGACTGAGTGGCGCATCGGCTTTATCCGATCCATGAACCAGTCCGACGAGCGGGCTCACTCCAAGGCCATTGATAGCCTGCTCAACTTTGAAACTGTGAAGTATTTCGGCAACGAAGCCCATGAGTCAGATCGTTTTGACCGCTCCATGGCGCGCTACGAAGACGCCGCAGTCCGCTCAACAAAGTCTCTGTCGTGGCTCAATGCAGGACAGGCGGCGATCTTTGCAGTTGGCCTGTCAGTCCTGATGATCATGGCGGCAATGGGCGTCAAGAATGGCACCATGACGCTTGGTGATTTTGTGCTGATCAATGCCATGCTGATTCAGCTCTACCAACCGCTCAACCTTCTCGGTTTTGTCTACCGCGAGATCAAGCAGGCCCTCGTGGACATGGAGACCATGTTTGCTTTGCTCGGCGTGGGCGCAGAAATAGAAGACAAGCCGGAAGCACAGCCGCTCGCTGCCAAGAGTACGCCCGGTGCAAGCTGCGAAGTCCGCTTCGAGAATGTCGACTTCGCCTATGACCCCGAGCGCAAAATTCTCAAGGGCGTGGACTTTACCGTGCCTGCCGGGCGCATGGTTGCCATTGTGGGGCCGTCTGGTGCGGGCAAGTCCACCATCTCCCGGCTGTTGTTCCGCTTCTATGATGCAACGTCCGGGCGCATCCTGATTGATGGTCAGGACATCCGCGATGTGACCCAGGACAGTGTGCGCCAGGCGATCGGCATCGTTCCCCAGGACACGGTGCTGTTCAACGACTCGATCCGCTACAACATTCGCTATGGCCGCCCGGACGCGACGGACGCCGAAGTGGAAGAAGCCGCCCGCATGGCGCAGATCCATGACTTTATCGAGAGCCTGCCGGAGGGCTATGACAGCCAGGTGGGCGAACGGGGCCTGAAACTGTCCGGCGGCGAAAAGCAGCGCGTTGCCATTGCCCGCACGCTCCTCAAGAACCCGCCAATCCTTCTACTGGACGAGGCGACTTCCGCACTCGACACCCACACGGAGAAGGAAATTCAGGCGTCGCTCTCAATTGTCTCACGCGACCGCACCAGCCTTGTCATTGCACACCGGCTGTCCACGGTCGTCGATGCAGACGAGATCATCGTGCTCGACCACGGCAAAATCTGTGAGCGCGGCACGCACCGAGAGCTTCTGGCCAAGAACGGCGCCTATGCCGCCATGTGGCAGCGTCAGCAGGAAGCCCAGCGCGCTGAAGAGATTCTTCAGGAGGTCGCTGAAACTGAAGGCGCTGTGGTGGCGGCCGCAGCAGGTGACGAGGATCTGGTCCCGGCCAAGTAGGGCGCGGCTAAGCCGAGCCCGGCCAAACACCAGGTCACATGCTATATTCTGCGCCTGACAAAGCAGGAGTGAGCATGAAGACGGCCAGTTGCCAGTGCGGCGCCCTATCGGCAAAAACCCGTGTTGAACCCGCAGGCATTGTCGCCTGTCATTGCTCCGGCTGTCAGCGCCGGACCGGCTCGGTCTTTGGTGTCGGCGCCTACTATTTGGAAGCCGATGTGGAGATCACCGGGGAGGCAACAGCCTTCTCCCGGCCCACAGCCATCGGCAATCAATTCCACGAGCACTTTTGCCCGAAATGCGGTACAACCCTCTACTGGTGGTCTGACAAAAACCCCGGTCTCATCGGCATTGCCGTTGGCGCGTTCGCCGACCCGGCTTTCCCGAAGCCTCAAAGGTCAGTGTGGGAACAATCCTGCCACGACTGGGTAGATATGAGTGTGGCTCAGGAACACTTTGACCAGGGCAGGCCTTAGTAACAGTTAGTTTGGAAGGACTTGTGGTTCTCATGCGCGATCTTTTGGCATTTGTTCCGCCCATGCACCCGGAAGGCCGGCGTTTTGTGCTGATCTTTGCAGCCATCACACTGGTGCTGTTTTGGATCTGGCAGCCCCTGGGATGGATCGGTGTTATCGCCACGGTCTGGTGCGCGTGGTTCTTCCGTGATCCTGAGCGCGTAACGCCGGATCGTCCCGGTCTTGTCATTGCGCCGGCAGACGGCGTCATCAACATGATTGCCCAGGCAGTACCGCCCCCCGAAATGGGGTTGGGCGATGAGCCTCTGACCCGCATCAGCGTTTTCATGAATGTCTTCAACGTTCATATCATTCGCTCGCCGGTGGAAGCCGCGGCCATCCGCACGGCCTACCGCCCCGGCAAGTTCTTCGACGCGTCGCTCGACAAGGCGTCTGAGGAAAACGAACGCTCTTCCGTGCTTTTGCGCACAGGGGGCGGCCGCGAATATTGCGTGGTGATGGTTGCGGGTCTTGTGGCGCGCCGCATTCTGCCTTTCGTCAATCAGGATGATCACCTTGAGCCAGGGGACCGCATCGGTCTTATCCGCTTTGGCAGCCGTGTGGATGTGTATTTGCCCAAGGGGCTGGACCCGCTCGTGAGCGTCGGGCAGACCAGCGTCGGTGGTGAAACCGTGCTGGCGGATCACCACGTGCACGACGACCATCGCCCCGGACGCCGCTCATGAGCCAGGACGACAAACCAACGGCTTCCGGGAGCGAAGCTGCTCCGTCGGGCCGGTCATTGCGGGGCCGCATGCGCAGGTCGCCTGACAAGCGCCCGCAACCGCCGTTGCGCAACCTGCTGCCCAACGTGCTTACCGTGCTTGCCTTGTGTGCAGGGCTGACGGCCATACGCTTTGGACTTGAAGGCCGATACGAGTTTGCGGTGTACGCCATTCTTGTCGCTGCGCTGCTGGATGCGTTTGACGGTCGGCTCGCACGGATGCTCAAGGCACAGTCGAGCTTTGGTGCAGAACTGGATTCACTGGCCGACTTCTTCAATTTCGGCGTTGCACCTGTTCTCATTCTCTACACATGGAGCCTGGATACGCTGGGCGGACTGGGCTGGGTGGCCGTCCTTGGTTACTCCATCGCCTGCGCCTTGCGGCTGGCACGATTTAACGTCGCGACCGAAGACCCGGACAGGCCCGCCTGGACGTCGTCGTTTTTTGTGGGCGTACCCGCGCCAGCGGCAGCCGGATTGGTGATGCTGCCCCTGTATATGGACTTCTCCCAGATCACAACGTTCAACACCTTGCCGTCATTGGTGGCTGTGCATATCGGCGTCGTGGCATTTCTGATGGTCAGCAGACTGCCGACATTTTCAGGAAAACGGCTGCGCCTGTCTGCGCGCCGCGACAGGGCATTGCCGTTCTTGTTGGGAGTGGCGCTCGTTGCAGCGCTGGCCGTCAGCTACCCCTGGAAAACACTGATCGGCATTGCGGCGCTCTATGTGGTCACGCTGCCTCTGGCGTTCTGGCGCTATCGCGTGCTCGAAAAGCGCACGCAGATCGCGCGCGCTTCCCGGGACCGCAATCTCGATGAGCAGACCGGCGACTAGCCTTCAAAGACTATTCCGCCGCTCCACCATATCCCCGCTCGCGCGGTGAGCGGCGGCGAAGCAGATTTTCGACCGTCTGACGAATGTTCAATGAGCTTTCGCGGATCACGGTGGGAGCCGCCAGCATGACCGGTGTCACCACCAGCGTCAGCAGGGTTGCGAAACTCAGGCCCGATATGATCGCCGTGGACAACTGAACCCACCACACAGCCACCGGACCACCATAGGTGACGCTTCTGTCGAAGAAGCCCACATTGATCTGCGTTGCCATGGGCAACAGACCGCAGATGGTTGTGATCGTGGTCAATAGCACGGGCCGCAAACGCTGCCCGGCAGTGCGCAGCACCGCTTCCACCGGCGACATGCCGCGGGCAAGCAGGCCCTGGAATGTGTCAATGAGCACAATGTTGTTGTTCACCACAATCCCGGCCAGAGCCACAATGCCTGTGCCTGTCATGATGACCGAGAACGTATGGCCGGTGATCACCATGCCAAGCAGCACGCCCATGGTGGACATGATCACGGCAGAGAGTGTCAGGACCGAGTGATAGAACGAGTTGAACTGCGTCAGCAGGATGATGAACATCAAGAACAGGGCCGCAATCATGGCATTGCCCAGGAATGCAGCTGATTCAGCCTGGTTCTCATCAGCACCACGGAACCGCACATTGACCCGAGGATCGATATTGGCTTCGTCCGCAATCCAGTCTTTGAGCTCTGTCACCTTGTCATCTGCCAGCACGCCGTTGGTGGTGTTGGCCTTCACATCCATGACTTGAATGCCGTCGATGCGGGTGATTTCGTTCACCTGGCGCGCCGGCTCGCGGGTGATGAAGTTGGACAGCGGCACCAGACCATTGGGGGTCCGCAGCCGCAGCTGGTCCAGCTGATCAATCGAGCGATCTGATTCAGGGAACCGGGCGCGGATGTCCACTTCGTCGTCCGCGTCATCCGGGCGGTACGTCCCGACAAGAATGCCGTTGGTGACCATCTGAACAGTCGCCCCGATCGCAGCCACGTCGGCGCCAAACCGGCCTGCCTGTTCACGGTCGATTTTCAACACCCACTCGATGCCGGGCAGGGGCAGTGAATCTTCAATGTCGATGATGTCCTCAACATTGTTGACGAAGTGGTTCTTCACCTTTTCGGTCATGGCCCGCAAGGCAACCGGGTCGCGTGACGACAGCTGAATCTGAACATCCTTACCCGTCGGAGGTCCGTCCTCACGCTTGCGCACTTCAACATTGATGCCCGGAAGATTGATCGTCCGCTCACGGATTTCATCGAGAATAATCGCGCCGGGACGGCGCTCTTCGTAGGGCGCCAGTTCAATGGAAATCCGGCCAATCATGTCGGCAGGCGCGTCACCACCCTGGCCCGGGCCGCCCTGGCCTGGACCGGTCTGAGCGAATGCTGACGCAACGCCGGACACATCCATCACGATGCTCTCGACTTCGTTGACCAGCTTCAGCATCTCTTCGGTTGAGAGATTGCCGCGGGCACTGACGAGAATGGCAGCCTGTTCGGGCTCAGTGTTCACAAAGAACTCGACGCCATTGTTGAACGAGCCGTAGAGGAAGAAGATGCCGACCAGCACAGCCAGCGTGCCGGCAATGACCTGGAAGGGGCGTCGGATGAGTTTGTCCAGCATCCGCACATAGCTGCCCGTGATGCCTTCAATGGCCAGCACGTCGCCGGTTTCCGTGCCCGACAGGCTCCGCAGGGTGGCCTGGCTGGTGGCTTCTGCCTTGCCAAAGATCGAGCCAAGCACCGGCAGGAAGATCAGCGCTGTCACCAATGATGCGATCAGCACGAAGATCAGGGTCAGCGGCAGATACGACATGAACTGTCCACTCACCCCCGGCCACAGTAGCATCGGCAGGAACGCCGCCAGCGTTGTGGCTGTGGAGGAGATGATGGGCCAGAACATGCGCGACGACGCCGAGACATAGGCCTCCACACGGTCCACCCCCTCGGCCATTTTTCGATCGGCGAATTCCACGATCACGATCGCGCCGTCCACCAGCATGCCCACGGCGAGCAGCAGGCCGAACATCACCATCATGTTCAAGGTGAGGCCGGACAGCGCCAGAAGAAAAAAGCCGATCAGGAAGGACGTAGGGATCGCCACACCAACGAGGATGGCAGAGCGCATGCCCAGCGCCGCAACCACCACGATCATCACAAGGCTGATGGCGGTGATGATGGAGGCCTCAAGGGAGTTGATCGAGCGGTAGATCCAGGACGACTGGTCCTGTGTGTAGGAAATCTTGATGTCCTTGGGCCAGCTAGCGGTTTCCGCGTCGACAATGGCGCGCACCGCATTGTTGGTATTGATGATGTTGGACCCAAGGCGCTTGGTCACCTCGATGACGATGGCAGGGCCACCGTTGAAGCGCGCAAAGCTCTCAGCGTCCTTGAACGTGCGACGGATGTCCGCAATGTCGTCCAGCGTCACAACGCCTTCGCCGGATGATTTGACGGCGAGGCCCATCACGTCTTCGCGGTTCTCAAACAGACCCGGCACCTTGACGTTGAAGCGGCCCTGGCCCGTATCAAGTGCACCTGCGGCCACCAGCTGGTTGTTCAGCGATACCGCATTGATGAGCTCACGCTGGGACACATTGTAGGATTCAAGCTTCACAGGGTCGATCACGACCTCAAGAAGCTCTTCGCGGTCGCCCACAAGCTTGGCTTCGAGCACCGTTGGAACAGCCTCGATGGCATCCTGCAGTTTGCGGGCACGTGCCAGCAGCGCGCGTTCAGGCACGTCGCCGGACAGCGCAACAACCAGCACCGGGAACAGGCTGGCATTGAACTCGGTAATGATCGGCTCTTCCGCCTCAGTTGGGATTTCCGCCCGCGCCAGATCGACTTTTTCGCGCACTTCCTGCAAGGCCTGGTCCTTGTCGAAGGACACATCGAACTCAAGAATGATGCCGGCAAAGCCCTGTGAGGAGAACGCCGTGATCTCCTCCAGCCCCTCAAGCGTCCGCAGCTCCGTCTCCATCGGCTTCACGAGCAGACGTTCCCCGTCTTCCGGCGAAATGCCCGGATAGGGGATCGACACAAAGAAGAACGGGATCGCGATGTCCGGGTCAGCTTCCTTGGGGATCGACAGATAGGACGTGATGCCGGCAAGGACCAGCAGCACCATCGTCGTCAGAACGGTACGTGTACGGCCAACCGATGCTTTGACAAGCGGGTTCATGATTGTGCCTCATCATTTTCCATCGTCACGTCGACAGTCTGCCCGTCGCGCACGAATTCCTGACCGACGGTGATAATGGTGACCTTCTCGGGAAGGCCGCCCACCCACACGCCATCATTGCTGTCCTCAAGAACCGAAACTTCCTGGAAGCGCGCGGTCTTGTCCGCGCTCACCACACGAACACCAATCTCGCCTGAATCATTCAACACAAGGAAGGCCGGCGACATCAGATGCGCCGTCACGGCTTCCGCCGCCACGATGATTTCAGCGGTAATGCCCGCGGGCAGCGCGTTGTCCTTGTTGGGAACTGCCAGCTCAACGCGGAAGGTGCGGGTTTCCTGCTCGGCGGTCTTGGCGATGAAGCGCACAACACCTTCAAGCATCTGGCCGGAGATCAACCGCGCCTGGCCGACGCTGCCCATGGACAGCTTGTCCACATCGCGTTCGGACACCTGACCGACCACAAGGATCGGATCAAGATCAACCACTGTGGCGCAGGGCTGGCTGACGGACAAAAAGTCTCCGATTTCAACAAACCGATTGTCCAGCACACCATCAAACGGGGCCGTGATGCGCGTGTAGCTCATTTCGACTTCCATCTGGCGCACCTGCGCAACGGCAGCGTCATACCCCGCCTTGTCAGCAGCAGCCTGTGTCTCGGACCGGTGGCCCTTGGCCGCCAGCTTCTTGGAGGCGTCATACTGCAACCAGCGCTGTTCGCGCAGGGCCTTGGCTTCGGCAAGCCGGGCGCCACGGGCGTTGACCGACAACCCGCACAGCAGGTCGCCCTTGGAGACATATTCGCCCTTCTCAACAGGCAGCCGTGTCACCGAGCCGGATGTCTCCGCACGGACCTCAACGGCGCGCACCGGTTCCGTGCGCCCGCGAATGACGATGTCGCGGCGCACCGGCTGGGATTCAAACACCCGGGCCCGCACGGACTGGACTTCCTGACCCTCGGTCGGGAAGGCGCTTCCAGATGTGGCTGCAGTTGCTTCGGTTTCGGCTTCCCCATCACCACTGCCAAAGACGCCGGAGGCAATCCATGCGGCAAGTATGAGTGCAATCGCGGCGGCCAATACATAGCTTCGTTTGATGGTCATCGGGCGTTAGGTCCTGGGGGTGGTCGTGGTCAATAAACGGGGCAGTGCGCACAAGCGCATCATCTGAAAAATTTCGGCTTGCGGATCATGAGACCGGCTCCGGGATCGATTTGTCGTCCACCGGATCGTCCTGAGCGCCCGCTTCAATGAAGTGACGGTTGCGTTCCAGAAAATCGATATGCGCCTTGCGCATGGCCAGCCCATAGCGGCGCACAAAGGAGACACCGGCGCTGTCCAGCGGCGCATCGGCCTCTTCAAACTCACGGATACCCTCCCGCGAGCTTTCGATCTGCGTGTCAATGAGCGCGGCCACACGTGACCGGGGCAGCCGGTCGGCGAACATCATCACAAAGGAGAAATCGGACTTGATCTTGTCCTGGCTGACAGGCTGCGCAATGGCAGCATCCAGGGCGTCCCAGCCATCCGCGGTGAGGGAATAGACCTTTTTGTCAGGCCGTTTTTCCTGCGGTTCCGTTCGGCAGGCCAAAAGGCCCTCATCGGTCATTTTGGTGAGGGCCGGATAGATCGAACCAAAGCTCGCATCCATGAAGTGGCGCGAGGGGCCTTGTTCAAACTCTTTTTTGATCTCGTAGCCCGATGCATCACCAAAGGCGAGCAATCCAAGGCACATAGTACGAACATCCATGGCGTCTTTGCTTCCAAAAGCCCGCTTTACGCAAGGGAGCGCGTGAATTATCGGTATATAGGTTCGATATATACCGATCTGCAAGGGGCTTTACGCACGACACCCATAATCGGATTGCATGGCTGGGCAGATTGACGCGTTTTTTCACCAGAACCGCGCGACAGGAGCGCCGGGTCAGCATCAAACCGGCCCTAGGCGGGGCCGCTGAGACTTCTGATCGTCCGAAGGGCGGTCACAAAGCGCACCACCGCGACCTGGCCGGTCTTGAGCGCCGCAATCCGTGCCTGCCAGCGGCGGCCTTCCTCCATCAGCGCATCGACGCCTTCAGGGGGAAGCGGATCGGTCTCTAGGCTCTCCATCAAGCGACGCCAGTCGGCCTCAACAAGCGTGATGTATGACTTGCTAACATTTGCGGTGGACTTCGTTTCAAGCCGTGCCGAGGTGAGATGCTCGGTATATTCCGGCATCGAGTACAGGGTCGGTTTGACAGGTTCCGCGGTGCGCCAGGCCTTGACCGCTGGATTGTCCTCCGCGTCGTTCATCATGACCACGTCGTTGAACACAAAATGGCCACCGCCGCGCAGGCTCGCCCCTGCCTTGGATAGAAAATACTCACGGCCCGGAACAAAACAGAGAACCTCGCGGCAAAACAGCCTGTCGAAGACACGAATGCCGAAATCCGGATCGTCCAGGTCCAGCACCGAGATATCAAAGCCGGCCTGCTGTGCCGACGCGTAACGTTCAATCTCACTTGGCGGGAAAAAACACGTGACCGGTGTCTGGAAGGTCTCTGAAAGCGCCCGTCCCGGACCAAGACAACCCGGCAGAATATCTGCGGCATGGTCACCGGTTTTCGTGTCAGCCACTTTGGCCATGTTCAGGATCACGGTGTCACCACCGGGCAGCGCAAAGTCATCTCCCCAGATACGGGCGCGTATTTTGTCCAGCCATTCGCTATCTGCAAGCGACACCGGCGCCGGCGTGTCTGCAGGGGCCTCGGCCTTTGCCGTGGGAGAAGGTTTGGATTGCTTGGTGTGAATTGCCGCGTCTTTGTCCTGCGGCAACTCAGTGCCATGCCACCACGCCTTGAACCGATCCGGGAACGGCACGTAATTGTCGTCGCTAGCAGGTTTGGCCTTGACCGGCTTTGCCCGTTTGGCCGGGACGGGCCGCTTGGCGGCCTGCCGTGGCGCAGGTGCTTTACGGGCACCGGCCCGCACTTCTGGCCGGGTGACGGTGACAAGATAGCTCTCCAGCGTGCGCGTATGTTCGTCCGGCAGCTTGCGCATGCTTTTGAAACGCTTGATGGCTTCGGGCGACATGCTTTGCAGCGACAGAAGAAATTCCCGTTTCCCCATCGCCTCCAGGTCAGTTCTGCTAATGGTCGCTAAATTCGCCATTTCCCGTGTCCGCACCGGCCAAGCTTCGGCCATATATGCATCGCAAGATTGCACATAGTGGTTAAAGCTCAACTAATGCGGGTATTTAGCCCGTTTTGGCCCCAGTCGGACTAGGCCAGAGCAGGCTTTGTGCCACGCGGCGGGGCCAGTCTCTCCAGCACAGCGGCGAAAGCGGGGAGCCCAACAATGGCGGCCACCATGTTCATCAGGAACATGAAGGCCAGAAGCGCGCCCATATCAGCCTGGAACTTGAGCGGCGAAAGCACCCAGGTGGCCACGCCCACGGCCAGCATGATGGCCGTATAGACAACCGCCATGCCCGTTGACAGCAAAGCACCCTCATAGGCATCCGCAAGGCCAAGCCCCTGTCGCTGGTAATACTTGATCTGGCTGTAGAGGTAGAAGGCATAGTCCACCCCGATGCCGGTTCCCAGAACCAGCACGGGCAGGGTGGTGACCTTAAGTCCGATGCCCAGCACCACCATGAAGACATAGCCAAGGAACGTGGCCAGCAGCAGTGGCATGCAACAGCAGATGACCGCACGCCAGTCCCAGTAGGCCAGGAACACCAGCACAATGATGGTCGCAAAGACATACAGGATCAGTGGTGCTTCGCTTTCCTCGATCACTTCATTGGTAGCCGCAATAATGCCCACGCCGCCCATGCCCAGCCGGATATTGACGATCTCGCTCGGGTTGATGTCCTCGTAAGCCTCAACAGCGGCAACAACAGTTTCGATGGTGGTCGCCTTATGGTCCTGCAGATAGGCGATGATCGGCAGAATGGTGCACCGGTCGTTCAACAGGCCCGTGGTGGTCGGCACGGGTGCGGTGGCGCCGATGAGCTGACGCGAGGTAGGTGGTAGCTCGCGCCATTTGAGACTGCCTTCCGCACCAATCGACTGGAAGTAGCGTGCTGCAAAGGGAAGTGAATCAACCGACACAACACCCGGCACGCCGCCCATATAGAGCGAGAACCGGTCGGCATAGTTCATGGCCGCCGGGTCAATACACCCGTCCGGCTGGGTCTCAAGAATGATGATCAGAACATCCGTGGGCACACTCAGTGCCGTCGCGATATAGGCCGTATCCTGATTATATTTGGAATCCGCTCGCAACTCGGAAGCACCCGGGGTGATGTCACCCACATGCCGTTCGCGGCTGACCATGTAAGCCAGCCCGATGGCAACGAACATCATGGCAGTGACAATCGCAGCAGGCCGTGGCTGCGCGATCTTCGCAATGTAGCTCATGATGCGTTCGCGTTGCGCACGGGCACGAATGAACAGCCGCACCTGCTTGTCGTCACGCGGAATATATGACGCGATCAGAGGCAGCATGATGAGGTTGGTGATGATCTTGAGCGCCACACCGATGGTCGCGACAATGGCAATGTCACGCACAACACCAACCGGGATGAGATAGAGGGTCACAAAGCCCACAAGGTCCGTCATCAGCGCCATGGAGCCGGGCACCAGCAAGCGTCTGAACGTGGCCCGCGCGGCCCCCATGCCGTCGGTCCCCTTGGCAATTTGCGTCGCAATCAGATTGACCTGCTGCATGCCGTGGCTGACGCCGATGGCGTAGACCAGGAAAGGTACCAGAATGGCGAGGGGGTCAAGCGCAAAGCCGATCATGCCCAGAACGCCAAATTGCCACACAACCGATACAAGTGACGAGCCGATGGCAAGCGCTGCAAGGGTGAAGGAGCGGACATACATGAAGACGGCAATGCCGGTCAGCACAAAGGCCAGTCCGAAGAAGGCAACGGCAATGGTCGCGCCTTCGGCAATATCACCGATGAATTTTGGAAAGCCGATGATCAGAACGTCGGTCTTGTCATCAGAAAACGGCGCACGGATTTTCTGCTCCATGATGTCAGCGACTTCCAGCGCCAGATTGGCCGTACTGGAAATGTCGCCGTCACCCGCACCGGCTTCCTGCAACTGAAGCAGAATGATCGACGCTGTTTCATCCAGCGCCACCAGATCGCCATACAGGTCACTGGTGAGAACGCGGTCACGGATGGAGTCCACATCCGCCTGTGTCATCGTGTCGGCGGTGACGTTGCCCGGCACCACGTCTACGAGATCAAAACCCTCTTCATGGATTTCCAGAATCTGGGTGTTGGGCGTCCACAGCGAAATCAGTCTGGCGCGGTCCACGCCGGGGATGTAGCGCGCCTCTTCGGTGATCTGATACAGCTTGCGGAAATAGTCCACATTCCACATGTCGCCGGTCTTGCTGCGCAGGCCAATGACCACAAGGTTCGCGCCGGGCAGGTCCTTTTGGTACTCGAAATAGGTCTGGACGTAGGGATGTTCGAGCGGCACCTGCTTGAGAAAGCCTGCTTCCATCTTGAAGCCCGCGACCGCGAAATAGCCTGTGACAACGGTCAAAAGCGCCATCAGCACCAGCACCAGACGGCGCGACCCGAACAGGAAGTCTTCAATAGCCTGAATCATATATCCCCCGTGGAAGGCCCCGGACCACTCTTTGGGGTCCTTTGAGTCTTCCTTATCCCGCATCGATGCGCCAGATTTCGCAGCGTCACACTGGGATGACACACACTAATCATTGGAGCAACGCCCTTAGCGCGCTAGGATGGCAGCAGGGGCGCATATCCGCAACGATAGTTGAAAGAACGGCTCAAAAAGGCTGCTTTACGCGCCGGGCGGGAGGTCTATCCTGCCCACCCAATCGAAACGCTGGGGAGGCGTTACATGATCAAGTCACTCTTTGCCGCACGGCCCAAGGATCAGGACGGCGCGAAGTCATCACTGGCGGGTCTGTTTTCAAAAATTGCAGACGCACGCAAATCCGGCGCAACAACTGAGTCGGCACTTGAAGGACTCGACCGCACCCAGGCCGCGGCTGCAGTCCTGATGGTCGAAGTCGCCCGTCTGGATACGGATTATTCAGGCAATGAAACAGATCGCATCTGCTCCATCATGCAGCGCGAGTTCGGCTTGACGCTTGATCAGGCCAATGAACTTCTCGATACCGCTGAGGAGCGTCACGAAGAGGCCTACACAAACTGGCTCTTCACCAAGACCATCAAGGAGAAAGCGGGTCTCGAAGAGCGCTCCAAGGTCATGGAGCATCTGTGGGACATCGCTTATGCCGACGGCGAATTGCACGAGCTGGAAGCTGACCTGCTCTTGCGTATCGGCCAGGCAATGGAGCTTCCCGAAAATGAGCGGATCCATGCGCTGGAACGCATGTTCGCCAAGCGGGTGCCGGAGCTCGCCGCAAACCAATCCTGATTTGAACACGTAGACCTAAATCGACAATGCAGGCGTGGGGGCGTGTGCCCTCGCCGTAGCTATTGAAAACAATCACGCACGCCACAAAGGACATTCAAGAGTATGGGCAAGAACAGGGAATTTGATGTTGTCGTCTATGGCGCAACCGGCTTTACGGGCCGGCTCGTCGCAGAATACCTCAACAATCAATATGGCGTCGGCAAGGACCTGAAATGGGCCATGGCCGGCCGCAGCGAAGAAAAGCTCGCTGCTGTGCGTGACGAGATGGGCGTGCCCGCAGATGTGCCGTTTGTTGTCGCTGACGCGTCAGACCCTGCATCCCTGAAAGCCATGGCAGAACGCACCGGCGTTGTTCTGACGACCGTTGGCCCCTACCAGCTCTATGGCAGTGATGTTGTGGCGGCCTGCGTTGCGGCAGGAACCGACTATGTGGATCTGTGCGGCGAAGTGAACTGGATGCACACCATGATCGCGGAGCATGGGGATGCCGCCAAAAAGTCCGGCGCGCGCATCGTCCTGTCATGCGGCTTTGATTCCATCCCCTTCGATCTGGGTGTCTACTTCCTCCAGGAACACGCCAAGAAGCAGCTCGGTGGTGTTGTTCCCCGCGTGAAGACACGCGTGCGCGAAATGAAGGGCACGTTCTCCGGCGGTACGGTCGCCAGTTTCCGCGCAACCATGGCCAGCGTTGGATCGGATCCTTCCGTGATCGAAATCCTGACCAACCCGTTTGCCTTGACAGAAGGCTTCAAGGGTCCCGATCAGCCTGCAGGCGACAAGCCGGTTCACGAAGATGATCTGGGCATGTGGGTGGCACCTTTCGTCATGGCGCCGATCAACACCCGCAATGTGCACCGCTCCAACATGCTGCTTGGCCATGCCTATGGCGAAGACTTCGTCTATGACGAAATGATGATGGCAGGGCCCGGCGAACAGGGTGAAGCCGTTGCCAAGATGATTGCTGGCGACACGTCCATGATGAGCGACGACGCCCCCAAGCCCGGCGAAGGCCCGTCCAAGAAAGAGCGCGAAGAGGGCATGTACAATGTGCTCCTCATCGGCGAGGCCAAGGACGGCAAGAAGATCAATGTCACCGTCACCGGCGACCGCGATCCGGGCTATGGCTCGACCTCCAAAATCATCGCCGAAGCAGCTGTATGTCTGGCCAAGGATGACGTGGTTGAAGCCGGTGGTATCTACACCTCCGCACCGGCCATGGGCATGAAACTGGTCGACCGTCTGGTGGCAAATGCCGGCCTGACATTCGACGTGGATGCCTAGGTAAAATTTCATCCGTGAAAAACCACGGATGACGCGACGTCAAGGGAAAGAGGGATGCGAAGTGACTCGCATCCCTCTTTTGCGTCCGGTACACCACCCCCACATACAAATTCGATAAAACGATCACACAATATGAGGATGAGGAAATGAGCGAAGCATGGATCATCGATGCCTGCCGTACGCCCCGCGCGATCGGCAAGGCTGGCAAGGGCGCCCTGTGGGAACTGCACCCCCAGCATCTGGGCTCAACAGTTCTCAAGGCCGTTGCCGAGCGCAACAGCCTGAAGACCGAAGAGGTTGACGACATCATCTGGGGCACATCCTCCCAGCGCGGCAAGCAGGCCGGTGACCTTGGTCGCATGGCCGCCCTCGACGCTGGTTATGACGTCCGTTCCTCCGGCATGACGCTTGATCGCTTCTGCGGCTCCGGCATCACCACTGTCAACATCGCGGCCGCCAACATCATGTCCGGCATGGAAGATCTGGTCATCGCCGGTGGCACCGAAATGATGTCCCTCAACGGCCAGCCTGGCCATGAATCCATGAGCCCGTTCCTCGACAGTGGCAACGAGCACCTGCGCGACATGCACCCGCAGCCGCACCAGGGTGTCTGCGCTGACGCGATCGCAACGCTGGAAGGCATCTCCCGCGAAGCCGTTGATGACCTTGCTCTGGTCAGCCAGCAGCGTGCCGACAACGCCATCAAGAACGGCCACTTCGACAAGGCGCTTGTGCCCGTCCTCAACATGGACGGCTCCGTTGCCCTCGACCACGAAGAGTTCCCGCGTCCGCAGACGACCCGCGAAGGCCTAGCAGGCCTCAAGGCGTCCTTTGCCGGCATCGCTGACTATGAGCTGGATGAGAAGGGCACGACCTTCCGCAAGCTCGTGCAGCAGGTCTATCCAGATCTCGAAATCAACCACGTGCACCACGCCGGTAACTCATCCGGTGTCGTGGATGGTGCGGCAGCTGTTCTGCTGGCGTCCCCTGATTATGCCAAGAAGAACGGCCTCAAGCCCCGCGCCCGTGTCGTTGCCATGGCAAACATGGGTGACAGCCCGACACTGATGCTCAACGCACCAGTGCCTGCCGCCAAGAAGGTGCTTGATAAGGCCGGTCTCAAGGTTGAAGACATCGACCTGTTCGAAATCAACGAGGCGTTCTCCGTTGTGGCTGAAAAGTTCATCCGCGATCTCAACCTGGATCGCGACAAGGTCAACGTGAATGGCGGTGCCATGGCACTGGGCCACCCGATCGGTGCCACCGGCTCCATCCTCATCGGCACGATGGTTGATGAGCTTGAGCGTCAGGACAAGAAATATGGTCTCGTCACCATGTGCGCTGCAGGCGGCATGGCTCCGGCCATCATCGTCGAACGCATGAACTAGAACAAAATCTCCGGCGGTAGCAGCAGCTACCGCCGGATTTTTATGTCAGCAAGAGGAACATGAGATGAGCGAACGTATGTCTGTATCCATCGACAACGGCGTGGCCGATGTCCGTCTTACCCGTGCTGACAAAATGAATGCCCTTGATGATGCCATGTTCGAGGCCCTCATCACCCGCGGTCAGGAACTGGCCGCCAACCCGGATGTGCGCTGCATTGTCATCTCAGGCGAGGGCCGCGCCTTCTGCGCCGGTCTCGACATGGGCAATTTCGGCAAGATGGCTGATGCCAAGCCGGAAGACGCCGCCCCGACGGGAGGTGCAGGGCGTCTTGAGCAACGCACCCACGGCATTTCCAACCGTCCGCAATATGCGGTCCGCGTCTGGCGCGAAATGCCGGTACCCGTCATCGCCGCCGTTCATGGTGTCGCCTTTGGCGGTGGCTTTCAGGTGATCCTGGGTGCTGACATGCGCTACGTCGCACCGGACACCAAACTGTCCATCATGGAAATCCGCTGGGGCCTTGTGCCCGACATGGCGGGAACCCAGATCATGCGTCATCTCGCCCGCGAAGACATTGTCCGCGAGCTGACATATACGGGCCGTGTCTTCTCAGGTGAAGAAGCACTGGAATACGGCTTTGCCACCCGCGTTGAGGCAGACCCGCTGGCCGCAGCACTCGCCACCGCCCGCGAGATCGCGTCCAAAAGCCCATCGGCCATCGAAGCCTCCAAACGTCTTCTCAGCGCAGCAGTCTATGCAGGCGAAGAAGAAGGTCTCGTGCTTGAATCCGTTGAGCAGGATGCCCTTATCGGCAGTGCCAACCAGACCGAAGCCGTCATGTCACAGCTTGAAAAGCGCGACGCCAACTACGCGCCCGCGCGCGAAGCCGGTGCGCCGACGCTCAGCAAGGCGGGCTGACCTACTTCTTGCCGAAACCCGCAATACGCTCCTGCATGTCCGGGCCAACGCCTTCGGATTTGTAGATTTCGTGCGCCAGCCCGGCCGACAGATCAAGGCCGTCCGTGTCCCGCAACAGCTTCTTGAGTGCCCGCAGCGAGAACCAGGAGTTCTCCAGCATCACGTTGCAGAACGCCGCCACGTCATCATAGAAGCTGTCATTGGCGTAGCACACATTTGCCAGACCCATGGTCTCCGCCTGACGTCCTGAATAGGTCTGCGCGGTCAGCATCATTTCAGCCGCTTTGGTTTTGCCCACACGTCGCGGCAAGCGCTGGCTCATTCCCCACACGGGCGTGAGTGACCATTTGGCATGGGTGTCTGCAAACTTGGCATTCTCGCTTGCCAGCACAATGTCGCCCGCCAGAGCCAGCTCCAGAGCGCCCGTGTAGCAATGACTGTGCACTGCGCTGATGACCGGCTGTGGCAGATTCGCAAGCCGCTCGATCACCAGCGGCTGATAGTTCGGCCGCGGCAGCTTTTCGCCCGTGGCAATGTCTCCAAGGTCATGCCCGGCGGAAAAACAACGTCCCGCCCCACGCACAACGACACAGCCAACACTGTCCTGCGATGCTTCGATGTCGGCCACATGTGCCTCGAGTTCTTCAAACACAGGCACATTCAGCGCATTCAGCTTGTCAGGCCGGTTGATCGTCAGTGTCGCAACACCCTTGTCGTCCGAACGCAGAACCAGGTCACCCATATGTCGTCTCCCTCGTCACCTGCCAGGTTGGGGCCTATGGTTGTGCGCGGCGCAGCCGTAAGCTATCCCAGCAATCTGTAAATTTCGCTTTTCGGACCCAGTATGCACACAAGGCTGACAGTCGTAACCGTCACACATAATGGCGGGCTGGTAATCGGTGGATTGCTGGACAGTCTGCCCCGTGACGTGCGGCTGGTGGTGGTGGACAACGCGTCGAGCGACGACACGCTGGACATCGTTCGGGCCAAACGACAAGACGCGACGATCCTGCGCAACGAGATTGGGCAGGGCTATGGTCGCGGCGCCAGTCGGGGGCTGGAAGCCGTGGAAACAGAGCTGGCCCTGCTCGCAAACCCGGACTCGGTGCTGAGCGCGGACGCCATTCAGGCGCTGATCGATGCCGCTGACACATATCCGGACGCTGCCATGTTCGGGCCGGTCCACAAGGCCGGGGACGGGCACATTGAGCCAAGCCATGACGTGGAGTTGTGGCGCCGGCACCTGTTCGGCAAACGCGATGGCGAACTGCCGCCCGATGGCGATATCTGCGTCGAGTTCATCTCAGGGGCCGTCAACCTCGTACGCATGGATGTGCTGAAGGAAATCGGCTTCTACGACCCGGACGTCTTTCTCTATTTCGAGGATGACGACATGTGCATGCGCATCCGCCGCGCCGGACACAGCCTTGTGGTTGTGCCCAAAAGTGTCGTCGTGCATCTCAATTCCGGCTCGGTGAGACCCAACGCCGCATATTACTGGGAGAAGTTCTGGCACATCGCCTGGTCGCGGATTCACATTGAGCGCAAGTATCATGGCGCTGCCGCCGCGACGCGCCTCGCCGTGCGGGATACGCTGCGCTACGGCGTAAAGGCATTGGGCAACTTTTTGGTCTTTCGTGGCTTCCAGGGCCGCAGGGATGCCGCAAGGTGCGCTGGCACCTGGGCCGCGCTGCGCGGCGTATCCGCGCTCCGGTCACTGGAAGAGGCGGGGAAATGAGCTTTCTGAAACAGCTACGCCGGAAAATCCGTAAACTGACAAAGTCAGAGCCTGACCTGGGCCCCGAAATCTCCATCGGCCGCCATTCCTACGGTCTGGCACGGCGCATGGTCGCCGGTGCATCCATGGAAGCACCCCTCAAGGTTGGCGCGTTCTGTTCCATTGGGCCGGACGTTCTGTTCTTCTCAAAGGCGGATCACCCTATTGATCTGCCCAGCACTTACCCGTTCAAGACCCTGATCTGGGACACGGACAAGCCCAATCAGGATGCTGTCACCAAGGGCGGTATCACCATCGGCAATGATGTGTGGATCGGCGCCCGCGCCATAATCATGTCAGGGGTCACCATCGCCGACGGCGCCATCGTGGCCGCAGGCGCTGTCGTCACCAAGGATGTGGAGCCCTATGCCATCGTCGGCGGCAATCCTGCACGCGAAATCCGCAAGCGGTTCGACGATGGGCAAATTACGGCGTTGCTCAATCTCAAATGGTGGGACTGGGCAGATGCGGACCTTGAAAAACTGCGCGTGCCTTTCTATGGGCCGGTCGATGCTTTTATCGAGGCGGCTTCGCGCGCAAAACGCTGACTGTAGGCCTTAGCCGTAAAGCGCCTTTGCGATTTTGCTGTCTGTGGCAATCGCCTTTTTCAGATCGGCTTCAGCCTTCTCCACAATGGGATGGGCCTTGTCGGTGATTGCAGCCTTCCAGCTGTCCCGGTTCTTCAGCGCCGTATAATACGTCCTTACCGGGGCCAGGTCCGCATCCTGCAGGAAGTGATCGAGCCACCCGGTCTCATCAACACGCAGTAGAATGCAGGACCATGTGACATCCGCCAACGTGTACTGCTCGCCAAGAATCCACGGGCCCTGCGTGCTTTCAAGTTTCTGTGCCAGTTGAGCCAGGTGACCGCGCATGTGATCGCGGCTGGCATGCATCATCTGCTGAAGTGGCTTCTGCGACAGCATGGTCCGCAGGCCAAAAAGGCGCGATGCCGTGAAGAAGGCCGGCCGTTTCTTGTCAGGGTGAAACAGGAAACCCACCAAAATCCGCCGCAGGGGAATGTATCGGATGGCGGTGACGAAGACGGGAAAAGTCAGCCCGGGAATGCAGCTGCCCGCACGGGCCGGCATGTTTTCCATCGGGTCGTCACTTGAGATGACGCCACTCTCCAGCCAGCGATTCATCTCCGTGCGTTCCGCAGGATCGGTTGGAACAAGCGAGCCCGCGTCGGGCGATGCATGATCCGCAACGTAGGTCAGAATGTCGTCCGATTCATAAATCGGGTGGCCGTTGTGCACGAGTGTCGGCACCAGACCTGACGGGTTCACTTTCAGATACCGGGGGCCGATGGTTTCGTATTTGCCCGTCTCGATCAGATCAATGGAGTGGTATCTGTAAGGCACGCCCGCTTCCGCCATCACAAGTCGCGTCTTGCGCGAACAATGTGAAAAGGCATTGGCATAGAGTTCAAACTCGTCCGTGTGGGGCAGGTTGATGTTCTCCTGCAGCCCACCGGTGACCGGATGCGTCCTGCGCCGTGACTTTTCAATCAGAAACCAGATCAGCAAAAAGCCGGCCAGCGCCGCGAGACTGATGGTAAAGGGTGTCATGGTGTGTTCCCAGATAGGTTGCTATGCGGTCCAGATAGAGGACGGGCCGGGCAGGTAGGATCCATCATCGACGCCAATCTCAGCGGCAATGAGGGCGTTCATCTGACTATTCAGGTCAAGAATGACATCGCCGTGCCGTTGCAGATCATTGGCCAGGTTTGTCGTTTCGGCAGGGTCCGTCAGCGAGTCATAGAGCTCAAGGTCATTGCGGGCTGAAAGGTCAGCCAGCGTGGCTGGCTGGTGATGTTCAAAGGGCGAGAAGTATCGCGCAAACTTGTAGCGTCCATCGGCGATGCCACGCATGTGGCCACGATTTTTGAATCCACCAAAAAACTCACGAAGGTCCATGGCGCCAAATTTGGCAAATGGGCCTGAAGCTGCCTGCACAGCCGCAAAATTGCGAACGCTTTTTTCCGACATGTGAATGAGGCTGGTCCACTGCATCAGCGTCCCTGTGCGCGGGCCGTCCGTCACGGCGGTTCCCGTTGCAGTCAGTGCGGGAGACAGGTCCTGCCCTGCGAGCAATGGATACATTTCCTCACGGGTGGGCCCGTCAATTCCTGCGAAGGACAACAGCGTGGGCACCACGTCCAGTTGTGAGGCCAGTGCCTGAATTTCACGTCCGCCAGGCACATCAGGGTGCCGGATGAAGAACGGAATGTTCTGGTTCTCCCGGTAGATGTTGCCGCCTTTTTCGCGCAAGCCGTGCACTCCGGCCATCTCGCCATGGTCTGCCAGGTAGATGACAATGGTGTCCTTGTCCTGGCCGGTTGCCTCCAGGGCATCCAGAACAGAACCAAGGCTGCGATCCATGTCAGCCAGGCAGTTGAAGTAGTAATTGTTGTAGTCGCGCCAGTAGTCGGTCCGATCGAGCGGGATGTCTCCCAATGCCAACCCCATGACTTTCTGCATTTCGCGATGTGCGGGCGGTTTGCCCTCCAGCGTGGCATCGCCAAATGTGTCCGGCAGATCAATTCCCCAATCCTTGGCATACAAGGGATCATCGGGAGCCGGCATGATCACATCAGGAAAGTCGTTGAGCCGGGTTTTCTGTTGATGCTCACTGGTTTTGAAGAACATGATGTCGTGCGGATTGACGAAGTTCACTGCCGCGAACCATGGCTTGTCCCCGCCTTTTTGCTCCGCCATGAAGTTGGCCGCACTGGCAGCGCTCAGCGGGTCATACTTCCAGCCATGCTGTGCGCCATCACGTTCGCGGTCCTGGTCCGTATGCTCAAAACCAAAGCCGCCAAATGTTGCAGCTATTGTGTCTGAACCAACCGCATCATCCACGCCGAAATGGCTGAGGTGCCACTTGCCGAAATAGCCGGTCGTATATCCAGCGTCCTGCATCATGGTGCCCAGTGTCGGGATGTCTTTTCTAAATCCACCGGAATAGGGCAGGGGCGTGTTTTCCCACAATCCGCTGTTCTGCGGGTGCAGACCGGAATAGACGATGCCGCGCGCCATTGAGCACAGATTGCTCACAGTGCTGGCATTGCGGAACACCGTGCTGTTGGCCATCAGCCGATCATGATGTGGCAGGCTGATGGTGGAGGGGATCAGATGCCGGGCGCGCTCCTGGTCGGTCAGGACAAGCAGGATATTGGGACGCTTGCCTGAGGGCAGGGTGAGGTCAGCCCGGGCACGTTCTGCTTGTCCGGGGCGGACAAGCCGGTATGCGCCATAGGCCGCAGTGATGGCTCCCGCGCCGATCAGGGCGGTTCTGCGTGATATCGTCTTCAAGGCATCTGCTCCCCAGGGCATGGACTGTTTCTTGTCTTGCGGTAATTGGAAATCAGGGCGTCTCGGCGTCCAGCCGGCTCAGCATGACATCTGCCACCATTGCCGCGTGCTCATTGACGAATTCATCCGACCTCGGATCAATGCCAAAGACCCGCTTGCATTCGTGCTCTACTGAAAAAACAAACGCCCCGGCGCCCACCAGCAGGTAGAAGCCGTGCGGATCAATCCCGACACCCAGGGCATCCGCTGCAACAGCCCTCATCGGCTTGACGTAGGTGTCGGCGATGTAGTCCATCCGCCAGGACGCTGCCTTGCCCTCCTGCACCATCAGCCGGTTGAGCTGCGGTACGTCGGCGCTGAATTGCACAAACATGGTGACATACAGCGTCAGCCTTTCGCGGAGCGGCAATGCCTCCATCAGGTCGATGACCTGGGCATTGCGCTCGCTGAGGCGACCGAAGACCCGGTCTACCACCTGCTTCCAGAACAGTTCCTTGGTGTCGAAGTGATAGGCGACCAGTCCACGCTGAACACCGGCATGGCTTTCGATCGTCCGGACGGACACGCCATCAAATCCAAGCGATGAAAAAAGGTCTGTGCCGGCATCCAGCAGCAATTCGCGGGTTTCTTCCGCCCGCTTTTGCGGCGCGCGGCGGCGGGGCGACTTCGGCTCGGTGGGCACAACTTCGGCGACTGGCACGCGATCCACTCCAATAAACTTGTTGTATAACAAATTTAATATCACTAAGTTCGGCATATAACAAGTTTATTGGAGGTCATCATGGGTATTCGCGTGTCTGATGTTGCATTCGTCCGGTTTCAGGCACCGGACCTGGATCAGATGGAGGCCTTCCTGTCTGATTTCGGGTTGGTCAGGGCGGCCCGCACGGAAGATGCGCTGTACATGCGTGGTGCCGGCAGCGACCCGTTTGTCCATGTGACCCACAAGGGCGAGCCGGGCTTCGCGGGTATCGCGTTTCTGGCCGATAGCGTGGCCGACCTCGAGGTCCTTGCGGCCATGGAAGGTGCCAGCCCCGTTGAAGACATCACGGAGCCCGGTGGCGGCAAACGCGTCCGCTTTGTGGATCCCAATGGTCACAAGGTCGAAGTGGTTGCAGACCGTGAACTGGTGCCAACTTTGCCCGTAAGGCGCAACACGCCAGGCAACGAAGCGACCCACAGCCAGCGTGTCGACGCGGCCCTGCGGTCCGGGGAGGGCCCGGCACAGGTCATGCGTCTTGGCCATTGCGTGCTCAATGTCATCGACTTCCGTCAGAGCGAGGCCTGGTACAAGGAGCGTTTTGGCCTGGTGACGTCCGATGAAATCGAGATCGAAAAAGACATGTCCATCGGCGCCTTCATGCGCTGCGATCAGGGCGACAAGCCCGTCGACCACCACACATTGTTCCTGCTGGGCACCGGCGCTGCCGGGTTCAACCATGCAGCCTTCGAAGTGGCCAATGTGGATGACCTCATGGCCGGCAACAGCCATCTGCAAGCCAAGGGCTACACCCATGAGTGGGGCGTCGGCCGCCATTTCCTGGGCAGTCAGATTTTCGACTACTGGCGCGATCCCTGGGGGCACACTGTTGAGCACTGGACCGATGGTGATCTCTTCACCAGCGACACACCGCCCAACATGCAGGGCATAGACACATTGCTTGGTGTCCAGTGGGGCCCGCCGCCGCCCCCAACTCTTGGCACCTGACACTCCTAATTCATTTTCAGTTCAAGGATAAGCAGCATGAAGCTCGCAACATTCACCCATGGTGGAACAACCCGCATCGGCAAGGTCGTAGACGACAAGATCATCGATCTCACCAAGGCCGATCCGACACTGCCAACCGACATGATCAGTTTTCTTGCCGCCGGTGACGCGGCAATGGCGGCCGCTCAAAAAGCCAGCGAAGCGGATGCGGTCGCTCTGAGTGACGTGACCCTCGAAGCGCCCATCATGAAGCCCGGCAAGGTCATGGCCATTGGCCTCAACTACGGGGACCACGTCAAGGAAGCCGGTCTGGACATCCCGGAAAACCAGATCTGGTTCACCAAGTCGCCCACAGGTTGCGTTGGCGAGGGGGCAGATGTCCTCAAGCCCGCCGTGTCCGACATGGTGGACTGGGAAGCCGAACTCGTCATGGTCATCGGCAAGCGTGCCCGCAATGTCCCGCGCGATCGCGCCCATGAGATTGTCGCGGGCTATTGCTGTGGCAACGACATTTCCGTGCGGGACTGGCAGTTCCACTCGCCGCAATTCACCATCGGCAAGAGCTTTGACACCCATGGACCCATCGGCCCGTGGCTCACAACGTCTGATGAGGTGGGCGACCCCCACGATCTCGACATCAAATGCCTCGTCAATGGTGAGGTGATGCAAAGCTCCAACACCCAGCACCTGATTTTCGATTGCTTCGACCAGATCGCTGAACTGACACAGGTCATGACCCTGGAGCCCGGCGACATCATCTTCACCGGCACACCCGGCGGCGTGGGCATTGCCATGAAGCCGCCTCAGTTCATGAAGGTCGGCGACACTGTCACCATTGAAATCGAGAAGCTGGGATCCATCACCAACACACTGGTCTCCGAAGATACAAAGACCATCATCGGGTAGGGGGCTGCCATGTACGACGTGACCATCATCGGTTACGGGCCGGTTGGGGCGATGCTCGCGGCGTTGTTGGGTGCCAGGGGCCGAAAGGTTCTCGTGGTGGAACGCGACACGCAGGTCTATCCCATGCCGCGCGCCGTTCACCTGGACCACGAAGTGTTTCGCCTCATCAGTCTTGTGAACGCGGACAAGGCCGTGATGGACATCAGTCGTCCGACATCAGCCTATGATTTTGAAACCGCTGACGGCGATCTGCTGATGGGGTTCAAGCCGTCCAAGGGCTTGGCGCCCACGGGATATCCATGGAGCAATCTCTTCCACCAGCCAACGCTGGAAAGGGCCATGCGGGCTGACGTCGCCCGCTATCCCAACGTTGATGTGCGCCTTGGCGTGGAGTTCAGGTCATACGATGTATCTCAGCCCGACCACGTGAAAGTCACACTTTCTGATGATCCCGGCAATCCGGTTGAAACACGATACCTCGTCGGGTGCGATGGAGGCCGCTCGCAGGTGCGGCGCCAGGCGGGCATCGCCATGGATGACATGGACTTCAACGAACCATGGGTCGTGGTGGATGTTCTGCTGGCCAAAGGCATGGACAGTCTGCATGACGCCAGCCGCCAGATTTGCGACCCGCACCGCCCCGTCACATCCATACCCATCGGCAATGGACGCCATCGGTGGGAGTTCATGTTGCTGCCCGATGAGGCGGACACGGACATGACGACCCCGCAGATGCTCGAGAGCCTCATCACGCCCCAATTGCCCGACGGCATCTCAATGTCTCAGATCGAAGTGGAGCGCTGCGCTGTCTACACCTTCCACGGTGTGTTCGCAGAAAGGTGGCGCGAAGGCCGCGTCTTGATTGCCGGAGATGCCGCCCACCAGATGCCGCCGTTCATGGGCCAGGGCTTGTGTTCAGGCGTGCGGGACGCTGCCAACATGGCCTGGAAACTGGATGCGGTGCTGGCGGGCGATGCCGCCGAAACGCTGCTGGACAGCATCCAGCCGGAACGCGAACCGCAAATCAGGTTCATCACCGAGACAGCCATCGGAATGGGTCAGGTCGTGTGTACCCACGACATCGAGCAGGCAGCCGCACGAGACAAGGAAATGTGCGTCGGCGCGCGCGAGGACCGCATCTCAGACATGCCCGGCTTGCCGCCGGTAGAAGCTGGCGGCGACAACACCCCCAATGCAGGTTTGCCACTGGCAAAGGATGACGGCCTCGATGCAGCGGCAGTCTATCAACCGATCCTGATTGTCCGCTCAAAGGACAACGCCCCCGATACCAACACGGCGAGTAGAATTCCCGGACTGCATGTTGCCTGGCTTGAGGGCGAAGGCGCGCTTGAGGACCCAGCCGGACTGCTGGCCACACAACTCGCGGAGGCAGACGCCCTTCTGGCACGGCCGGACAAGATCATTTTCGGGACCGGCAAAGCTGACGACCTGACGGCTGCCTACGCCCGTTACCTTGAAACCGGCCACGGCAAGGCGGCCTAGCTCACCGGCGTAGAACCCTGCTGCACGCCTTTGCAATCCTGTTTGCAAGGGCAGATGAGGGTAGCGGCGCAGGCCGACCTGCATCGCAGGGACTCGACCCATCGGCAGGATTGCACCACAGGCCTGAGCCGTCACGCTGTGGTGTGAATGCCAGGCCCTGTGCGCCTGCATCTGCATCGGTCAATTGCCCCGACAGGTGGTTGATGACATGAATGCGCGTTGCCGCCTTTTCAGGTGGCAAAGGCTTTGTCGCGACATGCATGTCGGTGAGGGGGAGCACCCGCACAGACACAAGGGTCAGCGACCCATCATCCTGCTTCTTTAGGGTGACGCGGCCGAGCAGCCCAAAGTCGTGGCACAGATCATGTCGTCCCATGTTCTGCATGCCAAGATGTAGAAAATTCCCCAGCCCGTAGAAGATCAGCCCGGATTGCCCCGACGCTGTTTCGATCAGCTCAATCCCGTTGGCCACATGCTTGTGATGTCCGGCAATCACAAAGAAGCCTTCATTGGCAATGGACTGCCGAAACTGTCGGCGCGTGGACCGTGGCGTCTCCGGTTGAAACTCCTTGCCGTAATGAACGGAGAGAATTCTGATATCGGCTGGCGTCTCCCGAAGCGCGTTTTGAACAAACTCAAAATCATCCGGGTACTGAAGCATGCCGGCCTTGCCCGGTGGCGCCGGGACACCCCACCCGCCAATTCCAATGGACGACAGGGCGATGGCTGTTCCGTGAATGTCCACCATATGCGGCGCTGCTGCTTCTGCGCGCGATCGACCCAGCCCGGGAAACGCAAGCAGGCCCTGCGATCGCAGATCATTCAGGTGACGCAGCGTGTCACCTGCACCAGCCTGCCGGTAATCCAGCGCGTGGTTGTTGGCGAGGGAAAAAGCGTTCAGTCCGGCCGCAACAAACCCTTTGATCGCGTCCGGATGGGTGCGGAATGGAAATCGCTTGGGCGTTCCACCAATTGCATTGTTGGTTGTCACGGCCGTTTCCAGATTGGCGAGGGAAATATCCGCGGGAAGTTCATGTCGGATACCGGCAATGGCGTCATCAATGAAAACGCGCCGGCCATGCTTGTACCCCCCTTGGGCGGACACTTTTGCTCCCGCCCCATTGAAACCGGTGTCGCCCACGACAACGATTTCAATCAGGTCCTCTGCGCCAAAAGCCGGTGCGCCCGGATGCAGAAAAAATAGCGACAGCAACGCAACCCGGGCCCAGTTGGTAACCCCGCGCCCGCTGGTAAGAATACCTATGTCGATCACCTGATCTGCCCCTCCCGCTGTCCTGCGGTTCTGCTGTCCGGCTGTCCCTTAGTTCTGTGGCCAGTCTTGCCGGTTTCCATACCATCCGCCAGCAAAGCGTTTCTTGGCGTTGCACACCAAGGGTGGTGTAGGCTGAGGCGGGCTAAGAGCGACGAGGAATCGACCATGACGAAAAGTGACGCCATCACCCATACGCTGGAACTGGTTGTGGAGAAGGCGGGAGACCCGGCACCACTGGTTTACGAACGCCTGTTCAGGGAACGGCCCGACCTCGAAGAGATGTTCTTCATGGATGCTGATGCCGGTGTGCGTGGCTCCATGTTGCAGCAGTGTTTCGATTGCATCTTCGACATTGCAGGAGAAGGTGTCCTGTGCAGCAGCGTCATCCCGTCCGAATGTCAGCGTCACACCGAATATGGCGTCGAGTCAGACTTGTTCATCAGCTTCTTCAAGACGATCCAGGACACCTTCAAGGATTTGCTCGCTGATGACTGGACGCCAGACATGCAAAGCGCCTGGGACGGCCTGCTCACCCAATTGGCCAATGTCCACGCTGAGGCGGCCTGACGGCCGTCCAGCCTTTTGTAATTTGTCCGACTGACCACCGGCCAGAGCAATTAGACGGCAGGAACCGCGCCGGTTGGACAGTGTCCCCAACCATCGATTCTGGTGCCCGAACCTGTCAGCTGACGAAACAGAGCTTGGAGATAGCCCAGCTTTGTGCGGCTAGCGGCCATAGCCACCGATTGCGGCGTTTTTGTAGCGCGCCACTCAAATTACGCCGGTGCGCCACATAGAAAGTGCATCCGAAATCAGTGGGTAAGTTACGCGGTCGAAGCTTCCATAGCGTATCGGCCTAAGAAATCGGTCGCGCCCAAACAGACCGTACAAACTCTCGCGCTTGCTCCAAGTCAGGCTCGGTATCTAAGTCACACTCTTCCATTACAGTTTGCAGCCATTTGGGGCCGTGTTTCCCTGCAGACCGGTAGAAACCTTCAAGCTCTCCAACAGGCACAATCCACAAGCCGATGTGCTCGAGGTAATCTCGAAGTCGCCCCATGGCCTGGGTAGGCTGACCATTTGGTATGGCTGCATCGCCAGTGCTTTTTGCCGCCGCCCAAGGAGAATCCATTTTGAGGACATTTCGAATTTCTACGGACGTCTTCTTGGGAAATTCTGGCTTGCCTGCGGCGGCATCCAGCTTCTTGGTAATTTCAGAGATCAAGGCGTCCGCGTTCAGCCATGGCTTTCGACTTTCAATCGCGCTTTTTACGGTGTTCCAATCGGTCTCGATTGCCGACCAATCTCCCCCAAGGGTGACAACCAAGTTCTGAAATGTCGATTTCTCGCTAAGCACATCGAAGTCAGCGATCACGTCAACTGGGACCGCTAGTGCCTTGAGCGCTTCGGCCATAGCGGCCATACGGTGTTTTCCATTCGCATGCACGAACAGGACATCCGGATGCGTCTCGGTGCTTACGCTCGGCAACGCGAGCAGCGATTGGTAGAACATGCAATCGGCATCCGCCTCGCAGATTATTGTCCTCTGATGAAACACGCCCGACAGAACCGGCGAGTATTTCATCAGAGGGTCGGCCGCAACTGCTTTGACCTTGTCTTTTGGTAGCTCCTTGACTTGGTTAACGTCTCCAGAACGGTGTATGCGTAGCAGGCGCAACTGCTCAGGTGCTTCTTTCAAGAAACCGGCCAGGACATCGGGGCTGTGAGTTGCCACAAATAGTTGTGTAAGTGGGCGCCGCTCTCTTGCCAAGAGTTCACCCAATAGATGCGCTTGTGGAGGGTGTAGAAACGCTTCGGGTTCATCCAGAGTTATGATCGTCGGACTTTGGCCCGCAAGTGTTTCAAGAATTACGGTTGCAAAGCTGCGCATACCATCTCCTTGTTCCTGCAGCGCTTTGGTCGAAGCCGCGAGCTTTCCGAGGTAGCTCCTCCTGGTTGGATCTTCTCCAGGATCGAGCGTCGGTCGCTGCCCGACAAGTAGGGGGATTTTGTTACCTCCGACGCGCATGACGATTAAGTCTTGACCAAACGCCTTCCTAAAATGGCGGCTAATGCGGCTTTCGATGTCGCTATCAAAGTATGCCAGTTGAATCGGAGTATTTGGTCCTTTTGAAAGCGCATCAAAAGAAGTCGCCGGGTCGCTTCCTGTGATCCGATCTTTGGTCCTGATAGCGCGATGAAAAACGCCCTGCAGGGGTAGACTTGTCATGGGCAAGTTTTCCAGACCGCTGTAAGCCTCAATATTGAAGCCGTGGCCACGGACTACCGTCGTTCCTCCTCTCTCAAACACGGTGCCAAATTTTTGTAGCCTCTCACGCACATCCCGGTCATTACCAATAGGTCTTAGTTTGGCATCGGTGGAAACTTGGCGGAGCGGTCCTCCGCCGCCAGGCACCCACCGCCCAATCTCTCGGAGAAGGGCACTCTTTCCCGCGTTGTTCGGGCCCACTAGAACAACGATATCATTTGGAGAGAGAGTCACTTGCGTGCCGTCGGAGAACGTAATCTCGCTAATTGTCAGCGATGCTGCGTCAGGGTCAGGTTCCTTGGGCGGTCCGACAAAGGAAGGATCAGTGAATTTGATCATCGTGTTGTTTTTTCTCCTAGAGCAGCAGTCTTTGCACATCCGCGCCGACTGCGACCGTGCCAATCCAAGGAAGGCAATACAGGCCTGACGGTGAAATCAACATTCCTAGGTTCGATAACTACTGTAATTCTGTTGTAAGATGAGCACCATGACGGACGAAGAACAAGAGCGCATGCGGCGCATGGCGGAGCTGACATTCCCTTGCCGTCTTACCTTTGACGGACCCATCATCGGTCTGGCCCAAATGGCGCGCAAAGCAGATGCTTGTTTCGAGTTTGCCTGTGGCTCTGATCGGCGCGTTGCCTTTTATTTTCGGTCGGCCAGGCGGCAGGAGTGGTTCATCAAGGACTACGGCTACGGTCGAGTGCCGACGGAGAATGAGTTAAGGGGAAACGGAGTCTTCAATCGTGGCGCGCCAGCCCATTCCATCGAGATCAAACTGCCGGGGAAATAAGCAGCTGCCCGACTGCCTTGTACGCTTCGGTGTTCGCCCCAGCTTTGGAAAACCAACAATAGCGAAGGATGGCCAATGGATGAAGAGCAACAAAAAGCTGAGTCAACAACGAACGAGATCACAAGAAGGCGGCTGGCTTATCTAGAAGATTATCGGACGACCGTTACACCCTCGGAGTCGAGAGGTGCAGCGAGCTTTGAAGCATCCCGCATTTTTGCAGAAATTGCAGTGAGGTCGGCATACCTGTTGAATGGTGGCGCGATGGTCGCGCTTCCAGCCTTCTGGGCAATGATATCGAACGACCTCCGGATAACGTTGTCGGACCTCTCCGAGCCGGCTGGTTGGTTTTTCTGGGGCCTCGTAGCAGCTGTCGTTGCCAACATCACAATCTATTTCAACTATCTCAGCCTCATGCAGGTAATGCGGCAGGTAACGGAGCACGCGAATGCAAAGCTCAAATTTGCGTACTATGGCGAAGGCCTGAAACCCGATCAGAAAGTCCCTACGACGCCCTTCGACAGCATTGAGCGCTTCACATTTTTTGTTGCCCTTGCAGTAGTCATTGCCTCGTTCCTGTTTTTCTATTGGGGGGCTGACACACTGATGGAAGCGATTAAGACAGTGTATGACGATCCAGATCTCAAGCTACCTATTCCCAGTTCGCGTCCAAACTGACGGGTCAAACAGGTATGGAGTCAGCATCAAGAAATAATCAGCTCACTTACCGCCTTGCGCGCTTTGGCATTTACCCCGGCCGTGCGTGCGACCTTCACCTTCTCCATTTTGAACCCGTCGAAGATTTTGCGCACTTCCGGACGGTCGTTGATTGACAGTAAGAAAGTGCCCTTCAGTTCTGCGAGCTGGACTGCCAGGCGCTCAAAGTCGGCCTTGGTGAACTGGTCACCATAGTCACGCTCGGCGCCCCAGTAGGGCGGATCAAGATAAAAGAGAGCATTGGGGCGGTCGTAGCGATCGATGAAGGCGTCCCAAGCAAGACGCTCGATGACAACACCAGCCAACCGCACGTGAAGATCTTCGAGGACCGGAACGAGCTTTGTGACATCGAACCGCGCTGGACGGTCTGGGGACACACCGAAGTGTCTGCCGGCAACGCGGCCGCCGAAGGCAGTGCGCTGCAGATACAGGAACCGGGCTGCACGCTCCAGATCCGTTAGCGTGTCCGGATCCGTCGCCATCAGCCGCTCGAACTCTACACGCGTTGTCAGCTGAAACCGCATCATCTCCACGAACGGCACATAGTGGCGCTGCAGTATCCGGAAGAAGGTAGCGACGTCCTTGCTGATATCGTTGATGACTTCGGCCCTCGGCCGGGTCAGACGCTTCAAAAATACGCCGCCCATACCGACGAATGGCTCGGCATAGAGCGAGTGCGGGATCATCTCAATGCGTTTCACTAGGCGCTTGGCCAAGTTCTTCTTGCCGCCGATATACGGGGCTGCGGGATGTGCCGGACGCACCGGCACGCGCTCATGAATCGACTCCATAACTAGACTCACTCAACATAGCTCCGCCGCGATCGCGGTGGCGGGACTTAAGGGGCGTAGCTGGCCCCGAGGTGGCAGCTCCTAACTGCCGGTTCGGTGTGTTGACGCACACCGGCCCCCGTCTAAATCAGGTGACGGAGGAAGAAATGGCAACTGGCAACAGTATCAGTCTTGATGACATGGAACGGCGTTTGCGGCTTTCGCAGGCCCGCAACCGTATCCTTGAGGTCTACGTGAAGCACTTACTTGAGCGTTCTGGGTTGCCTGATGTGGAACGTCTTGAGCTGTGGCTCGATATGGCTTCAAGCCCGGACATGACCGCGGACGAGTTTATGGACCGGTCGGACGAATTCACGCCGCTCTCACTGCACAAATAGAGGTCTCCTTATGTTGGCTGCGGGTCAGCGGCCGTGAATGCGCCGTCCGCATCAAGCACGCCCCATTGACTGTTGCACCGCACATGGCGATCGGTGACCGCGTCCGGCACCATCTCCCAGGCCAGCGGCTCCGCGACCGCGAAGCGCTCGGCCTCTGAGGCCACGAATTGCGCGATGCGTTGGTGCGCACCGCGCGGTTCTATAAGTGCATGCTTCATCGTTACCACCTCACTATGCAAAGACCGTCTGATCCATCGCCGCCATCGCGGACGCCGCTATGATTGCCTCCTGTTCCCGCACCGCCGAGTGCGGCATCGGAACCAACATTCATGTTTGGTACGCCCCCAAAACCCGGCGAGTGTCCAGGCGTCGCAGCACCAAGAGTTTGGCTCCAGACGATGCCGCCTGGCATGCCGTAGAGGTTTAGGTCTCCGCCGATGCCTTGGCCCGGTGCCGACCCCGCCGAAGCAGCCACAGACGCTTGACCGGTTACGCCACCCTGACCCCCGGTAGCGGACAGATGTGCGCCGAAGGACGTCGTCCCTCCGGAATTACCGTTGGCTTGATTTGCGCCGCCCAGTCCCTTCGACCCTATTGTGACGGTCTCGGACACCGCCAAAGCCGAAACGGCAATTCTCCTGGTCGCGCGGCCGGCACCGGCACCGGGATAGCCGCGTGAGTTCTGAGCAGAGTTGCCACCTCCACCGCCTCCGGTTGCGCCCACTACATCGACTTCAATATGGGTGACCCATGGAGGCAGATCGGCCTTTTCGAAAGTGCCGGAGGCGGTATAGATCGACCTGTTCAACGACAGCTCGTCAAGTTCCAGCGCCGCGCGACCAACAGACGGTGTGACGTTTGACAGCTCGTCGTCTGCCTTGTCCGCAAGGGCCGCTAGATTGTCGGCGACACTCTGAACAGCTGCACTAACGCCAGCAACGGTTGTCACATCGGCATCTATGCCTGCAACAGTGTTGACGGCGGCTGTAATCGCGGCCAGCGCCTGGACCTCCGCGCTGTCGCCAGCAACAGTCGATACTCCGGCTTCGATCCCGGCAACAGTGTTTATGGCAGCTGTGATCGCCGCGAGCGCCTGGACCTCTGCGCTGTCGCCAGCAACGGTCGTCACATTCGCTTCGATGCCCGCAACAGTATTGATCGCTGCGGTGATGGCTGCCAGCGCCTGTACTTCTGTGGTATCCCCTGCAACGGTCGTCACATTCGCTTCGATGCCCGCAACAGTGTTTATGGCGGCCGTGATCGCTGCGAGCGCCTGGACCTCTGCGCTATCGCCCGCAACAGTGGTCACGTTGGCGTCTATGCCCGCAACGGTGTTTATGCTTGCTGTGATCGCCGCGAGCGCCTGGATCTCCGCGCTATCGCCAGCAACGGTCGTCACGTCGGCGTTGATGCCCGCAACAATGTTGATGGCCGCCGAGATTACAGCCACCGCAACAATAGCGTCCAGGTCCGCCAGCACTTGGACAAACCCCGGATCGGCTAGTACCGCTTGCGCCGCTGCAGCCTGATCAGCTGCATCTTGTCCTACAATCCCAAGGTCAACCAATGCCGACGGGAAGTTGTCCCGATGCCCATCAGCACCCATGCCACCTGGATTGGTATCAGGGTTCACCGGGTTCGAATTGTAGTAACCATCCTTCAGACGGTCGATCGATTCCTGCACGGTCATGAGATCACCTCTTCGAATTGCAGCTGGATGGAATTGCCCGACGCACGCGGGATGCGGTCTGGAAGCCTCTCAAAACGTGCCAGGAAGGCTTCGCGAAACAGGTTTGCCTCGTCGTCTGGGTCGGGCACAAAAAGCACCGGGTCCTCGATGTCGTTGCGCGCGGCCGCGTCCTGAAACAGCACGGCTTCACCCTTGCTCAACGCGTCATAGTCAAATCGCGCGACCCGCTGCAGCGGGCGTCGATCGAACACCGCCCGCCCGGACGGTGTGACATCGCGTAGCGTCCGAGAGCGAAAGCCGCGCGGCGTTCCGAAATTGAAATTGAATTCCGGCTGCAACCCCCCCGATGCAAACAGGTGCCCGATGTCCAACGCCAGATCAGGGTTGCTGGTATCAAGGAATTCAAAGCGCGCGTGGGTCGCCTGGATGGCCGGTTCCATCTGCACGAAGATGTTACGGTTGTAGGCAGCAATATCGTCTTCAAGCGGCTGTCCGGTCCACCAGTTCTCGTCTTCCCAATCAAGGTCGGTCGATACAAACAGCGACGGATAGGCCTGGACCCAGCCCGTGTCATATTCCGGTGCTGCGAAGTCATCAGATTGCGCCAGGCGCAAACGATACTTGGCACCGGATGTGATGTTGGTCGCCAGAGCAGCCACGATCGACAGTTTGCGGACCCGGCCAAAGTCGATGTCGAATTGCGTGTCCGCAGCGTCCAAGCTACCGGATCGGGCGGGCTGTGAGGCCAGCCGTGTGGTCTTGAGGTTGTCGAGAGGAAGCGTCAGGCTCCAGTCGCCACCGCTGAACGTGGCAGCAAGAGCATGGTTTGTGGCGTAGAACCTGCCTTGTCTGTTTGACATGTCTTGCTCCTACCCGAATACGCGCAAAGTCATGAGGGAACGCTCAGGCGCTGTCGGCCGGATCGCCATGAGGATCATGTCGGCATCGATGCCGGCGCGTGCGTCCGTGACGCGGATCTCGTTCCCAAGCTCCAGCTGCAACCGCTCGGCCGTCATTTCACACTGGATCAGGAAGGCTTCGCGCGGCGTGCCGTCCGCCCTTGGCCCAAATAGGCTTAGGACGTCCTGAGCAAGTGCCTGGGCATCATCGCCGTCGATCAGCGCCGTTGGCAGCTCAACGATGCGATAGTCCGGCCACAGAGCCTTGGTGGACGCATTTGGTGCGGTTGCCAGACGCCATTCGGAAGAGACAAAGGATTCGCGATCGGTGCCGAGCACGGCTGCCTGCATGTCAGCCCGGCGCATGACCGAGTAGTTGCGTGCGTAGAAAACAGTGACCTCGCCAACCGGCGCACCGCCTTCGGACTGGTCAGGGGCAATGTCGATGATGTCATCATCCACAAGCGTCAGCACCGGCACGCCGGAAGGGGCACGCACGGTAGCGACCTGCCAGGCGCCCGTTCGGTCCGGCAGTGCGAAGCCGCCGATCGACGACGCAAATGCATCAACCGCTTCAAGGCCCGTCACTTCGCTGTCGAGCCACAACCCCATCTTTTGCGGTGCCACCAGCGTGTCGAATGAAGCGCCGACCGAAGCGCCGGCAACGCCTTTCATGGACAGGACGCGCTTGATCAGCGGTCCAGCAGTGTCGTCGAAGCCCGCGCCGTGATCTGTGTCGTTTGCTCCCTTGAGGTCATACGTGACCGCATTCGCAAGCGCGCCTCCAAGCTTCACAAGGCCGCGTGTGCGGTCCTCTTCGTAGTCGGTGGCACCCAGCACCACGTTGTCGAAAACAGCCCCTGTAGAGGTCCCATTGAGTGTCAGGTTTGCGTCACCGCCACCGTTGTAGATCGCGGTGACGCCTTCGATGGACCCATCGTGCAGCTGGTCGACCAGGTCTTGAACATTGGCGGCCCGGCCGGGGATGTTTGCGCGGGTCAAATCACCCAGCGCCAGGGGCTTTGGAACGCCCTTCAAATCATCTTCTGTGCCTTCATAGCCAGAGCCGCCACCGTCATTTGTGCCGGCGTAAGTCACCACCTGCAGATCCGTGTCCAGTTCAGCCCGCAGGTCAAAAACCGGCACTGCAAGCCGCCCAGGTGAAGAAGCGGACAATCGGAAGTCCGGTGCTCCGGCACGACCGACCAGAAGCGGAACGAACTCGTCGAAGTCCTGACCCACCACGCCCCAATAAAGGCTCAACCGGCCCAACGCAAAGCCGCGCAGGTGGTTGAGAGCACCGTCCGCATTCGACAGCACCATCGCACCACCCGCGACCGTGCTAGTGAAGCCAGCCAGATCAAGCGACAGTTCACGGGCGATGTTTGCCGGGTCAATCAGGCGAGGATCGTACGCCTGGCTTGGTCGATCTGCGTCCAGCGGTGAGAACGGCCGCATGGGCATATCTGAAAAGTAAAGCGTGGTTTGCGCATCAGTCGATACGTCGATGACGTCCAGCTCAGCGATGATGGCTTTCAGGCTCATGACAAACCGCCTGCGGCGCGGCGACCAGAGTTGCGGCGCAGGACCATATTGGTCTGCTCGTTCGCACGGCGCATGTCTTCGCGCGTCGCGTTGCCGGCTTCGATAGCGCCGATGGTGCCGTCGCCAGACGCAAGCACTGCACCTTCGAGGCGTTCAAGGCGGGCGGCGATGGCCTGCAGACCAGCATCGATGTTGCCACCTCCAGCCGATCCCAGTGTTCCGCCATTGACGGCGTCCAAAAACTGCGAGCCGTACTGCTCTACCGCTGCGGCGCGGATCACGTATTCACCATTGGAAAGGCGCGCAGGAATGCTGTCGCTGGTCGATGTGCCGGCACCCAGCACCATGCCGCCAGTCGAGAAACCTTGCAGGCCGTACTCTGCAAACCGTTCCGGATCGAGGCGCTGCGCCGCGCGTGCGGATGCGACGTATTCTGTACCGATGACACCAGACAAGTATCGGTCCTCGCCACGGGCATTCTCATAGGCTGAAAGTGCCGTTTCGAGGCGCTCAAAAACCTTGTCAGCGGCGCGCTGCTTTGCTGCCTCTGCAGCTGCCGCCTCAGCGGCGGCCGCCTGGGCACGTGCGGCAGCGGCATCGGCTTCAGCTGCGGCAATGCGTCGATCGGCTTCCGCCTGGGCTTCAGCAATACGGGCTTCAGACGCGATCTCGATGGCTGACAGACGTTCGGATGCCAGGCGCGCCGCCTCAGCTTCAATCGCAGATGCGTTGTCGCTTGACGTGAGCGACACCAACTCGGCCAGGGCTGCATAAAGTGGTGTCGCCTCGCCGGTGAGGGCACTCAGCTCAGCGAGCTGGGCTTCCAGCAAAGTAGCATCCGGCGAATTCGATTGAAGCGCCACCAGAATCTCCGACAGCAGGTCGAGCTGCTGTTCTAATACGTCAGCTTCAGTGTCGCTTGCATCTGCCTGGGCATCGGCAACCGCAGCTGCCTGCTCAAGCAGCGTAGACACAAAATCGAAGTCGGCCTGGAACAACTCGCTGTCTGCAAAGTAGGCGCGGCTGGCGTCGATGAATTGCCCTGCAACCTGCGGCAGGGCCTGCAGGGCCGACACGTTGCCGTTCTCGAAGGCGTCTGACGCGAGCGACTGCAGACGGTCGAACAGTTCCGTGCGCTGGTTTTGCGGCGACAGGGGAGACGAAGAGCCGACGCGCAGGGCAAAGATGGCTTCCCGGCTCGAGACGGCAAAGCTGCGCAGGCTTTCGGCCAACTGGCGTGCCTCGGCAGCTGCAGACTGCGCGGCGCGGCCTTGCTCCTGGGCAAGCAACGACAGGGTGCTGCGGTTCGCACCGATCTGATAGGCGAGGTCGTCACTTAGCCCCAGCAGCTCGTTGAGGCGCTCGCGTTCGGCGTCTGCCAACTGCGCAACGAATGCCGATCGCTCCAGCAAATTGAGATGCTCAACAGCGGCAAGGTCAGCCTCCAGGAGAAGAGCGTCGCGCAGGCGCAGCTCCTGATTGTCCATGAGCTTTTCCCAGGCAGCGCGCAACGGGTCTGTGGCTGCCAGGATGCTGTCGAATGTGCTTTCGTCGAAGTCGTTGCGGAAGCTCTCGAGGGTCTTGGCTTCGAACTCATCAATGGCGTCGATCGCAAGGCCAACGGCAATGGCCCGGTCGCGCAGCGTGTCCATTTCCTCGGTCAGGTTTTTAACTGCCAGCTCAGTCTGGGTCAGACCCTTCGTGCTGTCATCAAAGTTCAACGCCGCGAGGATCTGCTCAAGTTCGCGGATCTCGGTAATCTTCGTGATCAACTGCTCGACAGACCCGCCTTGCGCCAGCGCGCGGTTCACAGCGTCCGAGTCACTCTTGAGATTGGAAGCTGCGTTCTGGAAAAAGCGCTCAATGAATTCTTCAGCGGATTGCGCGCCAGAGACATTGCCCTGACCGATATGTTCTGCGCCTTGGTTGTTGATGACCTGCAGGCCGAGTTGATCCGCAATCTGGTTGACGAACTGCGCCGCCTGGCTTGCGGCATTTTGCGTGACCGATCCATCGGCACCATTGTCAACGCCGGTCGACCCCACAGTCAGTCGTCCACCGGACACCCCGACATTCGTGTGGCCGATGGGATCACCACCGCCCTTGTTGCCAAACAGGCCTCCAATGAAATTGCCGAGCAATGCGCCCACAGCTGTGCCGACAAAAGGTATAGGAATGAAGCTGCCGGCTATGGCGCCAATGCTGCCACCGATATCAGCACCCGCGCCACGGTCGCCAAAGATCGCGTTGCCAAGGAAGTTGCCCGCAAAGCCGCCAGCAGCACCAGCAGGCGATCCCAGACGGCCAAGCGCCGACCCGAAGGTCGTCGGCGCGGCCGGCCCGATGCCACCGGCACCCAGAGACGACAGGCCAAGGCTCTGACCAGTGCTGCCGAAGATGAAATCGGACACACCCCCAAACGACTGTGTGAGGCCGCTGCCACCGCCGCTGAAGATATCGAAGATTGAAGACAGGCCACCGCCCGAACCGCCACCGCCACCGAAGCCCGCCTGGCCAAGGACCTGGCTGATACCAGAGTTCGACACACCAAGCACGCCGCCCAGCTCCTGAACGATGGGTACGATGATCGGCGTGGCGAGTGCCTGGAAGGCCAGCTCCGCGAGCATGTCGAGAAACAAATCCTCGAATGATTTCATCAGCCCTTCAAAACCGCCTTCACCTTCCTTGAAAGCTGTTTTGAAGGCGTCCTTGAAGCCACGCTCGATCTCGCCTGTGAAGCGTCGCAGAAGCTCCTGGTTGGCGTCACGGGCGGCTTGTTCCTCTTTGAGGTCTTCCAGGCGGCCGACATGTGCGCGGGCCTCAGCGCGCGCCTGTGCCTCTGTCAGCTCGAGCCCTGCAGCCTTGGCGGCATTGAGCAAGTCACGGGTTACCAGCTCGACTTGCCGTTGCTCTTCGCTCAGCCCCGCCAGGCGCAGCTCCTCAGCCATGCCGTCCCGCAGGATGGCCAGCTGCTCGATGCGTCGGCCGGTCCGTTGTGCCAGGGCGGCTTCAAGATTGTTGAGCACCAGCTGGCGATCGTTGAGATCGTCGGTTGCATCCGCCCAAGCGCGCACAGCATTCGCCGGCTCGTTGCCCAGAGTGTCACGCAGGCGCTCTTCGAGTTCGACCAAGAGCAGATTGTATTCGGCCTGGTTGATGCTGTTGGTTGCAAGCGCCGCATCGAGTGCGGACAGCCCTTCACGGTAGGACGAGACGCCGGCACCGACCTTGTCCAACGATTCCAGAAGCGACTGGGCGTCTTCATCCAGGCCTTTCAGAAGGGTGGTTGTGGTCGTCGACGTGCTGTCATTGGCGGCATTGGAAGCTGCTGCAACGCCAGCATCGATCTCGGCATACAAGGCAGCCAGCTCAAGCCGTGCTCCCTGCACACCATCGCGTGTGCGTTCCAGACGTGCCAGCGCCTGGCGCGGGTCATCGCCTGGTTCGAGCTGATCGACTTTGATTTCGGCCACTGCAAGAGAAGACTCGCGCATGCGTACTGTGCGCTCTGCAATCGCCAGCGCTGCTTTTTGTTCGGCGGTTGCCAGACTTTCAAGTCGACCGCGCGCTGTTTCTAGCTCCTGGTTGTATTCGAACTGTGCCGAGCGTGCCGTCTCGGTCTCATCGGAGAGAAGGATGTACGCGCTAACCAACAGGCCGGCCGCTGTGGCAACAGCTCCAACAGGATTGGCGGCAAGGAGTGCAAAGAAGCCGCCAGCGGCAACGTGTGCAGCACGGAAAGACAAAGCCACACTGCCAAGCCAACGCACCAACTGAAGCGCGATCAGGCCGCCGACGGCAGCTTCAACCAGGTGGATATTGTCCACCAGTAGGCCAGCCGCTTCCGAGACTAAGGCGAGCGCTTCGCCAAACACGAACCCCATTCGCTGTGACGACTCTGCCAAGTCATCAAAATTGCCGACAACACTTTCGATCGCCGGCGTCATCCCCCGGACAATTCCTTCACCAACACCTCGCTTAATCACGGCCATTGCCGCTTCGAACTGTCGAGACAGGTGACCCGAAGAGTCAGATACCTTTAAAACGGCTTTGTCAGCTTCTCCGGCAGAATTCTCAATGCTTCTCAGAATTTGAGCGAACGACTCGGACTGCGAACCTGCAAGGGCCATCGCTGGACCAATTGCCTCGACGCCCCCGAACAGCAGCGCAAGTTGTTCACTTGCGCCACCCGTCTTCTCGGCAACATCCTCTAGGAAACCAGCAAGGCCCTTTGACTTAAGAGCCGCCGCATTGAACGAGAGGCCAAGCTCTGACGCCAGGTCGGTTGCTTCCTGGCTTGGTTTCAATATGGCTGCGAGGACAGCTCGCAACCCGTTGAATGACACGGAAGTGCTTAGACCGGTCTTGGTGAGTGCAGCTGTGCCAGCAAGCAACTCTGAAAGGGGTACGCCCAGCTGTGCTGCAGTGGTCGCGACATTGCCGATGGATGCGGATATCTCACCGATCGTGGTCTTGCCTTCACGCATGGTCGCAAAAAACATATCGCTAACCATTGATGCCTGTTCAGCACCAAGCTCGTAGGCATTCAGTGTAGACGTCAGGCCATCGGCTGCTGTGTCAACTTCAGTCAGACCTCCGACAGCCAGCTTGCTGGAGCTTTCCAGCACTGCACTGGCTTCTGCAGCGTCCTTAGCACCAGCGGACAGAATGGCGTAGGTCGCCTTGATCTGATTAATGGGCAATTGGCCGTACCGAACGGCGAGCCGGTCAACATCTTCTGCTAGCTGGGGGAGCACATTGGTGTCATCCAGCAAGGTAGAGACTTCAACCAGCCCATCGCCGAAACGAAGGAACTCTTGACGCGCGTCTCGGAACACCACTGCGATAGCGGCTGCGCCGATCAGTTGAAGAGCTGTCTTCAACCGCACCGCACCTTCTCGCGCCTCTTTGGACGCAGGACCGAACGCTTTGGTTTCCTGATTGAGTTTCTTCTGTTCAACAGTCGAGGACTTTGCCGCACGGCCGACACCATCGGATGCGTCCTCGAGCTGGTTCAAGACGCGGACGGATCCGTCATCCTGGACCTGAACCGTGAGAGAAATCACGCGATCAGTCATCAGCGTGCGTCCTTTGCCCAGGCGTTGATGGCAGCAACTTCCATGACCCGGAGGTCAGAGAGCGTTGCGGCGTTCCATTCCACACCGAGCGCACGTGCCGCACTTTCCGCGCGCATGTAGTCGAGACCTGTGCGAACGATGACGACCTTTTTTGTGCCGGTGACCACGAGCTGGTCCCATTGCGTTTCGCACGCCGTGAAAACACGGAACGAACTGGCATTGTCTGCATCGACCTGGACAGGTGGCAGGCGGGTTTGAGAATTGCCTTCGACATGCTTTGCGGCGTCTTCAGCTCCAGCGGCGCGAAGGGCACGGGCCACCTTCGCCGGGTTGGTCATTCGCCGCGCACCTGTGCCCGCATCAGGGTGCCGCCCGGTTGCCCAGGCGTGCGCGACGTCTTTTAGTTTTTTGGTTTGCGCCCGTTGAGCGCATTGAAGTACTCGGCAACCACCGCTTCTCGCACGGCAAGGTCCTGCATCAGCCCGTCGCGGACGGCGTCAGAAAACTTGATCGGCACCTTCTCGCCTTCTTTGTTCTTCTGGACGAGGCCGTCGCAATCGACCCAGACTTCGTTCATCAGGCGCTTGTGACCGTCCTTGGCCACCATCGCAGCAAGCAACATGCTGTTAGCCATGGGGCCATCGTTGGCTTCTTCCTCAACGGCCATGACCTTGTTGAGCTCGTCTTCGGGTAGCAGTTTGAAATGAGCGTCAAAGCCCATTTGAACGATGTTGTTCTTGTCGGTTGTGTAGGTGAATTTCACCGTGCGTTTGACAACGCGGTGCTGGCCTTTCGGCAGGACTTCAAATTCCAGAGACATGACCGGGTATCCTTCTTGGGTTTGACGATGGACCGGAAAAACGGTCCCGCATTCACCTTCCACATGCGAGGCCGCTTGAGCGACGAGGGCTATTACGTGAACGTGTATTTCACCTCATCGTCACCGCCGTCCGTCGCGGTGAGCTTGATGTCGAGCTGGTAGGTACGCTCGTTCTCGTGGGTGCCATGATTGACGTCCACGATCTGCACCTTGGGTGCATCGACTGTCAGGATGTTGCCTGCCGTCGTGCCATGCACGACCTGTAGTGCTGACTTGGTCTGAGCTGCCGCCAGGCCCTCCGGGTTGAAGGTAGACAGATCCTCCGGCATCAGCACTTCAAGGCGCCCTGCAAGGTTGCGCTTGCCGGCAATACGGACCGCTTCCTGATTGGGAAGATTGCGATAGCTGACATTGCCAGGCGCGTTGAATGTCATGTTGACCAGGACAAGGTCAGTCCCGCCAAGTGTCACCGTTGGCGTGTTGGCATCCTCGATCGGCAGCGGATCTGTGAAGTTTGAATAGTCGGCAGCGGCCGCGGGCGCCTGATCAGCGGGACCCACATAGAGACCCATGCCGTTCAAAATGAAATACGGCATGTTGCCGGCCTGGAACTCAAAGCCCAGGGCGGCACGCCATCCCAGCAGCTTTCGCAGCTGCTCCTTGTAGTACGCGTACATGCTGACGCTGTCGAAGTCGTCCGAGACAGGCGCATAGGCAACGCTCGTATCAGCGACAATCGTCTCTGCGTAACCCGCCGCAAGCAGAATGTCGGCAAAGGCCGGCGCGACACCTTCGGTGCCTGAACCTGCGGCTTCCAGCTTGAAGGTGTTGGAATAGTGAATGCCGGACAGGATGGACGGATCACCACCCATGCCGGGACGGTCCAGGTCTCGTGACACTTCCTGTCGATCCAGCGGGTTGAGCTGGAACGCGGAGGTGAGCATCGAGTTTGCGCCCGGTGCCGGCACAGAGTCCGTGCCGTAGGTGGTTTCCTTTGAGGCGATGATAAGAACGTCGTCTTCTGAAACACCGTCCATGATGTGGCTCCTAAGCTGGTGTCTGCGGCCTCAAAGCGGAGGCGAGATTGGTGAATGTGCCGACGCTATTTGCGACCGGCGGCTAACTTGGGTTTGGTGGATTTGGTCTTGGTTGATGAAGACGCGGCCGGGGACGATGCGTTATCCCCGGCCACGCCTGTGCGCGGCGCGGCCCGGTCCGCCAGCGCTGCACTCTCCGTGTTGGTCAGCGCGCGTTCCTTGCGGCTTGTGGCTTTGCCCTTCTCATCGCGGGCACGGTCGCCTCGCGGATCGGAGCCGGTTGCAGCTTCGACCTGAACGGGTGTGGCGTCGGTATCTTTGGCCGTGTAGCGGCCACCTTTGTTGCGGGACATGTCGGCTCCTAATCTGTCGGACGGTGAAGGTGGTTGAAGGTGCAGGTGATCTGCCACCAAAGGCGGCGCTTCTTGCGGTCAAAGTCGACCAGGCGTTGGCGTTTGATGGCGATGGATGACTGCGCGCCCTCGAGCATTGCGCCCATCAGCACCTGCAAGACGGCATCGCGTACGGGCTCGAAGTCCTTGATGCCTGCCTCGCCGGAACGGCTGGTGTCCTTGAAGGCCAGCAGAACGGCGAAGCCGCTTGCTTCTGTCTGGGCAACTCGACCCGGCGTCTTGTTGTTGAGAAAGTCGCCGCCTGCCGGCAGCACGAATGCTGAAGGAGAGCGAAGCGTCGACTCGTCAGCTGCAGCCAGGTCAGCCATAAGCCCAACGTCTTTGAGCGCGTCGACACCATCGTCTAGCAGCTGTTGCACGAGGCTGAGGCTAGGCGTTTTGATCATCGCGCATCGCCCCCGGTGCCAAGCTCAGAGACGAAATCGGCAACGATCAGCTCGATCTCTTGCAGATCCGCGTCGTTGACACCCAGAAACGGGCGCGCGGGCATATCGACCGCGAGGCCGCGACCGGTCTTGCCGCCGTGTTGATGGATCGCGGCATATATGACGTTGCTGCCAACGGTCACAGCGTCAGGCGTGGTTTCGTAATTGATGGACGCCAGGAGGTGTCCCCGGTCGACCAGGGTTTTGCCGTTCTCATCGAGCGCCCGTTGGGATGGCAGCCAGGGCGTGCCATCAGGTGCCTCGCCGGTTTCAAAACGCTCCAACGTGCGGTCTTCGAGATAGCTGCCGATCTCGTCCATGGCCGGCGAGTAGTCAGACAGACGGGCGCGCGCTTCGCTGACCACATGGCGCAGCTCGCCGTCTTCAAATGTGAGGGTGATATCGACGCCGGCCATCAGTAGTCCGCCAGTGTGTCGGAGGAAAACACCTTGTCGCCGGCAACGATGCGCGGGCCACCGCCGGACGAAGGCGTCTCGCCTGGGTCGTCCTGGTCACCCAGCTGCGCGCGTCCGGCCGCAACGTCGCGCAGGAAAGCGACGGCATGGTCAAACGCTTTTTGAACGGCCTCGGTCGGGCCGTCCTGATACAGGTAGAAGCGTGCCAGATCGGACGCGGTGCGTTCCAGCACGTCGGGTGGATCGGTCAGCGGCAGGGTGTAATGACCGGACAGATAGGAATTGATCTTCGCGTCCGCATCTTCGAGCGCGCGGTCAAGCACACTGTCGACGATGGCTTCAGCCGAGCCGTCGCGGTCCGTGAGCTGCTCCAGCTCTTCGGCTCCGAAGCGGTCGATCAGGTCCTGTTTGCTGGCGTAGGTCACTGTTGTCCTTGATTATTGGTTGCGGGGGCAGGATTTGAACCTGCGACCTCCTGGGTATGAACCAGGCGAGCTGACCGTGCTGCTCCACCCCGCGTTTGTTTCCGGCGGTGGGACCAGGCGCTACGTCAAGACGCGCAAGACCTGGTCCCTATCTCCTGGGCCGCCGCCGCGACCCGCTGGGTATTCTTCAGTCTCCGGACTTCTTCTCCGCTTCGACCTCTGCCCAGAGCTTGTCGCGCTCGGCAGCTGTCAGCTTGAAATCGTCGCCAAGAACCTTGGCCAGGACGGGTGTCAGAACTTCCGTCTTGGGCTTGCCGGAGTTTGTGAAGTCGGCGGGCTTTGCGTCACGCATCGCCGTCTTGATCACGTCCTCGCGGGAAATGGTGGCGGCAGTGCCGGGGCCAGATTTTGAGGATGCTGACTGGGTGCCGCCACCAGCGCCGCCCTGTTTGGAAGCTTTCGACTCTTTGGTCTTTAGCTCCCCGCCAACCCATTCCGCATCGCCGCGAGCGGCCATACGGTCCAGGCTTGCAATGGCGTCGTGGTCGTCGTCATCGACCTCGACGAACTCGCCCGGCTGATAGCGTTCGCCATTCAGCCGGAGTTTGCTGTTGAGTGAGTAAGCGCGCCCCATTAGCCGCCAACCACGTCAGAGAGCAGGAAGCCGGCGTCTGCGCCGACCAGCTCCGCAGATCGTTCATCGGTCACACCTGCGATCCAGCTCTTGGAGCCGCGTTCCCATGCCATGGGTTCAACGAATGAGTGACCGGCCAGCTGGTAGGTGTAGCCAAACGACGGCACACGAACGGAGCGGCGACCTTCCGGTGCCACATAGGCCAACACAGCTGCGTTGCCCCAGATGTCCTGGAAGTCTTCGGCGTCTTCGTCTTCCGCGTAGATACCGCGCGCAACCACGACCCGGTCGACATTGAAATAACGGGCGAGGATGTCTTCCGTCACGCTGTCCGACGATGTGTATTTCGTCTTTTCCAGCAGCTTGGGGTGGTCATCGAGCGCCCGGAACGACGGCGATGTAATCACCAAGGTGTTGGGGTCGCGGCCAATCTTCTTGCGGATGGCTTCCTTGCCGTCGTTGATGACCTCCTTAGGGTCGCTGTCGGGATCATCCCACTGGTCGTTGCCTGCGAGTGTGACCTTGTTGGAGGCGGCATAGTTGGCAGCGTTGGTCGCCAGATTGGCCTGTTCGACTTCTTCGTCGAGGGTCATGACGTCAAGAACGCTGTCAACGGCTTCCGTCTGCAGGTTGATACCTGGACCCGCTTCGGCTTCCTGAACGTGCTCACGCGGCACTACCGCGTCGAGAGCGTACTGGTTGAGAGAGGCCGGCAGGCCCTCGTAGCCGAAGTTGACACGCTTGGTATCCGTGCCGGGGGCACGGCGCGTGTTGTATTTGACGAAGCTCGCCTTGTTGAACTCGATGCGCTTGAAGCCACGCACCGGCACGGTGACAACAGGGAAGAGAAGCCGGCCCACACGTTCCGGGTGTGAATAGCCGCGTGCGTGGTTGGTCAGAATGGGATCAACGACGCGGGCGGATGAATTGTTGAGCGGTGCCATGAAGCGGGTTCCTTGTGGCTGGTCGAGTGGGTTGGAGGCGAGGCGCTAGCGCAGCTTCGCTTCGATGAAGTCACCGGCAGCTGCAGCTGCTTCCAGCGCATCGGCGAATACGAATTCAGGCAGATCACCACCTGTGAGGATGTCGCCATTCGCGCCGGACGAGGTCACGTCCGTTGCGCCGGCATCAAGACCAAGCGCGCCGGTGGTGGGGATGGCGCGGCCCTGGTCATCGACAATCAGGCTGTCGCCAACTGCGATGGCGGCACCGGCCTCGATGACCGTTGTGCCGGCAACGCCAACGTCACTTGCCTCAGTGTCGGCCGCCGCACGCTGTGACACACCTTTGACCTTCTGGCCCTGGGTGTCGGCTTCGGCATTGTCGTACCCAACGCCACGGAAGGCGCGGACTGCGCCGCTGGCGATATAGGTGATGGCGTGTGTGACGTGTGACTGCTTGCCCATTTCAGGCTCCTGTTTTGTCGAGACGAGGGTGTGCGAGTAAGCGGACTAGCCGCCCACGGCGCGAACAGCGTCCAGGTAAGGGGTGTTGGGGTGGGCGGCCTGGTGAGCCACCGCCTTGTTGTGAAGGGCCAGCTGGGCTGGATCGACCTCGTATCCGTCCGGTGACGCAAAGTTGACCGTGCCGGCGTCGGCTTCCTGGTCATCCGCGCTGATCTCGCCAAAGTTGATGACCGTTCCCGACTTGCCGAGCAGGTCGCGGAAGTAGTCGAGCGGCGTCGTCTTCTCGGCGTCGTCACCTTCACCGAATTCAATCGTGTCGCTGGGGTCCAGCGTGTCCATGAACTCCAGCGTCTGATCCTTGAGGCCCGGTGCGAACTTGCCATCGGCGATCAGCGCGTCCAGATGAGCTTCGTTCTCGGCTCGGCGAGACTTCACTTCTGCTTCGGCAAAGTCAGCCGCCTGCTTGTCCAGCTTTTCCTGACGAGCTTTCAGCTCAGCCTCCTGGGTTGCCAGCGTTGCGGCGCGGGCTTCGAGTTCCTTGTCATCCGTTCCGGACATGGTTGTCTCCTGGTCGGTGGGTGTGGGATCGGCAAACGCCGGGGGCGTATCGCCGTCGTCGGTGCGCATGTCAGATGCGACCTGGCGGAATTCCTGCAGGGCGTAGCTCGGGAGAACTTCATCAGCCTTTTCCAGGCCGTCCTGCTCGATGAACTTGTCGCGCAGCCGGCCAAGCAACCAAGCGACAGTGTTCCAGGCAGATGCCTGAGCGCGCTCTGTGGAGACGGCAAACTCCACAACGCCGTCATCAGCATCGCCAAACTCAATAGGGTCCAGACCTTTGACGGCGGGAGCCTTGGCACCGAGAAAGCCCACATGGCGGAGTGCCAAGCGGCCGGGCGTCGGGTTGCCTTTGGCCTGCGGCAAGTAGAACGAGGCAGACACCTTCTTGAACGCGCCATTGCCCACCATCTCTGCAAACTCTGGATTCAGCTGGTCTGGCTCAGCGGTCAGCTTGCCATCGACAACCGACAACCCTTTGACCCATCCATAAGCGGGTGCATCCGTCTTGGGATGACCGATGACCATAGGTGCTTCGTGGATGGCCGGGTCATAGGCAGACGCTGCCGTCGCCAGATCCGCCTCGCTGAAAGTGATCGAGCGGCCGTCCATGGCGGTCTGCGTGCCGGGGCTGAAGATATGGATGGGCTTCACCGGGTGTCCCTAGATCTCGTTGCAAGCATCAATTCGTGCGCCGCTCAAATCTGCGGCTGGCCATATCGGCTTTGAGTTGCAACACTGCCCGTGTGGTGGCAGCTCCGGCATCCCGACAGGTGTCGGGGGCGGGGATTTCAGCAAGTCCCTCAGCTGAGCGGCAAAACCTGCGATCACCCGAACTTCTCTAGCCAAATCACCGAAGTCGCCCAAACGTCCCTGACAGGACGTTTTGCAACCCCTTTTTGAACAGTTTGGGGGCGTTTTTAGGGGGTGGCAGCTATGACGGGCCGCAAAAAGCCTCGTCGCGCGTCAGCGGGCGAATATGGGCGAAATTGAATTGTAACGAGTTGAGGGGTATATTCGGATTGTCATCCGGCCCTGTTAGCGCGCGAGCTACGCCACCAAGGAGGCCGGGACAGAAGCCCAGATGTCCGCGCGCTGGGCTTCATGTTTTTCTGGCCCGTGAAACCGCCGCGGAGGGTGTGATGGCTGATGACGAGAAAAAGAAGGGGATCGGCAATTTTGCCGAAAGCCAGAAATCAGGGCCCATCTTCGGGACTCACGAACGGGTGCGAAAGTCCGAACGACCAAAGTCCGGCAAGCCGAGGTTGAAGGCGCTGGGATCCGAGAAATTGAAGCCCGGCAAGATCAAAGGCAGCAGCAAGCCGCCGAAACCAAAACACTAACGCACCAGGTACCTGACCTCGATCTCGCTGATTTGATCGGCGGGGATGTAGGTCATCGACGCGCCGGCGCTGTCATCGAGCGGCTCAATTTCAAGCCAATCGACCGTCGCGTCTTGGCGAACCCCTGTGACGTAGAGCGCGATTGATCCATCTTCACCATAGATAGACGGGCCGAAAGGGAACTTCTCCCAAGCCTCGAGATTGTCGCACATAAGCTGCTTGCCGCTGGTCTTTCGTACGACAAGCTGCGTCGGTCGGGCGGACGTCGAGACGCGGACACAGTCCCAAGCGGACACGTGGCCGTCGGAATAGGAAATGTCTCCAGCGCGTAACGTTGCGTTGAAAACATCCTCCCCCCAACGGCGCCAAACCCCGGCTGCGATCAATACTGTCGCGAACGCGGCTGTTGAGGCAGCCAATGCCGCTAGGGCTGTAACCTCGTCTGGCGCGGTAGGCGTGAGCCTGTCAATCACGAATTCAAACGCAAACTTGGCAAGCGCAGCGAAGACAACGGTGATGAAGACGATGTCGATCGTTCCATGACCCTTCTTCTTGCCGGTAAAGGCCACACGGTAGGCCGCAAAACCCGCCGCCAAAACGACCAGCGTGGCGAATGGCAGGTCGAAAACGCTCTGGATGTCGCCAAACATCTGTAAATCTCCTTTCGTCTACTGGCTTCGCCGATAGGCGAGGACACCACGCCTGGACCGGTTGATGTTTTCCATCTTGTCGAGGGGATGCGCTGTCACACCGGACCACCCGTCCGGCCCAACGTCAAACACTGAAACAAAGCCGCGTGTCTCGCCTTCTTCCGTGCCGCGTAACAAATAGCGGCGACGCAATAACCAACGGCCTGTCGCCTTGTGCTCTTCCCAGTACCACCAAATCTCGTCCGGCTGCATGATAGTAAAGGCCAGGCGAGCGATATCAAATGCTCGATTGCGCTTGCCGATTTTCAGCGTGCCGTCTGCCTGAGTGAACAGGTCCGCAGATATCACAACCGGCTCGCCGATCTTGTCCACGAAGACCACCGGCCGCTCGCGCGTCGCCCCAAAGGCAGTCAGAAAACTGGACAGCTTTTCTTCGTCCGATGTGCCTTCGGGAAATTCCAGGCGCGGCGGCAGCGGCCTCGGCGCAGGCATGTCCACATTCGCAGGCGCGTTGATGACTGCCGGTGTCGGCAGCGGACCCGTCTTTGGTGGTGGCGTCAAAGCTCGCATATGCGCGCGGCCGACATTGTAAGCAAAGCCGGGAGAGATGCCTTTGGGCAACCGCTGGGTCTGACCTGTGCGCCTGTTGCGATAGATCTTCGTGTCTTCAAGAAAGGCTTTGACTTCTGCTTCGGACGAGACCTCCAGTCCAAGCCGCTTCATGTCGCGGACTGAGAGCTGGCGCACGATGCACCTGCACCGAAACCCATTGGGCGGATAGTGCGTATCCCAGAAAGGATGGTCCCAGGGCAGCAAGATACTGCGCCAGGCATAGTGCTCGTCGCGGGTCCGGTCATCGTCGACGATTACATATCGCAGATAGGGCCGCCGGGCTGCGTTGCGCTCGATGCGTTTCCAGCGACCTGCAGCGTGAGCCGTGCGAAGATTGGTGTCATAGATGATATCGAGCCGCCGCGGACTGCCGAGCTGGACGTCTCGCACTTCGCCGGTCAACGGATCTGTTGCTGACTGCCGGCCCCACCATCCCTTGGCCTGTAGAACAGGCGTTAAATTTTCTTTGAACGTCGCGAGCGTTGTGCCCTCTCGCAGGGCCTTGTCCACTTCCTGGCGAATGTCCTGCAGGATGTCCAGGCGGGTGGCCTTGGCAACAGTGAACGCGCGGGCATGCTCTTGCTGCCAGACATCCCGCCAGTCAAAGCCGACCTTGTAGCCCTTGCTCTCAAAGTAGCGAACGGCGTCGGCCGGGGGACGTGCACTCAGCTCAACCTGTTCCACGTCAGCCCTCGTCTGTTGGGTTGGCGTCCGGATCTTCGCTACCGGATATCGGCGCGCCGGTTTCGCCGGTCAGTCGGGCGCTGAAGCCCAGTCGCGCCATGTGCTCTGCGAACTGCGCATCGTCCATGCCATCGAGCCGGTCGACGATCTTGTCGCGGAAGTCCTCTATGCTCGTCGCACTTTCCAGCTGGTCGCGTATGGGGTCAACGATCGGGGCCATAAGTTCTTCCCAATCGCTGTACAGATCACCGGTTGCTTGCTGGATGATGTCCGGTGACGACGCGTCGCCTGGCTCCGCAAACTGTGCCGGCGTCTCTTGCCCTGGCTGCAAAGCTGTTTGTGTGGCGTCTTGCTGTCTTGTCGGATCGGGCTCCCAGCCTTCGCCATAGGTTTCTTTCACATACTCAGCACTGGGCCGATAGCCCATCTGATAGATTTTGGTGTCGCGCTCAGCCAGTTTGTCGAGATCTTCCGGTGGCTCCACCGCACGCCACAACTGTGGCGGCTTGGCTCCTGGGTAGTTCCATTCGGTCAGCCATTTGGCCGGGCCCTGGTTAAACGACGCACACAGGATGTCGGCGTCGGCCTTGACCACATCTTCACGCACATCGAGATGCACTTCGCTTTGGGAAAGCGACGACCCGCTATCCGTGGTCATGGTTTGGGACAGGATCACTTTCGAGATAGACGCGTCCATACGGTCGTGGAACTTATCGAAGTCAGCAGCGCTGCCGCGTGTCGCCTCGAGCAGTTCGGCGATCATGCCATCAGGCATAACGACAGCACTGTCGGACCGCATGGCAACAAGAGCGCCAAGCAGCTTGTTGATATCTTCTTCAGACGTGCCGGCGGGATATTTGCCGATGCTGGTTGGACCGCCATACTTGTCCAGAAACGTAAGCCAGAATTTTAGATCATGGCGCTTGAAGAGGGCGGGCCAGAAGCACCAATAGGCGAGCCCACGCCCGTAAAGTGTGTCGTCGTCTTGAGACCCAGAAGTGAAAGTCCAGAACTTGCGTGCCGGCATCAGCTCGCCTTCGTGCATGTTGTTCTGGGTGAGCAGTCGCAACCCGCCGTGCTTGTCGTAGCGGAAGCGACGAGCGCGTCGGACCTTGATGGCATCAATAGCGAAGGTCGCTCCATCCTTTACCCAAAGCATCTCGCCGATGGCATAGCCGTAAAACAAGCCGTACAGCATCTTGCGGCAGGCTTGGTCGAAGAGGATGTTGTCGAGCTGCTCGGCCAACATGTCCGCTGCCTTCTTGCTGGCGGTGTCGGTTGCGCCTTTGGCCGGCCGCACTTCCCACTCAGCCGATACCAGAGCTGAAATACGCTGCTGGAAACACGAGAAGACTTGAGCGTCTCGCAGCACTTCTTCGTAAATTTCCAGACCGCCGCCGCGCGCGGCAAGAATGGGATCATCGTTGGGCCGAAGCGCCCCGACAAACGGCTGCGTGATGTCGCGGCCGTCAAGGCTGGTGGCAATCTCGGTGATATCCGGCTTGCTGGTTTCAGCGTCTTGTGTGGTGTCTTTCATGTTAGAACCCCGTTAGGTCAGTGCCGCCGGTCACGACGCCAAAGCCAGTGCTTCGGTCAATACCACCGCCAGTTGGAAGTGCAGATTCGCTCGCACGCCGTTGGCCGGATGACCGGAAGTCCATAGGCGCGCCTTCTCGTTTGGAGGCGTACCAGGCAAGTGCCCCGGCAATGGCTGTGTCGCCATGGCGGTCATATCCATCGGTGCCCTTGTTGGTCGCACCGCGAGGCACGCGCGCGACGCCATCGTCGTAAACAATTGCCTGGTGGTCGCCGACAATGTCTTCATCCTTGGGCACCGTCATGTCGCGGCCTTCGAAGGCAGATCGATATTGCGGCATGTTCATCCGATACCATTCAAGCGACAGGCTGACCTTCTCCACACGCTTGCCGTATTTGAGATTAGCGGCTTCTGCGAGATAGGCGCCGTTGCCCGTCGCGTCCATTGCGCCAGAGAAGAAACGGGGCAGTTGATCGACAATGAAGAAGAGCACCTGCTTTTGCATTTCATACGGGCAGTTACGCAGCTCGACGACGAAGGGCGTCAGCCGAGTGAGATCCTTGGCGATCTGCATTGGCCAGATACATGTCAGGTCACCGGAGCGCGCAAAGTCTTCGCCAAACGCCGAACGCAAATTCGTATCGAGCTGGTCGAGATGTTCCGCAAGATTGCTGTTGCACCAACGCTCGACAGCATTCGATCGATCTGCGTCGCTTGTCTTGTCCGGATCGCCGAACTCTTTTGGCACGACCCACCGCAAGACAGGTATGCCCTCAACGGCGCAGGCTTCAATCAGCGCGCGTGACATGAAGACGCCTTCGCCCTCGGCCGGCACAACGTCGAGCTCCTGACGCATGGCAGCGGTGCGGGTACCGTAGGACCCACGAATGAGCTCCAGCCAGGCTGCTTTGCCTTCGGGCGTTGGATCTTCGTCCTTCACGTAGCAGCGCCGCTCATACAGACCATTGGCAACAGCGTCCGCGAAGGTAATTCGGTGGACGCTGAATGGGTTCTTGCCGGCACGTGCTTCCGAGACCAGCTCGTTAAATGCATTGCGGGTGCCGTTGTGGGTCGATATCACCCGCACCTTGCCGCCCCAGATCAGGAGGGCGTTCACAGCATCGAGCACCAGGCGGACGTCCTGGTGGAATGCGGCCTCGTCGATCACCACAACACCCTGCAGACCACGGATGTTAGCGGGCCGCGATGACAGGGCCTCAACACGAAAGCCCGACGCGAACCGAATACGGTAGGCTGCGATCTCGCGCGTGTTGCCCTTGTCATCCATGTCCTGGAACATGAACTCGTCGATCTCAAGCATCTCGCCCATGACCACGCGTGCGAAGTGCGCGCAGTACCCGATGAACTCCAGGCCCTTGTCCTTGGTGTCGCCAATGTAGAAGACGTTATCGCCTCCCGCGTCGCGCGCAGCTGCCGCAATCAGCGTGTCGTCCAGTGCTTCAGCAAAGGTGATGCCCGTGCGCCGGCCTTTTTCACAGATCTTCAAGTCGCTGGTGTCGGCAAGCCATTCGCGCTGATGCTCCATCAGCAAACCGGTCTCAAGCGGGTTTTCTTCTGGCAGTTTTAGGCCTGCCATCTCGCCCAGGTCAAAGGCTGTGGGCGGCGGCAGCTCAGGCGTGTTGTCTTGCGCGATTGTATCTGGGTTCAGTTTCATGCGACGCGCTTCTTGACGCCGAGCACCTTCTCTCGGATTTCCTGCACGGCTTTTGCGGACAGCCCGTTGCGCTTGGCAGCTGTCTCCGCTGCGTCGGCGGCATCGCTCACAAAGCGTTCCGCAATCTTGACGCGGGTGTCGACGTTGGTCTTGCGCGCCTGCTCAAGTTTCTGGACCGCAACGGCCGCTTCCTTGAGCATGCCAATGCCAGCGCTTTCGTCTGTCAGGGTTGCGTCCACCACCACGTCATAGACAAGCGTCTTGATTGTTTCGACGAGCAACAGTCCGACATCGCCTTCGGGCTGCTCATCCATGCGTTCAGCCATGACCGCCGCGATGTCGCGAGCGCGCGTCATGTTCTGGCTGTACTTGGCAAAGGCGATTGAATGCCGATTGAACGAAGAGCTTGAGATCTGCGGCTGGCCCTTCGCTTCGATGCGCGCGTTGAACTGCTTGCGGATATCCTCGGCTGTCTCGTTGCGCGCAGCCAACTGCTCGCATGCCCACACGACATCTTCCTGACAATCGTCGGGAAGCATTTCGATTTTCGAAAGTCGGCCGCGTTTGCGAAGGGGAGATTTGGCCATAGAGCTTAATCCGACCGGGCGCTTGGACGCGCGACCCCATTGATGACGGTGCGGCCTGCCACGTGGTCCTCACCACGCTCTAGCAATTCAGCGATATAGACCTCGGACTCTCCGAACTTTTCAATTTTGATTGCGCGAACTTCGGTTAGCCAGTCGAGCGTCTCGCGGACAGTGTGGCGGGCTATGCGATGACCAAGACTTTCCAGATACCGAGACAGCAATGCCTCATTGAGACGCCGGTCCGTTTCCTTGTTGAGAGCGCGCAGAACGATCAGGCGTCGGTCTTCGATTAGGTACTTTTCAAAACTCATGATGGGTTGCCCCCGGTGGCCGCAGCGGCATCTGCAGCCTGCTTAAGAAGATAGTCTTCGATGCGGCGGGTCGTTTCCTGTGTGGTGTTGGAAGTCGCCACAACGGTTTCGAGCCTGCCCTCCAGCTTAGTCAGATCACGGTGCAGGTCGCTGTGATGCTCGAGCGTAGGCAGATGGCGCACCTGTTCTTCAACCTTCACCATGCGGTCTTTGAGCTCCCCGTGAGTCCGCGCCGTATTTGTGCGCATTTGTTCGAGGCTTTCGCGTCGCGATGCCCGCTCGTCTTCGTCGGCCTTGCGGCGCTCTTCCCGTTCGATTTGCAAGGACTCGTTGAGAGCCGCCCTGTCTTGTTTGTTTTGCTCCCGATACTTGGCGGCAGACGCTTCACGGGTGCGCCACCAGGCAAAGACTAACGCGCCGACCGACAGCAAGAACGCGAGGAAGTCGATAGCGACCTTGATCCAATCCGCCACTACTGAACGCCGCGCCCCAAGAGGGTTCCCATGGTTGAGAAGATGCCGCTGTCCGGCTGGCCCAAAAGGCGGCGCTTGTCCTGGCTGCGCTGGTGGATGTTCACACCCAGCACGGTAAGTGCGATACCGAACAAACCAGTCATGGCAGCCACGGCTTCCATGATCTGCGGCGCTTCTGCGGGTTTGAAAATGATCGAGTAAACAATACCCAGACCCATCGCCAGCCAGACGACACCGGAAGACCAGCCAAAGAATGGACGCCAGCCCGACTTCCAGATGTTCTCGTTCGCAAGCTCCGCGCGAATGGTTTCATGCTGCTGGCCGAAACGCGCAGTCTCAGCTTCCAGCGTCATCCGCGTAAGCTCGACTTGTTGCTTGGCCTCCACTTCGATGACCTTTGCCAGGGCATCTGGATCGGTACGAAGAACGGCAGCTACTTCATCGGGCTTTGCTTCAGTGCCCAGGACAGAAGCAACGATCGCGCCGATGGCCCCGCCTGCCGGTCCACCAAGCAACCCGCCGATAAGCGGCGCGGACTTGGCAACTGAGCGACCAATGTCTTTCCAGTCCATCAGAACGTGTCCTTGATGCTGATGGCGATATCGTCATCGCCAAGCACATGAGCCATGTGGCGGAAATCGATGTCGCGAACGCGTACACACCCGAACGTGGGAACCAGGCGCTCGTTCCCGCGTCCACCATGGATGGCAAGACCGGTTCGACCGTTGTCCTTTGCTAGATGGGCGTCACCTGAGATGCCCTCCATGGGTATCCAGCCAATGCCAAAGCGCTCGATCTCTTCTCGAAAAACAACACATTTGGTCGGCGCGTATTCGCCTGACGGTGTGTCCCCGTAGGGATATGTCGAGTGCCGCAATGGGTTTCCCCTTTTTGCGGCGCGTTGGTTGTCGGCTTTGCCACGACACTCGATATCGGCCAAGAGCTGGTTGCCGTCCTCATCTAATACCTTCAAGGTGCCGATGTTGAGGCGGTTCTCGGGCAGGCTGATTTCAATGCGTTTGGCCATGGTGGGTGATGCCCTGATCCGAAGGTGTGTTGACCCGCACAATCAATCGCAATCCCGCATTTTTACATGCCGACAGTTGTCGGGGGTTGCAGGTCAGAACAGCGAAATTTGATCCCGGTCTTTGGTTTCAGACCTCATGGACTTAGCGATGCGCTCCACGGTGCGCACGTGGACATGGGCCCGCCGTGCGGCAGTGCTCTGGGATACGCCTTCCAAAAGCAGCTTTCGGATTTCCTGACGCTTTGCTGCGTCATCGGCCATGGGTCCCAGCGGGACAAGCACCTGGCCATATCCAAGTTCGTCTAAGACCGCTTGAGCACGGGTGCGCCCAAGCAGCTGAACCAGGCGATGGTTTGTCCTCAGGGTCTGAGGCAGATACATCCGCTGACCACCCCATTCTTTGGCCACAAGCAATGCCGCATCCTTGCCCGCCGCGTCTGCGACGCGAGCCAGAAGATCAGGCAGGTGCTCGTGGGTTTCAGCCATGGTGCGGTTGCCACCTGGTAGACTGAAGAATCGAGTACAATGTGGGATTGTTTTTAGTTGTACTGAACGGAGCTTGCCGATGGGAGAAAATGACATCGTCACGCAATGGTGGATTAACCGTCGAAGCACCATTTTTGATTTGCAGGAACCTTTGCAATTCTCGGCGGCAGAGACCCGGATCGCGTTGGTTATTCTCGTTCCTTTCATCCTTGCTGCTTTCGTGTATCTGGGAGTGACTGTGACCGCCGCACTCGCGGGCTCCAATCTTGACGCAGCTGGAGTCTTTCTTGGTGTGTGCGCCGTCTTTGCCGCATTCTGTGCTATAGCAATTGACCGACATCGGATCACGGTGAGGACGGCAGCGGAGGCTAAAGTCGTGCGACTGGGGCTCGGCCCCGAGCTTATTGAGCAGATGCTCGTTTTCACCCGTGCGTGTACTCGAGCTGAGAGCAATTCTGAAAGTGCCAGTCGGCACGGAAGCCCGTCGGTGTTTGTTCACTCCGCATATAGCTATCTTCAACTCGAGGCCCCAAGTGACAGAGCCTACAGGTCGATATTGCCACTTATCGGCTCGCTTCCTGAACGGGACGTTGATCGTGTAACGACATGCGTTTCTGATCGAATGCGGTTCGAGCAAGAGGGTTTTCAAGGCCGGTGGCTGGATACAGTAGAAATCTGCAATGTTCTGACCAGCGCAGCATCTGCGGCTGCTGTTTCCACGCTCAGGGCAGGCGAGGCTCTTGCTGACGAATTTGACTTTGAACAGGGCTGCATGCGTGCGCTTCAGATTATTAGAGATGCTGAGCTCGAAATGGAACTTCAGATGGGAACGCGGCACGTACATGAGTGTATAGAAACTGCGCTCGCAGGCATCGCGCGCAGACGGAGCAGTTGGGCCGAGGATGTGGTTGCCCGTTATGTAGAAGCCAATTCCTGAAGAGAGTTCACAGCTTTGATTGACAAAGGTAGGGGCTGAATGAGGAAGCCAAATTGGCCGGAGCTTTCTATAGGGGGGCTTGCCGGGTTCTTTTTTGCCGTATTCGTTACGGGTGCCATGTTCCCACCTGGTTGGACCGGCACGCTGGAAACTGCGGCTCCGCTGTTGGCCCCTGCTGCAGCAATCTTTATCGCGGCTTTTGCAGTCTGGCACAGTGAGATAAGCCGCCGCCGCGATCGAGATGAGGAACGAGAGGCTTTTCTCCCATTCGTGGCGCGCGAGATTGACTCGACCGTTACGAGCGCAATCAATTTTTCCAAAGGTGTCCCCACTACCAAGAATCCTTGGACGGACGCTGAAGATGTCCAGCTCGCGAGGCTCGAGATGCGTGTATTGATGCTCTTTGGCACGGATGATCGACCGAGCATCGCCCATGCTGATCGGATCGGCGTACTTGGGAAAGACGCCGCAGACCTGACTTTTCGAATACACTCCATGATCCACGGTGCTGCAGTAGCCTCGATGCGACTCTGCCTTGCGCGGGGAGCGATGCCGAGCGTTGAGACGTTCGATGTTTTCCGCCATGCGGTCGGTAGCGCGGTAGTTATGCGTTGCTGCCTTGCTGGCGCGATATTTGGACGAGTCAATTTTGATTCTGCTAGTCGGGATGACATTCGCGACACTCTGCTGGTACTTGGCATTGCTGGCACAGGAGAACCCCGCGCAGACCTCAAAGCCATCGCAGAACACTGCGATGCAATGCACTGGTATGATACGTGGAGTTCGACATTTTAGTTTCGATGCCGCGCTAGCGTTCCATGAAGTGGGCGTGGCAGGAGAGCCGGTGCAGTGAGTCATTCGGCATGATCCTCTCCAGCTGGTCCAGCAGGCCCGTCGCCAAGCAGCTGCCGCATATTCACGCTCGCCGCATCCAGTTCCTTGTCAGTCATCTGGTTCAGCTCGTCTCGGGTCGGCGGCGTGTCGTACCCTTCGTCTCGCAGTTCCTGAGCCAGCCAGATTGCAAGGTGGTGCTTCGCGTCATGTCCATTGCTGGGCACGTCGAAGCCCGCCTTGGCGCACATGTCCTTGAGGGCTTCAATGACCTTGTTGGCGTCGTCCGGTGTGACCCAGCTCAGATCGCCGACAGGTTTACCGGTCTGCCGGGCTGTGAAGGCAAGCAACGCGCGGTCCTGTGGATTGCGCACAACACGCAGGCACCAAAGCGTAATCCAAAGCGCACGCATCTTCGGCAGCTGCGCCGGGTACTTTTTCTTTTGCTTCACGTGAAACCCTTTGGCCTTCATTTCATCGACGACCAGGGCAAGTTGTTTGTCGTTGCAGTCTGCAGCGGACCGGTGACCGGTCACGCGCTCAAGCAGGCCGCGATAGGTTTCGTCGTCCAGGCCGAGCTCGCGCTTTCCTACATGGACTTTCTTTATGAGGTTACTCCGGGTCATAGGATCATCTCCGGCTTCGTATCGCGGTAGAGCCGCCCCATGACGGTGCCGGCCGGCTGGCCAGCTTCCCAGACGAACCAGCCGTGTGCGGTGGCGGACCCCGTCTTCCTGTCTGCAGGTGGAATATCAAACCGCCAGCAGGTGGCTCGCTCGCCGCAGATGTAGACGCGTTGTGGCGGGTGCTCGTCCCACCAGGTACGGCGGACATCGCTTTCCCAAAATGCCCATCTTTGGAAGCAGACAATCTTGCGGGCACCAAGTTGGATGGCCTTCTCAACGAACTCGCAGGCCTTGGAAAATGGTGGGTTCATGAAAACAGTGAAGTCGCCGGGAACGTCCAACGCCTCGGCCGACAGAAAGTCCCGCTGCGCTGCCTGGCCTTTGAAGCCCCAATGGGCGATGTCCCAGGCCACAGTCCAATACCCGACATCACGCGCGGCGTTTGTCAGAACGCCAGTTCCGCAACACGGGTCTAGAACATTGGTGGTCAGCAGCTCGGCATTGAGAATGGCCTTGGCTGCCCATGGGTCGGTTTCAAAGCATTCGAGCTTGCGGGCCTGGTCTTCGAGATCTTCGAAGCCATCAGACAGAAGCGCACCTGGGAGGTGGTCACCGGCAGGCTTGCGGGAATTCGGCAGGTTGTTGAACAGGGGTTCCATCAGCGGACATCCTTTTCTGCATCAAGGTGATGCACAGCGGTGAGGGTGAGCGCGCAGCGCAGCTGCTCCATGGCTTGCTCTGGCGACAGCGATCCACCGCCTGCTTCCATGCGATTGTTAAAGTGAGGTGTGAGTTGGTTGCCGGGAACGCCGAGCGACAGGGCCAGCTCCAGAGCGGCCTTGTGGACGGCTATGGCGCAGACCTGACGAGGTGTGCCGCGTCCTGCCGGCGTGTCGGAGACGCGGCCTGCTAGAGCCCGTGTGGCGCTTTGAAGGACATCCATCAAATGCTGGCGCTTGTCGCCGCGCAGGCAGGCGCGCAACGGCATCACTGCGAAGCAGAGTTCTTCAAGCGCGCTATGGAGCGGACCGCGCGTCATTTCAGTGGCCTACCGAGAGAGGGTCATCGAAGGGCGTGTAGCTTTCGGCAGCAAGGTCGCGGCAGTCGTTGCACATCCGATGGTGATGGCCACTCGATATGAAGGGCGTCTTGCAGGTCATGCACTTTTTCGGGCCCGCGCCGTCGTGGCCGCGCGTCACATTGACCGCCTTGCTGGTGCCATGTGGGCTATGGCGCCAGGGCAGTGACCAGGCATCATGCTGCTTGGAGTAAAACCGCGACGGCAGGGGACGGCCGGATTTGCTCTTGCGGTTGCGCTCGATGCGAATGTGGCCAAGCGCGGCGAGCCGGTCGAGCGAACCTTCCGCCTGGGCAAACTCACAGCCGCATTGCGCAGCCAACTCTGAAATCGACGGCGCTGTCGCTGACGCGCGGCACAGATCATTAATCAACGTGAGCAGCGCGCCGTCATATCCGCGAAGGGCAACGCGGCTCGGATTGTGCCGTGTGAATGAAGCTTGTGCGATGGGCATGGCTATTCAGTCCCTCCGCAAACAAGTTCGCGGAGCCAGCGGCCTGCTTCAGTCGCGTTGCCAACCTTGCGGCGGGGCGTGCCGTCCGAGGCTAGACGGGCTTCGAGGACCTTGGTTGCTTGCAGTCGGATGGCGTGCTTGTTGAGGTCGCGTGCCTTCGCTTCACGGAAGAGGGTCGACTTTTCCGCATCCAGCGCTACCTTCTCGTAGTCGATCGACGCGATGCGAACCGCAAAGGCGTGGCCGGAGTTGGGGAGCGGACTATTGGGGCGATCGGTCATGTGTCGCCGCCCTCACGTGTACGTACGCGCGTAGCAACTGCCGTGCCAGATTTGCCCCGCAAAATGCTGTGGTACAAATCCACAATACTGCGACGTTCGTGGAACGCCTCCGGGTCTTGCTTGCGCTCCGACATGCACTGGCGCAGCGCCTTTACATCAAAACCCATTCCTCGCGCTTCGCGATACACGTCTGCTTTGTCCGCATTCAGCCCGGTGATTTCTTCCTCTATGCGTTCAACACGCGAGACGAGTGCGCGGAGTTGACCTTCAGCGCCGGAGTTATGTCCTTGCTTGGCCACCATTACGCACCTGCCATATCGAGAGAGATTTGGCGGTACTTGTCGGTCTCGCCAATCCGTTCATAAATGCGGATGTAGCTCCGCGTCCCATGGACCGTGACTGCATCCGAGATCGCCTCCATGGCGCGTTTCCATTTCGGGTCGTCGATCTCCAGCTTGCGCAGGCCGAGGACGCGCTGAGTATCTATGCGCCCCTTGTTGACCTGAAACGCATCGTTGACGAGCACCTTGATCTTGTCGTCCGCACCGCCTGACCATTCGGCGATGCATTCATCGATCAGCGCCTTGGCAGCCTGCAGACCCTCGTCGAAGGTGATCAGTTCTGAGATGGCGCGGAGCACGCGGTACTTGCCATCGAAAGACGTCAGCTGGACATTGCCCTTACGACCGCCAAGCTTCACGTCATAGCGCTCTGCCGACAGGTCGAGGAATGCTTGGATTTCATCAAAGATTTGCGATTTGAACGCTGCGATCGCCCGGTTGAGGTCCGCTGCCTCTTCCACAACAGCGAGTACAAGTGCGTCGCGTTCTTTGTCGATAGGTTTGACCAGACTTTCAGGCACCAACTTGCCAGTAGAGTCCTGCATGTAGCCATCTGGAATTTGCTTCTGTGTCATGACGAGCTCCGAAGTGTCTGTCGCTGTGAAAACATTGTTCGCCACCACCGGGTCAGCTGCCGTAGCGGCCGGGCACGTCTGTCCGGTGAAGACGTCGACCAACGTGGCGCGGCTTTGAGGGCGGCGGCGGTTGCATCGACAGTGTCGAGCTGAGTGCGCAGGGCCTCGTAGCTGACCTGCACATCACGCGACGTGTCGCCACTGCCATTCAGAGCATTGGCCAGCTCAACGGCTTCGCAGTGGCGGCGAGACGCCGAGCAGAGGCCTTCGAGGACAAGGACCCGAATTGCCAGGGCGCGCTCTTCGTGAGGCATCAGCATCACGCGGCCGTTGTCGCGAATGGACACAGCAAGCGCAGCGGGATCAACGTAATGAGAGCTCATGCGGCACCTCCATTCCACGGGTCGTGAGGGCGCTGCTTGCGTGCTTGGAAGGTCACAACATTGTCGGATGGCGGCCGCGCTTCGAGGGCGCGCACTTCCTGCACCAGGCCGCGCAGCTCTCGCATCTCAGCCCGAAAGTCGCGCTCCTGCAGGTTGCTGTCGTCCTGGGCGCTCACCAGCCTGTCGATGGCTGCACTCATGCGATCACTGATCATTGTCAGAGCCTTTCGTTTTGATACGGCTGTGGGGACATCCCGACCGGCACGCGCGATGGAGGCGGGGCCGGATCGGGCTTTCGAAGGTGAGGTCTTTTTTCTGCTCACGCGCGCATTGATCGCGCCCGATTTCACCAAGCACTGGGCATTCAAGTTTTTCGCCCATGAACTTGCCGCGCACCCGCTGCTCGATACGGTCCATCCGGCCTTTGTAGGTGTTGGACAGAACTTGGCTGACGATGCCTGCTGACAGGTCCAGCGCCTTGGCGATCTGGTTTTGGCTTGGGCCGGCGTCTACCTGCTCAGCGAGAGCCTCCACCCAATCTGGCGCATCGCCACCCCACGCCTTGCGTGCTTTGTTGAGCTTTGTTTCGGTCATGAAGGCGCTCCTTCTATGACGCGCCGCTCACGGGTGTTGTGGTCATAAACAGAGCGAGTTGTGGGGTTCCAGGACGGTGCAATGCGCCCGGTGTCATTGAGCAAAAGCCAGCGCGTTTCACCCGGCTCATTCGACGGGAACTTTTTCAGGTATCCGACATTTGCCAGGGCATTGAGGTAGCGGCGGGCGGCATCGATGTCCGTCTTCTTGCCCGAACTCGAAGCGGCAATGACGAGCGCATTCGTCGATGATTTCTTCGTGATGCGCAGCGCGTGCCATACCCGGTGCCGGAAGGATTTGGCACGTGGCTTGGGAGGTGCTGTGAAGGGGCGCACGATGCCGGGCCTGAAGCCGTCGCGCAGGCGCTTGTGGCCTTGGGACGTGGCCATGTAAACGCCTTTTGAAAGGCGTTTGACACTCTTCGCAGTGATCAGCCTGGACACTGCAGCCGTCACATCCGTGCCGCGCTTTGGTTTGGTCAGGTCGACCAGCTGCTTGTACGTCAGTGACCCTTCAGCAGCGCACAGCGCTTTGAGGATGCGCTCGCCGAGGCCAGGCTTTTTGTCTGCCTTCGGAGTGTTAAGGTTAACCGATTGGGTCATCAGGCAACCCTCCGGCGTTCGGCTTGTTCAAGCCGGGCGATGCCGTTGAGGAGACGTCGCATGCTGCCGCCTGTTTCGCGGTGCAGCTGCTCAACCTGATCGTTTGAGACCTTAACTTCAGCCAGCTCGTCGCAGATCAATCGGACATCAGCCACGGTGTTGGCATTGAACTGCGCCGTGTAGGCAATGCGACTGCTGATCTGCTCAAATCGTTTGAGGGTTGCACCGACGCCGTTGTGTCCGCCGATGATGATGGGCGTCTCTGTGTAGTCGGAGATATCCCGCAGCACTTCGATGATGCCGCCATGCATGGCGTGCTGGATTTCGTCCACCATGATGGGCTGCTCGGATTGGGAGATGGCCCGCACAGCGCTGTTGAACATGACCTCAGTAGACCGGGCATGGGCTTCACCCAGATGGGTCATGAGATCGCGCAAGGCCCAGTTGACCGTCCAGCCTTTCTTCGCGCGTATCAGGATCGAGTCTTTCTGGGTCGACCACCAAACGAGCGTTGCAGTCTTGCCAAGGCCGGGGGTGCCTTCAGCCAGCAGCCACGACGCTTCGGGTGCGCCGCGCGTTTTGACGACCTCAACGCCGGCCATGAAGGCTTTGACGTTGGATGTCTTTACAAATTTCTTCCGCATCTTTTGTCCTCTACGTGGGCCTGCTGTTTGAAAACCGCCCGCAGGCGTGCGGCTCTTCAACCGGGTTAGTCTTCAGGCGGCTTCTCGTCCGTCATGGCGTGGACCATCACCATCATGTCGACGTCCATTTCAGCGGCGCACAGGTCGCCTTCCTGCTGATCATTGAGTTCGTGGCGGTGGCGGCGGGCCCAGATCACCCACTCGTATCCAAACTTGGCGGGAGGCGGATCATCGCCCCACCGCTTGTTCTCAAGCTTGACGACCTCGGGTTTCGACTGCTCTTCGAGTTCCGCCAGAGCGCGGTCCGCCATCTCTTCTTCTTCGGGTGTCAGCTCATGACGCTTGTGGGTGCCTTCGATGGCACTCAGATTGTCGGCGGCTGCGCGGGTCGCTGGTGTTTCGTGCGGGGTGGTGGCATTGGGGAAGGCCAGGACTGTTTCCGCCTTGTCGGCGGCTTCCTTGGCAATCTGATCCGCGAGTAGATGGGGCCTGTATTGCTTGGCCCGGCGTCGGGCAGTCTCGCGGGCACCGTTAATGACGCGTTGTTGCAGGATGCGCGCCATTCGCGCGATCTCCCTGCGGTCAGCGCCCGTGCGTTCCGGTGCTTCGGCAACGCAGATGAATTCACCTTCAAGCGTGTAGACGTGGATCCGCCCCATGTCGCAGGGATCGACGCGGACATGCACCCGCTTGCCAATACGCGGCCCTAGTTCCGGAGCGATGAAGGCGGTTGCCTCGACGTGGATGCCCTTCTTGCCAACGACGCGGATGCCGTCCTTGTCGGGGGCTTCCATGAGCATGAGGTCGAGAATGCGGTCGTTGGGCACCCTGCGGACACCGCCTGTCCAGAAATACGCCATCTGCATGGGCGTCTTGCCTTTTAGGCTGCTGTGCTGGCTGCGCTGGTAGTGGTTCTCTATCCACTCGTCACATAGCTCCTGCAGCCCGGCCGCTGAGAGCTTGATGTCAATGACTTCGTTGGCCGAGCCGAACCGTTGCGAGAAAGAACGCTGTGCCTCAATCGCCTTGCGATCAGAAACGTTGTGACCGACAAAACCGGGCAGAAGGGAAAGCAGGTCGCGCGCCATCGTTCCGAAGAAACGCTCGATGTGAGGCTTACCTTCCGGTGTGAACGGCGGACACAAGTGATGGCCGATACGAAGGTCCTGCAGAGCGCGCTTGAAGTGTGTCGATACGAAGTCTTTGCCGTTATCGGTCTTGATCGTGTCCGGCACTCCCCAGTCGAGGATGGCCTTGCGCAAGACAGCAGTAGCAGCAACGGCCTTTGGCGTTGCTGTCACAAGGATCTTCGCGCGGCGAGAGTAGACATCAATGATGCCGGTGATGTTCATACGCTTGCGCGTGCCATCCGCCTCGATGGTCATGACATCGGCTGGCGTTGCGTCGATTTCCCAGACCTGGTTGAGCGCCACAACGTTTTCACTCGATGAACCGAAGGCAGCCTGGTACTTGGACTTGGCGCGGTCGGGGTCCTGCATCGATAAGAGTTCTGCAGCGTGCTTCTTTTTGAACGCCGACATCCAGCGCTGCATGGTGCGCTTTGGAATGGTGACGCCGAACTGCGCGTTGACCCCACGTATTAGTTGGTTGGCTGTTAGCTGGGCGCGGGTTTCGATCTGGGTGGCACAGAAGTCACGCAGCTTTGGGTCATTGTCGATCGTGCCTTTGCCCTCGCGGTGGCCGTAGTTGCCCTTTAGAGCTTCTATGCCTTGGCGGTTGGCCTTTCTGATCCATGCCTCGAAAGTGCGGTGATTGAGCCGGTAGACATAGTCCCGGACCCATTCGGGTATCTGCAGGTCGTAGGCCTTAGTAGGGTTGTTGTAGAGGTGGCAGAAGGCAGCGCGCGCGTGGCCTCCCTGCAGACCGGAATGAGCTACAAAGACCTTGAACATGTTCACGGCATAGAGGCGCGCCTGGCCACGGTTGCGTTCACCTCGAACACAAGGCGTGTACGTGGCGTCATCGTCCCGCTTCTCATACGGTGCATCCGGATCAAACGCGCGGCGTGCGAGGGCTATCCGGGCAACTTCCGGCAAGGATGAGATGTGGTATTCTCTACCGCCGCCGCGTGCTTCTCGTGGCCGGCTTACCCACTCTTCGCGTTTGGCAAGAGCCAGGATGTTCCGAGCAGTGCCGGGAAGTCCCGGAATGCTGAAGCCCGCAAGTTCTTTGGTTGTGAACCACTCACTCATGCGGCTTCATCTCCGCTAAGAGTGGTAGGCGACGAACGCTTCGTGCGCCGATCGATAGGTTCGCCGTCTTGGTCATATCGATCCGGCCACAAGGCCGAAGGGTGGCAACCGAGGGCTTCCGCAATCAATCGCTGCGGGCGCTCGGCGCGTTGTTTCTTGACCCTTGTGAACGAAACGATCGTCACATTGTATTTGCGCGCCAACGCCGCAAAAGATAGGCCGCGCTTTCCCAATGCAGCTTTGATATCGTGCCATGTCACCTGATCAGGGGCGGGAAGCATCGGAAGATTCTCCGTCTATGCCTAGAATGCTAAGTAAACACGTTTATTTCTAAGCATGTGGCTAGAAAAACCAGTACATGTCAACAAGACGTGCACTTAAAGCAGAGAAAAAATTGGAAGGTGCTGATTTTTCAGCCGTATTTGCATGTCGACAGAACGTACAAAATCAGGCTTAGGCCGAGGAAAAGCCGTCGAAAATGCAAGTGAGGTTGAGGAATCGGGCTTGGGAGACCGCATTTCCAAGGTGGTCGCGCTCTATCCGACAAAGAAAAAAGCTGCTTCAACCGCCGGTGTTTCGTCTGATCAACTGACCAACTACGAAAGAGGGAAGCATCGCGCTCCCTTCGAGGCACTAGGCAAGTTGGCTACCGAGCAGGATGTGCGATTGGAGTGGCTTCTTAGCGGCGAAGGACCGATGCATCGAGCAGACCCATATCAGCTTGCTGGTGGTGGTGAAGCGATCGGGGTGAGGGGTGCACTAGCGTCAGAAGCTTTTGTTCTCGTGCCCAGATACTCGGTGCAAGCGTCGGCTGGACCAGGCGCTGTGGCGCCCGATGAGGACGTTCTAGAGTACTTGGCATTTAGGAGAGACTGGCTCTCAACGATCGGCGTCCAGCCCCAGAATGCGAAACTGCTCCAGGCAGTTGGCGACTCGATGGCTGACACGATTCTGGATGGTGATATTCTTTTGCTTGATACCGGTGTCGATAGGATCGTTGACAACGCGGTCTATGTCATAATCTTGCACGGGGCCGTCATGGTGAAGCGGGTGCAGTTGATGGTTGATGGGTCAGTTACCGTACGAAGTGATAACCCGAAATATGAAGCAGAAAGACTAGCAGCGGATGATGCTGCAGGACTTCAAATTGCCGGCCGGATTCGGTGGCACGGGAGGACAATGTGACAACTTCAGATCAGGATCGTGCAATGGCTACTGGCAAATGGATTGCCGCCGGGAGCGTTGGTCTTGCTGTCGTTGGTTTCATGCTATGGGCAATGGGCGCTTTCACACCTGCTGTTCCGGTTGAGGAAACACAGCAACAAGCGTTCGAGCGACAATGCCGTAACAAGATCGAAGCGCTAGTGAATGCAGAGTTTATGGGCACTTCAGATTTGGGTGTTCGAGACGAAGCTATCACTAATCGGGGCACCCTTGGATATGACGGTGTATCAGTGCAATTTCTGGACAACTGTAGCTACAAAGTGACCTCTTTTGTGGAGGCACCAAATGGCTTCGGTGTAACCGTGCGCCACAATTATACTGCCGTCCTGATCAATGACCGGGAACGCAACGAGTGGCGCTTAGAAAGCTTCGAGGCGCTTCCTCGATAGGCCGAAGTAGAACATCATTCCAACGCCGTTTTAGTCGTCCAACTTCTTTTCCTGGCATGCCTGGTCTGCGCCCGGAGTTTTCCGCCATTTAATTGCTGACGCCCTTTGTTCTGAAAGATGGACGTCTGGCATCCATGTTGGCGGGTAGCATCTACCACCTGAACCCAAGAACCCAAGGGATGGCGCGTGGTGCCGCAAGTTGCCTCTGCGCAAACTATGTGGCGCGTCATGCTTTTTTCTTCACGCAATATCGTCGCGCAAATTTTTGGGTGTCCCCACCTAAGCCGTTGATTTACCGGATGTTCCCGGCATATCCCGCACAATCCCGGGTAACTCAGCACACACCGTATCTATGTGGCGCGGTACAGTTTTGCAATTGGAAAGTGGTGTTGGCTGGGGGACTAGGATTCGAACCTAGACTGGCGGAGTCAGAGTCCGCTGTCCTACCATTAGACGATCCCCCAACGAGGAAGCGGCGGTTTACCTTGAAGGCTCATCGCCTGTCAAACCTCTTTCTCGTCTTGTAGATTAACACTTGCCGGTTAAGGCCACATTTACCCGTCCACAGCGATACTTCTTAACGATTGTCCGCCGTCATGAATGGTGCGTGCGAGACATCAAGATTGGGCTGGAGGTGGTCAAATGTCAGATATGTCGGCGCACGCGAAGCGTGACCTGTCCAAGCGTCACATCGTGATGGTTGAGGAATCGTCCTATCTGCGCTCGATCCTGACCCAGCTCGTTAAGTCGTTTGAGCCGCGAACCTTCGACATGTTCCCGGATGAAGAACAAGCAATTGCCCGCATGGCGTTTGCGCCCACGGACTGCGTTCTGATCGACTGGCGTCCGGAAGAGGGCATAGGCCCCAAGCTGCTGAAATACATCCGACGCAACACGGCCTGCCAGTCTCCTGAGACTGGTGTGGTCTGCATGGCGGCCACGCCGTCTCGTGAGTCCGTTGAGCTTGCACGTGACAATGGGTCAAATGTGTATGTGACCAAGCCGTTCTCGGCCACGGAATTGCGCAAGAAGATCGAAGCATCGATTTATGCCCCTCGGAATTTTGTGGTGGCAGAAGGCTTCGTGGGACCCGACCGCCGTCACCGCAAAGCATCCTTCGATGGCGGGGACCGGCGTGGTGCAGGTCCGCTGACCCAGAATGAAATCGATTCCATGATGGCCGATTAGGCCAGTCCACCTCCCGTCCGGCGATTGCCGCCTTGCGCCCTGTTTGGGGTGTATGAGGCCCTCTGGCTTGCAGCCAAGAGGGGTGCTAGGCTTTTGCCAAGTTCAACATAAATCCGCGCTGCATCCAGCTTTTTCAGGGCGTAGCAGTGCGAGGAGTGGGACGGGTGGACGACTCGCACGAGACCGTGCGGGTGGCCCCGGCTTCCCCTGGCGACACCGGGCAACGCGCCCGGACTGACGCCGGAGTGCCTGGCGCCACACGTGTGGAAAAGCAGCACTCTTTGCCGGACGGCGAAGTGACACCGCGGGTGCGCCAGCCCGACGGTAGCAGCAACGCGTCTTCTGCCCAGCGGACCCAATCAGACAAGTCAGATAAACCCCGCAACAAGAACCGGCCCCGTCGCGGCAAAAACCGCGGTGCGCAACAGCGCTGTCACGCCGCCATTGATCTTGGTACCAATAATTGCCGTCTCCTGATCGCCAAGCCCTCAAGCTCAGGGTTTGAGGTGGTCGATGCGTTTTCCCGCATCGTGCGCCTGGGGGAGGGGCTGGGCACCCATAACATGCTCACTGAAGGCGCGATGGACAGGGCCATTTCGGCGCTGCGCATCTGTGCGTCCAAAATGCGCCGCCGCAATGTGGTCAGTGCCCGTGTGGTGACAACCCAGGCGTGCCGCCATGCGGACAACGCGGATGTCTTCATGGAGCGTGTGTCCCGCGAAACAGGCCTGGAGCTGGAAGTGCTCAGTCCGGAGGACGAAGCCCGTCTGGCGGTTCTGGGTTGCGCACCATTGCTGGACCGCAAGGCAAAGCGGGCTCTGGTCTTTGACATTGGTGGCGGATCGACCGAGCTCGTATGGCTTGATCTGTCGGACAAGAGCGCAAACGGCGAGCCTGAGTTGCTGGCCTGGGCATCCCTCCCGGTCGGCGTGGTCACCCTTGCGGACAGATATGATGGCCGCACGGTCAATCGATCCGGCTACGAAGCCATGGTCAGGGAGGTCAAGGCCTTGCTGGATGACCGGCCATGGTCTGAGGAACTGGACACGGAGCTGTCGCAGGCTGTGGCCAATGGCGATATTCACCTGCTTGGCACATCCGGGACAGTCACGACCATCGCCGGCATCCACCTGGGGCTCAAGCGGTACGACCGCTCGAAAGTGGATGGCATCTGGGTGGACTTTGCTGATGTTGCCGCTGTAACAGACGGCCTGAGCATCATGAACTTTGAGGAGCGGGCGAGCGTGCCGTGCATCGGTAAGGAGCGCGCAGATCTGGTTCTGGCCGGGTGTGCCATCCTCGAAGCCATACAGACCTCATGGCCATGTGAGCGCCTGCGCGTGGCGGACAGGGGGTTGCGTGAGGGCATCCTCATCACCTTGATGCGTGAAGAGCGCCGCAATCAGAAGCGCAAACGCCGCCGCCGCAGGGGCGGCCGTAACCGCCGTCCACCGGGTGCCAAGCCCGCAAACAAGTAAGCAGTAGTTGATCGAATGGCCCGGAAAAAGAAAAGCGGCGGTGACTCTGGCAGCATGGCCAGTTCGCGCGAACTCAAGCAGCGCGTGAAAACCGCACGCGGTCGCAAGAACTCGTCCACATTGTGGCTGCAGCGCCAGCTCAATGATCCATACGTAGCCGCAGCCCGCCGAGACGGATTTCGCAGCCGGGCGACCTACAAGCTCATTGAGATCGACGACAAGTATCACCTGCTCAAACCCGGATACCGCGTACTGGATCTTGGTGCAGCCCCCGGCGGTTGGACGCAGATTGCCGTGAAACGCACAGGTGCTGCCAACGGACGCGGCGGGGAGGTCGTCGGGATCGACCTCTTGCCGATTGAGCCCATCGCCGGGTCCACGCTGCTTGAAATGGATTTCATGGCTGACGAGGCACCGGATGAACTGAAACGCCAGATGGGCGGTCCTGCTGATGTTGTTCTGTCCGATATGGCAGCGTCCGCCACCGGCCATAAGCCGACCGATCATCTGCGCATTATGAGCCTGTGCGAGCTAGCACTTGATTTCGCGATGGAAGTGTTGAAACCGGGAGGCAGCTTTCTGGCCAAGGTGCTGCAGGGCGGTGCCGAGCGTGACCTGATGAAGACCCTCAAAACCAACTTCAAAGTCGTTCGCCACGTGAAACCAAAAGCCAGTCGCTCCGATTCGGCGGAAATGTACGTCCTGGCAACCGGCTTCAGGGGCACAGCGGCCGCCAAGGACGCGGACAACGCCTGATTTTCCGGCCTAATCGTGTCATTCACGGCACTTTGATGGCTCACGCATGGCTTGTTTGCGTTTGTGCAGCGCAAAACGGTTTGCTGTTGGGCTGCATCATGGTAATTACCCCCGCCAACAACGAGACCCTGCGTCCTACCTGCCACCCGGCAGCCCTGACACGCAGAAGCGGAGGTTGGCTTGCAAATCCAGAACGGAAATATCCCCGAGGCGCTCACATTCGACGATGTGCTGCTGCGCCCGGCTGCGTCTGACGTCCTCCCCGGAGACGTGGACACAAAAACCAAACTCACCGCCGATATTGAGCTTGGTATTCCCATCATTTCCTCAGCCATGGACACCGTGACCGAGGCTCCCCTTGCCATTGCCATGGCACAGGCAGGCGGCCTGGGCATTCTCCACCGCAACATGACACCGGACGAGCAGGCCGAGCAGGTTCGTCAGGTGAAGAAGTTTGAAAGCGGCATGGTCGTGAACCCGGTGACCATCGCCCCGGACGCCACTCTGGAAGACGCGCTGAACCTGATGGAACAGCACCGCATCTCCGGCATTCCGGTGGTCGAGGCAAACCAGAAACTCGTCGGCATCGTCACCAACCGCGACGTGCGGTTCGCCAGCAATCCAAAACAGCCGGTCTATGAGTTGATGACAAAGGAAGTCATCACGGTGCGCGAGAATGTTGGCCAGGATGAAGCCAAGCGCCTGCTCCACCAGCATCGCATTGAAAAGCTGGTCGTCGTGGATGACGCCTATTGCTGCACCGGCCTGATTACCGTCAAGGATATGGAGAAAGCCAAACTCCATCCCAATTCTTGCAAGGACGAGCAAGGTCGCCTGCGGGTCGGCGCGGCAACATCTGTGGGCGACGGCGGCTTCGAACGCACGGAAGCATTGATCGCGGCAGGCGCTGACGTCGTTGTGGTTGATACGGCCCATGGTCACTCGTCCGGCGTCTTGGACTCTGTGCGGCGCATCAAGCAGTTCAGCAACTACACACAAGTGATCGCGGGCAATGTCGCAACAGCAGAAGCCACCCGCGCACTGATTGAAGCCGGCGCCGACGCGATCAAGGTTGGCATTGGTCCAGGCTCTATCTGCACGACACGCATCGTGGCAGGTGTTGGTGTTCCTCAGCTGTCAGCCATTATGGAGTGCGCTGCGGAAGCCAAAGGCTCCGGTCGTCCAGTGATTGGAGACGGCGGTATCAAATACTCAGGCGACATGGCCAAGGCCGTGGCCGCTGGCGCAGACGTTGCCATGCTCGGCTCGCTCTTCGCAGGCACCGACGAAAGCCCCGGCGAAGTCTTCCTCTACCAGGGCCGAAGCTACAAAGCCTATCGCGGCATGGGCTCCATCGGTGCCATGGCCCGTGGCTCAGCTGACCGCTATTTCCAGTCGGACGTGAAAGACCAGCTCAAACTGGTGCCCGAAGGGATTGAGGGGCAGGTGCCTTACAAAGGCCCGCTCTCAGCCGTCCTTCATCAGCTTGTCGGCGGACTGCGTGCCTCCATGGGCTACACCGGCTGCAAGGACATTCCGACCATGCATGAGACGGCCAAATTCCACCGCATCACCAATGCGGGCCTTCTGGAAAGCCACGTGCATGACGTGACCATTACCCGTGAAACACCCAACTATCCGAGCCCGAGCCGTTGACGCCAGCAGCCCGCGTTGCGGCAGCAATCGAGATTGTAGAAGAAATCGAGCAGGCTCTGCGGCCCGCCGATGATGTTGTGCGCCAGTGGGGCCGCAGCCATCGCTTTGCCGGATCAAAAGACCGGCGCGCAATTTCCACACAGGTCTATTCCGTTCTCCGCAGGCGTGGCTACTACGCCAATGAGGTTGGAGAGCAGCCCCGGGCGCTGGTGATTGCTGACCTGGTGCTGGGCGAAGGCAAGGCCCCCCAGGAAGTCGCCGCGTTGTTCTCAGGCGAAGGCCACGCCCCGCCGCCACTCAGCGATGACGAACACACCTTGATCCGGACTCTGACCAGTGCAGACCAGGCGGGATTGCCGTCTTACGATGTGCCCGCGTTCCTGCTGCCGCAGCTTGAAGCAGCGTTTGGTGATGATCTGGATAAGGCGCTCGCAGCCCTTGACCGTCCCGCGTCCCTTGATCTGCGCGTCAATACCCTCAAGACAAGCCGTGAAGACGCTGCTGCCGCGCTCGCTGCCGTCAACATTGAGACCTCGCCCACACCCCATGCGCCCACTGGCCTGCGGGTGTCAGGCAATCACATGATTGCCGGCACCATTGCCTTCAAGGAAGGCCTGATTGAGCCGATGGACGAAGGCTCGCAGCTCGCCGCTGCGTTGGTCGATGCGAAGCCCGGCATGCAGGTGATGGACTTGTGTGCAGGCGGTGGTGGCAAGACGTTGGCCATTGCAGCCGCAATGCAGAACAAGGGTCAGATATACGCAACCGACACCGATGCACGCCGTCTTGGCAATCTTGCTCCGCGTATGAAGCGAGCGGATGCCCGTAACATCCAACCCATGAAATGGCCGCAGGACAGCAACTTCGGTGAGCTGACCGGCAAATGCGACCGTGTGCTGATTGATGTGCCTTGTTCCGGGACCGGCGCATGGCGCCGCCACCCCGAGCAGAAGTGGCGTGTGACAGCAGAAGAAATCGAAAAGCTCACCAAGACGCAGGATGCGCTCCTGCGCACCGCGTCCAATCTCGTAAAACCTGGCGGACGACTGGTCTATGTGACCTGCTCGGTTTTACCTTCAGAGAATGAAGAGCGGATCGACGCATTCCTGTCCTCCAACGCAGGCTTCAAAGCTGTTTTTGGCGAATCTGATCCTGCACCTGCGGGCGAATTCGGACTTCGCCTTGCCCCACATTCGCATGGCACAGATGGATTTTTCGTCTGCCGCCTTGAACGCACATCAACGCCATAACCTGACGAGCCCGATATGACGCACTCACCCGACTTGGACATCCCCGCAGGCGCCGATGACCGCGTGCTGATCATCGACTTTGGCAGTCAGGTCACACAGCTGATCGCACGGCGTGTGCGTGAGACAGGCGTCTACTCGGAGATTGTGCCCTACAACAAGGCGGACGAGGCCATCGACCGGCTGGCGCCCAAGGCGATCATCCTGTCGGGTGGTCCAGCCAGCGTCACCGGCATGGGCACGCCGCGGGCACCCGAACGCGTCTTTGACCTGGGCATTCCGGTTCTTGGCATTTGCTACGGACAGCAGACCATGGTGGCGCAGCTTGGCGGCCGCGTTGAGACAGCCGACGAGCGCGAGTTTGGCCGTGCTGAAATGACAGCCGGCGAACAATCAGCGTTGTTTGACGGTATCTGGGAAACCGGCGAAAGCGATCAGGTGTGGATGAGCCATGGCGACCGCGTGATTGAAATTCCTGAAGGCTTCAAGGTCATTGGAACAAGCGACAACGCGCCTTTTGCTGCGATTGCTGACGAACGCCGCCACTTCTACGGCGTCCAGTTCCACCCCGAGGTCGTGCACACGCTGCGCGGGGCGAAGCTGCTTGAAAACTTTACCCACAAGATCGCCGGCTGCGGCGGCAACTGGTCCATGGCCGCCTTCCGCGAAACGGAAATCAAGCGCGTGCGCGAGCAGGTAGGCAAGGGCAGGGTGATCTGCGGCCTGTCGGGCGGCGTCGATTCATCCGTGGTCGCCGTATTGCTGCACGAAGCCATCGGCGAACAACTCACCTGTGTGTTTGTTGACACGGGCATGATGCGCATGGGCGAAGCTGAAGAAGTCGTGACGCTCTTCCGCGATCACTACAACATCAAGCTCGTGCATGTGGATGCGCAAAAGCTCTTCCTCGACAAGCTCGAAGGCGTCACGGACCCAGAGCGCAAGCGCAAGATCATTGGCGCCACCTTCATTGACGTGTTTGACGACGAAGCCAAGAAAGTCGGCGGGGCTGATTTCCTCGCGCAAGGCACGCTCTACCCGGATGTGATCGAAAGCGTGTCTTTCGCAGGCGGGCCGTCTGTCACCATCAAGTCACACCACAATGTGGGTGGCCTGCCCGAGCGCATGAACATGAAGCTTGTCGAACCGCTTCGTGAGCTCTTCAAGGATGAGGTGCGCGTGCTGGGCCGAGATCTTGGTCTGCCTGAGCCTTTCGTGGGGCGTCATCCGTTCCCCGGGCCAGGCCTTGCTATCCGCATTCCAGGTGAAATTACGGGCGATCGTCTCGACATCCTGCGCAAGGCGGACAAGATCTACCTCGAAGAAATCCGCAATGCGGGCCTCTATGACGATATCTGGCAGGCCTTCGCGGTGCTGCTCCCGGTCAAGACCGTGGGTGTCATGGGCGATGAACGCTCTTACGAGTTTGTGTGCGCCCTGCGTGCCGTGACCTCAACAGATGGCATGACCGCTGATTACTATGACTTTAGTCATGAGTTCCTCGGACGTACCGCAACGCGCATCATCAACGAGGTTCGCGGGATCAACCGCGTGGTGTACGATATTACCTCAAAGCCTCCGGGCACGATTGAGTGGGAGTAACGCTGTGCGTATCAGGTTCATGCCGGTTGCAGTTGGTCTGGGTTTTGCCTTTGTTTCAGGCGTTCTCGCCGCCAATGCACAGGATTTCGAGGCACCGCCCGTAGAGGCAGTTGTCCTCGAAGAACCAGCGCCGGCAACAGAGCCGGAAGTGGCGCCAGGGCAGGCTGAGGCGCCGGAAGCAGGTGTGACCTCAGACGACCCCTCAATATCTGAACAGGACGCATTAGCCGAGACAGGACCCGAGGCAGGACCCGAGGCAGGACTCGAGCCAGAACCCGAGAAAGTCGATGCGATTGTTGAAAATGAACTGTGCCACGCGCAGTTCTTCGGCGACGGCACGCCGGAGCAGGCCATCATCCATTGCACCCGTGCCCTTGAAGCCGGCGACCTGCCCGAAGGCGACATGGTGACAGCCCACGTCAATCGTGGCGTGGCATACAAGTTGACGGGGCAGCTGGACGCAGCCATCGAAGACTACACCAAGGCGCTGGAGCTATCGCCTGAGAGCGGCGACATCTACACCACCCGTGCCAATGCATTTCTTGAGATGGCACAGTTGGATGCTGCAATAAACGACGCCAACAAAGCTCTGGCTTTCAACCCCAACTACGCCGCAGCCTATTTCGTCCGTGGACGGATTTTCGAAGCGCTGGGTCAGAAGGGTTTCGCAAGAGACGATTTTGTTCGTGCCTACGAACTTGCACCGGACAACAAGGACATCGAAGAAAAAGCCTGGGCCTACGGCAGCAACCAGAACTGACGCTGACCCAATTGTCCCTTGAACCCGATCCCCGGGTCGGCCAAGCTGACTAAACCAACCTCAATCCTAGGTTGGGCGGCCAATTGGGGGGAATAATGGTCAAACTTCCGGTTTTTGATGTTCTAGGTCGCGCTTTCACGGCACCTGCGCGCTACGGCTGGCCGTTGCTTCCCTACTTCCTCTGCGTAGCAGCAATTGCAATTGGCTTCATGTGGCTGATTTTTGGCTTGATTCCGTCAGGCGTGTCATCGACACCGGTCAATGGAGCCACACTCGACCAAGGCGATGGCGCAAGGTTCTGGCTGAGTTTCTTCGGCATAATCTTGTTGGTTTTCCTGTTTGTTTCTGTAGCAGTTCTGGTGCACCGGCAAGCAGCCGGTGTGCCGGATATTTGGAAACTGGGCTGGCCAACCTTGAGGTATATCGGGGTGAGCATTCTGATCAGTCTGCTTGCCGGTATTGTCTCTGCCGTCGCTTTTTTCGCAGCAAGTATTCTTGGTGGCGGACCAGAAGCCCTGGTCGGGATTGCAATGGGCGCAGTAGGTGAAGGGACCCCGATTCTCGCCATTGTGATGGTGCTTCTAGCCACAATCGCTATTTATGCCGTTTACGCACGGATCTCCCTCGCATTGCCGGCAACAGCAATAGGCGAGCATGGGACGATTTCACTTGCTTGGGAGATTTCTCGGGGCAACACCCTGCGCCTTTTGGCTGCTTGGCTATTGTACTTCATCCTTGTTGTCGTTCTGCAGGCAATAGCCGGTTTTCTTGCTGGGGGTTCGAGTGTGTTCAGCGGTGAGGAAACCACCGTGATGTCAGTCTTTGGGACGATTGTCGCCGTTATCTTTCTCTACTATTACGTCGTCTTCGGTATCGCATTCCTCACCTATTCTTATTTGGCGCTCGCCCCAAACAAAGACATGCTCGTCACACCTTCTTCGCAAGGCACCCCATCCGACTCCGCAGGTGGCTCATCCTGACTGTGTTACTCTTCCGAATACCCGCTACGGGCGGGTACACGTCCGTGCTGTAGCTTCAGTCGATAGGTCTGAGAATGGAGGGCAGGTTGGTCAAACTTCCGGTTTTTGATGTGCTGGGACGGGCGTTTGCTGCGCCGTTCAAATTCGCGTGGCCGTTGCTGCCGTTCTACATCGTATCGGCGGCCATAGGCCTCAGCCTCTTTTCCCTGGTCGCACCGCCGGGCGCGTTTTTGGGCACTGAAGAGATGGTGCCTGTCGAAGGAACCAGCGGGTACACCCTGTTTGGCGTGGCGGTCCTTGTCTATCTCATCTTCACATCTACAGCCGTGCTCACCCACCGCGTCGTGGCCGACGTCGATCACAAATGGCGGTTGGCCTGGCCGGTTGTCAGATATTTCCTCATTGCGATCGGGCTTCTCCTGATCGGTCTCGCCTATATGCTGCTTTGCTTCTTTTTTCTCTGGGCCACTGTCGGGTTTGAGAAAGGCTTTGAGATGGACGCAACCAACCTGGACCCTGGAATGGGCGTCGCTGTTGCTGTCTTTAGCTTGGTGGGCATCGTCATTGGTTCACGGTTGTTCCTGGCCCTGCCTGCGGCAGCGCTCCAAAGACCAGACTCGATCTTCCTGGCTTGGGAGGTCTCCAAGGGCAGCACGCTGCGGTTGCTGGTTGCCTGGCTCCTGTACTTTTTTCTGGTGATCATCATCGGCCTCGTAGTCGGATTTGTTGTGGGGGGCTCTGAGATCCTGATGGAGAACTCTGAGCAGGCCGGTGGGGCAGGCGACGGTGCCGCTGGCGGTTTCCTGGGGGCAATGAGTGCTGGTTGGCTTATTGCAAATGTTCTCTCGAACTACTTCCTCACAGTTGTTGGCGCAGCCTTTCTCACCTACTCGCTGATCGCCCTTCTGCCGAACGCAAAAGCGTCGCCACAAGTCAAAGCCGAGGCCGCAGATTAATCTGACCACCCAGCCCTAAGGGACATGACCATGCAAAAACTTCCACTGCGCGCCACGTGGCTGGCTGCCCTCAAGATGCCCTGGCAACACCGGGGCACGTTTTTCAAGATCATGTGGCCATGGCTGCTCGCCGCCGGCGTGGTCTATGTTGTGGCAGTTGTGATCAGCTTTGCTGCAATGGCCGGCGCGACGCCGCCGACAGGGGTTTTCGTGGTCTCGATGATTGCCGGCGTGATTGCAATGGTGCTTGCAAGCCCGGCCATCGTTGGCGCTCTGCGCTACGTCATTGCGGACGAAGCGCAAAGGCATGGGTTCGGTGAAAGGACGAAAAGGTTTCTGCTGGCCTATCTGGTTATGCTGGCGGTTTATCTGCCCGTGATGGGTCTTTACATGTTCTCAGGTCCGCAGATTGCGCCTGACGGCACATTCGGTTTTGCACGGCCTGGCCTGGCAATAGCCGTTATTGTCATCACACTGATCATTCTGCCGATTGTGATGCGGCTGGGATTTGTGTTCCCGGCAATCGTGGACGACGAGCCCATCGACTTTGCACGGGCATGGGGGCGAACCAAGGGAAACACCTGGCGCATTCTCTTCGGCTACCTGATCCTGAGTATGGGCATCACCTTTGTCGGCTCTTTTCTTGTCGGATTTTTAGGGGCATTCCTGACCGTCTTTTCCGGGCCATTGGCGCCCGTAGTCGCGATTTTTTCCATGCTGTTGAATGTCCTGCTCATGATTTACCTGCTGGTCTGCATCCTGTCCTGGTTTGGCCTTGCCTATCTTGCTCTGGCATCCAACCGTCCTGAGCCCCAAGCCGCGGTTTCTGACACTGGCAACGGCTCGTCGGGAAGCGGCTCAACAGGCAATGGCGGATGATTTGCCATTCCGGCCTCTGACAACTAGTGTGCTGCACCGCACAAAAGAAGGCTTGAGGCCTGAGTGTCAGGAGGTACATCCCCATGTCCGTTCAAAACACAATTCGCCGTAAAACCGTTCCGCAGATCCGGAACTCAAAGAACAACACGCCGGTGGTGTGCCTGACGGCGTATCATGCCCATACGGCCCGCCTGGTGGACCCGTATGTTGACCTGCTGCTGGTGGGCGACAGCCTCGGCATGGTCATGCACGGGATGGAAAACACGCTCGGCGTCTCGCTCGAGCTCATGATCCTGCACGGCAAGGCTGTGATGCGCGGGGCGGATCAGGCGGTGGTCGTCGTGGACATGCCCTTTGGTACCTATGAAGAGAGCCCTCAGATCGCATTCCGCAATGCGTCACGGGTAATCCATGAAACCGGCTGCACGGCCATCAAGCTTGAAGGTGGGGCCCGCATGGCGGAAACCATCCATTTCCTGTCAGAGCGCGGAATTCCCGTCATGGCTCATATCGGCCTGACGCCCCAAAGTGTGCAGACCATGGGCGGGTACAAGACCCAGGGCCGGACCACCGATGAGTGGGCCGCTCTGGAAGAAGACGCCCGCGCCGTGGCAGAAGCTGGCGCATTCTCTGTGGTTCTTGAGGGTATAGCCGAGCCCCTGGCCGCGCGCATAACCGGGCAGATTGACGTGCCGACAATCGGCATCGGTGCTTCCCCCGCCTGTGATGGCCAGATTCTGGTGCTGGAAGACATGCTGGGTCTCAACCCCAGCCCGGCCAAATTCGTCAAGGAGTTTGCCAGCCTGGGGGCTGCCATCGAGGGCGCGGCGGAGGCCTACGCAAAAGAAGTCCGCTCGCGCCATTTTCCTGCCAAGGAACACACCTACGCCATGAAGAAGTAGCTGCGTCGCGGCCTTGGAGCTGGACGATGACAAAGGCGTTAATTGCCTTTGCTTTCAACTACTTTATGGGTGGTATCACCGCGCAAGCCCGGCTAGTTTCCGGTACATGTGTGTCTGTGCTGTCACAGGCAGGGCTTCGCCGCCCGATCCATCCATTTGTTTCGATATCTAGCCAGAGAGCCGTCTTCCTTGTCAGACATTTTCCGTGAAGTTGAAGAGGACCTGCGCCGCGACCGTGCCGAGGACCTCTGGAAGTCCTATGGCGCTTATTTGATCGCGGCCGCCGTGGGTGTCGTGGCCATCGTTGGCGGTGTCAGCTGGTGGAATGCATCCCAGCAGTCCGCATCTGAAGATGCGGCCAGCAAGTTCGTGGCCGCCAGCCAGTTGGTTGAAGAGGGCGAAACCGCCGCCGCCGCGGATGCCTTTGCCGCGATCGCGCAGTCTGCGAGTGGTGGGTATGAGGCTGTGGCCAGTATGCGAGCGGCAGGCCTACAGGCTGAGGCCGGAGACACTGAAGGTGCCATTGCCACCTATGATGCCATTTCAGCTGGCAGCGCGGACGATATTCTTAAAGGTCTGGCGTCATTGAAAGCAGCCTTGCTGATGGCAGATACGGCAAGCCCCGATGAATTGAAAATCCGGCTTACGCCGCTCGCGGGTGACAGCAGCCCCTGGCGCTTCTCTGCCCTTGAGCTGCTTGGGTATGTGTCACTGCGCGAGAACGATACGACAGCAGCTGGTGAGTATTACCAGCAGCTTGCAGATGCCGCCGCAGCGCCGCCATTGGCGCGCGAACGCGCGCGCGACATGCTGCGCGGGCTTCAGCTGGAAGCGCCAATCGCACGCCAGCTGCCTGCCGCTGAAACACCATCGCAAGAGCAGCCTGCTGACGACGTTGCAGAAGAGAGCGAAGCCGCACAATGACATCTCAGTTTCATATCTTTTCCCGCACCACGTCGCGGGTGGCAGCCCTGAGCGCGCTGGCTTTCACGCTGGTCGCGTGCGACACGGTCAATGACCTGATCAGCCCGTCTGATGATCCGCCCCTTCCAGGAGAGCGCATCTCCGTCATGTCGCTGGAGCAGCAGCTCGAAGCTGATCCACGCATCGCCGGTCTGCAGGTTGTGCTGCCTGCCCCATACGTAAATACAGATTGGGCACAGCCGGGTGGATTTCCCGACAACGTGCTGCATCATCTCGATGCGCCCGAAGCAATATCAGAAATCTGGGACGCAGATGCCGGACAGGGGTCAAGCAGCAGTGGCCGTCTTACAGCGCCACCTATAATCGCTGACGGTCGCGCCTATGTACTGGACACCGAAGGCGGTGTGCGTGCGTTTGAGGCGGATACGGGAACACGCATCTGGGCTGTCGATCTGACGCCCGAGGACGCGGACTCAGAGGAAGGCTTTGGCGGCGGCATCGCCTATGACGATGGCGCGATTTATGTCGCCACCGGGTTCGGCACGGTGGTTGCGATGGACGCCGCGACCGGTGAAGAATTCTGGACCTATGAAGGCCGCACGCCGTTTCGCGCAGCGCCCTCAGCGGTCGGCGGGCGTGTCTTTGTCATCTCGTTTGACAATCAGACCTCCGCATTGGCTCAGGCCACAGGCGAAGTGCTGTGGACGCACCAGGGCATTCAGGAAACGGCGGGCATTCTTGGGTCACCAAGCCCTGCCGTATCGGGCGGCACGCTGGTGGTGCCGTACTCTTCTGGCGAAGTGTTCGCATTGCGCGTTGAAAATGGTCAGGAGGTCTGGAACGACACTCTGACACGCACACTGTCAAACACGGCATTGGCCAACATCAGCGATATTGCAGGTCGTCCGGTGATCGACCGCGACCGTGTGTTTGCGGTGAGCCACGCAGGCCGCATGGTCGCGATTGATATCCGTACCGGTGAGCGCGTGTGGACGCGTTCCCTATCCGGCGTTCAGACACCATGGGTGGCAGGTGATTTCATTTTCCTCGTGACAACCAGCGCTGAAGTGATCGCGCTTTCCCGGCGTGATGGTCGTATCCGGTGGGTAACCCAGCTGCCGCGCTTTACAGATCCAGAAGACCGCGATGGCCCCATATCATGGGCCGGACCAGTCTTGGCAGGCGACCGCCTGCTCCTAGCCTCTTCAACCGGTGAGGCATTTGCCGTCTCGCCCTACAATGGTGACGTGCTGGGAGAAGTTGAAATCCCCCGTGGCACTTTCATTTCCCCAATCGTGGCGAACAAGACGGTCTACATACTGACCGATGCCGCCGAGCTTCTGGCGTTCCGCTAGTCGGCAAGAAAGCGCCCGTGAGGGCGACCGCGGCAGGAGCCGCAACTGATGAGTTTTACACTGGCCATTGTTGGCCGACCCAATGTCGGCAAATCGACCCTGTTCAACCGTCTGGTTGGCAAACGCCTGGCCTTGGTCGATGACACGCCCGGCGTCACGCGCGACCGCCGCGAAGGCACCGCAGAACTTGGCGACATGACGTTTACTGTCATCGACACCGCCGGGTTCGAGGATGCAGGCGGCGACGTGTTGCCAGCCCGTATGCGTCGGCAGACAGAGGCTGCCATTGAAGGCGCTGACGTCTGCCTGTTCCTTGTGGACGCGCGCGCCGGATTGACGCCCCTGGACGAAGAAATCGGCCGCATTCTGCGCAAGGGTGAAACGCCGGTCATTCTGGCTGCCAACAAATGCGAAGGCAAAGCCGCCGAGGCGGGCCGAATGGAAGCCTTCCGCCTTGGCATGGGCGAACCGTTGGGCATTTCAGCGGAACACGGGGAGGGTACCTCTGACCTGTACCAGGCACTCCTTCCATTCGATGCCGCAGCCAGGGAAATCCTCGAAGACGCGTTTGATGCTGAAGATGCTGACATAGAAGGTGCGGATACAGAAGACGCTGACAGTTTAGAGGACGACCCTACTAAGCCGTTGCGCCTCGCCGTTGTTGGACGCCCCAATGCGGGCAAATCCACACTCATCAATGAGTTGATCGGCGAAGACCGCATGCTGACAGGGCCAGAGGCGGGTATCACGCGCGATGCGATCTCTGTTGACTGGACGGCCGAAGGTCGTGCCATCAAGCTGTGGGATACCGCCGGCCTTCGCCGCCGGTCCCGCGTTACTGAAAAACTCGAAAAGCTCTCGGTCGCCGATACCCTTCGTGCGGTTGATTTTGCGGAGGTCGTCGTACTTCTGATTGACGCCACGCAGCCATTCGAAAAGCAGGATCTTCACATCGCCGACACGGTGGTTGAAGAAGGCCGCGCGCTGGTATTGGCAGTGAGCAAATGGGACCTGGTTGAGGACCGTGGCGCTGCGCTGCGTGAGATCGATCAGCGGATTGATGAACTGTTGCCGCAGGTCAAAGGTGTCGAGGTCGTTCCAATTTCGTCGCTGACGGGGCAGGGGCTGGACAAATTGGTGCCTGCCGCTCTGCGCGCCTACAAGCGCTGGACAACGCGCATTCCCACGTCTGCGATGAACCGCTGGCTGGAAATGGCTGTGGGGCGGCATCCGCCACCCGCTGTCCAGGGACGCCGCATCCGACTTCGGTACATGACGCAGGCCAAAGCCCGGCCGCCAACCTTTGTGGTGTTTTCACAGCGGGCAGAAAAGCTGCCTGACAGCTATACGCGGTATCTGGTCAACAGCCTGCGCGAGCGGTTCAAGCTCGACGGTGCACCCATTCGGCTGATCATGCGTAAGGGAGACAATCCCTATGCTGAGCAGCGCAAGCGTCGTGGCACGTCGCAAAAGGCCAAGATGAAAAAGCGCTCGTCCAGCAAGCCAGCCAAAATGCCCAGGTCCGACTAGGGTGTGAAGCGGCGGGTGACGCCATTCTCGGTAAAGTCAGGCCGCGACATTTCCAGAAAAAGACCCGCAACATCGTTGGGGTGTGGAAGCGTGCCAGGGTCTTCACCCGGCATTGCCTTGGCACGCATGGCGGTGCGCACAGGCCCCGGGCTCAGAAGGTTTGCGCGCACATTGGTGTTTGCAGACTCTGCTGCATAGGTTTTGACCAGTGCCTCCAGCGCTGCTTTGGACACCGCATAGGGCCCCCAGAAAGGATTGCACTTTTGTGCGGCACCGGACGTCACAAACACCGCACGCCCGGCGTCAGCTGCCTGCAGCAGCGGGTCCATGGACCGCAGCAGCCGCCAGTTGGCATTCACATTGATGTCGATGGCCTTGTGCCAGTCCTTCGGTTGCACATGACCAATCGGTGAAATCACACCTAGATCACCGGCATTGCCAATCAGGACATCGAGCTTGCCCCAGCGCTCAAAGAGTGCCGCACCCAGCCGGTCAACGCCCTCATAGTCCGTAAGGTCCAAAGGCACCAAAGTGGCAGACCCGCCTTCCGATTGGATGGCGTCATCCAGTTCCTCAAGGGCGCCTTCAGTCCGGGCGACCGCAATCACATGAGCCCCTTCGCGGGCGAAGGCGAGGGCGACCGCATAGCCAATACCCCGTGATGCCCCGGTGATGAGGACAGTCTTGTTTTCAAATTGTCCGGCCATTGTCAGGCGATCTCAGCCAGAAGCGACAACTGGCCACCGGATCTGTCGCCGTCGCGGTCCGTCAGCTTCGTGGGGTAATCCCCGGTAAAGCAATGGTCCGTCAGCTGCGGCTCTTCATCGTTGCGGGCGTCGTATCCCAGCGCCTTGTAGAGCCCGTCTACCGTGAGGAAGGCAAGGCTGTCGACACCGATGTAAGACCGCATTCCCTCCAGATCAAAGCGATGAGCCAGAAGTTTCGATTGATCAGGGGTATCAATGCCGTAAAAGTCCGAGTGTGTGATCGGCGGACTTGCGATCCGCAGATGCACTTCACGGGCACCTGCATCCCGCATCATCTGAACGATCTTGATGGATGTTGTCCCACGCACCACGCTGTCATCCACAAGGACAATCCGCTTGCCTTCGACGATGGAGCGATTGGGGTTGTGCTTCAGCTTCACACCGAGCTGGCGAATTTGCTGGGTGGGCTCAATGAATGTCCGGCCCACATAGTGGTTGCGGATCAGGCCGAGCTCAAAAGGCAGGCCGCATTCATTTGCGTAACCAATGGCAGACGGCACACCGGAGTCCGGCACGGGAATGACCACATCAGCTTCTTCATGAGATTCAGCCGCCAACTGGGCACCGAATTTCTTGCGCACCTCATAAACGCTCTTGCCGTCAACGATTGAATCCGGACGCGCAAAATAGATATGTTCGAAGACACACGGACGCGCAGGCTCTGGCGGAAATGGTTTGTGGCTCTCAATGCCATCTTCCGTGCACACCACAATTTCACCCGGCTCGATCTCGCGCACGAAGTGGGCACCGATGATGTCCAGTGCACATGTCTCAGATGCCAGAACAGGCGAGCCGTTCAGGTCACCCATCACAAGCGGCCGAATGCCGCGTGGATCGCGTGCGCCGATCATTTTCTTGGGCGTCAGGCATACAAGTCCGTAGGCCCCTTCAACCTGTGAGAGAGCATCAACCAGCCGTTCAATGATCCGAGGCTTTGTAGAACGGGCCACCAGCTGAAGAATTGTTTCTGTGTCTGATGTTGACTGAAAAATCGCGCCTTCACGCACCAGACGGTCACGGAGGGTCAGAGCATTTGTCAGGTTGCCATTGTGACCGATGGCAAATCCACCGCCCCATAGGTCAGCAAAGAGCGGCTGCACATTCCGCAAAACAGTTTCACCGGTGGTGGAGTAGCGGTTATGGCCAATGGCTGCGGAGCCAGCCAAACGGTTGATCATCTTTTCTGATGAAAAGTGGTCGCCGACCAGGCCCATGCGGCGTTCCGCGTTAAACCGCTGGCCGTCATAGGAAACAATGCCTGCAGCTTCCTGCCCGCGGTGTTGCAGGGCGTGGAGCCCCAGCGCGGTGAGAGCCGCCGCATCAGGATTTCCAAATACGCCGAACACGCCGCATTCCTCACGCAGCGTGTCGCCTTCCAGCTCCTCGCGCCATGTTTGGTAGTCAATTGGCGCTTCTTTGTTGGAAGAAGCAGGAGTGGTGGCCTCTTGGGGGGTGTGCGAGTTCAAGGTGACCTCTTGCGCATTGGCCAGCGCTTATCAGAAAAGCGATCAGGGGGACGGTTATTCTTGTCCGTTCCCGTCAACCGACTCGAACAATTGATCGAGCCGTCGGCGTTCCTCAGCGTTATACCCGTCGTCTGGCGTGCTGTCAGCGTCGCCTTTTTGCGGGTCAGGTTTGCTCCCCGATGTGGTCCCGGGTTTGTCAGCAGCACGCGGTTTGGCACTTTGAGAGCCAGCGGTCACATCGGCATTGGGTGCAACCAGATTCGTCAGGGTTTCAGCCGTTGCTGAGACTATGGGCAGCAGTCGGGCGTCGTCCAGCCAGGGCGGAAAGTCCTCCCGCGCCACCAGCCAGGCGATAAACATATAGGCGATGGTGGCGAGCAAAAAACCCCTCGCCAGGCCAAACAGGAACCCACCTGTACGGTCCAGCGCACCTACCTGTCCGTCCGGCACGCGCTCGCCCAGATGAAAGCTGATGTAGGACACGACGACCAACACAATGGCAAAGACGAGAAATGCCGCAATTCCGTCCGCCAGCCATGTCGGATCGATGTATTCACGAATTCTGGGAGCAAGGTAAGGAAGCGTCAGAATTGCAGCCGCAGCGGCGGTGACCCAGGCGAGGATGGACAACATTTCGCGCACGAATCCGCGGATCATGGCCAGAAGGCCAGATATCAGCGTGATTGCAATGACAATGGCGTCAAACCCCGTCACATCATTCCCCCGTCAGATGTCCCGTTTCAGGCGAATATCTAGCATCAAGCATCGCCACCGGGCACATCTGAATGACAAACGGCGTTAACAAGGCCACCGATTGTCCCGATTTCCTGCACCTTCAATCCGCCGGACAGGGCTTTGAGCCCGGCAGGTCCGATTGCTGACTTGAAGCCGAGCTTGGCGGCCTCTTTGGCGCGGTTTTCGGCCTGCGCCACCGACCGAATATCACCAGACAGGCTGATCTCACCAAAAACCACCGTCTGCGGATCAATCGCACTGTCGTCCAGTGAGGAGAGCAGGGCTGCAGCCACCGCCAGATCAGCGGCAGGTTCATTGACCCGAAGACCACCGGCGACATTGAGATAGACGTCAAAGCCGCCAAAACTGGTCCCACATCGCGCTTCAAGTACGGCGAGCACCATGGACAGGCGACCGCCGTCCCAGCCCACGACAGCGCGTCTGGGTGTGCCCAGGGTCGACCTGACAACCAGCGCCTGAATCTCAACAAGGACCGGGCGCGTCCCTTCAATGCCGGCAAAGACGACCGACCCGGATGCACTTTCAGACCGATCATTGAGGAAGAGCGCTGACGGGTTCGCTACTTCGGAAAGCCCCGTGTCGCGCATTTCAAACACCCCGATTTCATCCGTCGGGCCAAACCGGTTTTTGACGGCGCGCAGTATGCGGAACTGGTGGCCGCGCTCGCCTTCAAAATAAAGGACAGTATCCACCATGTGCTCCACCACGCGGGGGCCGGCTATCTGCCCTTCCTTGGTGACATGACCCACAAGAATGATCGCCATGCCCTTGGCCTTCGCCACCTGCACCAGCGCCTGGGCACATGCACGCACCTGAGACACAGTGCCCGGTGCAGAATCCAGCGCGTCAGACCACATGGTCTGGATCGAGTCGATCACAACCGCATCCGCGGCCGGTGCCTGCTCGAGGGTGGCCACGATGTCGGCAAGGCTCGTTGCCGCGGCCAGTTCCACCGGCGCCTTTTCCAGCCCCAGCCGCTTTGCCCGCATGCGCACCTGCGCAATGGCTTCCTCGCCTGAAATGTACAGCGCGCGCTTGCCCGCGCGTGCAACAGCAGCCATGGCTTGCAGCAAAATGGTTGATTTGCCGATGCCCGGGTCGCCGCCCACAAGCAGGGCGGAGCCGGGAACCAGCCCGCCGCCACAAACCCGGTCAAACTCAGCAATACCCGTCACGTGTCGCGGCGCTTCCGCCGTTTCGCCTTCCAGCGGAACAAGGTCGATGAGTTTGCGGGAGCCGCGCGTCAGCTTGGCCGTTGCGGGCGATGATGCGGGACCTGTGCTGGCGGTCTCTTCAACAAGCGTGTTCCACTCATTGCAGCTGTCGCACTTGCCAGCCCATTTGGACGTGACGGCACCGCAGTTCTGACAGACAAATCGGGTGGCGATCTTGGCCATCTTTGCGCTTCGGGCTTAAGCCTTCAGCACCTCCATCTGGATCGGCCCGTCAGCGCGGCCATTGATGAATTGATCCACATAAGGATTGCCGCAGGTGTCGACCTCGGCGGCCGTACCCGTCCAGATGATCTGGCCTTTGTAGATCATCGACATGTGGTCGGCGATCTTGCGGGCGGAGGCCATGTCATGGGTGATTGAGAGCGCTGTCGCACCCATGTCCTGCACGGTATCCACGATCAACTGATTGATCACGTCTGCCATGATCGGGTCGAGCCCGGTGGTTGGCTCGTCGAAGAACACGATCTCTGGATCATGGGCAATCGCACGGGCAAGCCCTACACGCTTCTGCATGCCGCCTGACAGTTCAGACGGGTTCAAGTCTCCCACAGTCTCATCAAGGCCGACCTTGGCCAACTTCTCCATCGCAACGTCGCGCGCCTTGGCGCGGGACATTCCCTCGCCCTGGATCAATGCAAAGGCAACATTCTCCCAGACCTTCAGGCTGTCGAAGAGGGCTGCGCTCTGAAACAGCATCCCAAACTTCTTCAGCACCTCTTCGCGGTCACGCTCTGAGATATTGGTGACTTCTTCCCCATCGATCTTGATGGATCCTCTTGTCGGGTGTAGCAGGCCCAGTATGCACTTCAGCATCACGGACTTGCCGGTGCCCGATCCTCCGATGACGACCATCGAGTGGCCTCTTTGGACTGTCAGGTCGATATTATCCAGCACCGTTTTGGGGCCAAATTTCTTTTGCACGTTTCGAAGCTGTATTTTTGGCGTGTCGGCCATGGAAGAGATGCCTCTAAGCGGTCAGAAAATCACGACGTGAAGAAAATCGATGTCATCAGGTAGTTGGCGGCGAGGATGAGAATGGATGACGTGACCACCGCATTGGTTGTCGCGCGGCCAACGCCCTGCGCGCCCCCCATGCTGCGATAGCCGGAATAGCAACCCATCAGCGCAATGATGAAGCCGAACACGGCAGACTTGATGAGGCCGGATGTGACATCACTGACCTCAATGAAATCAACCGTGTTGCCGATATAAACCAGCGGGTTGAAGCCCAGGCTCTGGGTACCCACCACGAAGCCACCGAAAATGCCGATGATGTCGGCAATCAGGACCAGGATCGGCATTGAAATGACCGCGGCGATGATGCGCGGTGCCATCAAATATTTGAAGGGGTTGGTAGAGAGCGTCACCAGGGCATCAATCTGCTCGGTCACGCGCATGGTGCCGATTTCAGCAGCGATCGCGGCCGACACGCGCCCGGCGACCATGAGGCCAGCGATCACAGGCCCCAATTCGCGGGTAATGCCGATGGCAACGATATTCGCCACAAAACCTTCCGCGTTAAACCGAGACCCGCCGATGAAGATCTGAAGCGCCAGCACGCCACCGGTGAAGAAGGCCGTAAGGCCGACAACAGGCAGCGAAAAGTAGCCGATGCGGAGCATCTGCTGGCCGATGAGGCGCAGATAGATAGGGGGTGTAAAGCACGCCCGCACCGCCCGAAGCGTAAAACGGGAAAGGGCACCTACTTCTGCGAGGAAAGTAAGGACTGCGCGTCCAACCAGGGCAAATACGTTCACCGGTTCCAAGTGCTCCAAAGGAAGTGAATCGGGAGACCAATCACCCGGTAATATAGCGCCGCTCATAGCGCGATCCCAAGCTGGTTAGCACCTCATATCCAATGGTGCCAGTTGCCTGTGCCAGATCGTCCACACTTACCGTGGACCCTAGCAATTCGACAACGTCTCCAGCCTTCACAGATGCGCTATCCAAGGCTGTTATATCGAGGGCAATAAGGTCCATCGATACCCGGCCCACATAGGGCACCAAAGTGCCGTTGATGGCCGCCATGGCTGAGTTTCCCGCCGTCCGGAAAATGCCATCCGCGTAGCCCGCAGCAATGGTCGCGATCCGCATGGCCCTTGAGGCCCTGTAGGTGGCGCCGTAGCCGATGGTGTCACCAGACTTCACATCCCGAACCTGAATGATTTCAGCCGTTGCACCGATCACCGGGTCAAATGGGGCCGGCGCGGCAGCAAACGGGGATGCGCCATACAGGCAAATACCTGGCCGGGTCAGGTCGTAATGGTAGTCCGGCCCCAGGAATATGCCGGCCGAATTGGCAAGGCTTGCCGGCGCGTCGGGCAGTTTGGCTCTAAGTGTGTCAAAGGATGCTCTTTGCTGCGCATTCATGTCCGACGCCGCATCGTCAGCGCAGGCTAGATGGCTCATGACCAGTTTCAGGCTGAGATTGCCCAGCACCTCAGGATTGCTGCCAGCAGTGCTCACCTGATCGGCATCCAATCCTAGTCGGGACATGCCGGTGTCCAGCATTAGCGCGGCGGGCAAGGAGCGACCTGCAGCGTCGCAACACCCTTTCCACAGTGAAATCTGTGTCAGGTCATTGAGGACAGGAACCAGATCAGCCTCCACCATCGCTGAGGCAGTGTCCTTCATGGTACCGTTCAGAATGTAGATGTCAGCGTCTGGTAGGGCTTTGCGAACGGCCAGTCCTTCGCTTGCCAGGGCAACAAAGAATGTCCGGCACCCTGCCAGGTAGAGGGCTTCCACAACCGGAACCACACCAAGCCCATATCCGTCCGCCTTCACAACCGCAGATGCAGTCGCGGCGCCACTGGCCTCGTTCGCTGCTTGCCAGTTGCGGGCAAGCGCGCCGAGGTCAATCGTCAGGTGACCCGGGAAGGGAAGGGGATCAGTCAAGTGAGGAGGCCGTAATCCAAAAGGGGACAGATCACGGACCTTCATAGGACTGATGGAAATGGTCAAGGTCGCCAAAGCGCGTCAGTTCCGCCTGGAATTGCAGCTCAACCCGGCCCGTAGGGCCGTGGCGCTGCTTGCCGACGATGACTTCAGCCTTGCCAAAAACCTGATTGCACTTGTCCTGCCAGGCCAGATGTTCCGGCGAGTCTGCGCTTGGCTCCGCACGAAGGAGATAATACTCCTCGCGATACACAAACATCACCACGTCGGCATCCTGCTCAATCGAGCCGGATTCACGCAGGTCAGAGAGTTGCGGACGTTTGTCCTCACGCTGTTCAACCTGTCGAGAGAGCTGGGACAGGGCAAGAATGGGAACGTTCAGCTCCTTGGCCAGCGCCTTGAGCCCCGTCGTAATGGCCGTCACTTCCTGTACGCGATTGTCCTGGTTCTTGCCCGACGACGTCACGAGCTGCAGATAGTCCACCACAATCAACTGCAGGCCCTGCTGGCGCTTCAGCCGCCGCGCCCGGGCCGCAAGGGTGGCGATGCCGATGCCGCCCGTATGGTCGATAAACAGGGGGATCGATTGAAGCATCTCGGTGGCTTCACGCAGCTGCCCAAATTCATCAGCTGTAATCTCACCGCGGCGGATCTTTTCAGATGAGATGCCGGAGTGTTCAGCCAGAAGACGCGTTGCCAGCTGCTCAGCCGACATTTCAAGCGAGAAGAAGGCCACGACACCGCCATCGCTGACGACTTCGCGCCCATTGTCGTCAATCTGCTTCTGGTACGCCTTGGCGGCATTGAAGGCGATGTTTGTCGCCAGCGCTGTTTTGCCCATGGAGGGGCGTCCGGCGAGAATGATCAGGTCAGAATTCTGCAGACCACCCAGTTTGCCGTCGAGATCGCGCAGGCCGGTTGAGAGGCCAGAAAGCTTGCCTTCTCGCTGGTAAGCCGCGGCTGCCATATCCAATGCCGTCGTGAGCGACGATTTGAAAGGCATGAATCCGCCTTCATAGCGGCCTTTTTCGGCGAGGTTATAGAGCGAGGACTCAGCATTCTCGATCTGCTGCGATGGCGGCAGGTCAATCGGGCTGTCTTCCGCAGTCACCTGAATATCTTCGCCAAGGCGGATCAACTCGCGCCGCACCGCCAGATCATAGATGGCGCGGCCATAGTCCTTGGCATGGGGCGTCGCTACCGCAGCTGCAGCCAGCCGGGCGAGGTAAGCAGGGCCGCCCACATCTGCCAGCGCGCTGTCATGGTCGAAATAGGCCTTGAGGGTCACCGGTGTCGCAAGGTGACCCCCGACGACCAGTTGCGCCACAGCTTCAAAAATGCGCGCGTGCAACGGCTCATAGAAATGATCCGGCGATAGGAACTCGGAGACCCTGTCGTACGCCTCGTTGTTGACCAGGACAGCCCCCAGCAGCGCCTGTTCCGCCTCAATAGAGTGCGGCATCTCGCGGTACTTTATGCCGTCGAAATCCGGATCGGGTGCGTCATCAGGCATTGGGCCGGATGGGGGGAAGGCGGTCGGTGCAGGTTCCATCGACTAACTTGTAAACCATCACCAATCGACTTTCAGCCATCTCCACCCATTCCCGTGTTTTTTGCACCGAAATGATATCCACAGGCTGTGGATGATGTGCACGACTCACTCCAAGTGATTCTTTTGACTCATGAATCTGACGGCAGCCGGTTCCTAGCCGCACGCAAAAGGAGACCAGGTCAGACGCCTGTCCCGTCATCGCCGATTCAACCTACCTATTTGAATTTGGCCTGTGGATAGTCTCCGCGATTCACTGCAACCGATTCATTTGACTCACAAATAGAGCCTGCAGCCCTCCGGCCCAGCTAGTTCATGTCACACATGCATTTGCCTGTGAGGGCCCGCCTGTGTTGTGCCCTCACGGTCGCGAAAACCCTCCTCGGCTTTGGCGATGTAGGACCGCGTCAACGGCACGGTCCCGACCTTCTTGGTCAGTTGGATCTGAAATACCATGAAACCCATGTGGCGGAATGAGGCTTCGGAGGCAGCAAGATAGAACTCCCACATCCGGCAGAAGCGTTCGTCATACACTTCTGCGGCCCGGCCTCGGTTGGCGGCAAAGCGCTCCCGCCAGTGACGCAGTGTGTCTGCGTAATGGAGCCTGAGAATTTCGACATCGGTCACAAAAAGGCCCGCGCGTTCAATGCTCGGCAGGACCTCACTGAGAGCCGGAATATAGCCACCGGGAAATATGTACTTCGCGATCCAGGGATTAGTTGTTCCCGGCCCGTCGATGCGTCCAATGGAGTGAACGAGCGCCACCCCATCCTCGTCAAGCAACCGCGCCACCTGCCGGAAATACTCCCCGTAGTGGCCCACACCGACATGCTCGAACATGCCCACGGAGACGATCCGGTCAAAGCAGGAATCAAGCTCGCGATAATCCTGAAGCTTGAACCGGACGCGGTCCTTGCGATCGAGGGCATCCGCGCGGGCGTTTGACACCGTGTACTGCTCTTGGGAGAGGGTGACACCGGTCACATCCACGTCTGCCATCTGGGCCAGATAGAGCCCAAGCCCACCCCAGCCGGACCCGATATCGAGCACGGTATGGCCGGGCGCGAGCGCCAGCTTGGCGGCAATGTGACGTTTCTTGGCCAGTTGTGCGTCGTCCAGAGACGCCAAAGGGTCCTCGAAATAGGCGCAGGAATATTGCCGGTCAGGATCAAGAAAAAGATCGTAAAGGCGTCCATCCAGGTCGTAATGATGCGCCACATTGGCCCGCGCCCGGCCGACCGGATTGTACTGCAGGATGCGCCGGTAAAATCGGCGGATCCCGGCGATCAACGCAGCCAGTGGTGTGCCATACCCGGTGCCAACATTGCGGCCCAGAAGGTCCATCAAGTCCCAGATATCACCCTCAGTGATATGAAACCGACCCTCCATATAGCCTTCGCCAAATTTGAGATGGGGGTTAAAGGCGATTGCGCGCCCGATCGAGCGGTCACGCAGGTGCAGTGTGACACGCGGTTCAGATCCGTCCCCGGCGGTCCATAACCGTCCGTTTGCTTCGTGGACCGTCAGGTCGCCTGTTTTGACCACATATTGCAGCATCCATCTGAGGAACATCACGCACCTCCGCTGGCCGGCCACTCATGGTTGCCGGTCTAAAGCCCAGCCCCTACGCGAAAGTCTAAGCCCAAAAAGGCGCGACACACCATGAAAAACGCCGCTACCTGAATCCAGGCAGCGGCGTTGTTCTTGTCGTCGATGGTGACGGACCAGCCCTTAGGACTGCGTCTCGTCTTTGTCAGAGGAAGCCTCTTCGCCGGCTTCTTCATCGCCAGCTTCAAGAGCCGCAGCCTGTTCTGCATCTTCAAAGACTTCTTCAGCCAGCAGGGCTGCTTCTTCTTCTTCGTCCGTGCGATCAACAGTGACATCTTCACCGCGAGCCTGACGCTCCGCTTCGTCCTGTGTCCGGGCCACATTGACTGTCACAGTCGCTGTTACTTCCGGGTGCAGGCGGACCGTTACGTCATGCAGGCCAAGAACCTTGATCGGGCGCTGCAGGACAACCTGCTGACGCTCGACACTGAAGCCACCTTCGGTAAGACCTTCAGCAATGTCGCGCGTAGCAACAGAGCCATAAAGCTGACCAGATTCAGAAGCCTGACGGATAACCGTGACGCTTTCGCCGTCCAGCTTCACCTGAACAGCTTCAGCTTCGGTACGAAGCTCAAGGTTACGGGCTTCCAGCTGTGCGCGTTCATTTTCAAAGCGTTGCCGGTTTGCTTTGTTGGCGCGAAGCGCCTTGCCGCGGGGCAGCAGGAAGTTGCGGGCATAGCCAGGCTTGACGTCTACGACATCGCCCATCTGGCCAAGTTTCTCGACCCGCTCAAGCAGAATTACGTCCATTGATTTTAGTCCTCGTTCCAGCAAGCGCGGCCTTGTCTGCCCAGTGCAGAAAGATCAAAAGCGCCTGTCCCGCCCAAAAGTGCGGTTAGCGGTCGACTTGGATGCCTCAATCGGCATCCGGTGTTGGGCCCGCATAGCGGTCCCGAAGTCCCATCCATGCTTCAACCAATCCCAGTATTCCCACCAGCATCACAGGGGAGCCAACGACAATCAGGATCAGATAGAAGCCTATGAGAATGGCAGTTCTCGCCTGCCAGCGGCGCGAAATAGCATGGATTGTTGCCAATCCCAACAAAAAATACGGGACAAACAAGAGCGCTGCGAGGGATAGCCCCGCAAACCCCAACTCGCCGGGTAGAAAGCCCAGAATGAGCGATACCGGGAAGGCCATCAAAAAGGCCTGAGGGTAGGTGATCTGCGAGAATACGGGCGTCGGGCGCAGGCTGTTGCCGGATCGATCCACAATCAACTGGGCAATCGCCATATTGGCCAATGTCATGAGCAGCCACATGCTGCCGGCCATAGCCGGCAGGAAAGTTGCCACCATTTCCAGGAATTCGCTAGGCGAAACGGCAAGCCCTTGTCCGTCCAGCATGCGGCGGAGTTCGCCGGTATCGACAATGCCGGTGTTGAGCATCTGCACGACCGCCCCACGCAGACCCCCTTCTGTTGCAGCCATCGACAGGATAGAGACAACAAGGAGTGTCGCTGCAATGGCTGTCGTCCAGGCAACGAGCATGCCCGGGGGATACCATTCGACATCAGGCGGTGGGGCTTCTTCGGGAGGTCCATCGCGCGTGCCATCTGCGACCGCGCGATGATGCGCTTCACGTGCTTTCGCAGCGCGGGCGGCTGCAGAAGCGCCGCGTCCGCCAACCGCGCGTGAGAGCAGCGCCAGCCGCACCAGCCAGACTGGTGCAAGCGCAACCACGGCAAAATAGACGACACCGCTTGAGAGCCCGGCAATCACCGACATGACGACAAGCCCTGTCGCACCTGCGATCAGGGCCATCACGGTGCCCCAGCCAAGGCCGGCAATGAAGATAGGAAGCGGTGCGATGTAGGCCAGAATGATGGCCGGCGTCGCGCCGCCAGACGCTGCCGCGTACAGGATCGCGCTGGCAAGGCCTGCCAGAACGCCGATCAGCCATGGCGGAAGATTACCCATTCAAGCGGTCAATCACACAGCGTAGGGGGGTAAAACTTGGAGCAGGCGCAAGCGGTGGTTGCATGCCCCAAATGAAAAAGGCCCGCTGTCCTTGAGACAGCGGGCCGTTCTTTGCGTTCTTAGTCTACCACGTAGGGCAGGATCGCCATGAAGCGGGCGCGCTTGATGGCACGGGCCAGTTCACGCTGCTTCTTGGCGGACACAGCCGTGATACGGCTTGGGACGATCTTGCCGCGCTCGGAAACGTAGCGCTGCAGAAGACGTGTGTCCTTGTAGTCGATCTTCGGTGCGTTGGCGCCGGAGAACGGGCAGGTCTTGCGACGGCGGAAGAAAGGCCGACGGGATGCGTCTGTCTGGATAATCTTCATGCGTCTGCTCCTTCACTAGCAGGTGCGTCTGCCGCAGGTGCAGCTGCTTCAGCAACGGGTGCCGGACGACGTTCGCCACGATCTCCGCCGCGATCTCCGCCTCTGTCACCACCACGGTCGCCACCGCGATCACCACCACGGCCACCACGGTCGCCACCACGACCGCCACGGCGATCATCGCGTCCACGTGACTGCATCATGGCTGACGGGCCTTCTTCATGCTCATCCACGCGAAGCGTGATGAAGCGCAGGATGTCGTCATGCAGACGCATCTGGCGTTCCATTTCAGCAACCGCTGCATGCGGCGCGTCGATGTTGAGCAGGGTGTAGTGACCCTTGCGGTTTTTCTTGATCTTGTAGGCGAGGGTTTTGATGCCCCAGTACTCGTTCTTTGCGATTGAGCCGCCATTGCTTTCCAGCACGGACTTGAACTCTTCAGTCAGAGTCTCGACCTGCTGCGCCGACACATCCTGCCGGGCAATAAATACGTGTTCGTAAAGCGCCATATCAAATGGGCTCCCTTGACAATCCGCTGGTCCGGGCGCGAAGCCCCATTCTTCGTCTTGGAGAGGGAGATCTCCGTGAGGACGAACCGGGCGGGAACACTGGAAACCGTTGTGCGAAACACGCAAGCGCTAAAGCGCCGTTCCTTCAGCTCCCGGCTCCGGACCTTGAGCGATGCGGGGAGATACGCGAAATACCTCCCCGATGCAAGCCTTTGCGCCTTGTTTGGGGTCATCGGTTGTCAGGCCGAGCCCGAACAGCCACCAGCCCCTTTCTCGTAATCACGTACGGATTGCCGTTTGTTGACGCGATAAGCCGTCTTTTTCGCAGTTTTCCGAAGATTTCCAGGCTGCAGATGGATAGCAGCCAGCCATCCCGGGTGACACATTCAACGTGAACGACACGCTGACGTCTGCCGGAAGGTGAAATTTTGCGGAAATGGCGAATGAATCCGCCCTGCGCGAGTGCGTGGAGCACCCGCTGTTCGTCTCTGGAGATGTTCATTGTAGTGAGCCGTCTAAAGAAGATACGGCACCGGCGGATTGGCATGCGGACGCAAATCGCCATCAGCACGCAATAGGCGCACCGGTGCGGGTTTCCTTTAACGGGGTCGGCAAGTGCTCAGGCCCCGTTAGGCAAGCACATTCTCACTGGACATAAAATCTCCGATATCACTGCGCTTTAAGTCGCAATCCTGGGCCTCGAATGCAAGGGGCAATGCCCCTGGATAACTTGACTCAGACCATGTGCCCGGTGTCTCTCCGAGTTAACGCCCGCAAGCGGCGACTCGACAATCGGCAACGCAAAGGAAACCCCGTGAGCGATACCATGATCCGCGCATTCACATTTCCAGGCCAGGGTGCCCAGACTATAGGGATGGGCAAGGACCTGGCGGACACATTTCCCCAAGCCAAGGCCGTCTTTGACGAGGTCGATGAAGCCCTTGGCGAAAAGCTGACGTCAATCATGTGGGATGGGCCTGAGGAAGATCTGACCCTCACCATGAACACGCAGCCCGCTTTGATGGCAGTATCGCTGGCAGTGTTCCGTGTGCTGCAGGCTGAAGCAGGTCTTGACCTTGCAAAGCATGCAAAATTCGTCGCCGGACATTCCCTTGGCGAATACTCAGCCCTGTGTGCGGCAGGGTCGTTGGACATCACGACAACAGCCAAACTCCTGCGATTGCGCGGCGAAGCCATGCAGCGGGCTGTGCCCGCAGGCAAGGGGGCCATGGCAGCGACGCTGGGGCTTGCGAATGACAAGGTCGCTGAAGCCGCTGACGCAGCAGCAAAGGAAACCGGCGAGCCCGTCGGCGTGGCGAATGACAATGCCAATGGTCAGGTTGTGATTTCCGGCTCAAAGGCCGGCGTCGACCGCGCCTGTGAGTTGGCAAAAGAAGCGGGTGCCAAACGCGCCATGCCGCTGGCTGTATCCGCGCCGTTCCACTCCGCATTGATGCAGCCTGCAGCCGATGAGATGGCGGAAGCGCTCAAAGACGTCGCCATTGCCGCGCCCACAGTCCCTGTTGTCGCCAATGTCCGCGCAGTGGCAGTGAGCGATCCGGAATTGATCCGTACGCTGCTGGTTGAACAGGTGACCGGCAAAGTGCGGTGGCTCGAGAGCGTCGTATACATGCGCGATCAAGGTGTCGAGGAGCTTGTTGAATGTGGGTCAGGAAAGGTCCTGACCGGCCTGACCAAGTGGATTGATAAATCCATCAAGGGCCAGACAATCAACTCCGCTGATGCTGTGCGTGCGTTGGTTGAAGCCGGGCTTTAGAAATCTCGAAGCGAGTGATTTGCGATGCCGACCTTTTCCGGGTCATGCCACTGCGGTGCCATAACGTTTGCGATTGATGCAGACGACGCAGATCGTGACCTGTATCGCTGCAACTGTAGTCTGTGCACTAAAAAAGCAATCATCATGAAACCGGTCCGCCGGGAAGATTTTCAGCTGACGGGCGGCGAGGCGGCGCTCTCTAGCTACAAATGGAACCAGCAGATTGCAGAGCATTTTTTCTGCTCTCGATGCGGCGTCTACACACACCACAAGCGGCGATCGGACCCGAGCCAGATAAGCGTGAATTTTGGTTGCCTCGACAATGCTATCATTCCGCCGGAACACGAGGTTGGCCTCGTCGACGGCGCTAAGCTTGAATAGAAACGGAGATGTTGGATGTTTGACCTCACTGGCAAGACGGCCCTGGTAACCGGTGCTACCGGCGGTATCGGCGGTGCAATTGCAAAGTCGCTCCATGCACAGGGGGCAACAGTAGGCATATCCGGTACACGCGAGAATGTACTGAATGAAGTCGCATCAGACCTTGGCGACCGCGTCCATGTGTTGCCGTGCAATCTGGGTGATGCGGATGCTGTAGATGCTCTTCCCAAGCAGGCGGAAGGCGCGCTCGGCCAGGTCGATATCCTCGTGAACAATGCTGGCATCACCCGAGACAACATCTTTATGCGGATGAAAGATGACGAGTGGGACCAGGTCCTCGCCGTGAACTTGACGGCCAGCTTCCGCCTCTCGCGCGGCCTGATGCGCGGAATGATGAAACGCCGTTGGGGCCGTATTGTCGGCATCACGTCAGTCGTGGGCGTCACCGGAAATCCCGGACAGGCGAACTATGCCGCCGCAAAGGCCGGCATGATCGGAATGACCAAATCCATTGCCCAGGAAGTCGCAAGTCGGGGAATCACAGCCAATTGCGTGGCGCCCGGGTTCATCCAGACCGCCATGACCGATGTGCTGGATGATGGTCAAAAAGAGGCCATTTCGACCCGCATTCCTGCAGGTCGCCTAGGCACATCTGACGAGATTGCAGCGGCCACTTTGTATCTGGCCAGCGAAGAAGCAGCCTATGTCACCGGACAGACCATTCATGTGAATGGCGGCATGGCCATGATTTAACCTAACTGTCAGCTAGAGTGCCCGGGGTGAATCCAAGGCTAGAGGCCCGGAATCACTTGGTTTTTAAGGCCTATTGCCCTCACGCTGACAATCTGGTCAAAGGAATATGATTGTGTTACCAAGCGACCGCTTTTCGGGACAGAAGCAGGCGCTGTACAAAGGTAGCGCTGCAGTTTGTCCAATATCGCGTTTGCCGTATACCTGATTGGAATTGAGACATTTCGACGGGTGTGCGAGCCTAGTTTAAGCCCCAGATCAAGCCGGTTTGTCCGTCTGATCGCATACTATGAGCTGAGAGAAGAAACATGAGTGACATCGCAGAGAACGTCAAAAAGATCGTTGTTGAGCACCTTGGCGTTGAAGCCGACAAGGTCACCGAAAATGCCAGCTTCATTGACGACCTGGGCGCAGACAGCCTGGACACCGTTGAGCTGGTTATGGCTTTCGAAGAAGAATTCGAAGTCGAAATCCCTGATGATGCTGCTGAAACCATCCTGACGGTTGGCGATGCAATCAAGTTCATCAAGGAAAACGCCAGCAGCTAAGCTGATGCGGCTTGAGAACTAGACCTTTTGGCGGACGGGTGTGCATCAGCATGCCCGTCCGTATTGCTATCTGACGGGTGATCCTTACATCCGTCCCTCTATACCCATCTAGGAGACATCCATGGTTGAGCTGAGACGCGCAGTGGTTACGGGCATGGGCCTTGTAACTCCCCTTGGGACCGGCGTTGAAACAACATGGTCACGGCTCCTTGATGGCCAGTCCGGTGCCGGACAGATCACCAAGTTTGATGCCTCCGGTTACCCCTGCACCATTGCCTGCGAAGTGAAGCGCGGCGATGGCACGGACGGCACGTTCAATCAGGACGACTGGGTTGAGCCCAAAGAAGCCAAGCGCATGGATGATTTCATTATCTATTCGCAGGCAGCTGCCAAGCAGGCACTCGATGACGCAAACTGGCATCCAGAAGAGTACGAAGACCAGATCCGGTCTGGTGTGATTATTGGGTCTGGCATTGGTGGCCTTCCCGGTATTGAAGAAGGGGCACTGACGCTTCACAACAAGGGGCTGCGTCGACTGTCGCCGTTCTTTATTCCCGGTCGCCTGATCAATCTGACCTCCGGCTACGCCTCCATTCGCTGGGGCCTCAAAGGTCCAAACCACTCTGTGGTAACGGCCTGTTCAACAGGCGCACATGCCATTGGCGACGCGGCACGCATGGTGATGTTCGGCGACGCAGACGTCATGGTCGCCGGCGGGGCTGAAGGTGCGATCTCGCCGCTGGGCATTGGCGGCTTCTGCGCATGCCGCGCCCTTTCAACCGGTTTCAATGACACGCCGGAAAAAGGGTCGCGTCCCTATGACAAGGACCGCGACGGCTTTGTCATGGGTGAGGGCGCGGGTGTTGTCGTGGTCGAGGAATACGAACACGCCAAAGCACGCGGCGCGAAGATCTACGCCGAAGTCGTGGGCTACGGCATGTCCGGTGACGCCTACCACATCACGGCGCCTGCTGAAGATGGCGATGGCGCCTACCGCTCCATGAAAATGGCAATCGAGCGCGCAGGCATTTCTCCCGAAGACATTGACTATGTGAATGCGCACGGTACATCCACGCCTCTGGGCGATGAGATTGAGCTGCGGGCCGTAGAGCGCCTGTTCGGTTCAGAGAAGGTGGAAGTTTCAATGTCATCCACCAAGTCCGCTGTAGGTCACCTTCTGGGTGCGGCCGGTGCGATTGAAGGCATCTTCTCAATGCTCGCAATTCGCGACAATGTTGTGCCACCCACCATCAACCTCGACAATCCGTCGGTAGAGACGTCTCTTGATCTTGTGGCAAACACTAAGCGCGAGCGGAACGTGAATATCGCGCTGTCCAATTCCTTTGGCTTTGGCGGCACAAATGCTTCACTCGTCTTTAAGGCCGTTGAGGCATAAGCAGGGCTGACGCTTCCCACCCGAGCTGGCTCTTGCAGGCCCGATCAAGGTAGAAATCGCCGCCATGACTGAAACGTCTACTCCACCGATCAAACCGGAAAAGCCAAAGCGGCGTTTCCTGCGAGCGATTGCTTTCTTCACCATTTCATTTCTGGTGGCGCTGCTCATTGTGGGTGCACCGATGTGGATCGCGTGGCGCGGCTTTGTCGGCCCAAGTGATATTCCAGCCCGCACCACAGTCCTGATCGAAGAAGGATCCGGTCTTGGGCGCATTGCCAATCAGCTTGAGCGTGAAGGCCTTGTGGCAGATGCCCTGATGTTTCGCGTTGGCGTAGAAGTGCATCGCAAGGCTTCATCTCTGAAAGCCGGCGAGTACGAAATTCCACGTCACGCCAGCATGCGCGAAATCATGCGCATTCTGGTTGAAGGAAAACCCATCCTTCATTCCATCACTGTCTTCGAGGGCATGACCTCATGGGAAGTCGTTGAGCATCTCAAGCTTCAGCCTGTATTGACCGGCAGCGTCCCGATCGTTCCTGCCGAAGGATCGCTCCTGCCCGAAACCTATCTAGTGACCCGCGGCACGTCGCGTCAGGACGTCATAGACCGTATGCGCAAGGCCCAGCGAAAGGTTATCAACGACCTTTGGGACGACCGTCAGGAAGGTCTGCCGTTCAACACCATTGAAGAAGCGCTGGTACTGGCCTCCATTGTGGAGAAGGAAACCGGCAAGGGCGATGAGCGCGACAAGGCTGCCAGCGTTTTTATCAATCGTCTGCGAAAGGGAATGCGGCTTCAGTCTGACCCAACCATTATTTATGGCATTACCAACGGCGAGGGGCCGCTTGGCCGCCGCATACGCCGCTCGGAGATAAATGCTGTCACCCCGTACAATACCTATCAGATTGACGGACTGCCCCCGACCCCGATTGCCAATCCCGGGGAAGCGGCGATTGCCGCAGTTTTGAACCCGGCTGAAACGGAATACCTGTTTTTTGTTGCGGATGGCACGGGCGGCCACGCCTTTGCAAAGACCAATCGTCAGCACGAACAGAATGTACGCGTCTGGAGACGGATACAGCGTGAGCGCGGACTGCGCTAAGGTGCGTCCATGAACATACAAAGCATGACGGGATTCGGTCGCGCCGACGGATCTCGCGCTGACTGGCGCTGGCATTGGGAGCTCAAGACCGTCAACGCACGTGGTCTTGATATCCGTATGCGGATGCCCAATGGACTTGAGCCACTCGAACAAGGTCTCAAAAAATCGCTTCAGGCAAAGCTCAAGCGCGGCGCAGTTCAGGTTTTCATCAACATTGAACGGGAAAATGCCGGCGCCGATGTGCGGGTCAATGCGGCGCTCGCCGCCAAGCTCATGGCCGATCTCAAGGAACTGGCCACCGGACTGGGCACGCAGCCACCCACACTGGATGCCGTATTGGGAATTCGCGGAGTCGTTGAAGTCGCCGAGCCGGACACTGACGAAGACGAAACGGCTGCCCGCCTTGCGGCCGTGGCTGCGACGTTCGATGAAGCGGTGGAGAGCCTCGTATCCGCCAGGACAGACGAAGGCGCCAAACTCCAGACAATCCTTGAAAGCGTGCTGACAGAAATCGCCCAGCTTGTTGCCCGTGCAGACGCACTTGCAGTGGTGGCCCCGGAGGCCATTCGCAGCAGGCTGGAAGCGCAGGTGACTGAGCTTCTGGCGGACCGCGCAGAAATGCCTGAAGAGCGGATCATTCAGGAAGTTGCCATGCTGGCCGGCAAAGCAGACATTCGCGAAGAACTGGACCGGCTGCGCGCCCACATTGCGCAAGCCAGAACGCTCTTGGCGGAAGGCATTTCAGTTGGCCGCAAGCTTGATTTTCTGGCGCAGGAATTCAACCGGGAAGCCAACACGCTGTGCTCAAAGTCATCGGACACTGAGCTCACGCGCATAGGGCTTGATCTCAAGGCAGCCATCGAACAATTACGCGAGCAGGTGCAAAACGTTGAGTGAGATTTCGATCAACCGACGCGGATTGATGTTCGTCATGTCCTCGCCGTCCGGCGCTGGAAAAACAACTCTGTCTCGTGGTCTGCTGGAAACGGACGCTGAAATCGTGATGTCCGTGTCCGCCACAACGCGCGCGCCGCGCCCCGGCGAAGTTGACGGTAAGGATTACTATTTCGCCTCGGTGGAAGAGTTCGGGCTGATGGTGAATCGCCGCGAATTCCTTGAACACGCCAAAGTCTTTGACAACTACTACGGCACGCCCAAAGCACCGGTCGAAGAAGCATTGGCCAGTGGCCAGGATGTCCTGTTCGACATCGACTGGCAGGGGACGCAACAGCTCAAACAGAACGCTGGCGCCGATGTGGTGAGCATTTTCATATTGCCACCCTCAACCCAGGAACTCGAACGGCGTCTGCATTCCCGTGCACAGGACAGTGCCGAAGTCGTGGCCAGTCGCATGTCCAAGGCTGCGGACGAAATGAGCCACTGGGCAGAGTACGACTACATCATCGTCAATCAGGACATTGCGCAAAGCAGCGCGCAGATAAGAGCCATTCTGGACGCGGAACGCTTGAAGCGCCCGCGCCAGACTGGCCTTGATGGGTTCGTCAAAGGCCTCCGCGAAGGCCTTTAGCGGTCTCTACGGAACAAGCACCACCCGGCCCAGAACCGAGCCCTGACGCAGATCTTCAAGTGACTGCGTTGCTTTATCCATGCTGCGCTGTTCAACAGGGATTGGGTCAACCTTGCCCGCGCGAACCAGTTCCATCATGTCCGCTGCTTCCTGCGGTGAGCCCACAAATGAGCCGCCAATGGTGAGGGCGCGCATTGGGAACATGGGGATTGGCATGGCAAAGCCGCCGCCGAACAATCCAACCACGACAACTTGGCCACCCTTGCGGACAACGGACGATGCAAAGGCAAGTGATGATTCCGAGCCCACAAAATCAATGGCGGCGTACGCGCCACCATTTGTGTCGGCGATGACCTGCTTGATCGCGTCTTCATCTTTGGGATTGTAGACGGCTGCAGCGCCTGCGCCCTGAGCCGCCTGCAGCTTGCCGGGATCAACATCAGCGGCAAGGGGTGCTGAAGAGAGCAGGGCACGGGCAAACTGAATGCCCATCATGCCAACGCCGCCGCAGCCAACGATGACGACCTTGTCGTCCGGGCCCGGCTCGCCGATGCGCCTGAGTGCTGAATAGGCCGTAAGACCCGAGCACATATAGGTAGCGGCAAGGCCTGGGGTCACGCCTGTGCGGTCCAGCAGATATTTCTGGTCGGGCACAAGAACATGCGTCGCAAATCCACCGGCAATGTTGATGCCGAGCTGGCGCGGCTTGCCACAATAGTGCTCATCACCACGCTCACACGTGGCGCAATCATCGCAGCCAATCCATGGATACACCACATAGTCATCGCCCGGCTTGATTCCTTCGACATCCGGCCCAACCGCTTCCACGACGCCTTCAATCTCGTGGCCGAGCGTGAATGGCAGCTTGCGGCCACCCTTCACGTCCAACTGGTTGCCACCACCCATGTCGAAATGCCCATCGTGCAGATGAACATCTGAGTGGCATACGCCACAGTGGGAAACCTTCACCAGAACTTCACGGCCTTTGGGCTCGGGGGTATCTGATGTGGTTTCTTCCAGGGCTTCGCCATAGGCGACAATGGATTGGCTCTTCATCGAGGTGTTTCCTTGTAACGGTGTGGGTATTGGAGCAGGGGCGACAGGTGGTCTAGCCGATTGCCTGCTCAAACAGTTTTTCGTAGTCGCTGGCTTCCAGCGGGCGTGGATTGGTGAACGTGCTGACGTCCGTTACAGCATTCTCAACAATGCCCGGGGTGTCCATGGAGACACCCATCTCACCCAGATTTTTGGGAATGCCAATCCGTGCATTCAGGGCTTCGATCTCGTCAGCAAGATCAGCATTGGCGGGCAGACCCATCGCTTCGCGAATACGGTCATATTTGTCACCAACAAAATCAGCGTTGTAGCGCAGAACTGCCGGAAGGATGACGGCATTCAAAGTGCCATGGTGCAACTTCAGTTCCTTGATGCGACCGCAGGCATGGCTCATGGAATGAACAGCACCCAGACCCTTGATAAATGCCATGGCGCCTTCGCTTGCTGCCATCATCATATTGTAGCGAGCATCCTTGTCTTGCCCGTCAGCAACAGCATTTTCCAGATAGCCCATCTTGAATGCCCGGCGCAGACCATCAAGGCCAACGGCTTCCGCGGGTGGATTGTCCATGGGCGAAATCACAGCCTCGATGCAGTGGGTTATTGCATCCATGCCAGTCGCAGCCGTGAGGCGTGCTGGGAGGCCCAATGTGAGTTCCGGGTCGCACAGAGCAACCTTCGGGATCAGGTTCTGGCTGGCGAAAATCAGCTTGCGGCCGTCCTTTGTAATGATAACCGTGCCAACAGACACTTCCGATCCAGTACCGGCCGTCGTCGGCATGGCGATGTGCGGCGTCGTCTCACCAATCAATGCACTGCCACCTTCAATGGCTGCGAACTGCGTCAGGTCGCCATCGTGTGTCGCAAGAAGGCCAAGACCTTTGGCCAGATCCATGGACGACCCACCGCCCAGGCTGATGATGCCGTCACATCCACTGGCCTTGTACTGAGCCAGCGCTTCAAGGGTCGCTTCTTCGGTTGGATTTTCAGGTGTGCCGTCAAAAATCTCCGGAGAGAATTCATTGCCCATTGCCTCGCGCACCTTGTCGAGGATGCCTGCGGCGACAATGCCTTTGTCGGTCACAATCATCGGGCGCTTGATGCCGAGCTGCTTCATGGTGTCAGCCACCATTGAACGCGAGCCGAAATCAATGTGTGTCGTATTGAGGTAATTGAGCGTTGCCATGTGTTGGATCCATCCTCTGTAGGTGCATGTATTGATGCACGTGCCGACATATTGTCAGTCAATTGTTGGCCGGTACTTTGCCACCGGCTGCGTCTGCCCACAACATGGCAGGGACGCAAAATGCTGCCTTATTGATACGGGTCATTTCCAGCGCCGCGCCGTGACTAGACGAGGCGTGCAAGGGCAAGGAAATTGTCCACCGTGAGGCGTTCCGCCCGCTCGGTTGGCTTGATGCCCACCTGCTCGCATATTGCTTCGGGGTCCTGAAAGACCTGTTTCAGAGAGGCCCGCAGCATTTTCCGGCGCTGGCCGAACGCCGCCGCTGTTACTTTCTCCACAGCGTGCAGTGGTGGATCGTCAGGCCCCATTACCTTCGGGGTCATATGCACGATGCTGGACATCACCTTCGGTGGCGGAGTGAATGCACGCGGGTCCACGTCAAACGCCATGTAGGCATCCGTTCGCCATTGAGAAATGACGGACAATCGGCCGTAGGCTTTGCTTCCGGGCGCAGCGACAACCCGCTCAGCCACTTCCTTTTGAAACATCAGCGTCATCGACACGAGCCATGACGGCCAGGGGTCCAGGCTGAGCCATTTCAACAAGAGGGCCGTTGAAATATTGTAAGGCAGGTTCGCAACGATCCGAGCCGGGCCGGTTATGTGTTCCGCTTCGTTGACTGCCATTGCGTCTGCTTCAACGAGTGAGAAGCGCCCAGCATAGGCCCGCCCCACTTCAGCGAGAGCAGCTGATGCGCGCGCGTCCCGTTCAACGGCAACGACACGCTTGGCACCCTCCATCAGCAATGCGCGGGTAAGCCCTCCAGGGCCTGGACCCACCTCAATTGTGTCATGCTCGCCAAGATCACCCGCGACGCGTGCGATGCGGCGGGTGAGGTTGAGATCCAGAAGAAAGTGCTGTCCCAGCGACTTGCGTGCGTCCAGACCATGTTCCGCGATTACATCGCGCAGAGGTGGCAGGCCATCATCGCTCATTGTGTCTGACGCCCGCGGTTGGTCGCGCAAGACGCCGCCAGCTTGAGAGCTTCAATGAAACTTTCCGGGTTTGCGCTGCCTGAGCCCGCAATATCAAGTGCCGTTCCATGGTCAGGCGATGTTCGGACCAGTGGTAAGCCAAGCGTCATGTTGACCCCCCGATCAAAATCAAGCGTCTTCAGCGGTATGAGGGCTTGATCGTGATACATGCACAAGAACGCGTCAGCGTTCTCGCGAGCGCGGGCATGGAAGAGTGTGTCAGCCGGAAACGGGCCTGATACGCGAATGCCTTCTGACTTCAATGCTTCAATGGCCGGGCCAATGATGGTGTCTTCCTCGGTGCCTATGGTGCCGCCTTCACCAGCATGCGGGTTGAGTCCTGCCACGGCCAGGCGTGGTGAGCGGATATGAAAGTCGTCACGCAGGCTTTGGGCGGTTACGCGCCCCGCGTGGATGATGGCCTGTGTCGTCAGTTGCTGTGCGACCTCAGCCAGCGGGATGTGGATGGTCACGGGAACCACACGCATCTGTGGTGATACCAGCATCATCACCGGCGCACCCTCAGCGCCGGTCAGGGCCGCAAGATATTCCGTGTGGCCCGGATATCTGAAGCCTGCCTCATAGAGGCTTTGCTTTTGAATGGGATTGGTCACCACCGCACTGGCCTGGCCCTCAAACACCCATTGGGTTGCCACTTCAATTGAGCTGATAACGGTCTCGCCATGCGCGACATTTGTTGTGCCCGGCACTGCCGGCGGCGCCAGTGGTTCGTCAAGTTCCGCGACCGGCAAGGCAGCCGAGAACGCACGCACAGCTTCCGCGCCGCTGCCAACGAGTGTCAGAGGGACGACAAGGCCGAGTTTTTTGGCAATTTTCTCAAGTCTGGCAGGGTCGTCAATGGCCACAAAAGGCGGCAAACCGGATGCATCGCGATCAGCCCAGGCCTTGAGGAGTATTTCCCCACCAATGCCAGCCGGTTCACCCATGGTGACAGCCAGCGGCAGGGAAACAGGGTCAACGGTCTTGCTCACCGCATTTCGACAACAGCATTGCGCCGCAGGTCACGCAGATAGCGGCGAGACATCATTGCCAGTTCCTGATTGAACAACTGGTTCTCGATATCATTCCTGCTGGGCAACTGGCGCTCGACCATGTTGCGATTGCACAGGACAACAAGTTCGATGCCGTCCGGGGTGCGCTGTGGCGCGCCCCACCTGTTGACCTCGAGTGCCATGAGCGCAGGACGGGCAGGTGCCGGAAAGGCGCGCATGGGCCGATCTTCAATCCGACTGAAGCGCGAATCTGGATTGAGTTTCATGGCGAACGATTCCAGTTCGCCACATGCCATGGGTGTTTTTAGTGCCTCGCCAATCGCGGCGCTGGTGCGTTCCAGCTTGGCGCGAGGCATGTCTTCGGTAAAGGGAATGTTGATGGCCTCAATGGTGACCGTCGCATCCATCGGATCCATCTGATCCCCACTCAGCCGACGATCCCGCAATTGGAGAATGTGATACCCGGCCACGGTGCGGATTGGATCGGAGGTTTCGCCGATTTTCAACGTACGCAGCGATGAATTGAGCGCACTTGAAAGCTGTCCATCGATGATCCACCCGGCATCGCCGCCATTGGCAGCTGTGGGCGCCTGGCTGAACTGCCCAGCAATTGCGCGGATATCACCACCCTGCCTCAGTTGATCAACCAACTGAGCGGCTGCGGCACGGGCGCGCGTTTCATCCTCGGGAGTTTCCACTGAAACCAGGACTTCAGAGACAAGGTAAGACGCCATCTCCGACTGATTGATGATCCGCTCGAGTACCGTATCAATTTCGGTGTCCGTGACGGTCACACGCGGTCCGAAGCGGCTCTCAACCAGCTCGTTCCAGGCAAGTTCGGCAAAGACCTGATTGCGCAACGTATCGACATTGACATTGACCGATGCCAGGAACTCCTGGATCTGCTCCAGGGACATGTTGCTCCGTCCACCTAGCCGCTCAATGGACTGATCGATATCAGCGTCATCCACATCAATGTTTTTATCGAGCGCTTCTTGGATTTGCAGACGCTCGTCGACGAGAGCTCTCAGAATCTGAGGGCGGATGCGCTCGACGTTTTCCGGTGTGCGCGGGACGCCTGCAGTCGCAAACACCAGACCAAGACGTTGCTCCAGATCGTAACCGGAAATCACGCTGTCATTCACAATCGCGGCAATTTTTTGAACCATCTGAGCCGAAGAAGGGCCCGAGAGCAGGGCAGCCAGACCCACAGATGCGATGGCAAGGGTCAGTCCGCGAAGCGCGTTGTCTCGCGCAGCAAGAGCGCCTTGGCGCAGATTTTTAAGCAGTTTTGTGTGCATGTGAACCGATATCATGTCTGCTTGGCAGGCATTTCAGCCTGCGAACGAAAAATGCCGGGGATGAAAGCCCAAAAGCTTCATGCTTCCAACGGTTTAAATGTTCCCCACGCCCAAGCGGAGCATAGCGAAAGATGCGCTTCAATCAAGCGCCCCCATCCGTGAAGTTGCAGCTAGTTTGTCTGCGCACTGGATACTGTTGTTGAGGCGCCAAACTCGCCAAGACTCACGAGTTGGATACGGAACGTGACAGAGTTGGTCGGCTCGATATCGCGGTCGCGGATAAAGCTCTGGTTGAAGTTCAACGAGAACAGGAAACACTCGTCCTGATAGGTGAGGCCAACCCCATCCGACACCATTTCAGCCCGTCGCAGGTCTCGGCGAGCATGGCCGTTCATCCACCAGTTTTCTGCAAAGTTGAATGAGAAGCTGCCTGTTACTTCTTCACCCTCGCGATTGTTGACCGTATCGAGGTCAGCATCGAGGAACACGTAGTTGGCAGAAATGCCGACACCGCGGTCTTCAAACAGATTGAAGCTGGAAGTCAAAGAAACTTCATTGCGTAGGAGCTTTCCGTCCTTCGGGTCGGCTCGGAACCGGCTTACGATATCAAGATAAGGGCCAGGGTTGATCTGGACGCGGCCCACGACATCTGAGTCGCTGTCTTGAAGGCCGCTGCCGGCAGGAAATGTTGCACTTTCTTCCAACCGGTAGGATTGGCCAAGCAGGATGTTTGCCTGTCCGCCATTGTCCCCAAGCAATGAGTACTGCAGCCCGTAGTTGACGCGCGCTCCGTCTTCAAAACGGTCGAGCCCCGGATAGCGATTGCGATCAAACAGGTGCGTCGTATCAAAATCGACGCTCAGGCTGTCGTCGTTGGGAATGTCGCGCGGATTGGAGTTGCTGGGCGAGTAGATGGCCTGGACGATTGGCTCGATGATCTGTGACGATCTTTCACCAGTGCTGATCCACGGCCAGCGATACTCGACACCCACAGTCGGCATCACCCGCGTCTGCACCGATGATTTGTTCTGGCCAACGCCGTTGATCACATCTTCATCGACCAGATAGACATCGCCCCGCATGTCGGCGAATGCACCAAACTGCTCACCTGACTTTGCTGTGCGGGAAATGTCCCAGCCAATATCGCCGGAGAACCTCTGGAAACTTGTGCCTTCAGTCCGTTGCAGGTTGAGGGCATTGAACCTGCCCTTGACCTGGCCGCCCGCGACAAGCGGCTCAAGATAATATTCCGCGTCAACCAGCGGCGTAACGAAAGGGATGCTTGCCTGGTCATCATTGGCCTGAAGCCCCTGGAAGTAGAAGGCTTCTGCGCGCGCAAAGTTTCGGTCGTCGATCGTCCGAACATATGCCGTCGAGATCAGATCATTCTCATTGAAAATGTCATACCGGCGCAGATAGGTCTCATCCGAAGTCAGTTTCAGGTCAAAGCCGGCTTGGGTTTTCTTGGTGATGTCAAACTGACCATCTGCGAACACGTGTCCACGAAATGGCTCGATGTCAGTTCCTCGAACAGTCTCTTCATCCGGCCAGGTCGCACTTGCATCAATTTTGTACTGTCCAAACCCGATATGATGGCGGAACTCACCGGCATAGACATCGCCAACTTGGGTCTGCCAGCGCGGCCGGAACGTAAAGTCCATGTTCGGCGCAATATTCCAGAAGAACGGCGTGCGAACCGTTGTTCCAAATTCCGGCGAGACTGCAACTGTTGGTGTGAGCAGACCGGTCAGCCGTTTCACAGTCGGGTCGGGATGGCTGAAATAGGGGGTGTACATGATAGGCACACCAAAAAACTCGAGGAAGGCATCTTCATATTCGACGCGCTTCTTCTCCTTGTCGTGTATGACGTTGAAGGATCGAATCTGCCACAGCGGCGATGAGTTTGGATCTTCTTCGCATACGTCGCAGACGGTGTAGACGGCTTTCTTGAGCTCAGTTCGGTTGCCGGCGCGGCGCGTGCCCGAATTGGCCGCGATGCGTGCATTCTCTTCAAGCAGAAGTCGAACGGTTTCACCGACTGCGTCTGCAAAGTCATCAGACAGCACCATGGAATCGGCAAACATGACCTGGCCATCCGGTTGCAGAAGGCTCACATTGCCATTGGCCGTCACAGTTTTCGTGCCGCGGTCATAGACGATTGAGTCCGCCAGCAATACGCGGGAATCCGACGTGACTTCCACGTTGCCGCTTGCTGTTACAACATCGACCTCGCGGTCATGCACCATCTCATCGGCCTCGATGAGGACAGTGTCTTCCGGCTGCTCGAATGTTTGAATTGGCCGAGGATCATCCAGTTCAATGTCGTCAGCGTCGTCAGCGTCGCCAGCCAGCACCCGGTCGGCCTCGCGGTCAGCATCAACCTCACTGGGGTTAGTAAGAACAATTCTTTCGGCCGGGCTGGTGGATTGGGCGGCAGACTTCTGGGGCGCGATCGTCAGGGTTGCCAGCAGCGCACATGTGCCCGCGGCCAGCATCCGCAGATGCAGGATTGGTGTACCTTTTCCCTGACGCTGAAGAGAAATAACCCCTTCGTCCCCCATACGCCCCTAACCGTCCTCTTGATGAAAAATCAGTGCTCCGCCGAGCATCGCACTGATGAATGCCGGTGACCATGCGGCCAGAACAACAGGCATAACCCCTCGTGCGCCCAGCGCAAGGGTCACGTCGGTGAAAAAGTACAAAAAGAAGCCACTTATGATGCCCGCAACAATTAACTGACCAACGCCGCCCAGTCGGGTCAGTCTGAGGCTGAAACAGGCCGCAATAAGCACCATGGCCGCCATGAGGAATGGCCGCGATGCAAGTTGATGCCAGTGAAGCTCGTATCTCAGGGCAGAAAACCCGGCTTCCTGTGCCGTTTCAATGAATTCCGGTAGCTCCCAAAAGGACAGTGTATCCGGCGAAGCAAAGCTCTCCTGGACGCGCTCAAGCGTCAGGCTTGTGGGAAGCGAATAGGTTTCGTGCAGCGCGCGCCGTTCGCCTGGTGTGGCAACCTGGGCATTGCTGATCTTCCACTGCCCATCACCAAGTTCGGCGTTGTCCGCATCGATACGGGCAATGAACTCGTCCTCATTGTTGTAGAGGAAGATGATTACGTCTCGCAGTTCGACGCCCTGATTTGTCACGCCAAGGGCATGGATCACGGATTGTCCATTGTCATCGGCCTGGCGCAGCCAAAGGCCTGACTCGGAGACTGCGAGCAGGCTGGTCCGTCCCCGGACATATTTTGATTCAAGCGCTTCAAACCGCGACACCATGGCAGCTGCCAACGGGTTGTAGACGGCAACAGCGCCGGTGCCGATGATCAACGCCAGTGCGACTGCGGGCGCCAGGAACTGCCAGGCAGAAACACCGGACGCTCGCGCGACGACAAACTCATTGGTGCGGGACAATTGCAGGAACGCCCACATGGACCCGAACAGCACGGCGAACGGCATCATTTTTTCAGATATGCTGGGCAGCCGAAGCAGTCCCATGGACAAAACAGTCGTGAACGGAACTTCTCGTGAGCCGGTGCGACGCAGCAGCTCCACAAAATCGATCACGAAGGCAAGTGCCATACAGATGATGAAGGACGCCGCGATGGCCATGAGCGCGCGGCGGCCAAAATAGAGATACATGGTCCACGGCATCTTCATGAGCGTGATGCCTCCGCAGAACCGATAGACTGTGATTTACGTCGCAGCGCGGCGAGGCTTGCCGTCGGCTTCCAGCCCCCGATCATGGCGCACGCACCGGCAAATGCAGCGATGGGGATGAGGTACTGAATACCAATAAGCATGGGATATCTGGTCGCCCAGCCAACCGAGGCCAGATCCAGCAGACGTATTGCCAGCCCGAGCGCGACCGTAAGCACGATGCGTCGCCCGTAGCCCCGCCTGTTGAACTCGTTAGGCAACAGACCTGCCATGGCAAAAGCTGCAAACACCAGCGCATAAAGCGGTGACGTGATGCGTGCGTGTCCTTCGGCAATCAATTCATTTTCGTACTGATTATCATAGGCTTGCGTTGTGTCCGGCCACAGCAATTCCGGCAGGTATCGCTCATAGGCCTTGAAATACCGCTCTTCAGCCGGATTTTCGAATTGGCTAAGGTCAAATGCATATTTGTCGAAATACAGGAAGTCCGTCTTTTTCTGAGCATCGCGACGCTGGATGTTGCCGTTCAGCATGATCAGGCGCGGGCCTTCGCGCGTATCGATCAATTGTCCCCGGTCGGCGATGTAGCTGACGGGCTTGTCCTTGTCGCGGTTGTCGTGGACCAGCAGCCCTTCGATTTCACCGCCGGGGAGACGATTCTCGACAAACACAGTGAGACCGTCAGCAGGTGTGGTGAATTCACCGGCCTGCAGAAGCGAAGATGCAAACTCGGTGCGCATTTCCAGAAGAACAGAGCGCATGTCGCGCATCGCCATTGGCAGCAGCAGCATGTTGACCAGATAGGCCAGCAGCATGACTGTAATGGCGCAGCCGAAGATGGGGCGCGCCACCTGCCAGCGGCTCATGCCTGCCGCATACATGACAACAAGTTCGCTGTCCGAGCGCAGCCGGTAAAGGCAATAGACAGCCGCAAAGAAAAGGCCGATTGGCAGGACAATCACAAGAATGGACGGGACCACCAGCACGGAGAGGTAGAGGAACACGCCGATGTTCTGGCCCTGCTCGATCACATCATTGAGCAACTCAAGCGACTGCGTGAGCCAGACAACCCCGGTGAGGATGAGCATGAAGACCAGAAACGGGCCTGTCACGAGACGGGCCACATAGGCATCGATCTTGAAAACTCGGGATTGGGTATCGCTTGCCATCTGGGCTTGGTCTGTCCGGTCCTGCAGGGTGCCCGTAAGCATCACAGCGAACGGGCAGTGTCGTGTTTCATATTAAGCGACAAGATGCTGTTTTTGGTTAACAGCCCGACGCCAAATCACGTAATCAATCCCCGCAGCCCTTTGGAAATACAGCACTTTGTGGATTTGGCGAACCCCTTAATGACGTGCTAATCGCCCAAAAGCGCGACTTTTCCGCGCCTTTGGATCACGATTTCGATAAAGTTAACAAATCAGGGGCCTGTGAAGCCCTAAGCCCGCACCAAACCAGACCAAAACCGGCCCTGCTTCCTGGGCCATGAAGGACAATCCCGATGAATGTGACGATTTCCAGCAGCACCCTGCCAAAGACAGGCGCTCTTGTTCTGATTTCTGTTGAAGGCACTAAGCTGCTGCCAACAGCGCAAGCCGTAGATGAAGCAATGGATGGCGGCCTTTCCAAAGCCATCAAGGCTGCTGAGTTCAAAGGTAAGGTAGGGCAGGTCCTGGATATCGCAGCGCCCCAGGGCATCAGCGTCAATCGGCTGTTCGTTGTTGGCCTTGGTGCGGCAAAGTCGCTCAAACCCGCAGGGCTCGAAACGGCGGCAGGTCGTATGGTCGGCCGTTTGAATGGTGCGCGCATCAAACAAGGCTCAATCGCCGGTGATGCAATCGAAGGCAGTGAGATCGCCGACGGCGATGTTGCCGCCCATCTCGCCCTTGGTGCTCAGCTCGCTTCATATCGCTTCGACGGCTACCGCACCAAGCAGAAGCCGGATCAAAAGCCAAGCCTGACCAAGGTTGGGGTCATGACCCGGGCCCAGGCCCGCGCGAAAAAAGCATGGGCTGACCTGTCAGCTGTCGGGCAAGGCGTGTACCTCGCCCGCGACCTGGTCAATGAACCACCAAATGTTCTGTATCCGGAGAGTTTTGCCAAGAAGTGCAAGGCGCTGACATCCAAGGGCCTAAAGGTCGAGGTTCTTGGTGAAAAGCAGATGGAAAAACTCGGCATGGGATCGCTATTGGGCGTGGGGCAGGGTTCTGTGCGCGAAAGTCAGCTGGTTGTCATGCGGTGGGACGGTGGTACGGCCAAGTCCAAGCCAGTTGCCTTCGTCGGCAAGGGTGTGACGTTCGACACAGGCGGCATTTCCTTGAAACCCGGCGCGGGTATGGAAGACATGAAGGGCGACATGGGCGGCGCGGCCGCTGTCACGGGCACAATGCTGGCCCTTGCAGCGCGTAAAGCCAAGGTCAACGCCGTGGGCGTCATCGGTCTGGTCGAAAATATGCCGGATGCGGGCGCTCAGCGTCCCGGTGACATCGTCACCTCAATGTCCGGGCAGACCATCGAAATCCAGAACACCGACGCCGAAGGGCGTCTCGTTCTGGCTGATGCGCTTTGGTACACACAGGACCGGTTCAAGCCGCGCTTCATGATTGACCTGGCAACACTGACCGGTGCCATCCTTGTGGCCCTTGGTGAAGAACATGCAGGCCTTTTCTCCGACAATGACAAGCTGGCAGATCAGATCCTTGATGCTGGTAAAGCTTCCGGCGAAACCTTGTGGCGCCTGCCCATGGGACCGGCCTACGACAAGCTCATCAAATCCAAATTTGCTGACATGCGGAACATTGGCGGCCGATTTGCCGGGTCTATTACCGCTGCCCAGTTCTTGGGACACTACACCAATGGCGTGCCCTGGGCGCATCTAGATATTGCAGGGACTGCGTGGCAGTCCGGCAGCAAACCAACGTCCCCATCATGGGGAACCGGCTGGGGCGTGCGACTGCTTGATCGTCTGGTGTCGGACAATTTCGAGAAATAGTCCCGCCCATGTCCGAACTACTTTTCTACCACCTCGAGCGATCCACTCTGGAAGCTGTGTTGCCGCAGCTTCTCGAGAAGACGCTTGAGCGTGGGTGGAAGGCCGTGGTGCGTGCCAGTTCCGCTGAACGTGTCAGCTCGCTGGATGCACATTTGTGGACCTATCGTGACGATGCTTTTCTGCCGCATGGCTCACAGGGTGAGGGGCATGAGGAAACACAGCAAGTGTTGCTCACAACCGGAAATGAAAATCCGGCCGCAGCCAATGTGCTGTTCGCAGTTGATGGTGCTGGCATTGACGGCGTTGATACCTATCAACGCTGCGTCTTGATGTTTGATGGCGGTGACCCGGATGCAGTGGCAGCGGCTCGCGTCCATTGGAAAGCGGTCAAGGACGCAGGGCATGACGCCACCTACTGGCAGCAAAGCCAAGCCGGTCGGTGGGAGAAGAAAGCCTAAGCGTCGGCGTTCTCAAGCTTGGCCAACGCGGCTTCATATTTCTGCGTCAGCTTCATCCAGTTGTCTTCGGCCTTTTCCAATCGGGTACCAAGCTCGCCGCGTGCGCGCGAAATGAGATCTGCCTTTTTGGGGTCGCGCTCAAAGAGGCTGCCATCCGCAAGAACCGCGTCCATCTTGGCGATTTTCTCTTCCAGCTCGATGATCTTGAATTCAGCGTCATCCGCGCTTTTCTTCAACGGCGCAATGCCCGCCCGCTGTTGTGCTGTAGCCTTGCGCACGTCCTTGGCGCGCGGCGCCTCAGGCGCACGGGCAGTTGCATCATCGGAAAGGGAGGATGTTTTGGTCGACCCCGGTCTCCCGCGCTGACTGAGCAGCAGGCGCCGATAGTCATCCATGTCACCATCAAATGACTGCACTTTCCCATCATGAACCAGCCACAAACGATCCGCACAAGAATCAATCAGATGCTGGTCATGACTGATGAGAATGACTGCACCTGAATATTCGTTGATGGCGTTGACCAACTGGTCGCGGCCTTCCATGTCCAGATGGTTGGTTGGTTCGTCGAGCACCAGCATGTGTGGTTTATCGAAAGTCGCAATTGCAAGCAGGAGCCGTGCCTTCTCGCCGCCAGACAGGTCCGCGACCTTCACGTCGGCGCGCTGACCTGAGAATCCTATGGCGCCAACCCGCGCACGTACCTGCGCATCCGTGACTTCGCCAAACTTCTCCATGCGTTGGCGCATGTTCTGATATGGCGTAAGGCCGTCGGCCAGTTCATCCACCTGATGCTGCGCAAAGTACCCGATGCGCAGACGTGGCGAGCGCCGCAATGTGCCGCTTGCCTGTTTCAGCCGGGAGGTTACCAGCTTGGCGAATGTGGACTTGCCATTGCCGTTGGCACCCAACAGGGCAATGCGGTCGTCCTGGTCAATGCGTAGCGTCATGTTGCTGAGCACTGGCGGGTTGTCGCTATAGCCGACAGCCGCATTTTCCATGGTGATAATAGGCGGCGGCAGCAGATCTTCGGGACCCTGCAAGCTGATGCGCGCTGAGTGTTCGTCTGCAAGGATTGTTGGCAGGTCCAATTTAGACAGGGCCTTGAGGCGACTTTGGGCCTGACGTGCCTTGGAAGCCTTGGCGCGGAACCGCTCAACGAACGCCGTCATATGCTTGCGCTTGTCATCGAGCTTCTTGCGAAGAGCAAGATCATGCGCCGCCTGCTCGGACTTCAGCCTTTGAAACCGCTCGAAGTTGCCTGGATAGTAGGACAGCCGTCGGTGCTCGAGATGCAGAATGCCGCTTGCCACCTGGTCCAGCAGATCGCGGTCATGGCTCACGATCAGGAGAGTACGTGGATACTTCCGCAGGTAGTCCACAAGCCAGATGGTGCCCTCAAGGTCCAAATAGTTGGTTGGTTCATCCAGCAGCAGCAGGTCGGGCGTCGTAAAAAGCAACGCCGCAAGCGCGACGCGCATGCGCCAGCCACCGGAAAAGTCGCGGGTCGGCCGGGCCTGATCCACCTCGTTGAAGCCAAGTCCAGCCAGGATTGAGGCCGCACGGGCAGGGGCGCTGTGAGCATCGATGTCGGCAAGTCGCGTATGAACTTCAGCAATGCGATTGGGATCGGTGACTGTTTCCGCCTCAGCCAGCAGTTCCAGCCGTTCCGTATCCGCTTCCAGTACGGTTTCCAGAAGGCTCTTGTCGGTAGCTGGTGCTTCTTGTTCGACCCCGCCAATGCGCCAGTTCTTGGGAACTGAAATTGAGCCAGCATCCGGCGGCAGATCGCCATTTATGAGGCCGAAAAGCGTGGATTTGCCCGCGCCGTTGCGACCAACAACACCCACATGCTTGCCCTCCGGCACGCCGGCGGTCGCGTTTTCCATCAAGACCCGATCGCCAATGCGGTAGGTTAGTTCGTTGATTTGCAGCATGGCGACGACATTTGCCCAAGCAGGGCCCTTGCAGTGTGACTTTTGGGTGCTTGCAGGAGTGCAACAGCGGCGGCTATAACCCGCCCGAATTTGCGGCTCTTAAGGCGGCAATCCCCGAGATCATATTTCCCAGAAAGACGGTACTTCTAAGCGTCCTCCAGCAGATGTCCACCGCCCGTTTTGCATTGATGCAATGCGGTGGCCGGGATTTTTGCCAGTGACAGCAGGAATGCTACCGCGACATGCCAACCTGAAAGGCACATTCTCATGGCTCTTGAGCGCACTTTTTCTATCGTTAAGCCCGACGCAACCAAGCGTAACATCACCGGTAAGGTCATTGACCGGCTGGAAACAGCAGGCCTGCGCGTCATCGCGTCCAAGCGGCTGCAACTAACCAAGGAAAAGGCTGAAGGCTTCTACGCTGTCCACAAAGAGCGTCCTTTCTTCAACGATCTTGTGGCTTTCATGACGTCAGGTCCTGTCATTGTTCAGGTGCTTGAAGGCGAAAACGCCATCGCAAAGAATCGTGAAATCATGGGTGCAACAAACCCGGCGGAAGCCGCGCCAGGCACAATCCGCGCGGACTTTGCTGAAAGCATTGAAGCCAATTCCGTACACGGTTCAGATGCTCCTGAAACAGCTGCTGAAGAGATCAAGTACTTCTTTTCAGACGACGAAATTGTTGGCTAATCGCTGACTTGCAGACGCCTTATGGCTGAGGCGAAAAGAGGGGCGGGCACGCTGTGTCCGCCCTTTTTGCATCCAGGCTACGCACCACCTTGCCGTCGACAAGCTTCACGCTGCCTGAAGCAATCAGTTTGACCGCCGTGGGATACAGCACATGTTCGGCCTCCAGGATGCGCGCCGAAAGCGTTTCTGCTGTGTCATCCGTCAGGACCGGCACAGCCGCCTGTGCGATGATTGGGCCACTGTCCAGCGCCGGAATGATGTAGTGGACGGTGCACCCTGAAATCGTGGCTCCGGCATCAATGGCTTGTTGCTGGACGCGAATGCCCTTGAAGGAAGGCAGCAGGGATGGATGGATATTGACCATTCGACCTTCCCACCGTGCGGCAAACTCATCGGTCAGAATACGCATGAAGCCAGCATGGCATACGAGATCGACGTCAGCCTCATTCAACGCTGCTTCCAGCGCAGCATCAAAGGCAGCGCGGGAGGCATAACTTTTATGATCAATGGCCTGCGTAGCGATACCGGCATTTGCGGCAGTCCGCAGACCCGAAGCATCCGGTCGATTGGAGATGACCTTGACGATCTCAGCCGGGTAGTCCGGGGCGGAGGCGGCTTCTATCAGCCGTTCCATATTGCTCCCGCGGCCGGAAATCAGAATAGCGATCTTCATGCGGACGTGATCACCCCGATCTGGCGGGTCGGAACGCCCAGCTCATTCAGGCTGGCGGTGACAGCTTCCGCGTCATCTCCAGGAGACACGACAGCAATCATGCCGATGCCGCAGTTGAAGGTTCGGCGCATTTCAGCATCCGCCATACCACCCAGTTTTTGAAGCCAGTCAAAAACCGGCGGTATATCCCAGGCGGTGTAGTCGACCTCCGCGGCCAGATTGTCCGGCAGCACCCGAGGAATGTTTTCACTGAAGCCGCCGCCGGTAATGTGCGCCAGCGCCTTGATGTGTCCCGCCTTGATGCTGGGAAGTAGTTGGGTGACGTACAACCTGGTTGGTGTCAGCAGTGCGTTCCCCAGCGTGGCGGCATCGGTCTCAAAGGGCGCGGGTGACTCAAGCTTTTCCCCCGCGTCAGCAATGAGCCGCCGCACAAGTGAGAAGCCGTTGGAGTGAAGACCGCTGGAACTCATGCCCAGAATGATGTCTCCGGGCACCATGTCGTTGCGAGGCAAAAGCGAACCACGCTCAGCGGCACCAACAGAAAATCCGGCGAGATCAAAATCATCGCCCTGATACATGCCCGGCATCTCAGCAGTTTCTCCACCGATTAGGGCGCAGCCGGAGAGGCGGCAGCCTTCCGCTATGCCCGACACAACCTTCGCGGCTGACTCAACATCCAGATGTCCGGTTGCAAAATAGTCGAGAAAGAAGAGCGGCTCTGCACCCTGAACAATCAGATCATTGACGCACATGGCTACAAGGTCGATGCCAACCGTATCCAGAATGCCGGTATCGATCGCAAGGCGTAGCTTGGTGCCGACGCCGTCATTGGCTGCCACCAGAATGGGATCTGTGAAGCCGGCTGCTTTCAGGTCAAAAAGACCACCAAATCCGCCAAGGTCGCTATCTGCGCCTGGGCGCCGGGTCGCTTTGGCCATTGGGGCAATCAGCCGCACCAGCGCGTTGCCTGCGTCAATATCCACGCCTGCATCGGCATAGGTAATGCCATTGCGTTTCGCGCCCTGCGCTGGATCCGCCATCTCGTCCTCGTGCGATAAAAGTCAGTTTTTGGCCGCATTCCGCTGGCTGTATGCCCTGAGTCTTGCTCCCAGGCCAGCGAGCGCCTAAACGAGCCCAAAGCCCTCAAGAATGCAAGCCCGACCGGAATGATGAATGTGGGCCATTTGACGGGCAGAAATGATATAGTTGCTGCGCCCTTATGGGGTGAAATGAGTTCAAGATGCAGTCCTGTAAGGTAGGAGAGATGAGTTTGGCACAAGCTGCGACGCGCGCGTTGGATGAGGCTGTACGCCCATTTGGCCTCCCGCAATTGGTATTTGCAGCTGTGCTCATCGGGCTGGCAGGCATGGTGTCCAATGCCGCATGGGCACAGGCATCTTCTGACATCTATGCGGTGACGGGCGTGTCGGTTGACGCGACGGGCGCTGATGCTGCCCAGGCGCGTGAAAAAGCATTGACGCAAGGTCGTATCAAAGCCGCTGATGAAGTGCTGCGCAGGTTTACTTTGTACTCAGATTGGCCACGGCTTCCCGAGTTGACGGCGGCAGATGGCGAATTGCTTGTGACGGGCATTGGCATCGCCAATGAGCGAGCATCCGGCACGCGATATCTTGGTGACGTAACCGCGCGGCTCAATCCGCAGCAGGTGCGCCGCTTCCTCCGCCAATCCGGTGTCCGGTTCACAGAAAATCAGGCGGCGCCGAGCCTGCTTCTTCCCGTGCTGGACACGCCTGGCGTGCGGGTGCTGTTTGATGAGCCCAATCCATGGCGTGCTGCTTGGGAATCCATCGGACTGTCCAACTCCCTTGTGCCCATCCGCCTGGCACTTGGTGACCTACAGGATTTTTCCGCCATCGATGCCGGGGGAGCAATCGGGGCGGACTGGGCGGCGCTTGAACAAATTGCCAGCCGATATGGTGTAGAGCAGGTGCTGGTGGCTCACGCACGCGGTGGAGACGGCAACCAGCTTGAGGTCACCCTTTATCGGGTAACGCCTCGCGGTGTGGATGAAACGCGACGAACTTTTCAGGGCGAAACAATTGAAGCTGCGTCACTTGCCGGTGCCGAAGGCATACGCAATTCCCTTATTGCCAGTTGGAAAACGCAAAACGCGGTTGCATTCGGCCTTGAACAAACGGTGGCCGTATCGGTTGAGTTTGCATCGCTTGCGGAATGGACTGCCATTCGGCAGCGCCTAAACTCAGCGTCCATTGTTCAAAGTGTGGACGTCGTCGCTGTTTCGCCTCGCGGGGCTCAGGTCAATTTGCGGGTGTCGGGTCCAATGCCCGCGCTGAGGTCTAACCTTGCCCAGCGCCAGTTGCGCCTTCTGGATGAGGGGGGTGTCTGGACACTGGCATTTTCGTCAGCCGCAGCGGCCCCGGCGCCTATCTTGAACGACGCCGAGGAGGCGGTGGAAGCAACCCCTGTTGCCGATCCCACGAGAACCGCACCTGCTGGCACATCTTCCGCGCCCTCCCGTGGGTTGCCGGAAGATGAGGCGATTGCGGACCGCCTGACCCGCCAGAATGCAAGTTCTCCAAACCGGTGAGCTTTGTTCCAAATCTCATAACGCTGGGACGGCTAATTCTTGTCCCTGTGATTATCTACCTGATTGGCAATCAGGCGTTTGAAGCAGCCTTCTGGGTTTTTGTAGCGGCCGGCATCTCTGATGGCGTCGACGGCTTCATTGCCAAGCGTTTTGGCTACACAACCGCCCTTGGAGCGTATCTGGACCCGGTGGCCGACAAAGCGCTGCTGGTTTCAATCTTTGTATCGCTGGGTCTGCAGGATCTCATTCCCAACTGGCTTGTCATCCTTGTTGTCAGTCGTGATGTCCTGATCGTCGGCGCGGTCTTGATCTCCTGGCTCATTGGCTTTGTCGTCACAATGCGCCCGTTGATGGTGAGCAAGATCAACACAACGGCACAAATTGCATACGCAGCTGCTGTGCTGGCTGTCCTGGGGTTCCAATTTGAATCGACCTTCGGCGCCGCCCTCGTGTTGGCTGCATATCTGACAGGACTGACGACAGTAATTTCGGGTGCGAGCTATCTTGTTGACTGGGTGCGCGATGTGAGCGCATGGGAGACGGACACCACCACCACCACCGAACCTCAGGATCGGAAGGAAACCCCAAGTGACCATCGGTAGGCAGGCGCTCATCTGGGCCGTTGTTGCGATTGTATTTGGGCTGGTGCTGCACCTGCTGAGCAGCATCATGCTGCCCTTCGTGGCTGGCATGGCCATTGCCTATTTTCTGGACCCTGCAGCGGATCGGCTGGAGGACATGGGCCTGAGCCGCATGGCGGCCACCAGCGTGATATCAGTCGTCGGCTTGCTGATTTTCATTCTGGTTTTGGTGCTCGTGTTGCCTGTGTTGCAGGACCAGATCATCAAGTTCATTGAACGCGCTCCTGGCTATGTCGACCAACTGCGCCAGCTGTTTGACAGAGTGATGGATGGTCGTATTGCGGAATTCATTGCCGGTTTCGATACGGATGCGCGTGCGGCTTTCACCGACATCGCCAAATCCGCCTTCGGTTGGGCAGGGCAGGTGTTCCAGCGCGCGATTAGCGGTGGTCTGGCATTCGTCAGCTTCATGTCCTTGGTCTTCGTGACCCCGGTGGTCGCATTTTATCTGTTGCTCGACTGGGATCGGATGGTTGAGCAGATGGACAGCTGGTTGCCTCGCGACCATGCGGGCACAGTGCGTCGCCTCGTTGGCGAGATGGACGGGATGCTGTCAGGCTTTGTGCGCGGACAGGTCACGGTATGTTTTGTGCTGGGCACCTTCTACGCAACAGCGCTTACCCTCATTGGATTGGATTTCGGACTGGTGGTCGGGCTCATTGCCGGTCTGGTCAGCTTCATTCCCTTCGTCGGGGCACTGGTGGGTTTGGTCCTTTCGGTCGGCCTGGCACTTATTCAATTCTGGCCGGACCCCCTGATGATTGGTGCAGTCGCTGCAGTCTTCTTCGTGGGACAGGCTATTGAAGGAAACATCCTTACGCCTTGGCTTGTGGGGTCCCGCGTCAAGTTGCACCCGGTATGGGTGATTTTTGCGCTCTTTGCATTCGGAACGCTCTTTGGCTTCGTCGGCGTGCTTCTGGCGTTGCCACTTGCCGCTCTCATCGGAGTTCTGATGCGATTTGGCATTGGCGAGTACCTCAAGAGCGACCTTTACAAGGGCAATCATCGTGAGTAAGGCGCGGTCCGCGGCGACCGGACCTCAGATACCTCTGCCGCTTGATCACAGACCTGCGCAGGGCCGCGATGACTTTTTGGTGTCGCAGAGCAATGCCGTTGCGGTTGCGTGGGTCGACAAATGGCCCGATTGGCCTCAGCCCATCGTTGTGCTCAGCGGTCCAGAGGGAAGCGGCAAGACGCACCTTGCGGATGTATGGAGAGCAGGGGCAGATGCTGCGTCTTGCAACGCCATGGACCTTACGCGAGAAAATGTCCCTGAGCTTCTGACAGCCGGCGGCCTTGTTGTTGAAGACATAGAGCTGCTGCGTGACCCTGCGGCTCTCTTTCACTTGCTGAATTTCGCGCGTGAAAAGGGGGCAACCCTGATGCTCACCTGCACAACAGCACCGGGTACGCTGCATTTTCCCCTGGCGGATTTGATGTCACGGTTGAAAGCAGCCCCGCATGTGCAACTGCTTGAGCCCGACGACATGTTGCTGATTCAGCTGATCGCCAAACTCTTTGCAGAGCGCGGCGTCCATGCAAGCCCGGACATGCTGGAGTACATTGCACACAGGATTGACCGGTCAGCTCATGCCGCCCGTTCAATTGTTGAAAAGATTGACTTTCATGCTCTGAGTCATGGCAAGCGCCTCAACATGAAGGTCATTCGCGATGTGCTGAAAGCCTCAGCCGACAAAGCGTAATTTGGGCAGTTGCCCCCAAAACTGTTATTGTCATCTATCCGTCACACCCAAGTGCGATGGCTGCATTCAGATTGAATGATTTTGTGTTCGCCGCACCGGCTGGGATGCGGCTTGGCACGATATGGAAACAGACATGACCGCAGAAACAAATGTAACGCCCTTTGACGCCCAGCCATCCAGCGAGGGCCAGGGAACCGAATTTGCGCATATTGCAGCTGACTCCAATGAGCGCTTCATAAACCGTGAGCTTTCGTGGCTGGCCTTCAACGGGCGCGTTCTGGAAGAAAGCGGCAACGAGACCCATCCCTTGCTTGAGCGGTTGAGGTTTCTGTCGATCTCAGCATCCAACCTTGATGAGTTTTACATGGTGCGCGTTGCCGGACTGCACGGTCAGGTCCAGGCCGGCGTCGATACCCTCAGTCAGGAAGGTCTCACACCTGCCCAACAGCTTGAGCAGGTGAATGCGGCAGCCGGAATACTCATGCGGTCTCAACAGGACACGTGGCGCAACCTTCATGCATTGTTGAGCGACACGGGTATCAATGTGGTCGACGAGCAGGCATTGACCGTCGTGGAAAAAGACTGGTTGGAAGGTTTCTTCCTGGAAGAAGTCTTCCCCGTGCTGACCCCCCTTGCCGTCGATCCAGCTCACCCGTTCCCGTTCATTCCAAATCTGGGCATCTCCATGGCGCTCGATTTGCGACGGGAGAGCGACGGCCAGCAGTTATCCGCGCTCTTGCCTATTCCCGGCCAGATCAAACGTTTTGTAAGGCTCCCCAATTCTTCTGAAGATGGCAAAGAGGTCATCCGCTTCATCACGCTGGAAGCAGTTATACGCCTGTTCTCAAGCCGTCTTTTTCCCGGCTACGAGGTAAAAGGGTCTGGTGTGTTTCGCATCATCCGCGATAGCGACCTTGAAATAGAAGAAGAAGCAGAAGACCTGGTACGCCTCTTTGAAAGTGCGTTGAAACGCCGCCGCCGCGGCAGTGTGGTCCGCCTCAAAATCGCCAGTGATATGCCCGCACGTTTGCGCAAACTGGTGATTTCCGAATTGGAAGTAAGCCCCCGAGACGTCATCCTCGTGGATGGTCTGGTGGGGCTCGCGTCGACGTCACAGCTGATTGTTGATGATCGACCGGACTTGAAATTCGTTCCGTACAACGCCCGCTTCCCTGAGCGCATTCGGGATCACGGCGGCGACTGTTTCGCGGCGATCCGCGAAAAGGACATTCTGGTTCATCACCCCTATGAAAGTTTCGATGTGGTGGTGCAGTTTGTCCGGCAGGCGGCCAATGACCCGGATGTCGTGGCCATCAAGCAGACTCTGTATCGAACTTCGGCTGACAGCCCCATTGTGCGCGCGCTTGTCGAGGCTGCCGAGGCTGGCAAGTCAGTGACGGCGCTTGTGGAACTTAAGGCGCGGTTTGATGAGGCCGCCAACATTAAGCTGGCGCGAGATCTGGAACGATCCGGGGTGCAGGTTGTCTATGGCTTCATTGAATTCAAAACCCACGCCAAGATGTCCATGGTTGTTCGCCGCGAAGGCGGCGAGCTGCGCACCTATTGTCATTTTGGCACCGGCAACTACCACCCGATCACGGCGAAGATTTACACCGACCTGTCGCTCTTCACATCAGACCCCGTGTTGGGCCGGGACGCCGCGCGCGCGTTTAACTACATCACGGGCTATGCGGAGCCTGTTGATCTGGAAAAACTCGCTTTGTCGCCGCTCCGCCTGCGCAACTTGCTCATCGAGCACATCGAAAAAGAAATTGAGCACGTAAGGGCAGGCCGCCCGGGCGCGGTCTGGGCGAAGATGAATTCGCTTGTGGATTCGTCAGTGATTGACGCGCTGTATCTCGCAAGTCAGGCCGGTGTGAAAGTTGAGTTGGTGGTACGGGGCATCTGCTGCCTGCGCCCAGGCGTGCCGGGACTGTCAGAAAATATTGCCGTCAAAAGCATTGTTGGCCGTTTTCTGGAGCACTCGCGAGTGGTGTGTTTCGGTAACGGCGACACATTGCCCAATGCCAAGGCAAAGATTTACATCTCATCCGCTGACTGGATGCCACGCAATCTCTACCGGCGCGTTGAAACTCTTGTGCCAGTGGAAAACGCCACGGTCCATGAGCAGATTCTTGACCAGATCATGGTCGCCAATTTGGAGGACAATCTCCAAAGCTGGGATTTGATGCCGGATGGCTCCTATGTGCGTGAGGTATTGAGTGACGACAAAAAACCCTTCAATGCCCACGAATACTTCATGACAAACCCCAGCCTGTCGGGGCGTGGCAAAGCGCTTGAAGAAAGCCTGCCCAAGCAGTTTCGTTTCCGCACATCTGCCGACTGAATTGGTGTATGAGTCTGGTGTCGGCTGTTGCCGGTGACAGATAACCAAGCAGCCTGTGCTGTGTGGGGGACGTAAATGCCAACCGCGCTGAAACTGCGCGAGGTGCCTGACCTGAGTGAAGGGGTAGGCATCATCGACATCGGGTCGAATTCGGTGCGCCTTGTGGTGTATGCGGATCATCGCCGTACACCTATTCCCATTTTCAACGAAAAAGTATTGTGCGGACTTGGCCGTACAGTCGGCACGACTGGCCAGTTGGACCCTGCGGGAATTGACCGCGCGCTGGCTGCTCTTGCGCGTTTTCGTGGGCTGACGCGCGCGCTGGGTATCGCCAATGTCGATGCAGTGGCGACTGCTGCGGTGCGTGAAGCGTCCAATGGGGACTACTTCATAGAACGTGCCGAGCATTTGTGTGGCACCCGAATTTCCATCCTCTCCGGCCAGGATGAAGCACGCTATGCCGCTGAAGGCGTGCTGGCCGGATTCCCGGACGCAGACGGCATTGTCGGTGATCTGGGCGGCGGCAGTCTTGAACTTGTCGACATTGCCAATGGCCGATATGGCGAGGGTGTAACGCTGCCGGTGGGGCCCCTGCGATTGATGGACCTGTCGGGCAACGATATCGGCAAGGCCCGCAAACTGGTGACCGATGCCTTCAGCAAAATGGACTGGAAGCCGGAGAAATCAGCCAAAAACTTCTATGCGGTGGGCGGCAACTGGCGGAATCTGGCGCGGATGCACATGCATGGTGAAGATTACCCGCTGCGTATTCTACAAGCCTATTCAGTTCGCAAGAGTGAAGCCGTAGAGATTGCACGTCTTGTATCCGGCCAGAGCGCCAAATCACTGGAGCGCGTGCCGGATATTTCTCGCAAGCGTCTTGAGACGCTGCCTTATGCAGCGTTGGTGCTTGAAAAAACGCTGGAGACCATCGGCGCTTCCAAGATGGTCATCTCAGCCTATGGCGTCCGTGAAGGCTTGCTCTATGCGCGCCTTACTGCAGAGGAGCGCAGGGTCGATCCACTATTGAGCTGGTCGAAAGGCGTCGGGCGTCGCCTGGGACGCTTCCCGGAACATGGGGAGGAGCTAGAGCGCTTTACTGCGCCACTCTTCAAGACCGGACCTTTGATGACGGCGGACAAGGATGAGCGGCGGCTCCATCAAGCCGCCTGCCACCTAAGCGACATGGCCTGGCGGATTCACCCGGACTATCGCTCTCAGCACGTCCTCACAGAAATCTTGCGCGCGCCGATGTCAGGCATCGACCATGCCGGCCGCGTTTACCTCGGCCTTGCGGTCGCCAATCGATACCGCAGCGGTCTTGGCACCGGCGATCATGATCATGTGTTGGCGCTGCTGAACGAAGATCGGACGCGTCGGGCCTCAGCTGTCGGGCTCGCCCTGCGGCTTGGGCATACGATTTCAGCAGGTGCGCCAAAACTTGTAACCGGGTTCAGGCTGAAGCCGGAGCCGGGCATGCTCACTTTGCTGGTACCGTCTGCCAAGCGGGATCTGTTGGGCGAGGCGGTGGCCAAACGCCTCTCCGCACTGGCACGCGCGCTGGGCGTTGAAGCTGACATAGAGGTATCTGACGTTTAGCGACCCTGACGTTACTCTGCGGCCTTCCGCTCGAGGCGGACCGGCTTGATCACTCGATCTTCAATCGCCAGGCACAGGCGCCCATGCTTCAAATCCAGGGCATCATTGCCGAATATCTCACGCCGCCATCCCCGCAACGCAGACACATGCGCGTTGTCATCTGCTGCAATCCGTTCGAGGTCAGCGACATTGCAGATGAGCTTTTGTGCAACGTCATGCGCCTCACACTTGTATTTGAGCAGCACCTTCAGAAGTTCGACCGTGGGGCCCAAACCCTGAGGAAGTTGTTCGGGGGCATCCGGCATCAAAACGTCACCCGATGGCTTGTTGAGCCCGTTTTGAACAGCATCGAGAAGACTTTTCGCATGACGGCTCTGGGAAAAGCCTCGAGGCACGGCGCGCAGATTGGCCAGGGCCTCAGTTGAGGTCGGCGCCTGCGTCGCTATTTCCTGTATCGCATCATCCTTGAGAATGCGCCCGCGGGGGACGTTGCGCCCCTGGGCCTCCCTTTCACGCCATGCTGCAGCTTCCATGAGCACAGCCACGGCCTTACGGCTCCGATTGCGCAATTTGAGACGCTTCCAGGCGTTCTCCGGCTTGACCTCATAGGTATCCGGGTCCTGAAGAATAGCCATCTCTTCTGCGACCCACTCAGCGCGGCCAGATTTCGTAATGCGCCGTCCAAGATGCTCATATACTTGGCGCAGATGGGTCACGTCGGCAGCCGCATATCGCAATTGCTTGTCGGATAACGGACGTCTGCTCCAGTCTGTGAACCGGGAAGACTTGTCCACCTGCTCGCCGGTAACGCGCTTTACGATGTTCTCGTAGCCAACAGAGTCGCCAAATCCACAGACCATGGCCGCAACCTGCGTATCAAACAGCGGATCGGGCAGTGTTTTGGCCTCATGCCAGAATATCTCAATGTCCTGACGGGCTGCATGAAACACCTTGATGACCGATTTGTTGGCCATGAGGGCATAAAACGCGGCCATATCCAGGCCATCCGCCAGCGGATCAATAATCAATGCTTCGCCTTTTGGAGCGGCAACCTGAATAAGGCAGAGAACCGGCCAATAGGTGGAATCCCGCAGGAACTCCGTATCGACAGTCACATAGGTTTCGCTTGAAAGGGTGGCGCAGGCCGCATTGAGGGCCTCTGTGGTAGAAATAATGTCCATATCTCAATGCTATAACTGAACCCGCGCAAATTGTCGCTAGTCCCTGTTGATAAGGCTGATTGGCGGCTGGAATCTTGACAAGACCCGCACCCCTATGCGCTTCTCCGCCGCAACCGCTCAAACCTGATTTGTTCAGGCTGGCGAGCCCTCCTGAACCCATGACTGACAAGGCTTTTACCGCCATGACCCGTTACCGCTCTCATACCTGCGGCCAGCTGCGTGCCGAAGACGTAGGCAAGACTGTAAAACTGTCTGGCTGGGTCAATCGTGTGCGCGACCATGGCGGCCTGCTGTTCGTTGATCTGCGCGATCACTATGGTCTGACACAGTGCGTGGCAGATCCTGATAGCCCGGCCTTTCCAAGCGTGGAAGAAATGCGGGCTGAATGGGTTGTAACCATCGAGGGCGAAGTCGTTGCCCGTTCGGATGAAACGGTGAATGACAAGCTGCCAACCGGCGCTGTGGAGATCCGCATCACGTCGGTGGAAGTTCAGTCGGAAGCGCAGGAACTGCCGCTGCCGGTATTCGGGGACACGGACTATCCAGAGGACACGCGTCTTCGTTACCGGTTCCTTGATCTGCGCCGCGAACGCATCCATCAGAACATTGTTTTGCGGTCACGCATCATCGCCGACCTGCGCCGGCGCATGACCGAGGCTGGATTCGGCGAGTACCAGACACCCATCCTCACGGCATCTTCACCGGAAGGCGCGCGCGACTTTCTGGTGCCAAGCCGCATGCACCCCGGGCAGTTCTACGCCCTCCCACAGGCTCCCCAGCAGTTCAAACAGCTGATCATGGTCGCGGGCTTTGACAAATACTTCCAAATCGCCCCGTGCTTCCGCGATGAGGACGCGCGCGCAGACCGGTCGCCGGGTGAATTCTATCAGCTCGATATCGAAATGAGTTTCGTAGAGCAGGAAGACATCTTCCAGGAAGTCGAACCCATCCTGCGCGATGTGTTCATTGAGTTCGGCAATGGGAAGTCAGTATCTGAAAAATTCGCACGCATTCCTTACGCGGAATCAATGCGAAAATATGGGTCTGACAAACCAGACCTCCGCAATCCGATTGAAATGTCTGATGCGACGGAAACCTTCCGTGATTCAGGCTTCAAGGTGTTTGCCGGACAGATTGCAGCAGATGACAAGGTGCGTGTCTGGGCAATCCCAGCACCGGGCGGCGGAAGTCGTGCGTTCTGTGACCGGATGAATTCCTGGGCGCAAAAGGAAGGTCAGCCGGGTCTTGGCTACATCTTCTTCCGTGAAGAAGAAGGCAGCATCGTTGGCGCGGGTCCGCTTGCCAAGAACATCGGTCCCGAGCGGACAGAAGCTCTGCGTACGGAGCTTGGCCTCAACGCCGGTGACGCCGTGTTCTTTACCTGCGGCATTCCAGGCAAGTTTGTGGATTTCGCCGGACAGGCGCGTCAGCAGCTCGGCCGCGAGCTTGAGCTCATTGACGAGAACAAATTTGAGTTCTGCTGGATTGTCGATTTTCCTATGTATGAGTTTGATGAAGCTGAACAGAGGATCGACTTCTCGCATAACCCGTTCTCTATGCCTCAGGGCGGCCTCGAAGCTCTAGAGACGAAAGACCCCCTGAAGATCAATGGCTACCAATACGACATTGTATGCAACGGCATTGAGCTGTCGTCCGGCGCCATTCGAAACCATCGGCCAGAAATCATGATGAAGGCCTTCGAGATTGCCGGCTACGGTCCCGAAGTGGTGGAAGAAAAGTTCGGCGGCATGCTGAATGCGTTCCGCTACGGCGCACCGCCGCACGGCGGCATCGCGCCGGGCATTGATCGCATCGTCATGTTGCTGGCGGGCGAAGAAAACCTGCGCGAAGTCACCATGTTCCCCATGAACCAGCAGGCCCAGGACCTGATGATGGGCGCCCCGGCTGAAGCCAGTGCACATCAGTTGCGTGAACTCAGCATTCGTTCCACAGCACCTAAAGAGTAGGCGTCCGCATTGTCCTGAGGGGCAGACAGAGAAAAGGGCTCCTCGCAACGAGGAGCCCTTTAGTCGTCTTGGGGTATCTTTGTTTATGCGAAAAACCGCGCTTGGGGGGCTTGGTTGCTCGCGCCTTCTTAAGGTGGGCTATTCCTCTCGGGGGCGGCCTGAAACGCTGGGGGGCGAAAGGGCCGGGTCACCGAAAGCTCGTGAGGGGTTCGGTACCGGTGTGTCGGTACTGCTCCCAATTTCTTCTGAATTTTGAACATGGCCTGATCTTGTGTGGGTGCTGCGCACCAAGGGCGCTCGACCTTCTGTGGCCGCAAGACTCGCTCCACCATCGAAGTTGTCTGATGGTGCTGACTCCGCGTCCCGCAGACCTGATTGGTTCAGATACGATGAGGCCAGCATTGAAAGGGCACTGCCCAGGACATCACATCCGTCAGGTGTAGAAAGGTCTGAGAATGCCGTCTGAAATGCCTCGACGGGCACACCATGCTTCAAGCCCAATGAAATCGCAGCATTGAGAGCTGCGTTGTCAGCCGACGGCTGAGCCGGCACCGGCAGGTCATCTGATTCAATTGAGCGCACATAGGCATTGTCGGCGATATCCGAATGCAGATCATCCAGCGGCTCGCCAAAAAGGTCGTCTACCAGATCATCATAGTCCACAGCATCGCCAAGGGCCGCACCGTTCCGGTTGAGACGGAGTGATCTCAGCCCCATGTCTTCTGCCTGCTGATAGAGCGCGCGGATGCCGTCAACAGTTGTCTCGCGGCGAAGCTGCAGATCAAGAGCCAGACCATCCGTCAAAAACGGTTGTACAGCCTGCGCCATCAGAAGCCGATCTGCAGGGCTGACATGGCGCGCTCCGATTTCGCCAAGCGGCTCATCGCAATCAAACACCGGCAGATGTTCGATGGGTAAGTCTCTTGATCCTTCAAGGGTCAGAGCGCCACAGCAATGGAAATTGGCGTGTTCAATATCCCAGTTCGAGAAACCCAATCCTGCCAGAATGTCTTCATCGCTCTGCGCGCAAAAGTCCCCATCCCAGCCCAGCACGTAGGGAGTAAACACTGCCCGAATGTTGCTCGCAGTCGCTAACGCGCTTTCAGTGACTTCAATGTCCTCGTCGGTGAATCCTCGTGAACGCAGAATGTCATAATTGACCCCAGGTGCTCCGTGCAGGGATCCGCGCCCGACCAGATGATCCAGAATGGAGTCGATCGACGCGTCGTCATGCCGAAGCGCGCGAAGGCCCAGGGGAACCGCTGGTGACACGACCTTGTAAATTGCCTCAGCGTCCAGCTCTGGAGTCAGCCGTCTGTACTTAACAAGTGTTCGGACAGGCGAGAGGGCTGCAGACTCGGCGCCCAATAAATCCATAAACACAGTGTCATTCGACACAGTCGTTAGCGCGATATTGCGAAGCCCTGTCTCTTCCGCCTTTTCAATGGCACGGTCCAGAATGTCCCGTACCGCCTGCACTATGGCTGCCTGCTGGGGTGTGTGCGGATAAAGCGGCGGTGATGGAAGTGCGCTCCATTCACTTGGGTTCCCAAGCAAAGCGCTCTGCATCCGACGCAGAAGCGCAGCAGCTTCTTGTTGAGAGTTGTTTGCCGTGGCCGGCGCAAGTTCCGCTGCCAAACCCGCGCTTGTTGCAGCTGTAGCTGCTGTAACCAGACCGCAGATGGATGCTGCAAGGGCGCGCCCCTCGTCAGAACCATACGCTACGCCCTGGCTCATGAGCATTGCAGCAACGTTCATGGGAGCAACCGCAATCGGCCGCAGGTCAGACGCCACACCGGCTTCATCATGCGCAACATCCAGAGCGATCGTCAGCAGGCGGATGGAATGCACCAATCCATCGATGTCTATAGGTCGGCTAGCCCCAATTGTTTCAAGGTCCGGCATCGTGAATGCCAGCAAATCGACAGCCCCTGACGGCGTAAATCCTGCCGGAGCCGCAACGCCACTGGGTGTCAGGGCAAGCTGGTCAGCTGGCGTAAGGCTGGCGCCGCGCAACGACTTTTCAAAGCACACACCCGGCGCACCGCCTCGCAAAGCCGCGAGGGCAAGGGGTTCTGTCCACGTTTCATCACACGTGTCTGATTTGCGCACAGCATATGGCGTCTGAGTGCCCAGGAGGTCCCAGATGTCAGAGTCGTCATCCAGATGTGTGTCAGCGTCGGGCCAACTGTCGTCCCCGGCAATCCATTCATCCAGCAATCGCCGAGCCACAGCGGCAGGCAAGCCTCTCGCCCTGGCATCCGCCAGGGCAGCTTCCAGAGCACGATTCGCGCCCACGCTTGGACCGCCATCGGCCAATGCCTGCTTGATCGACTGCGTGAGGTCCGAAAGAGAGTTGCGACCAAGAGCCAGGGCCGCAGCGTCTTGCTCCCGGCGGGCATCAGAGGCAATACGCGTCAAAAACCCGTCGCTGCTGATGCTGTCGCTTGAGGAAAACGAAACACAGGCCGGTTCATCTCCCGAACTCGTCACCGTGCTTGGCCCGTAACCATACGCCCAGTCCCGACCGACCCGCTGCCAGGTCTCAGACGAAAGCGTGATCTTCTGCAAGACAAGCGCGGCCCGCAGTTCGTCATGGAACGCCAGGGCATCTTCTGGACCATCAAAATAGCCGGCGATCAGACCTTGCCGAGCCAGACCGCCCGCGACGCGATCAAGCGCGTTTCTCACATCAATTTCATATGTGAGGGCTGGTTCGTCTGATTTGCTGTCGCTTTCCAGCGCGCTGAACCGACGTAAGGCAGAAGGGATGTCTAGTTCGTGGAGCTGACGGCGCGCGCTGGGAACGGCCTCGTGCAGAAGAGCGTATTCACTGAATGTCGTGACGACACTTACCGGCCACGTCCCAGGCGCAAAGACCCACTTCGTATCGCCGGTCGCATCTTCAACGCGAACGCGCCGGAAGCGCTGACCTGAGTAGGGGCCCGTTGCTGTATCGGTAAAATAGCGTCCGATCTGCATGGTTCGCCCCCAAACGACCAATGGTGATCTCAAAACCCATGTGACCACTATATTTTGTGGCTACACGCACATGGTTAACAAAATATGGTGCATATATGGCCTCCCGGTCAAGACATCTATGTCGACCTGGGAATCTTCGCCATTCACGTCAGGGAAAGAAAAATCTGAGGCGTTAAGCAGTCTTAAGGCGATTCGGGTCAGACTGCCCAGCATGTCGGCAAGAAACTGCCGCGTGGAGTGAAGCAATTTTTGGAACGCAGGCTGTGTTTAGCCACGGCGGACCAAAATGTCGTTGGGGTGAGACAGGCAAGAATGCCGGGGAAAGATCTGAAACCAGGGCTTGGCGTTCTGGCGGGCGTGGGAATTGTTGCAGTTGACGACAACGCAAACACCCGACGGCTGCTGAAAGAGTTGCTTCTTGCTTTTGGGACACGCGACCTGAGGATTGCCGGAGACGGCGCGACCGCACTTGAGATGGTCAATGCCAAAACGCCGGACTTGATCCTGTGCGACTGGCATATGGAACCAATGGACGGCATCGCGTTTCTCCGCCATCTACGCCATAAGGACAGCGGCGCTGCCGCTCGCACACCTGCGATCATGCTCACAGCTCACACCAAGCCTGAGGTTGTAAAGGCGTCAATGGATGCCGGTGCCAACCATTTTGTTGCAAAACCAATTGTGCCGGCAAATCTCCTCAAACGTATCCAGTGGGTGAGGGCCGACAAGCGGATTTTCCTGCTCGAGGGTGATCACTACGTTTTGCGTGATCCTGGCGATATAGCGCCCCGCGCTGGTGCGACAGGGCAACAGGCCAAAAAGCCCTCTACACATGCGCCTAAACCACCTGCTCCGGCGCCATCAGCCGCTATTGCCATTGAAGACGTGGATGCAGAGGAAGTCTGGGAAATCTAGTCCAGTTCCTCCACCGTCCGTGTGGCGAAACAGCACCTTTCCAAAGGGTGGACGCTATACCGACCAGAGTGGCATATTGCGCGAAATCCTTTGGGACTCGCGGGCAATCCGCGCGGGCCCAAATGGACATCCCTAGGCTTGGTGCGAGCAGCAAACTCATGATGTGGTTCAGACAAATTTTCAGCTGGTGGAACGGTCAAACGATCGGCACCCGGTTTTGGACGTTCAAGCGCGGCCAATTGGTCGGTGAAGACAGCCAGGGCAACAAATATTATTCGGATCGTAAGAACGCTAAGCGCCGTTGGGTGATTTACAATGGTCTGGCCGAGGCATCCCGGGTGCCGCCGGAATGGCATGGATGGCTTCATCAGACGGTGGATGTTGCGCCTGCAGATACCGGATACACGCCGCGGGAATGGGAAAAACCACATCAGCCCAATCTCACTGGTTCCCAGCAGGCCTACCGCCCTGCGGGTTCACTCATTACCGGCGCTCCCAGAGCAAAAACAGCTGGTGACTATGAAGCTTGGAAGCCCGAGTAGACCCTAACTCGACACTCCGTGCGTTCAGCCGTCACCAGCAGGTAGAGGGCTGACTTAAAGAGGCAACGAAGGATCCCACGATGCAGTCTTCAATTATTGAGACCCTGACCGGAGCTGCTGTTATCGCCATAGCGGCAGTTTTTCTGTTTTTTGCCTACAGCTCCACAGATGCCGGCGCGACTTCCGGATACGACCTAACCATCGATTTTGATCGGGTAGACGGCTTGGCGCGCGGTGCCGATGTTCGTCTGTCTGGCATCAAGGTCGGGTCGGTGACGGAACAGGAGCTGGATGTCTCGACCTATGTGGCACGGGTGACCATCACAGTTGATCCTAAAGTTGCCCTTCCAGAGGATACGAGCGCAAAGATCACGTCAGAAGGCCTTCTGGGTGGCTCTTACATTTCCCTCACTCCGGGAGGCAGCGAGGATATGCTCGAGGCCGGTGACGAAATCCAGTTTGCCCAGGGTTCGGTTGATCTTATTGGTCTCGTCAGTCAGGCCGTCTTCAGCGCTGGCGGGGGCGACAGCGAGTGAGTTTGCTTGGAAGCATTGGGCATAGGGGCATGACATCGGGTCTTCATGTCATGGGCACTGCTCTGCTCATTGCCGGATTATCGGCCCACGCTATTGCCCAAGAGGCTGAAAGCGAGACTGTCACTGAAGAAACCGTGGCTGAAGTCGAGCGTGTGCCTGACACAGCAAACTTGATGGGTCTCAACAAGATCACGGCACGCACTCATCCAATGCGCGTGAAGCTGGATACACCACTACGATTTGGGACATTGGGCATCGTGGTGCGTGCATGTGAGAAGGCCCGGCCGGAAGACCCACCTAAAACAATCGCTTTTCTGGAAGTGCGTGAGTACCCGGTCAACGAAGAGATCACGACTGAGCCTGAGCCCATTTTCAGTGGGTGGATGCTGGCATCGTCCCCCGGACTGAACGCCCTGGAGCACCCGGTCTACGATGTGTGGCTGACTGACTGCACTATTTCATCCGCGGCAGCACCTGCATCAAGCGAATAGAAATCTGACGGTAGGGTAATCGCTTCTGCAAGTCGCCGACGATACTCGTCCCGGGGAATCTCCAACGCACCAAACTGAGCCAGGTGGTCGGTCACAAACTGAGTATCCAGCAACTTGAAACCACCTCGCCTCAGCCGTGCGACGAGGTACGTGAGTGCAATTTTGCTGGCATCAGTTTCGCGCGAAAACATGCTCTCGCCAAAATACGCCGCACCAAGTGATACGCCGTAGAGGCCGCCGACGAGCTGCTGGCCCTTCCAGCACTCCACGGAATGGGCATAGCCGCGTTCATGTAGCTCACAATACAGATCAACAATGCGGTCATTTATCCAGGTGCCGGAGCGGCCGGGTGCCGGCAAGGCACAGGCTTCCATCACGGCCCGAAACGCAGTGTCGATGGTGACGTTGAACGGGGACTTGCGAACCGTCGATCGCAGCTTGCGAGGCAGCTTAAATCCGTCGAGTGGAATGATCCCACGCTCTTGTGGGTCAACCCAATAAAGCGACGGATCATCGCGAGATTCGCCCATCGGAAAAACGCCATAGGCGTAGGCGCGCAGCAATATATCTGCGGTTATCTCGCCGTCAGTATCCGTATCATCATCGATCATAGGCGTTCAGAGCGCTATTTCAGGCCCAGGAACCGTTCCAGCCAATGGATGTCATAATTGCCGGTCTGGATGTCTTCTTCTTCAAGAAGGCGACCAAAAAGTGGAATGGTGGTGTTGACGCCACCGACCACAAATTCACGAAGGGAGCGGCGCAGGCGCGCCAGACATTCTTCGCGATCGGACCCGTACACAATCAACTTGCCAATCATGCTGTCGTAGTAGGGCGGAATTTTGTAGCCAGAGTAAACAGCTGAATCGATGCGTACCCCGAGCCCTCCGGGCGGATGAAAATCCGTGATGGTGCCTGGCGATGGCGTGAAGGTTTCGGGATGCTCTGCATTGATACGGCATTCGATGGCGTGGCCCTTCATGACCACATCTTCCTGCGTAAAGCTGAGCGGCAATCCGGCAGCAACACGAAGTTGTTCGCGCAACAGGTCAAAGCCAGTGACCATCTCTGTTACCGGGTGTTCGACCTGAAGACGCGTGTTCATTTCGATGAAAAAGAACTCGCCATTCTCGTAGAGGAACTCAATGGTCCCGGCCCCGATATATCCCAGTCCGCGAACTGCATCGGCAACAATCTTGCCGATCTTGTCCCGCTCTTCCTGCGTGATGGCTGGAGAAGGGGACTCCTCAAGCACCTTTTGGTGACGACGCTGCAATGAGCAGTCGCGCTCACCTAGGTGAACCGCGTTTCCGTGCTTGTCGCCAAAGACCTGAATTTCGATGTGGCGTGGCTTGCCCAGATAACGCTCCATGTAGAGCGCATCATCCCCAAATGCTGCTTTGGATTCCGCTCGTGCGGTCGAAACCGCGTTATCAAGCTCACCGCGATTGAGAGCGACCTTCATGCCGCGTCCGCCGCCGCCAGCTGCCGCCTTGATGAGGACGGGATAGCCGATGTCTTCAGCAACTTTTGCTGCCGCTGCAGCGTCTGTCAGGGCACCATCAGATCCGGGCACAACGGGAATGCCGAGCTTCTTCACAGTCTGCTTGGCGGCAATCTTGTCGCCCATCACTCGGATGTGCTCTGCCGTTGGACCAATGAACGTGATGCCGTGCTCTTCGACGATCGACACGAAATTAGCGTTCTCTGACAAAAAGCCATACCCGGGATGGATCGCATCCGCGCCGGTAATCTCAGCTGCTGAGATGATCGCTGGAATGTTCAAATAGCTTTCCGACGCTGGCGCCGGGCCGATGCACACACTCTCGTCTGCCAGGCGCACATGCATGGCATCAGCGTCGGCGGTGGAGTGGACCGCAACCGTCGCAATGCCCAGCTCAGTGCAAGCCCGCTGAATGCGCAGGGCAATCTCGCCGCGATTGGCAATCAGAACTTTCTTAAACATGTCAGCGTTCCCGTTCCCGCCTGTGCCTTTGCAGGCTTCTTATTCGATAACAATCAGAACTTCGCCGAATTCAACCGGCTGGGCATCCTGAACGAGAATCTGTTTCACCGTGCCGCTCTTGGGAGCCGGGATCGGGTTCATGGTTTTCATAGCTTCGACGATAAGAAGCGTGTCGCCCTGCGAGACCGTTGCGCCTTCCTTGACGAATGCAGCAGCGCCCGGCTCCGGCGACACGTACACCGTACCTACCATCGGCGAAGCGACGGCACCTGGATGATTGGAAAGATCAGCTGAAGCAGGAGCAGCTTCAGCCGGGGCCGAACTGGCCGCTGGAGCTGGCGCAGCAGCACCGGGTGGTGGTGCATAGGAGACCGTCCCACCTCCGGCGCCACGGGCCACGCGAATCTTGAACTCTTCGGTTTCAACTTCGATTTCGTTCAGCTCGGTCTCTTTGAGAAGGTCCGCGAGTTCACGGATCATTTCTTTATTGACCGGGCCACTGCCCGAATTTGAATCGCTCATCAAGATCTCCGTATCGGCGAGGTGCGCGTTGCCACGCAGCTTTGAAAAGTGTGGCGCGGGTGTCCTAGGTGTCGGACACGCCGCAGATGTCAGCAAGTGCGTCGAGCGCCAATTCATATCCTTTGCCAGCAAGGCCACAGATCACGCCGGCAGCGACGTCTGAGATAAAGGAATGCTGGCGGAACTCTTCGCGGGAATAGGGATTCGAAAGATGGACTTCGATAACAGGTTTTTCGCACGCAAGCACGGCGTCTCTTATGGCGACCGAGGTATGGGTGTACCCGGCAGCATTGAGAACAACACCTGACGCAGCGTCACGTGCTTCCTGCAGCCAGCTCACAAGGTCGCCCTCATGGTTTGATTGGCGAAAATCGATCTCAAGTCCAAGAGCAGCAGCCTTCGTCGCGCAGCGTTTTTTCACGTCCGCCAGCGTATCAGCGCCGTAGATCTCGGGCTCACGCTGCCCCAACATGTTGAGATTGGGGCCGTTGAGGACAAAAATCGTCGCCTTCATCGCTCGCGCAACCTCTTTACTTGTTGGATCGCAGCAGACCGCAGGAGCGGGTGAGCGACGGGTGGGCCAGAAAACCTACGAAATGCGGGCAATTTCAGGCAGTTAGGACGTTACTTCTTATACTTGAGAGGCGGCTCACCGCAAAGCTCTGCCTTTGAAGCAGTCAGTTGCATTGAATTGAGGCGCTATCCTGTCTGCAAGAGCTTGCGAAGCCGTTGAAAAGCAGCCCTACGCACACCATTATCCGGCCATGACGTCAGATTCTACACAGTCGATAGCGGCCAACCCCGTTTCCGATACGACGGACACGGGAATTGTAACCGTGAATGGAGAAGCGCGGGATGTTGCTCCAGGCACAAGCGTTCAGGGATTGCTTTTGCTGCTTGGTCTTGAACCAACAAAAATCGCTGTGGAAAGAAATCTCGAGATCGTGCCGAAGTCGCAATACGAGGCCACTATTTTGTGTGATGGCGATCGCATTGAGATTGTGCAGTTTGTCGGTGGCGGATAAGCCTGTGTCAGATACCAACGTCAACTGAGAGACCCAGCCGACTATGTCCAACGCAACGGCATCACCAAACACTGCGGCATCCGAAACGACGTCCCCGCCGGACACCCCGCTGGTGATCGCGGGCAAGGAATACTCGTCGCGCCTGATTATCGGGACGGGCAAGTACGCGTCGTATCAGCAAAATGCCGATGCAGCAGAAGCTTCGGGCGCAGAAATCGTCACAGTCGCTATTCGGCGGGTGAACCTGACAGATCCCACACAGCCCCGGCTTGCGGATTTTGTTGATCCTGCACGCTACACCTATCTCCCCAACACGGCCGGGTGTTTTACCGGCGAAGATGCCGTGCGCACATTGCGTCTTGCACGCGAGGCAGGGGGCTGGAAGCTTGTGAAGCTGGAAGTGCTGGGGGACCAGAAAACGCTTTATCCAGACATGCGTGAAACCCTTCGGTCAGCTGAACTGCTTATCTCAGAGGGCTTTGATGTAATGGTCTATTGCAGCGATGACCCGATCATGGCCCGTGAGCTCGAACAGATGGGGTGCTGCGCCATCATGCCTTTGGGCGCACCCATAGGGTCCGGACTTGGCATTCAAAACCCGGTCAACATCCGCCTGATCAAGGAGCAGGCAAACGTGCCGGTGCTTGTTGATGCAGGTGTCGGAACTGCATCGGATGCCGCAGTTGCGATGGAATTGGGTTGCGATGGCGTGCTGATGAATACCGCCATTGCAGAAGCACGTGATCCCATCCGGATGGCCCGTGCGATGAAGCACGCGGTTGAGGCGGGCCGCGACGCGTACCTGGCCGGCAGAATGCCGAAGAAGCGGTATGCAGATCCAAGCTCGCCGCTTGCCGGTTTGATCTAACCAGCTTCGGCCGCAGCGTCGCGAATGGCTTGTATGCGAGCCTCAATGACATCAAGTGGCGCCGCACCCGGGACCAGTTCATCGCCGATGACGATGGCGGGCGTACCGCGAACGCCGATCTCGCGTGCAAGTGTTCGATTGTCGTCGATGATCCTATCGACCCGCTCACTCTCCATGGCACTGGAGAGCTTGTCGACATCAAGGCCCTGAGCTTCAGCAACTTCCATTACCTTGTCACGGTCAAGGGTGCCTTCGACGCCAAGAAGTGCGAAGTGAAAGGCGAGATAGTTGCCTTGTGGAATGGCGGCGATGGCTGCACGTGACGCAATCGTGGAGTTGGGACCCAGGATGGGAAATTCCTTCAGAACCAAGCGCACATCGTCATGGCGTTTGATGAGTTCAGCCATGTCATCACCGGTCTGTTTACAGTAGGGGCAGCGGTAATCGAAAAACTCCACGACGGTTATCGCGCCGTCTGGATTGCCCGCAACAAACGAATAGCCATCACGCTCAAGTGCGTCACGATTGGCTTCTATTGCAACGCGTTGCTGAACAGCTTCTGCCTGGCTCTCATACGCATCGAGCGCTTCCATGACCTCCAGCATCAACTGCGGATTGGCAATCAGGTAATCACGAATGACGTCGCCAATTGCTTCTTTCTGGACATCGCTAAAGACGTCCTCTGCAGCCTCTTGCGCCGATGTTGAAGTCGCCCCAACGGCAAACATCATTGCAAAAGCAGCACAGAAAGCGCGCAGGCATTGCCCAGAGGTCGTCATCCATGTGGTGGTCATCTGGAATTCCTGTAACGGGGAAATTTTGGCTTGGAGCAAGTTGCTAAATGTCGGGGTTTTCGATCCGGGAAATGTCATCGGCTCGCTGCCAAGCGGGACTTCCCACAGGCAGTCCCCGCTTCGCACGCGAGGCCCATTGCTTTGCATCAGGCAGTCTGCCCGACGCGACATTTTGCTCAGCTGTCGCAAGAGCTGCCATCGGCTGGTTGCCCTCATCAGCATATGCCTGAGCAAGAATGCGGAAAGCGGTGGGATAATCTCGCTCTATCTGCGTTGCCCGTTCGAGAATTTCACGCGCCTTGGTAACGTTCGCCTTGTCGCCGGTTCCCACGAGTGCCTGACCTAAGCCGACCATCAAGAGAGGTTGGTTGGGAAGCAAACGATCTGCAGCCGCATATGCTTCTGCAGCTTCCGCGGAGCGCCCGGATTCAAACAGAGCCTGGCCTTTGAACTCCTGGAAGTAGGCGTTGTCTGGATAGTCGGCAATCAGTGCATCAATCTCAGCAATTGCGCGGTCCGTGTTTGGAATTTTGTAGTGAGCAATGGCGCGGGCATATCGTGCGGGGGCACTTTGGTCACTTTCAGGGTAGCGGCGGAACGTGACCTGCGGACGGTCAATGAAGCCGTGCAGTTTGGCCTTCACCATATCCAGCATGCGCTGCCACTCTTCAGGGTCTTTGACATCCCGGAATGGCGACTTGTCGACACGGTTTTGCAGCGCTGCGATGCGTTCGCGTGACAGGGGGTGTGTGCGGACATAGGGATCCTGAGAACGCTCCGAGAGCGCTTCTTGATCCGCAAGCTTGTCGAAGAAGCTCACCAGCCCTTCGCCGCTCTGGCCAGTGCGTTCCAGAAAATCGAGGGCGGCCTGGTCAGCAGAGGCCTCCTGAGTTCGTGTGTAAGCCAGAAAGCCGCGCTGGGCCACGGTCTGGCCACCGGTAATGAGCGCAAGTCCTACATCTCCGGCACCGGCAACGATCGCCCCGATGCCAAGCAGATATCCGACGATGGCCGGCGCCGCAGCGTTCTCGAAAGCCTCACGCCGGCCACTGAGATGCCCGCCGGTTATGTGGCCGGTTTCATGAGCCATAACGCCCAGCACTTCATTTGGTGTTTCGGCTTGTTGAAGCGTCCCGGTGTGCATGAAGACGTTTTGTCCGCCGGTCACAAACGCGTTGATCGAGGACGCATTGATCAAATAGGTGTTCACAGCTCGCGGGTTGAGGCCGGCTGATATGAAAATGGGTTCTGAAATGACCCGGATGAACCGCTCTGTTTCAGCATCGCGAATCAGAGATATCGCAAATGCCTGCTGAGTCGGCAGAACAAGGGCCAACATCACGCAAATTGACTGAAGGAAGAGCTTTCCTGTCAGTGCGCGCTTGGGTGTCAGGTTCTGTGAGCGTGTTGCTGTTGACATATATTTCCGCTTGGCCCCTCTGTTCAGCGTGAACAAATCCGCTACAAAGCTCTTATTCGCAGTTGAGAACACCGCTGTGAACAAGAGCAAAGGTTAAACTCGCCCTTGGTTAAGTCGCGGCAGGGCCGGTTGCCTGCTTGCATCTCACGGTAGGCAGGGCGAAATTGCCCGTCAATCTAACGAAAGCGAACCTCGCGTGGAGTTGAACGTGATTCCAGAAATAATCCGTTGGCATGGCCGTAAAAAGGCAGTTGGTGCTCAATTCAGGCGTTCCGCAGCCCTTCTGACCAAGGTCATCATGGCTGGGAGCATTCTGGCAGCCTGTTCATCTGGTGGTGAAGAAGGCGGCCTGGCAACGGCGGAGTTCAAGGGAAGTGCCCAGAACAACACCGGGCTACAGCTCCTCGATGGGCCGGACAACTCCGTTTTCGTGGGTGCAATCGCCTCCGACGAGCCCCGCGCGTCGCTTGCGGCCCGCACCGTACTTGAAAACGGCGGCACAGCCGTTGATGCCATTACGGCGCTCTATTTCAATCTCGCAGTTACCATGCCTCACGAAGCAGGGCTGGGCGGCGGCGGGATCTGTCTTGTTCATGACCCTGAAGCGCGCGAAGTCACCAGTTACAACTTCCTGCCGCGTCGTTCTCGCGCAGGCGGTCCGGTAGCTGTTCCAGGCAATGTCCGCGGCTTTGCGTTGATGCATGCTGTTCATGGGACATCACCCTGGTCCAGCCTCGTTGCCCCGGCAGAGGTGTTGGCAGCCAAAGGACATGAAGTTTCCCGGGCGCTGGCCAATGAGATTGGTCCCCTCGCACCCGCTATTCGTTCGCTTCCACAATTGGCCGAAGTTTACCTTGGTCCCAATGGACGTGGGCTTCAGCAAGGCGATGTGCTGGTGCAAAAAGGTCTTGCCGCAGCGCTGGGGCGTGCACGCGCGAGTGGTCCAAGCGGCATCTACAGTGGTGAAATAGCAACCGCCTTTGCACAGGAAGCAACGCGTCTTGGCAGTGCCATCACGCTTGAGGAGTTGCGCGCATACCGTCCATCAACACAGCCTGCGCAGATCTTCAAAATCGGAGATCAGACCCTTTCTATCCCGGCCGCAGACACTGGCGCAGGCACCTATATGGCATCAATCTGGCCAGCCGCGCAGAGCCTGAATGGGGCGGACCTGATGCGTGCCGCTCAATCTGAGCTGGCGCGGGCAGGGGCTGAGACGAACTTGCCTGGTTCATTTGGATCGACCGGATTTGTTGTCGCGACCGCCGGTGGCGATGCTGCGGCATGTGCCGTTACAATGAATGGTCCATTTGGAACAGGGCGGATGGTCCCCGGCACCGGGATTATTCCTGCACGTGCGCCTGACGCCCCCGGCTTCGGCCTTGCCGGAGCATTTCTCGCACCGGCGCTTGTTACCAATGATTTCAATGGCACCTTCTTCTTTGCAGGGTCTTCAGCCGGCGGTCCGCAGGCCTCCGCCTCTGTGCTGGAAGCGGCAAATGCCCTTGTAAGCACCTCAACCACCCTTGAAGCCGTGCATCGGTCATCGGTGAGCAACGCGCAAAGTCTGCTGAATGTGGTCGCGTGTCCCGGCGGTGCGCCTCGGGAGGGTGCAAGCTGCGTATTTGGCGCGGACCCGAAGGGTGCAGGGCTTGGTGTTCTTGGTTTCCCGCCGCTTTAGCCGCATCACATGACGCTTTCAAATCGCGGTCAGGTCGACCCGTTCATTGTGATGGACGTAATGCGCGCTGCAAACCAGCGCGAGGCTGATGGCCATGATGTGGTCCATATGGAAGTTGGCCAGCCTGGAACGCCGGCGCCACAGCTGGCATTGAACGCGGCATCTCGGGCACTGCATGCTCACAGGTTGGGCTATGCCGAGGCGCTGGGCTTGCCGGCGTTGCGCGCGCGCATCGCGCGTCACTATGAAGAAGCCTACGGCACAACCGTTTCTGCTGATCAGGTTATCGTGACGTCTGGAAGCTCAGGTGGGTTCCAGCTGGCATTTCTTGCAGCCTTTGATGCCGGTGCCAGAATTGCTCTGGCAATGCCCGCTTATCCTGCCTATCGTAACATCATCAAGGCAATGGATCTGGAAATGGTGCCGGTCCGAACCGGCGCAGGCTCTGGCTACCAGATGACGGCAGAGGCTCTCGATGAGGCTGCACGTACAACACGGCTAGACGGCGTCTTGATAGCAAGCCCTGCAAATCCTACAGGGGCGATGATCGAGCCAGGCGAGCTTGCAGCCATAGGAAAAGTGGCGCGCCAGCATGGCCTCACGCTTATCAGTGATGAAATCTATCATCGCCTGACCTACGGGACCGTGCCGGAAGCAACAGCGCTTGCGTCCAACCCTGATGCCATCGTCATCAACAGCTTCTCAAAATACTATTCCATGACCGGGTGGCGCATCGGCTGGATGATTGCACCGCACGAAATGGTTCGACCGATTGAGAGGCTGGCTCAAAACCTCTTCATCTCGGTGCCAACTCTTAGCCAGATCGCGGCTGTCGAGGCGTTTGAGGCAACACAAGAATTGGAATCCAATTTTGCGGTCTACCGGGCCAACCGGGACGTCCTGATGAAGGGCTTGCCGACTGCGGGCTTCACAAATCTGGCACCATCAGATGGTGCGTTTTACATCTATGCTGATGTGAGCGATCTGACCCGGGACAGTGAAGAACTGTGTCGTCGCATTCTTGAAGAAGCCGACATTGCTGTCACTCCGGGTACAGACTTTGATCCAGAAGCAGGCAAGACGACCCTGCGTTTTTCATTCGCAGGGCCGACGAGCCATATGATTGAAGCCGTCAAACGGCTCAAAGCCATGAAGCTGAGCTGAGTAAGCAAAGCTCCTGAGACGTCTGAGCTAGCTGGAGAGCCGGCGCTGCCACCACCCACGCTTGGTTGGTTCAGCAGGTGTTTCCGACGTTTCCACTTCCACCGATGCTTTTGTTGAAGCGGCAGACGCTGCTGCTGTATCTGCAACAGCCTGCTCTGCTTCATTGTCAGTCTCGCTGGCAGGACTGGTGGTGGACTCAGCTGGTGTCTGCGACTGATCCACGACCATCGGCTCTGACGCGCTTGTCGAGTAGGCTACCAATACTGGCGCTTCCTCATCGCCATCGGACGTGGAGTTGTTGGTGTCAACGTCAGAATCAGATGCTTTGGCTGTCGTCTCAACGTCACCGTTGGTTCCTTCTGAATTGCCTTCATCATCCGCATCAGCTGTCCTGCGATGGCGCCTGCCACCTCGGCGACCACGGCGGCGGCGCTTGCGCGGCTTGCCATCTTCATCAAGTTCAGGCGTCTCGCCGTCACCATCTTCAGAACCAGATGCTTCTGTTGCTGCGGCCTCAGAAGTGTCGCCATCTTCGGCAGCGTTGTTTTCTGCGGAACCAGATTCTGACTTGCGACCACGACGCCTGCGCCGCCGCCGCTTGGGTTTGTCTTCTCCATCCCCATCCGCATCTTCGCCACTGCTGTTCTCGGTATTGGCTGATGCATCAGCTTCTTCTTCGCTGCGAGCGGCAGCTTCAGCCTTGGCATCCAGCGCTGCGTCTTCCTCGTCGTCGAATGCGCTTTCCATGCTCAATGCATCAGTGTCCATGGACACATCTGGCGTGCGGTCGTCAGTACGCTTGATGGAATAATCAGGAGAGATCAAGGAGGCGTCCGCAACCATGTAAACCGAGACACGACCGCGACGTTCTATGTCCAGCAAAGTGGTGCGTTTCTGATTGAGAATGAACACCGCAATGTCCATCGGGACATTCACATCGAGTGCCTTTGCCCGACCCTTGAGCGCTTCAGCCTCGACCGCACGCAATACCTGAAGGGCAGCAGATTCCGTCGACCGGATCATGCCTGTTCCCTGACAGTGTGGGCAGGTGTCAGTCGACCCCTCCAATACGCCGGAGCGCATGCGCTGGCGCGACATTTCAAGAAGGCCGAATGATGAAATTCGACCGACCTGGATGCGGGCGCGATCCTGCTTCAGGCTGTCTTTAAGTTTGCGTTCAACGGCGCGATTGTTGCGCGGCTCATCCATATCGATGAAGTCAATGACGACAAGGCCGGCCATATCACGAAGCCGGAGCTGGCGAGCAATCTCTTCAGCGGCTTCCAGGTTCGTGGAAACTGCAGTCGCCTCGATATTGTGTTCTTTGGTGGATTTGCCGGAGTTCACATCAATAGAAACAAGCGCTTCCGTTGGATTGATGACGATATAGCCACCTGATTTAAGCGTAACGGTCGGCTCAAGCAGAGCGTCAAGCTCGCTTTGCACACCGTGGCGCTGCAACAGCGGCTCGCTATCCTTGTAGCGTTTCACGTTCTTCGCATGGCTCGGCATGAGCATGCGCATGAAATCCTTGGCTTCCTTGTACGCCTTGTCGCCATCAACAATGATCTCGTCGATGTCCTTGGAATACTGGTCGCGGATGGACCGCTTGATCAGATCGCCTTCTTCGTAAATCAGGCAGGGCGCAGAAGACTTGAGCGTCAGGTCCCGAATGTTCTCCCACAGACGCAGCAGGTAGTCGAAATCACGCTTGATCTCGACCTTTGTGCGATTTGCCCCGGCGGTGCGGACGATAAGGCCCATGCCGGTTGCCACGTCCATCTCATTCATTGCTTCTTTGAGGCGCCGACGATCGGACGTGTTTGTAATTTTCCGTGAGATGCCGCCACCGCGCGCAGTGTTCGGCATCAGGACGCAATAGCGGCCGGCGAGTGACAAATAGGTTGTGAGAGCAGCGCCCTTGTTGCCGCGCTCTTCTTTCACGACCTGAACCAGCATGATCTGGCGGCGCTTTATGACTTCCTGAATTTTGTAGTGACGCGAGCGGCTGCGGCGGCTTGGACGACGATCGCCGCTTCGGCCGTTGCGACCGCGCGAGGAGCCGCGACCGCCATTCCGGTTTCCGTTGCGGCCACGCCCGCGTCCACGACCGCGATTGTCAGACTTCTTTTCGTCATCATCGCCAGAGGCTGTAACTGTCTCATCGTCATCGCTGGACGCTTCAGAGTCTTCGTCGCTCTGGTCGTCGCCTTCGTCATCATCATCGCTTGAGTCGATGTCGTCGTCATCGTCTGAGGATGTAACTTCTTCAGCGCTGTCTTCGTCGTTGATCTCTTCGATGTTGGTCTCTGGCAGATCGCCATCATCGTCAATGGCGTCTTCATCATCGGACACATCTTCGCTGATGGACTCGGTCGATGCGGCCTCAGCTGCTATCGCAGGCGTAGCAGCCTCATCGTCAGAGGCGTCGTCATTGCCGTCTCCGCTCTCATCATCTGCTTCAAACGCATGAGCGCCGATGTCATAGGCATCATCGCTCTCGTCTGAGGCAGCGTCGGCGTCGCTGTCGTCATCTTCATCGTAATTGTCATCATCCTCGTCAAATTCCTCTGCGGCTTCTTCAGCCAGCAACTTTTCGCGGTCCGCGACAGGAATTTGATAGTAGTCAGGATGGATTTCGCTGAACGCAAGAAAGCCGTGCCTGTTGCCGCCATACTCAATGAAGGCAGCCTGCAGCGACGGTTCAACGCGTGTAACTTTAGCGAGATAGATATTGCCCCTTAAGGGACGTTTGGCCTCGGATTCAAAGTCGAAGTTCTCGACACGGTTTCCCGAGACGATGGCCACGCGGGTTTCTTCCCGGTGGGCCGCGTCTATCAGCATTTTCTTGCCCATGGGCAGGTTCTCCAGGCGCGCCGGCGCTGGCCGGGCCTACATCACCTGTAAACAGGCGGTGAGGTGTCCGGGCGGGCATCTCTGCCGCGCGGCGCGCAATAAGGGATAAGGGAATGCCGTTTCGCGTCCATGCGCTTGATGGCGCATGCCCGAATAGCGCCCGCAAAGCCGCGGTTCGCCTGGCGGCGAATTTGCGTGCTGTGCTGGGTCGAGAAACGGTCATTGGTTCAGTTTTCAAGGTGGGCGTCGACCGGCTGTATTGACGGTTGGGCCCAAGCGGTTGTCTCGATCTCAGACGTCGCCATCGATTTGAGGGTGGCGTGCCTGATACGGTCAAAATTCATTCGTTCAGATGATCGCCTATCCGGCCAACGAGCCGGTCCCCAACGAGTCACCTGAAAAAGACGTGCTTTCATGAGAGATTTCGCGGATTTCAGCGGTTTTTCGCCCCTGACTGCGCGCGTGTCAGTCATTTGCACGGCTTAAGTTGTAGCCGGGCCGTCCCGTGACATGCAAGCGGCACGATACACATGTGCCAATCCTGCCGAAAAACGGCTCAAGAGTGAGCCTGCGGGTGAGATGGTTTATGAGCGGTTAATCCTTTGCCACTTATTATTCGGGGTCAATGTGCGGCTGAGCCCTGATTTTGGCGAATTCTAGCCGTTTAGTACTCGCTCCCGATGTTGGTGCATTATCCGACAGCGGTTTCAAATGCCCGGAAATCTGCCGCAATGCCGATCTCACATTTCTTTTCCAGAAATCCCGCTCAGGTGGTCAAGCGCTTGCTGAGCGCCGTCGCAATCGTTTGCGGCCTGCTGGGTGCAAATCTGGTGCTCCCTGCAAATGCGCAGGATGTGGCGCCGTCCGTGATAGACGTGCGCCTAGGCAAAAGCGGCGAGACGACCCGGTTTGTACTGGAGTTGAGCGGAAAAGTGGAGGCAAAGGCTTTCACTCTGGCCGACCCTCACCGCCTCATTATTGACCTTCCCGCACTTGACTGGGAATTGGCATCGGACTTCGTCCCTTCAGGCCGTGGAATGGTCAGCTCGTTCCGCTACGGACTGTTCCGCCCCGGCAACGCTCGCGTTGTGATTGATCTCTCGGGGCCGGCAAAAATCTCGCGCTCCTTCGTGCTGCCACCAGACCCTGCCAACAATAAGAACTGGCGCATTGTGTTCGATCTTGTCAGCACACCGGATGCCTCATTCAGGGCCGCCGCAGGCTGGCCGGATGCAGCGCCCGCAACGCCAGCGATCACCAAACCGACACCAGACGTGCCAAGTGCCAAACCCGCTACCAATGCCCGAAAGATCGTGGTTATTGATGCGGGCCACGGAGGTGTCGATCCCGGCGCACTGGGCGGCCGTGGAACGCGCGAGAAAAACGTCACACTGGCTTTTGCCAAAACCTTGGGCGAAGCCTTGAGGGCTACAGGCCGGTATGAGGTTCACCTGACGCGGGACACAGATATCTTCATTGAGCTCAGAGAGAGGGTAGCGATCGCGCGCCGCCACAATGCCGACCTCTTCATTTCCGTTCATGCGGACTCGATTGAACGTCGGGATGTCCGCGGCGCCTCGGTCTATACCCTGTCAGAAAAGGCGTCTGACGCTGAAGCAGCGCGGCTGGCCCGCAAGGAAAACGAAGCTGACGTTATCGCAGGTGTGAATCTCGGAGGGGATAGCGACGAGGTGCGAGACATCCTTATTGACCTTGCGCAGCGCGAAACCAAGAACCTGTCAGTTCGATTTGCGCAGACCGTCATCCCTAAAATGTCTGAAGTCACCAAAATCTTGCGCAACACCCACAGATTTGCCGGTTTCAGGGTGTTGAAAGCGCCGGATGTGCCATCTGTCCTCATTGAATTGGGCTTCTTGACCAATTCGGATGACGAACTGAGCCTAACATCTTCAAGCTGGCGAAAGAAGACATCGCAGGCAATTGCGCGGGGGGTAGATGCCTACTTTGCCGAGCGTTTGGCGGAGGCCAGCCAATAGTTGATCTGCGGAAAATAAACGCTTCATTCCTGCGGCCAAATAGCGGTCGTGATTGGAAAAATGGGTCATGGGCATGCCATAATTCACCACTAGATGGGATTACTCTTGAAGATGTGCGTGGGCTCAGCGATAGACATATCCAGGCTCTATTTTTGCCCACCTTCAACAGCATATTTGCGCGCGCAGGGCTTGGGACTTCAAGCGACTTCATACGACCGGGGATGTATCTGACCAGATGATGAGAATTCTTGCTTACCTGGGGGTTGCAGGTGTCGTGCTCGTAGCGGGCGTGGCATTGGGCGTGGCATTCCTGCTGTGGAGTTTCTCGCAGGACCTGCCGCCACATGACCAACTGGCCCACTACGAGCCACCGGTAATGACGCGCGCCCATGCAGGCGACGGCTCCCTTATTGCTGAATTCGCCCGTGAGCGGCGGTTGTATGTTCCAATCACAGCCATTCCCAAAGACCTGATCAACGCCTTCCTCTCCGCGGAAGACAAAAACTTCTTTGATCACGAAGGCGTCGATATCTTCGGTGTCCTGCGCGCAACCGTTTCCAATGTTGCCAACTATGTGAACAACCGTCGTTTGGAAGGCGCTTCTACGATCACCCAACAGGTTGCCAAGAACTTCTTGCTGACCAATGAAGTGTCGTTCGAGCGGAAGATCAAAGAAGCCCTTCTGGCCCGACGGATCGAGACTGCCTACTCCAAGGAGCGTATTCTTGAGCTCTACCTCAATGAAATTTATCTCGGCTTGGGGTCCTATGGTGTCGCTGCAGCAGCGCTCAACTATTTCGGCAAGTCGCTTGATGAATTGACTCTTGGCGAGATGGCGTACCTCGCAGCCCTGCCCAAGGCACCGAACAACTATCATCCTTTCCGGCAGCGCGAGCGGGCGGTTGCCCGGCGCAACTGGGTGCTCTCCCGGATGACGGAGAATGAGTGGATTACACCGTTCGAAGCGTCAGTTGCCCGGGCTGAGCCATTCAACATCACGCCCCGTCCGTCAGGCGCGCAGATCGTCGAAACTCAGTTTTTCGTCGAGGAAGTACGTCGTCGTGCCATCAGCATGTATGACGAAGAAAAGATCTACGATGGCGGACTGTCCGTTCGCACGACGCTGGATACAAACCTTCAGGCCATCATTCGGTCAGCCCTTCGTGAAACGCTGGTCGCCTACGATCAGCGCCATGGGTGGCGCGGTGCCTTTGCGAGCATGGACGCGGCCACAGATTGGACTGCGGATTGGCCAAAAGCGCTCGTCGGTATGGACACCGCGCGCGACCTCGCACCATGGCGTCTTGCGGTGGTCCTGGACGTCACAGCGGAAGGCGCTGAGATTGGTCTGCGCCCCGACGTAGACGAAGCAGGCCGCATGGTTGATCCAGGCGAAACAGGGTACATTCCGCTTTCCGAGGTTACGTGGGCCCGGGCATCCACCAACAACAGGAAAACGGGACCTGAGATCACTGATGCCACGCAGGTGCTCAATCGCGGTGACGTAATTTGGGTTACTCCCACTGTCGCCGAAGATGGGTCATCCGGCCAGGCGCAGTTCGCGCTGCGACAGATTCCAGAAGTAAACGGCGCGGTCGTTGCGATTGATCCGCACACGGGCCGCGTCCTCGCTCTGGTCGGCGGCTTCAGCTACCAGCTTTCAGAGTTCAACCGAGCAACGCAGGCCGTTCGCCAACCAGGGTCCTCGTTCAAGCCATTTGTGTATGCAGCGGCGCTCGACAATGGCTACACGCCATCCAGTCTTGTTCTCGACGCACCCTTCGTTATTGAGCAGGGGCCGGGTCTTGCTCTTTGGAAACCGGAAAACTACTCGCGCACATTCTACGGACCGTCGACACTTCGCCTGGGACTTGAAAAGTCACGCAATGTCATGACCGTGCGGCTGGCGCAGGCCGTTGGAATGGAAAAGGTCAGCGAATATGCACGTCGCTTTGGCATCATGGACGACATGATGCCCGTGCTTTCCATGTCATTGGGCGCCGGCGAAACGACTTTGCTCAAGCTGACAAACGCCTACGGGATGTTAGTCAATGGCGGCAAGAAGATTGAACCTGTTCTGATTGACCGAATCCAGGATCGCTACGGCCGCACCATTTATCGCCATGATGTTCGCGAATGTCTTGGGTGTGCAGCCAATGAATGGGCAGGTCAGGCGTCTCCAAGTATCTCAGACACACGAGAGCGGGTTATTGATCCGCGTACGGCATACCAGGTGGTGTCAATGCTTCGCGGCGTTGTCCAGCGCGGTACCGGACGAACCATTGCCTCTATTGGCAAACCCTTGGCAGGCAAGACCGGAACTACAAACCGGGAGCAGGATGCGTGGTTTGTCGGATTTTCACCTGATCTGGCACTCGGTGTGTTCGTTGGCTTTGATGAGCCCAAACCTATGGGACGCGGTGAAACAGGCGGTGGTCTTGCAGCTCCCGTGTTCCGCGATGTAATGCGCGAAGCTCTTGCTGACAAACCAGCCATTCCATTCCGCATTCCGCCTGGGGTCACACTTGTGCGCGTCAACGGGAAATCTGGACTGATTGCGCGGCCTGGCAGTGACGGGGCCATTCTTGAAGCGTTCAAGGCTGGAACGGAGCCTCGCGCGCCATCACAGGTATTGCGCGGTACAACAACCGACACATTTGCATCAGGCAACAACACGCCACCGCCGCCGGTTCCCACATTGGGAACTGGCACAGGCGGGCTTTACTGACCGGCCTTCCGGGCCTAGGTTCCGCGCTTCACATTTACGTCTGACGAGCAGGCGGCATCTGCCTACCAATGAAGTAGGCAGATCGGGGAAAGCCGCCGCCGGAAGATGGATTTCAGGAGAGTATCCATGCGTGCCGAGATCCGTGATCTCGTTGACGAACTCCAGCAGTCGCTTGCGCTGCTGAGGAGGCATCTTTGACCCCGCCGAGACGGAACGGGAACTAGAGAAGCTCAACGAGCGGGCAGAAGACTCCAGCCTTTGGGACGATCCCGAAAAGGCACAGGCCGTTATGCGCGACCGCACCCGGCTTGAAACTGCCCTGAAGAACTACCGCGACCTTGAAAGTGCATTGTCTGACAATGTGGAACTCATTGAGATGGGCGAAGCAGAAGGCGATGACGAGGTGGTCGCTGAAGCTGAGGCCAGTTTGAGGGCAGCGCGTGACGTCGCTGCGGAGCGTGAGCTGGAGACACTGCTGTCTGGAGAGGCGGACGCCAACGACACCTACCTGGAAGTCCACGCCGGTGCTGGTGGCACCGAGTCCAATGATTGGGCCCAGATGTTGCTGCGCATGTACATGCGCTGGGGCGAAGCCAAGGGCTACAAGGTAGACCTGGTTGCAGAAACACAGGGCGACGAAGCTGGCATCAAGTCTGCAACGCTGCAGATAAAAGGCCACAACGCATATGGCTGGCTGCGGACGGAGTCAGGCGTCCATCGCCTGGTGCGAATTTCTCCTTATGACAGTCAGGCCCGCCGTCATACGAGTTTTGCCAGCGTTTGGGTATATCCGATTGTTGATGACTCGATTGAGATCGACATCCCGGAATCTGACGTCCGCATCGATACCTATCGCGCGTCGGGCGCTGGCGGGCAGCATGTGAACACGACGGACAGCGCGGTCCGCATCACCCACAATCCAACCGGAATTGTGGTTCAGTGCCAAAATGAGCGCTCGCAACACAAGAACAAGGCAACAGCTTGGACGATGCTGAGGGCCCGCATTTACGAGGCAGAGCTGCAGCGGCGTGAAGAGGAAGCCCAGGAGCAGGCGGCCAGCAAAACCGATATCGGCTGGGGTCACCAGATACGGTCCTATGTGTTGCAGCCATATCAGCTGGTAAAGGATCTGCGCACTGGTGTGGAGATTGGTAATCCCTCCGCCGTACTCGATGGTGGCATTGACCCGTTCCTGGCAGCCGCTCTGGCTAACAAGGTAGAAGAAAAAGAACAGGCTACAGCTGAGGTCGCGGAATAGCTGACTTTGAAGTCCGGCTTTCCACGCTGAAAACAAAAAGGCCCGCGGAGCATTCCGCGGGCCTTTTTCGTCTAATTCCTGAAATGCCTACTGGGCAGCTGGGCGGCGAACCACAACTGCGCCGTCCTTTACGACCACACCGCCCTTGCCTTCGTCTGACTTTGACGCCGGCGCTGTGTTGGCAGACTTGGCAGCTGGCGCTGACGGAGCCTGTTTCTCAGGCGTGGGGCGTTGTGCATCTGCAATCTTGAGAGATGCTGGTGCCTCACTGCTTGGCGCTGATGACGGCATTTCATCACCCAGTGGGTCATCTGAATGGCGGCAATTGCCTTCAAAGAACGCACCTGTTTCAACAGCCAGAGCTTCGTGGAGGATATCGCCCTCAACGTGGCACGTGGTTGCCAGCTGCACGCGGCGGGCGCGAATGGAGCCGACAATGCGGCCGCGAACAACAATGTCGTCGGCCATCACAGCGCCTGTAATGGTCGCGTGCTCGCCCACGGTCAGTGACTGACTGCGGACATCGCCTTCTACCGTGCCATCAATCTGGATGTCGCCGGTTGCAATGAGGTTGCCGTGGACGACGAGGTCATCCGAAATAATGGACGGTGCGGAACGTCCGCGGCGTGGCGCGGGGGCGGGGGCGGCTTTCGCCACGCTACCGCTATCCTTCTTCGAGAACATACTGACCTGCCTTCAAAAATTTGGCTGGATTCTGGACTTTTCCATCAACCCAGACCTCATAGTGGAGGTGCGGGCCTGTGGAGCGACCAGATGATCCTACCTTGCCAAGAGTTTCACGAAACTCAACAACGTCGCCAACTTTGACTTTAATGCTGGCTAGATGAGCGTAGCGCGTCTTTATGCCATTTCCATGGTCAACTTCGACGAACCGCCCATAGGCGCCACGCCAGCCCGCATAGACGACCTTACCGGCCATGGGAGCGTGCACTTTGGTGCCGTAGGGTCCGGCAAAATCAATGCCGGAGTGGAATGCAAGCTTGCGGTTGAAGGGATCAACGCGCGCGCCGAAGTTACTTGTGGTCTCAATGCCATAGATCGGTTTTGCCAGCGGCAGTTGCCGAAGGGCCTGATTGAGAACGGAAATCCGATCCAGATTGGTAGCAACCCGGAAAATCTGTCGGTCAAACCCTTCGCTGGTCTCGCCATCCGGCAGAACCGTGTCTGCGAAGTTGATGAACGGGCCACCTTCAGCCACGGCCTCAAGGGTCATGTCTTCCGCCATCGCATCCGGGTCGAAGCCGGTCATGCGGATGATGGACTCAATTTCTTTGATCTCCAGATCAGTTTCTTCTTCGATCCGGTTAACCAGGTGCTGCTGCACAAGATCCAGATTTTCAAGCCGGTGATCCATGAACGCGACTTTTTCTTCATGGCGAAGACCGTCGGCTGCCTGGGCAAGGTCGGTATATGCACCGCCCTGGCCGCTGGAACTGTTCATGTTGAGATGTGGTGGCGAAACTTGAACCCGGCTCTCACGAAAGGCGCCTTCGACCGGTGCTGGCCGAAGCATAATACGGGTCTCCCCATCAGCCTTGCGCTTGTTGGTCCCGGGCAGACCGGCAACTTTCTTGCGCATGTCATCAAGCTGGCTGCGCACTTCGCGGCTGTGGTTCAAAAGGTCTGCGAGAAGGCCGTGCTTGGCTTCCAGATCGCTTGTCTGCGACAGGAAGCGCGACTGGGCGAGGACCATCTCAGTGGACACTTCATCATAGGACGACTGCATCTCAGCAATGCGCTGCTCGTAGGCAGACTGCATGCGAATGAACTTGCGGTCTTTGGCGGCGATGATCTGGTCCTGGAAAACCACGTTCACCGACGTAAAGCCGACCCAACCCAGGAAAAAGACCGCGCCCAAGGCAAGGACGGCCTGCGTCCACGCTGACAGGGCCATGAACTGGACCTGTCCATGGCTGCGCAAATAGAACTGGCGTTCGGTGAATACTCGGCGGAACCCCCGTACCACCGAACCCGAAAAATCGGAGTTATTTGACACTTTACCCCTCTAAGCGTCTGAGCCCCCAAGAAGGGGCATAGAACCGTATTGCTTCAGCGATTTCAACCGGTTGAGGTTAAGAATCCCTAACCTAGTTAATCGAAATCAACCCAAAAGCGTTTCAAAAGCGGACAGGCGCCAGCAGCTGGACCTCGCCTTGCGAAATTTTCCCGCAGAATTCGGAGGAAAAATCACTTTCACCTACCCGAACAAGGGGACGTCAGAAACAATGCAGGTCATGTGCCAGCGAACAATGCGGCCAACCCTGCTTCACGTCGTGCATCCTCATTGAATGGGCCTTTAAGCTTACCCGTGTGATAGGCATCAACCGATGCGTCAAAAAGCTCTTTTGGGTCCCGGTTGCGACGCATGGCTGCGTCAGCGAACCAGGTGACACCTGCGGACACATGTCCAATTTCGTCGTCGTAGATTGTCTGCAGGACTTTGGCGCTTTGTTGGTCGCCGGCCCGCTCCAATGCAGAGACTGTTTGAGGAGTGACGTCCAGCCCGCGGGCCTCGTGCACCAGCGGGACGATAGCCAGACGGGCCGCAAAGTCGTGAGAGGTGGCCTCAGCGGCCTGCCAGAGTCCGTCATGAGCCGGGAGGTCGCCATATGTGGCATCCAATTCGCGGAGCCGAGCTTCCAGCATCAAGAAGTGTTTGCCTTCTTCGTCGGCCACTTTCACCCAGTCATCAGCAAATGCTGTCGGCAGAGGGGTCTCCCTGTCGTTGGTAAACCGTGCAAGAAGATCGCAAGCCAGATCAATTGCATTGAGTTCAATGTGTGCAAGGGCGTGGAGGAGGGCGATGCGCCCGGCCAAACTGCCCGGTCCGCGACGTTTCATGGCGCGGGGAGCAAGCAGCTCTGGCTTGCTCGGGCGAGCCGGGCGGTCGGGCACCTCTACCTTTAAGCCGGGCCACTGCAGTTTGCCGCTGCGCCAGTCGGCAGCCATGCGCCTGACAGCCAGCGCTTTTTCAGACGCATTGGCAGTCATCAGCACAGCAACGGCCTGGGCCGCCAGGCCGTGGTTGGGTGCCGATGCACTCAAAGCGCTTTTACAGCCTCAAGGACATCCTCCACGTGCCCTGGAACTTTCACCTTGCGCCAGACCCGGGCAATCTTGCCATTGCTGTCGATTAGAAACGTCGAGCGCTCAATGCCCATATACTTGCGGCCATACATGCTCTTTTCCACCCAGACGCCATACGCCTCTGTCACCTTGCCCTCTTCATCCGATCCAAGGGCGATCTTGAGGTCATGCTTGTCTTTGAATTTGTCATGCTTTTTCACAGGGTCTCGTGAGACCCCAAGAATAGCAGCTCCGGCTTTTTCGAACGCCTTCAAATGTTCCGTGAAACCGATTGCCTGCTTGGTGCAACCCGATGTGTCGTCCTTTGGATAGAAGTACAAAACCAGTGGCTGGCCTTTGTAGTCCTTGAGGGCGGTTTTGCCGTCGCCATCTGTCGGCATGGAAAATGCCGGGGCTTTTTTGCCTTCTACCAGTTCGCTCGCCATTCTTATGTCTCCCGTAAAGTTGCTTGCCGGCCGGCGTGTGTCGGTTCGTCTGACGCGCAAAGGCCATAATTGAGCAATATGGTGCGCTCCGAGGAAATGGGCACCTCTGTACACCCTTTTGGCCACGGTTTTTGCCATTATGGGCGTTGATTCGATAGGGCTTTCACGGAAATCGATGAAAGCCAGCTGGTCTCGCGCATATGTGAGGGGCAGCACACAGGAAACGAGATACTGACCTTTTGATCCGTCCGGCTACCAAAATCGCTCTCGAAGTTGTTGCGGGGCTTTCCGCCGTCGCGTTGCTGCTTGCTGCGGCGGCTGCATGGCGGTTGTCGCAGGGCCCACTGCCGGTCAGCTTCCTGACGCCATTTGTCGAGCAGGCTGCCAACGATCAATTACCCGACAATCGCATTGATATCGAAGACATGGTCATCGCCTGGGCGGATGGGCAAGGCGCCCTGGAGCTGCAGGCGGTCAATGTCGTCATCCTTGGTGAAGAAGATCAGGAAGTTGTGTCGGTGCCGAAACTGGCAATCGACTTCAACCTGCGCGCCGCGCTTGCGGGCCGGTTGGTGCCCAAAAAACTGGTGTTTGAAGGCGCATCGCTAACGCTGGTGCGAAGTGCAGAAGGCACAATCAGCTTCGGCCTGACCAGAAACGGTGCAGCGCTTCCCGCACCGGAGCCTGCGGTGTCGGAGGAGGGCGATGCTCTGTTGGCCACGCTTATTGAGGCCGTGGCATCCCCTGGAGACGATGCAGATGCGGGTCGACATCTGGAAGGGCTTAGCATCCGCGATGCCGCGATCACCGTATTTGATCAACGGTCAGGTGGTCTTTGGCTGGCATCCGATGTGGGACTTGAATTTCGCAATACACCAATCGGAATGGCCGGCGTCATAAATGCTCATGTTCTATCTCCAGGCGGGGAGTGGGATTTCATAGGGACTGTTCGCGCCTCGGGTCCTGATGAACCTGTGGTCATTGTGGCGAACCTCAACAACATCATGCTCCCGGATTTTGCACGGACGATGGTTGCGCTTGAACCGCTTGCAATGATCAACAGCGCCGTCTCGGGCCGGGTGACGGCGAAGCTGAACCGAGATGGCCTCTCCATTGCGGACCTTGAAGTCGATTTGAATGCCGGGCCCGGAGAACTCGTTCTGCCGATCAATGAGCCCGAGCCTTTCTATCCACCAAAGCCACTTGGCTATGACGGCAAGCCACAACCTGAAGACATCCCGCCGCCCTACACACCTCGCCCCTGGAGTTATGAGATTGATAGTGCGCACATCAAAGGCCGGGTGACCTGGCCGGAAGGTGTTGTCGAACTGGATGAGCTTGCCGTCAAAGGCGAGGCCATCGACCTGTCGGTGGCTGGTCGCGGCGAGATAACCGTTGCCGATGCCGGCGGCATCGAAGACGTGTATTTGTCCGTCGAGACGCAGCCTGTTGCTATCAATATTCCAAACGTCACGGTTGGTATCGCGCGAGTTGATGGGCTTGAGGCGACACTGAAATATGCGCTCGGAGACGGCCGTCTCGACATTGAAAACGCGTCGATGGCACTTGGAGAAGGATATGTGTCGGTCGCTGGACAGCTCTCCGGTCTGACAGAAGGACCACTTTCTGTGGTGCTTGACGGGGAGATAGAGCAACTGCTCGTAAGTGACTTGATGCAGATGTGGCCACCCAGAGTAGGCACCGGTGCACGCGATTGGGTTGTCTCAAACATCACAGGCGGATACCTCGATCAAGGTGTCCTCAAAATCGATGCGCCCGATGGCGCGCTTGATGCTACGCCGCTTCCTGACGATGCCGTTTCTCTCAACGTGCAATTTGCAGACTTGCAGGTGCGCTACCTGGGTGATCTCTCTCCCATTCGCTACGCGCGCGGGTCGCTGGATCTGAAGGGCAATGCGTTTGAGGCAAAGATGGTTGGGGGTGAAATTGCCCCCCCGTCGGGTGGTCTCATTCAGGTAACTGACGGAAGCTTCAGGACAGAAGACTTCCACATTCGTGGTAACGACGCTTTCATTGATGTGAAGGCGGCCGGATCCATGACCGCTATTCTTTCGCTGATTGATCAGGAACCGCTCGGCTACATAAGCCGCTTTGGCCTTGACCCGAATGAGGTGTCAGGAACGGGTACCACCCAGATCAAGGTAACGCTGCCAATGCGCAGTTTGCTGTTGTTCGAGGATGTCGGCTTTGGTGCGTCCGGACGCGCAACCCAGCTTGATATGCCGGATATCAGCCAGGGTGTGACGCTCAACGGTGGTGACATGGCCTTCACTGTGTCGAACACGCATTTGAGAGCCAATGGCACCATGGTCTTGGCGGGAACGCCAATCTCGCTGAAATGGGTTGAGGACTTCAATGCGGGCAAAAGACCAGGCAGCACGTTTGATGTCACAGGTATCTTTGACGACGCCACCCGAACTCAGCTTGGCGTCGGTATCGTCCGGAACATTCAGGGGTCTCTTCCTGTGCAGGCTGTTCTCAAGGGACGAGGCCCTGATATTGCGACAGCCGAATTTGAAGCTGACCTCGGCCCTGTAACGGTCGTGGAACCATTGATTGCATGGCGTAAAGATTCGGGCGTTCCCGCAACTCTGGCAGGCAATTACACGCAGGCCGATGACGGCAGCATAACTCTGTCGGGAATGAGCATGTCAGGTCAGGGCGTTCAACTGCAGGGCAGCGCTTTTTTCGATCCAAACGGGACCATGCAGCATGCATCCGTCTCGCGGTTGCTTCTGGCAAATGGAACCGACCTGTCCGGGGTTGCGGTTCGGTCTCCCGAGGACGGAATAGTTCGTATTGACGTGAATGGTCCCGCGTTTGATGCCCGGGATTTTCTGGATGACCTGTTTGCAGACGCACCAGCTTCTGAAGGGGACGAAGTGTCTGATGAAGTCATTTTAGCGAATGCCAACGTGGACCGAGTTACCGCCCATGTGGGGGAAGTGCTGACTGGCGTGACAGCATCCTTGAAGATGGTTGGTTCACGTATGCAGGAACTGTCGGTGGACGGTGTATTTGAGACCGGTGGGGACCTCGACATCGAGATGAAGCCGACGACCTATGGCACCCGGAAGGTTGAAGCAACATCTCGCAATGCGGGCGCCGTGCTTCGGGGGCTGGACCTCTACGACAATATGGATGGCGGCAATGTGGATTTTTCAGCTGAGATTGACGATCGACTGGACGGCAGTCCACTGGAAGGACGCCTGACCGGCGACACACTGCGCATCCGAAATGCACCTATCGTGGCTGATGTTTTGACACTCGGTTCACTGACAGGCATCAGGGATACACTTCAGGGTGAGGGCATCTTGTTCACCCGGCTGGACGCACCGGTGCGGGTCAATGCGCGAGCCATCGACCTGAAAGACGCGATCCTGTCCGGACCTGCGATCGGTGCAACCATCAAGGGTCATGTGGATCGTGAGACCGATGAGATTGACCTGGGCGGCACAATCATTCCGGCATACACCGTCAACAGCTTTCTTGGGAACATTCCCGTCATTGGTGAACTTTTCGTTGGCCGAGAAGGTGAGGGTGTTTTCGGCATCACCTACGGAATTTCAGGCAAATCCAACGATCCGGAAGTGATCGTAAATCCCGCAGCGGCCCTTCTGCCGGGCATCCTGCGCCGTATTTTTGAGATTGGCGGCAGCGCGAGCGACGACGTTCCAACGAACACGCCAACTGAACCCAATGTTTCCCCGGAAAACAGTCAGCCCGCCGATGTAGATACAACTGCAGAAGCTGCGCCGGAAAGCAGCGCGCGCGGCGCGGGTGATGACGGCTAGGTGACTAAGCTTTCTTGATCAATACGTGGCGCTTTTTGCCGGCGGAAAGTTTGATTGCGCCATCGCGAATATCATCTTCGCCCAGAGACCGGCGCCAGTCGCTGACCTGATCATCATTGATGCGCACGCCGCCCCCGTGCACGAGGCGACGGGCCTCGCTGGTGGAAGCGCTCAGCTTTGCTTCGACCAAAGCTGTGAGAAGACCAAGCCCATCAGCCCACATATCGGCTGCTATTGCGACGGTCGGCAGGTCGGATGCGACGGAACCTTCTTCAAAGGTTTTGCGAGCTGTTTCCTCGGCAGATTCAGCGGCAGCGCGCCCGTGCGCCATAGCTGTTGCCTCGGTAGCCAGAACCTTTTTGGCATCATTGAGCTCTGCTCCTTCGAGCTTTTCGAGCCTGCCTATTTCGTCAAGAGACAGATCCGTGAAGAGCCGTAAGAGCTTGCCGACGTCCGCATCCTCGCAATTGCGCCAGTACTGCCAGTAGTCATAGGCAGGCAGCATGTCTTCATTTAGCCAGACCGCACCATCGGCCGTCTTGCCCATCTTGGTGCCGGACGATGTTGTGAGAAGTGGTGATGTCAGACCGATGAGCGCGGAATCATCCATGCGCCGTCCCAGGTCGATGCCATTGACGATGTTACCCCATTGATCAGACCCGCCCATTTGCAAGGTGCAGTCGTACCGCCGGTAAAGCTCCGCGAAGTCGTAGGCCTGGATAATCATGTAGTTGAATTCCAGGAACGAAAGGTTCTGCTCACGCTCCAGTCGGGCCTTCACGCTTTCAAAAGACAACATCCGATTGACCGAGAAGTGACGCCCCACATCTCGCAGGAAATCAACATAATCAAGTCCATCCAGCCATTCACGATTGTCCACCATCAAGGCGCCGGTGGGCCCGTCATCAAAGCTGAGGAATTTCGAAAAGACCTTGCGGATGCCTTCCTTGTTTTTGGCGATCGCGTCGTCGTCCAGCAGGGGCCGCGCTGAGTCCCGGAACGACGGGTCACCAATGCGGGTAGTGCCGCCACCAATGACTACGATTGGTCGATGCCCTGCTTTTTGGAGGGCCCGGAGCATCATGATTTGGACAAGTGAGCCCGCATGCAGACTTGGAGCCGTGCAATCAAAACCGATATAGCCCGTTACCACGCCCTTGGAGAGGTTTTCTTCAAGCGCGTCGGCATCGGAGCATTGTGCAATGAAACCGCGCTCATCGAGGTGGTTCAGAAAGTCTGATTTGTAGCTCGGCATGTTCTGGTCGCTTTGATTGGAGGCGGAAGGCGTGTAGGCCTAAAGGAAATGGCGGGTGATCGATATTGGTTCCGTGAAGGCGGGGGATTAGCATGTCGGCCTGCCAACGCAAAGCGTCCCGTGGCGAACGGCAGACCTGCCAAATGACTGGAGCCCGACAATGTCTGATGCCAATCAACTCCATAAAGCCATCGGGCTCATGAGTGGCACGTCTATGGACGCCGTGGATGCTGCCATCGTGACGACCGACGGTTACTCACATGTCGAAGCCGGGCCATCCCTTGCGGTACCTTATCCCAGGGCTTTGCGGGATCGGGTGGCCGGCGAGTTGGCAGGCGCAATGGCGTTGTCTGCACCGCGTCCACTACCTCAAAACCTGCTCGAGCTGGAGCGTGAGATTACGCTTATGCAGGCTGATGTCGTGAACCAGCTGATGAGTGAAGCCAATATGTCGGCATCAGAGTTTGATGTGATTGGCTTTCATGGTCAGACCGTCGCGCACCGGCCGGATCAGGGCTGGACGCTGCAACTTGGCGACGGATCGCTGATGGCAGCCGAAACCGGCGTCGACGTGGTGAATGACTTTCGGTCTGCAGACATGACCGCAGGAGGCGAGGGGGCGCCCCTGGCGCCGCTATATCATTTGGCCCTTGCCCATGACATGAGCGGCCATCCATTGGCCGTGTTGAATCTTGGCGGGATTGGAAATGTCACCTGGATTGGTCCGAATGACGGCCCAGATCCAGTCGCTTTCGATACAGGTCCTGCGAATGCCCTGATTGATGAATGGGCGCTAGAAAAAATAGGCGAACCATTTGATCACAATGGCGCCCTTGCCAAGGCAGGCACGGTCAACGAGGCCGTGCTGAAAACCATGCTGACCAACGCTTATTTCGACCGCAAGCCGCCAAAATCGCTTGATCGACTGGATTTTTCAGCTGAGGCAGCCGCGGAACTATCAAATGCAGATGGGGCAGCCACATTGGTGGCTTTCACCGTTGAAAGCGTTGCCCGTGCACTGGAGCACCTACCAGAGCCCCCAAAGCAATGGATTGTGGTAGGAGGCGGGCGCCGTAACCCGGTCCTGATGGGCGAACTGGCGCGTCGGCTTGGGGTGCGCGTCATCGCTGCTGAAGAAGCAGGTTGGCGCGGCGATACGCTGGAGGCTGAGGCGTTTGCTTACCTGGCCGTGCGCAATCTCAAGGGATTGCCACTATCGGTGCCCACAACCACCGGGGTTTCCAAGCCGATGACAGGCGGCACGCTACACAAAACCAGCACGCGCGCCGCCTAGGGTCATCTTGGAGGCAGGTAATCAATCCTACTTGCCGTCTTTCTTCGCATCTTTCGCCTGCTGATCTTCAACAAGGCGTCGGTCGAGATAGGTCGCTACCGTATCAAGCATTTGCTTGGAGCCAGTTTCAAAGAAGTGGTTTGCGCCTTTGATGACTTCCTGATCGATAGTGATGCCTTTTTGTGCGCGCAGGCGCTCAACGAGTTTTTCCACATCATCAACCGGCGCCACCTGATCCTGATCACCAGACACGAAGATGCCGGATGACGGGCAGGGGGCAAGGAAGCTGAAATCATAAGAGTTGGCCGGCGGCGCAACAGAGATGAACCCGTCAATCTCCGGGCGACGCATCAACAGCTGCATGCCAATCCAGGCGCCGAACGAGAAGCCGGCGACCCAACAGGTGCGGCTGTCGACATTGTAGGTCTGGAGCCAGTCAAGAGCTGCGGCGGCATCAGACAGCTCACCAATCCCGCCGTCAAAGCCGCCTTGGCTGCGCCCGACACCACGAAAATTGAAGCGCAGCACTGAGAAACCCCGATTAGCGAACATGTAAAACAGTTCGTAGACCGTCTGATTGTTCATCGTGCCGCCGAACTGCGGATGGGGATGCAGAATCAGCGCAATTGGGGAGTTTGGCTTGCCTTGATGGTGGTAGCGGCCTTCGATACGGCCCGCAGGGCCGTTGAAAATCACGTCGGGCATGGATGGTTTACACCGCGGGGTGGCTGATTAAACCAACCTCACAAGGTTGGTATAGAATACCCACATACAAAAAATGCCCATTTTTATGGGCTTTTTCCCGCATCCTTTTCTTGACTAAAACACTCGGGTTTATTATTTCTAGCTCACATAGCGCCAGCTTGATGCTTCTCATAGCATAAGCAGTTATGGCGATTGCAAGCATTCCGCGCGAGGTCAGCGCAGCGGCGCTTGCGGAGGGCCATGTGGGGTCATCACACGGCACTTGAAAATTGGGGGTCATTGGTAGCTCAGCTGCCGCATTGTGTTGGGCACAGATGTGGCCGGTTTGGGATACCTCATCACGGCGATAGTCAAATAATGGCTACGCTGACGGAGAAGACCTTATGAAACTCAGTACCAAAGGCCGGTATGCGGTCATGGCAATGGCGGATCTGGCCCGGTTTGGCGGCAAGAAGCCAGTGTCTCTCGGCGAGATTGCAGGTCGTCAGGAAATTTCACTGTCCTATCTCGAGCAGCTGTTCGCGAAGCTTCGCAGGGCAGGCATCGTGAAAAGCGTGCGCGGTCCGGGCGGCGGCTACCATCTTGCGCGGGATCCGGAAGACATCCAGGTGTCCGACATTATCCTGTCTGTCGATGAGCCAATCAAAGCAACACGCTGCAAGGAGAGTTCCGGCGAAGGATGCCTTGGCAACGGCGCGCGTTGCATTACCCATGATCTGTGGGACGAATTGAGCCGTCAGATACACCTCTTCCTCAGTGAAGTGTCGCTGGGCGACGTAATCCATCGTCGGGTGCTTGGACGCAGTGGCATCTATGAGGACGCTGAAAGTGGCGAGGGATCACAAATCGGGTCCCAGGCATCGCCAACGTCCTCCTCATCCCAACCGGCGCCACAAGCATCCAACTATGCTGGTGCAGTTGCAGCTGGCGAATAGGCGACCAACACGCAGTATTTCCGTTTCAAACTAACAGGACCATTCACCACCTGTGGCACAGGCAACCACATATCTTGATCACAATGCGACGGCGCCACTGCGTCCCGAAGCGCGCGAGGCCATGGTCGCTGCCATGGATGCGCTGGCTGGTGGTGGTAATCCGTCGTCCGTCCATCGGGCGGGCAGGGTGGCGAAGCGTCTTGTGGAAGACGCGCGCGCAAGTGTTGCGTCCCTGGTGGCAGCTGTGCCGGATGAGGTTGTGTTCACATCCGGTGGGACGGAAGCCAACAGCCTTGCAATTACCGGGACATTGGCCTCGGGCGCCGTTGAGCGTTTGATTGTGGTGGCAACGGAACATGCAAGCGTCATAGATACGGCTGCCGCAAGCGGCGTTGACGTCAAGCAGCTTGGCGTTGATTCAGATGGTATGGCCGATATTGCTGCACTTGTTGACGACCTGCAGACAGATACGCGGCCGGCCCTTGTATGTGTAATGGCGTCAAACAACGAGACGGGTGCCGTTCAACCCGTCCTGCAGATCACCCAATGTGTCAAAGAGGCTGGTGGTCGTGTGCACGTGGACGCCGTCCAGCATGTGGGCAAATTGCCTCTGTCTCCTTTGGGTGGTGCGCATACAATGGCAATTTCCGCCCACAAGATAGGCGGCCCGCAAGGCGTCGGTGCGTTGGTTGTGCGTGGCAAGGGACGTGTCGAGCCAATGCTTCGCGGCGGCGGGCAAGAGTTGCGCCGCCGTGCTGGCACAGAAAATGTTGTCGGAATTGCCGGCTTTGGTGCTGCTGCAGACAAAGCAGCAGAAAGTCAGGCGCAGCTTCAGGCCCTGGCCCCCTTGCGTGATGAACTGGAAGCACGCGCTCTACAAATCGCTGATGCCACAGGTCATGTGGGTGCGGTGATCTGCCCTGCGGCAGAGCGGTTGCCAAACACCAGTTGCATTGCATTTGATGGAGTGAAAGCGGAAACGCTTTTGATGGCGCTCGACCTCGGTGGGGTCTGTGTCAGTTCCGGCTCAGCGTGCTCATCGGGCAAAGTGGCGCGCAGTCATGTGCTTGAAGCCATGGGCATCAATGAAAGCCGCGCAGGTGGAGCAATCCGCGTGTCCATGGGATGGAATACGACCGATCAGGATGTTGAACGGTTTTGTTCCGCTCTCGAGCAGGCTTTGAAGAGAATTCGCCCCGCTGATGCGGGTCATGTTTCCAGCGAGGGCCACGCGGTCCGAACTGCAGGTGAGTAGGTAAGGGTATGGCAGCGGTTCAAGAAACAGTGCGTGACGTCGAAGGCCTCGGCCAGGGCGACAAGTACAAATATGGTTTCTATACGGACATTGAGAGCGACAAGGCTCCCAAGGGTCTGAATGAGGACACAGTTCGGTTCATCTCGGCCAAAAAGGGCGAGCCCGAATGGATGCTTGAGTACCGCCTAGAAGCCTTCCGCCGTTGGCTGGAAATGGAAGAACCCGACTGGGCCAAGGTCAACTATCCAAAAATCGACTATCAGGACTACTACTACTACTCCGCACCCAAGAGTCAGGGTGACGGCCCAAAGAGTCTGGATGAAGTCGATCCTGAACTCCTGCGCACCTATGAGAAGCTCGGGATTCCATTGAACGAGCAAAAGATGCTCGCGGGCGTTGCTGTTGATGCCGTGTTCGACAGTGTGTCCGTGGTTACAACATTCAAAGAGAAACTGTCTGAGGCTGGCGTGGTATTCTGCCCAATCTCAGAGGCCGTACATTCTCATCCAGAATTGGTGAAAGAGTATCTCGGCAGTGTTGTGCCCGCGACAGACAACTATTTTGCCGCTCTGAACGCCGCAGTGTTCTCTGACGGGTCGTTTGTATACATCCCCAAGGGTGTTCGCTGCCCGATGGAGCTGTCGACCTATTTCCGCATCAACGAACGCGACACGGGGCAGTTTGAGCGCACCCTGATCATCGCTGATGAAGGCTCGTATGTGAGCTACCTGGAAGGCTGCACCGCCCCCATGCGGGACGAACACCAGCTCCATGCTGCGGTGGTGGAGCTTGTCACTCACCATGATGCTGAAATCAAATACTCGACAGTGCAGAACTGGTACCCGGGCGATGAAGACGGCAAGGGTGGTATCTTCAATTTTGTGACCAAGCGCGGAGACTGCCGCGGAGACAACTCAAAGATCTCCTGGACGCAGGTCGAAACCGGCTCCGCAGTAACCTGGAAATATCCAAGCTGCGTGTTACGTGGAGACAACTCGTCTGGCGAGTTTTACTCCATCGCCATTTCAAATGGCGCGCAGCAGGTCGACTCCGGGACCAAGATGATCCATCTGGGCAAGAACACGAAGAGCCGGATCATTTCGAAAGGTATCTCCGCGGGAAAATCGTCCAACGCCTATCGTGGCCTGGTGAGCATTTATCCGTCTGCTGAAGACGCACGCAATTTCACTCAGTGTGACAGTCTGCTGATTGGGGACAGATGCTCGGCCCACACAGTGCCGTACATCGAAAGCCGCAACCCGACGGCCGTGCTTGAGCATGAAGCCACCACATCGAAGCTGTCGGAAGATCAGCTCTTCTACTGTCAGGCCCGCGGCCTGCCGGAAGAAGAAGCCGTCGCGCTTCTCGTCAACGGCTTCTGCCGTGAAGTGCTGCAGCAACTGCCGATGGAATTTGCCGTAGAAGCTCAAAAGCTGGTGGGTATCTCCCTTGAAGGGAGCGTCGGCTAATGAACATGGGTACCTGGATTGCCATCGGCACTGGAGTTGGCGTCGCCATAGGCGTGGCAACGGATGAACTCAGCACCTGGATTGCAGTAGGGGTCGGCATCGGCGTTGCGTTGGGCGCCACCACATTTTTGCGTAATACGGATAATTAGAATGCTTGAAATCAAAGACCTGCATGTTGAAGTCGGCGGCAAGGAAATCCTGAAAGGGATCAACCTCACCCTTAATCCCGGTGAGGTGCACGCAGTCATGGGCCCCAACGGCTCTGGCAAGTCAACGCTGTCCTACACGCTGGCCGGCCGGTCCGGCTATGAGGTGACTGGCGGCTCAATCCTTTTCAATGGCAAGGACCTGACTGAACTTGAGCCCAATGAGCGTGCCGCTGCAGGTGTGTTCCTCGCGTTTCAGTATCCAACAGAAGTGCCCGGCGTCACCACGATGACGTTCCTTAAAACGGCTCTAAACGCTGTGCGGGTTGCGCGGGGTGAAGACGAGTTGGATGCGGTCAGGTTCCTCAAGCTGGTACGTGAGAAAGCCAAGGCCCTGAACATCACCGATGACATGCTGAAGCGTCCGCTCAATGTCGGCTTCTCCGGTGGCGAGAAGAAGCGTGCTGAGACACTGCAAATGGCTCTGCTCGAGCCGACATTTGCGGTGCTTGATGAAACAGACTCAGGCCTCGACGTCGATGCGATGCGTGTTGTCGCTGAGGGTGTAAACGCATTGCGCTCACCCGAGCGCTCCATGCTGGTGATTACTCACTATCAACGGTTGCTCGATCACATCGTCCCTGACCATGTGCACATTCTGGCAGGCGGCAAGATTGTTAAATCTGGTCCCAAGGAACTGGCGCGAGAAGTCGAAGAATCCGGTTACGCAGATATCAAGAGCGACGCGGCTTAGTCATGGCGAGAGTAGCAGTTGAGCCTTTGGATATCGAAACCGGCCTAGTGGACGACCACGCGGCAGCAGCAAAGGTGCTGCCCGGCGCGGCGCACCAAGCCAGTGCCCGATCCAAAGCCATCGAGGCGTTTGCGGTTGAAGGATTGCCGAACAGGCGGCTTGAAGAATATCGCTACTTCGATCTGCGTCAGATGTTGGCCAAGGCAGGCCCACTTGCCGTCACCCCGGCAGCGTCCAGCGTTGACACCACGGACTCTGCCACGGGCCTCTTTGCTGAGTTGGACAGGCACGTCGCTGTTTTCATCAACGGTCGATTTGATGCGGCGCGCTCCTCCTTCGATGGTTTGCCTGATGGTGTTGAGCTTTTGAGCTACTCAGAGGCTCTGAATAGTGAAGCTGCCTGGGTATCTGAGGCGCTGGAGTCTTCCATTGCACCTCAGGATGCCGTTACCACTCTAAATGCGGCATACGCGATTGATGGCATCGTAATTCGGGTGTCGGCGGGTGTGAAAGTCCATAAGCCAATTGAGGTTCAATGGCGTGCGGTTGGCGACGTCAGTACACATTTCCACACGCGCAGCCTTGTCGTCCTCGAAGAGGGCGCGCAGCTGACATTGCTTGAAACCCGCGGCGACGATAAGCGGGCACCTGTCTTTGCCACGGGAGCCTTGCGGCTTGTAATCGGCGATGATGCATCGTTGCGCCATGCCGCCGTATATGCAGATGGCGATGATGTTGTTCGTGTTGGAAAAAAGTCGGTCACCCTTGGCAAGGCGTCAAACTACGAAACGCTTGGTCTTGCCGTTGGCACGGGGAAAGCTCGCACCGATGAGCACGTTCATTTTGCCGGTGAAAACACAAAGGCAAGTATCAATGGGCTATCCCTGCTGCGCGATAGAGCAGTGATGGACAACACTTTGTTCGTCGATCATGCGGTACCCAATTGCGAAAGCGAAGAGACCTTTCGTTCGGTCCTGGACGACGCGTCACGCGGCGTTTTTCAGGGGTCTATCCTGGTGCGTAAGGACGCCCAGAAAATTGACTCACAGATGCAGGCTCGAGCATTGCTCCTTTCCCGCAAGGCTGAAATGGATGCAAAGCCGATGTTGGAAATTTACGCCGATGACGTGATTTGTGCGCACGGGTCCGCGATCGGTGAGCCGGATCAAAACGCCATTTTCTATCTGATGAGCCGTGGTATCGATGAGAATACCGCACGCGCGTTGCTTGTGGCCGGCTTCCTGGATGATGTGGTGGATGGCTTCGACGACGGTGCGATTGCCGTTGCTCTCAAGATGCTGCTGGCGGAGCGCCTTGGCGCGCCGAAAGATACGGCACAAGGGGCATCTATATGAGCGAAGCCGCAACCATTTCCAGTCTGGCACCGCATAACGAACCGGCATTTGACGTAGAGCGTGTGCGCGCGGATTTCCCGATCCTCTCTCGGGAGATTTACGGCAAACCACTTGTCTATTTGGACAATGCAGCCTCGGCGCAAAAGCCCGTGCAAGTGTTGGATGCCATCCGCGACGCTTATGCCAATGACTACGCCAATGTCCATCGTGGTCTGCATTATCTGGCAAATGCGTCCACGCAGGCCTTTGAAGGCGCGCGAGAAAAAGTGCGGGCGCTGCTAAATGCGCCAACAACTGATGAAATCATTTTCACCAAAGGTGGAACCGAGGCCATGAATCTTGTGGCGCAGGGGTACCTGCAGCCGATCATTCAGCCTGGTGATGAGATTGTTATCTCGATGATGGAGCACCACTCCAACATCGTGCCATGGCACTTCCTGAGGGAGCGTCAGGGGGCAGTCCTGAAATGGGTTCCTGTGCTGGATGATGGATCGCTGGATATGGCTGCTTTTGAAGCAGCCCTTGGTCCCAAAACGAAACTCGTGTCCATGACGCACATGTCAAATGTGTTGGGCAGCGTGGTGGATGCCAAGAAAATCACTGACATGGCGCATGCCCATGGCGCCGCCGTTCTTATTGACGGGTGCCAAGGCGCTGTTCACATGGACGTGGATGTCCAGGCGATCGGGTGCGATTTTTATGTGATGACCGGACACAAGCTTTACGGTCCGACTGGCATCGGTGCGCTCTACGGCAGGGCCGAATTGCTGGCAGAGATGCAGCCTTATCAGGGCGGTGGTGAAATGATCCGTGAAGTCCACATGGATGAAATCACCTATGGGGACGCCCCGCACAAGTTTGAAGCGGGAACACCTCCGATTGTGCAGGCGATTGGACTTGGTGCAGCAATTGACTATGTGAACGACGTTGGCCGTGCGGCGGCCCGGGCGCACGAGGCAGATTTGATTGCCTATGCAACGGCACAGGTCCAGGACCTCAACTGGATTACAATTCACGGCACTATGCCGGGCAAAGGTGCGATCATGTCATTCTCAATGGAAGGCGCGCATCCGCATGATGTTGCAACCATCATTGACCGGTCCGGGATTGCGATCAGGGCCGGGCAGCACTGTGCTGAACCACTGATGGCCCACCTCGGTGTGCCTGGCACTGCGCGCGCCTCGTTCGCCATGTACAATACACGTGCAGATGTTGACGCGTTTGTTGTGGCGCTCGAGAAGGCGCGGGAGTTTCTTGGGTAATGGATGAACTCATGACTGAAACACAGACAGAAGCCGTGGAACCTGCCAGCAATGAGGCGCGGGTCAATGGCTCAGCCATCCCTCAGGGTGAGCTGGACATGCTGACCGACGACCTGATCGGCGCAATCAAGACCGTCTATGATCCCGAGATCCCGGTAGACATCTATGAGCTTGGCCTGATTTACAAAATTGATGTCTCAGATGACCGGGATATTGAGGTGGACATGACACTTACGGCACCAGGCTGCCCCGTCGCAGGTGAAATGCCCCAATGGGTGAGTGACGCAATCAGTTCCGTCGATGGCGTGGGCGATGTGAAAGTGAACCTTGTTTTTGACCCTCCTTGGACGCCAGAACGGATGTCAGATGAGGCAAGAGTTGCGCTCAACATGTTTTGACCTTGGCGGAGGGCGCCTTGAAGTGACGCCCCTCGATAAGCACATGTTAGGGTGTACCGAAGAGAGTAGAGAGATGGCAGGACAAGTAATAACGCTGACAGATACAGCCGCGGAACGGATCAAGGCAATTATCGACCGATCCGATGAGCCGATTGTGGGCGTGCGTCTTGGTCTTGAGAATGCGGGCTGTGCGGGTATGGCCTACAAACTGGATTACGCCACAGAAACAGCGCCATTGGACGAAGTGGTGGAGGACAAGGGCGTCAAGATTTTGATTGATGCCAAGTCCATCCTGTTCCTGTTAGGCATGGAAATGGACTACGAAGAGACCAAGCTTCGGTCGGGCTTTGTGTTCAACAATCCCAATCAGACGGACGCTTGCGGTTGCGGTGAAAGCGTAACGCTCACTCCGGCTAAAGCGCCTGTTGCCGAAGAACGGCCCTCGACCTAGGGCGCGCTTTGCGGCAGTTTAGCCGCCATGGCCGTATCGAACGAATACACCCAATTTCTCATTGAGATGCTGGTTCCACTGGGGCCGGTGAAGTCGCGCCGGATGTTTGGTGGATCCGGGCTCTTTGCGGACGGGTTGATGTTCGGGCTGATCGCAAATGAGATTTTATATCTGAAGGTTGATGAACAGAACCAACCAGCCTTCGAAGCAGAAGGGATGGACCCCTTCACCTATGAGACGAAGGCAGGCAAACGCGGTGTAATGTCTTACTGGCAGGCACCGGAACGGTTGTTCGATGAGCCGGATGAGTTTGTTGCGTGGGCGCGTGATGCGGTTAGCGTGGCCTTGCGTGCAGATGCAGCCAAGCCACCATCCCAGCGCAAAGGGCCCGGCGCGCCGCCCAAACAAAAGAAACCGCGGACCAAGCGCTCTGCGGTGAAAAAAAGGGCCTCAAAGAAAAAGGCGGCAGGGTCATAAGACCCGCCGCCTTTTGCTCGTGTGCTGCAAAAATCTAGTTGCCCTTGAATTCGGCAGGACGCTTCTCCAGAAAAGCCTTCACGCCTTCCTTGAAGTCGTCGGTGCGGCCCGCCTCACGTTGCAGCCAGCGTTCCTTGTCGAGCTGCTCTTCGTACGTATTGTCGAAGCTATCGGCATAAGCTTCGCGGATAAGACCAAGCGTGCGTGTTGGTCCGGATGCTAAGTCCTTCGCCATCTTCATTGCTTCACCAATCAGCGCATCGTCTTCATACACCCGGTTAATGAGACCCCAGCTAAGAGCTGTATCGGCTGGAAGCTTTTCGCCGAGGAGAGAAAGTTCCTTGGCGCGCGCAACGCCAATGAGACGCGGCAGCAGGTAGGTGGAGCCGCCATCTGGTACCAGTCCAATGCGACGGAAGGCCTGCAGGAAATACGAAGACTTTGCGGCAAGAACCATGTCCCCCATCAGCGCAAAACTCATGCCGACCCCGGCAGCAGGACCATTCACCGCGGTGACAAAGGGCATTTTCAGTTTGCGAATTTTGCGCAGAATTGGGTGATACTTTTGCTCCAGCGCCTGGCCGGCATCTGGCTGAGCATTGGAGCGTTGCTCGCCGGGCCGTTCACCCGGGCGGCCACCAGCCAAATTGGCACCGGCGCAAAAACCGCGGCCTTCGCCGGTCATGACGACGCAACGCACGCCATTATCCGGTGTGTCAATCCATTCCAGCGCGTCCGCAAGGCCTTCAAGCATGTCGGGTGACACGGCATTGAGGGCCTTTGGATCATTCAGGGTAAGGATGGCAACGTCGCCATCCATATCAACTTTGACTTTATTGAATTCCATGAAGTCTCTCCCGGTTGTCGAGTTTTGTTGGCGCTGTTAGCGCGAGAAATTCGGAGCGCGTTTCTCCATGAATGCCGAGACGCCCTCAGTGAAATTTGGGTGGTTGCCGCGCTTGCGCTGGGTTTCTTTTTCAAGGTCGAGCTGGGCGTTGAGATCGTTGTCAAACGTCACATCAAGTACCTGCTTGATATCACCAAAGGCTTCCGTAGGACCTGCCGCCAACTTCTCAGCATAGGCCATCGCTTCAGCCATCAGTTTGTCGTCATCAACACAAGCCCAGATAAGGCCCCAGTCTGCCGCTTGTTCCGCTGAAAGTTTGTCACCGCTCATGGCAAGTGCTCTGGTGCGAGCCTGGCCGATCAGGCGTGGCATAAAGTATGTCACGCCGCAGTCGGGAACGAGAGCGAGCTTGGGGCCAAACACCTGCACAAAGCTCGCAGAACGAGCAGCGAATACAACATCGCCGGCCAGCGCGAGGCCAACTCCGCCGCCGGCTGTCATACCATTTACGGCACAGACAACGGGCTTTGGCAGTTCCGCGAGTTCGCGGATCATCGGGTTGAAGCCGATTTCCATACTATGGGCCACACCGTCACCGATTGTTGCTGAGGCGGGAGGCGTGAAGCCCGCTGTCAGATCTGCACCTGCACAAAACCCGCGACCCGCACCAGTAATCACCAATGCGCCAATGTCTGCATCATCGCGTGTCTGTCGGATGGCAGTGCGCACCTCGTCCAGCAGTTGAGGGTTCATGCTGTTGAGCACGTCAGGGCGATTCAGCGTAACAACCGCTACGCCGGTATCGTGCTTTTCGAAGGTAATCATGTCCATTGCAGGCCGCCTCGCAGTATTGATTTGCGAGCGACAATACCGGCCCTGCGGTCACCGTCAAACGGCAGAATACGCCAATGCCAATAGACACAACGGCAAGATGCATCACGCCGTTTGTGCGGGGCAGTGTTACGTAGGGGTTGGCTTGCTTTTCTGAAGGATGTGGGCCGGATGCCTAGCTGGCAATCGCTTCTAGGTCAGCGTCGACTTCCCACTTCACCTGGTTGCGACCTGCATGTTTGGCAGAATAAAGACATGCATCAGCCCGCTTGATAAGGTCGGAAATGCTCTCTCCGGGTGCGAACAGGGCTGCACCAAATGACATTGTTACAGCACCCAGGTTTTCACCCGTTGATTTCTTGACCAGTTCTTTGCTCTCAATGGTGCGCCGTACTTCATCAGCAAGCTTAACGCCGGCAGTCAGATCGACATCGGGCAAAATGAGGGCAAATTCCTCGCCGCCATAGCGCGCGGGCTTGAGAGGATCTTTGACGTGGTGGCGCATGCACTGCGCAACCAGCTTGAGCACCTGGTCTCCGGTTTGATGACCATAGGTGTCGTTGAACTTCTTGAAGTGATCAATGTCACCGAGGACAAGCGTGAAGGGCGTACCTGCTTCTGCGGCTTTTTCCATGGAAGCAGCAACGCTGTCATCGAAATTGCGACGATTGGGCAGGCCAGTCAGCTGGTCGGTCAGGGCCTCGGTGCGGATTTCTTCCATGTTCGTGCGCAGTTGTGTGACTTCCGCCTTGCTCTCGTGCAGACGTTCTTCCAGCTGCTTGCTGCGCGTTTCCATCGTGCGGGTCGCCGTGACAAGCGTTTCCATCAGCACGCGAACTTCGGCGGGAGACCGCTCTGTGTCGAGCGCTGCGCTCACATCATTCAGCGAGTCGCCATATGCACCAGTGTCCTTTGTGGCGGATTCCAACATTGCCATCACACCAGACAACTCGTCTTCCAACTTGCCGCCCATCTCCAGAATGGCGGTGTCATTGTTTGCTGGCGTCATATGCTTGGTGCGAATTTTCTCCAGGTGCTCAGCATCAAGGCTGTCACCTGCGTCATCTATTTTTTCAATCTCTCGATTGAGACTCGGGTTTGCACCGGTGGCGTGGGTGTACCAGAGCTCGTAGTTTTCCGGCGTGGGTTCAATCGCGCGCGAATCCATCTCAGAAATGGCCTTTTCAGCCAGAGCTCTTGGATCAATCATGGTGCTCGCGTCGGTCACGTGGAAACCCCCGAAAAAAACTCAGTGCCGCGCGATGTTGCGCGGCTAAATCTTCAAACCCGGTGCGGTGCGAGCTTCTGTGCCAAATGCCAGCTCGCCCACGCACCCTTGAATGAGCGCATTCTCCAGCAAGACCGCTTAAAGCCGCGTTAAATGCTCACCCATCCAAAAATCACGCAATGGGTGAAAAAGGTTGCGGATATACGCGAAAACGGCTGGTTCTCGCCAGTTGCTGTTTGTCGCGCTATAGTCCGCCACATGAAGCTGACATGTGCTTGTGGCGAAAGGGTTTTTCGCGAGATGCATAGGTTGGCCCACCCTGTGATCCTGCCAAACATCAAAGTATGAAAGTTGGCAGTCTCGATCGGACGCATAAATCATCGGAGCCCCAGGTTGACGGTGCTCTGAACCAAGGTGAGGAAACACTTATGAGCGTTATGGAATCAACGCCGGAAACTTCAAGCCCGGACGCTGTTTCAGACGGCATTCGCGCCATTCTGGATCGCCAGAAAAAGGCCCACATTGATGAGGGGCCCGCGAGCGTAAAGCGCCGCAAAGACTGGATCGACCGCTCCATCGCTCTGTTGGTGGACAACAAGGACGAAATCGTAGATGCGCTGACGTCAGATTTCGGAAACCGCGCGCCAGTTGCATCATTGATGACGGACGTCATGGGCTCTGTCGGCCCCCTCGACCACGCCAAGAAGCACATGGAAAAGTGGATGCGCCCCGAGAAGCGCAAGCTGCAGTTTCCTCTCGGCCTGCTCGGTGCAAAGGCTCACGTGGAGTATCAGGCTCTTGGCACCATCGGCATCATCAGCCCCTGGAATTTCCCGTTCAATCTGACGTTCGCACCGCTTGCCGGAGTGTTTGCGGCAGGCAATCGGGCAATGATCAAGCCATCAGAGTTTACGCCTGCGTGTTCTGAACTAATGGCCAAGATGTTCCGCGAAGCCTACGACGAGACTGAAGTTGCCGTGATTACCGGCGGCCCTGCTGTGGGCGAAGCATTCTCCAAACAGCCATTCGATCATCTGCTGTTCACCGGTGCGGGCTCGATTGCCAAGCACGTAATGCGTGCCGCATCAGAAAATCTGGTTCCCGTGACTCTGGAACTCGGTGGCAAGTCACCCGTCATTGTGTCCCGTGACAGTGATATGGAAGACGTGGCCGCGCGTGTGATGACGGGCAAGACTCTCAACGCTGGTCAGATCTGCCTGGCCCCTGACTATGTGATGGTGCCGGAAGAAAAGGCGGACGAGTTTGTGGCGGGCGCCCAGAAGGTTGTGACAAAGATGTTCCCAACCATGAAGGACAATCCTGATTACACGTCGATCATCAATGATCGCCACTATGATCGCATCACTGGCTATATCGAAGATGCAAAGGCCAAGGGTGGCGAGGTCATTGAGATAAACCCTGCCAATGAGGATTTTTCTCAGCAGCCTTACAACAAAATTCCGCCGACCATCATCAAGAACCCAACAGAAGACATGAAAGTTCTCCAGGATGAGATCTTTGGCCCGGTTCTGCCGATGAAGACCTACAAGGACGTGTCTGAAACTCTGGAGTACGTGAACTCCAAAGACCGGCCGCTTGGTCTTTACTACTTCGGTCAGGATTCCGAAGAAGAGCGCCGGGTTCTCGATAACACCACATCCGGTGGCGTGACCGTCAATGACGTGATCATGCACGTATCGATGGAAGATCTTCCCTTTGGTGGTGTCGGCCCGTCTGGTATGGGCTCCTACCACGGCGTTGATGGGTTCCGGACCTTCAGCCACGCCAAGGCTGTCTATCACCAGTCCAAGGCAAAAATGGTCGCTGAAATGTTCCGACCCCCCTACGACGACAAGAAGCGTAAACGCGTTCTGTCGATGATCAAAAAGTAGCGACTTCCGTATTTGCAAGATAAAAGGGCGGCCCGCTTTGGGTCGCCCTTTTTCTTTTGGAGAGGCAAAGATGGAAATAGAAACCGAACGTTTGCTGCTGCGGCAGTTTCGACAGGATGACATTGATGCCTATGCGGAAATGCTCAGTGACGAGGAGACCATGCGCTACATCGGAGGGACGGGCGACCGCATGGACGCCTGGACTCGCATGGCTGCTGCCTTGGGACATTGGCAGTTGCGCGGATACGGCCTGTTTGCCGTTGAGGAAAAAACCTCTGGACGATTCATCGGCCGGATAGGTGCCTACAACCCGGAGGGCTGGCCTGCCATCGAACTAGGCTGGGCCCTGGTGCCCACGGCTCAGGGCAACGGCTACGCGACAGAGGCCGCACGGTCTTGCGCACTATGGATGTTCAACGAGCTAAAACTGAGCGAAATCATCAGTATCATCCACCCAGACAATTCGCCCTCCATTCGTGTGGCTGAGCGCTTGGGAGAGGGTCTGAAAACAAGATGGCGTTACAAGGAGGTGGACACCCTCGTTTACGCCATGACGCTTGCGGACCTCAATCGGACCTAAATCAGATGTCGCTGGTGACCTAATGTATTTGTGAAAGCGGAAACACTCGATGCAACTCGAAACTGATCGCCTGCTGCTCAGGCAGTTCCGGGCAGATGATATTGATGCCTATGCCGAGATGGTCGCCGATGATGAAGCAATGCGCTTCGTCGGTGGTGTGGGAACCAAAGCGGATGCCTGGCGGCGCATGGCCAAGTGGGCAGGGCAGTGGGTGCTGCGCGGCTATGGTGAGTTCGCAGTCGAAGAAAAGGTCACCGGCCGCTTTGTGGGACTATGTGGCCCTTATTACCCAATCGATTGGCCACAGGCAGAACTCGGCTGGCAGATCGCGCGGCCAAGTTGGGGACAAGGCTATGCGCCCGAAGCAGCTCGTGCATGTGCCCGCTGGATGTTTGAAGATCTAGGGATGCCGCGCATCATCAGCATGATTGATCCGCAAAATGCCGCATCTATTCGAGTTGCTGAAAAGCTAGGTGAGAGGGTTGACGGAAAATTCGTTAGCAAAGGCAGCGGTCTACTGATCTATGCAATGTCGCGTGACGAGTTTGTTTCCACATAGGGCCTAACAAAAAAGAGCCCCGCAGCGGACTGCGGGGCTCCTGTTTCTGCGGGGGTAAGCTAACGCCCAATGGTGCGAATAGTCTGAGGCGTATAGCGGTCTTCGTTCAGCTCACTAGCATAGAAGTTGATCGGCTCTTCTTCATTGATCATGCCGACAAGCACGTAACGACCATTGGTGAAGTCATAGGCGCCACCCATGCTCGCCCCACACACCGGGACATCATAGAAAACGATTGGATACTGCTCCTGGACGCGCCAGAGCTCACCGCGCGCATCATAGAGCTCTGATGAAACGATGCCCCACGTATCCTCATCCTGATAGAAGACGCGGCGCGAGTAGACGTGCCGTGTGGAAGGTTTGAGATTAGCTTCAAGCTTCCAGACTCGGTGCTGTTCGTAGCGCACATGATCCGTATTGATGTGACGCGGACTGATGATCTCTTCGTACGTCAGATTGTTCGAGTAGAGGTCATAGTTGTTGTACGGAATGTAGGCTTCCTGCCGACCCTTGACGGTCCACGTGTAGCGATCAGGCGCACCATTGTATCCGCCGAATGAATCCGAGGTGGTGGCACCATCAGAGTTTGTACCCGGATTGTCATACGCAATATTCGGAGCGCGCCGCACGCGTCGCGTGCCCGGTGAATACTGCCACGCTTTACGAGGATCAGAGAGCCGGTTGAGGGTTTCGTGAACAAGGATCACATTCCCTGCAACGCGCGTTGGTTCCAGCGTATGCAGAATGTAGAGCGCAAAAATATTGTCGAGGTCGGATGCGGTTTTGAACTTTGGATCGTTCCAGCGGACGATGGCATCGTCCTGAGCCGAGTACTTCGTATAGGAACCCGATGCTGTCGGGATGACAGCGGCAAACTGGCGTTGAATCTTGTGGTTGGCAAAACCAAGGAAATGGTTCCACAGCACTTCATAGCCTGAGTTTGGAATTGGGAATGGCTTGCCCATGAATGCGTTGTCAACGCCATTGCCGGCGTCCGCGATGGTGCCAGTCAAAGCATTCTTACGATTGGCCTCATAGACAAACTCGGGCTGAGCGCAGCTACGATGCGACTTGTATACATTCATCTTGAATGTATCGCCGTACTTTTCCAGCAGGGCCTTTTGCGGTCCAGCGATCCGGTCCGCGTATTGGCTCATGTTATCCCGAGTGATTGTGAACAGTGGCTGCTCACCCGCATACGGGTTGATGTGATGTGTGCCCTTCTGGAATCCAGCGGGTGGAGTTTTGATCCCACCGGTCCAGGCTGGGATGCTTCCGTCGGCATTGCCAGCGCGCTCAGAGCCAAGCGGCGTGAGGTCCTGATCAAGCCGCTTTGCCATCTCGGCGGGGACAGCTGCAATAGCAGTTGTTGCTAGCGCGAGTGCCGGTAATGCAGCGACTGCCGCCAGTACACGCGATGAGAATAGAGCCATGGAACGCGTCTCCCTACGATGAGTTCATCTTTTAGAGGCCAACATTACTAAAATAGTAAGGCCAACTTACTATTTTAGTCCAGTGAACAATTGGTAAGACCGCTAACAAATGTCACTGAGAATGCCAATAGAATTTGAACAGCAAGATGCACTGGATGAGCACCGCAAATCCAGTGAATTCTTGTTTAGGAAGCCGTAAGGCCGACTTTAAGCAGCGTCGCTTTCGGGTGTGTCCGTATCGGCGCTGGTCGACGTCTCAGCCTGTTCGACCGCCTGTTCCGCTGCTGCTGCTTCAGCCGCTGCTTTTGCAGGTCGGACCGGACGAAGGATAAATGCGGGAACGTGATCACCCATACCGATGATACGTTCCTGGCGGCCACCACCATTGCCGCGACCATTCCCGCCGTCACTGTTGTTACGACGGCGACCACGTCCACGCGGTGAGGGCGTTTCTACATCAGGCTGTGTTTCTGCAACGGACTCAGGTGCTTCTGTGGTTTCGCCAGATGCCTCCTGGTCCGTTTCACCGGTCTCGGACGCATCGGCGTCCTTGCTGCGACGGTTGCGTCCGCGGCCTCTGCCCCCGCGGCGGCGACCACGACGGGGCGTGCGTGCAGCATCGTTTTCAGATGATTGCGTTTCCGCGTCGTCGGTTTTTGCTTCAACGACCTCGGCGGCTTCAGGAACGTCTGCTGCTTCTGAAGTATTGACGTCTGCGGATTCTGCGGCTTCCGGTGTCGGGTCAGACGCCGTGGTTGCTGTCTCCTGCGCAGCAGACACTTCAGCTTCAGTCGAAAGGGCCGGGTCCTCCGCGGGCGACTCGGCTGAGGCCTCTTCGCCTGTCCAGTGCTCGATTTTCTGTTCAATTAGCTTTTCAACAGCATCCAGATATTTCTTGTCCTCAGGCGTCACGAGCGTAAACGCAGCACCATCACGTCCTGCACGGCCTGTACGACCGATACGGTGGACGTAATCTTCAGGGTGCGTCGGTACATCATAGTTGAAGACGTGACTTACATCCGGGATGTCGAGGCCACGGGCGGCAACATCACTTGCAACCAATAGCTTCAACTCGCCGTCACGGAAGCGGCCAAGTGTCTTTGTACGGACGGACTGATCTAGGTCACCGTGAATTGGTGATGCATCCAGGCCAGCCTTTGTTAGGGCGCGCGCCACGACGTCCACGTCGCGCTTGCGGTTGCAGAAGATGATCGCGTTTTTGAGCTTCTCAGACGCGATCATGTCGATGAGCGTCTTGCGCTTGTCCCGCGACCCGCATGTAACAAGCCGCTGAGTAATGTTTGTGTTGGTCGTGGATGCCCGCGCCACCTCAATGCGGGCTGGCGCCTGCATGAAGGTATTGGCCAGATGTTCGATTTCCGGTGGCATAGTAGCGGAAAACAGCATTGTCTGCCGGGTGAACGGGATCAGCTTGCAGATGCGCTCAATGTCAGGGATGAAACCCATGTCGAGCATACGGTCGGCTTCATCGATCACCAGTGTCTGCACGCCTGTCAGCATCAGCTTGCCGCGCTCGATATGGTCGAGCAGGCGGCCAGGTGTCGCAATGAGAACATCAACACCACGGTCGATCTTCTTGTCCTGATCTCCAAAAGAGACGCCACCGATCAGCAGGGCCATGGAGAGTTTGTGATACTTGCCGTACTTCTCAAAATTCTCAGCAACCTGGGCAGCAAGTTCACGCGTCGGCTCAAGAATGAGGGAACGGGGCATGCGTGCCTTGGCACGGCCCTTCGATAGACGCTCGATCATGGGGAGCGTGAAGGAGGCAGTCTTGCCTGTGCCGGTCTGGGCGATGCCCAAAATGTCGCGGTCGGCGAGTGCCTTCGGGATTGCCTGCGCCTGAATGGGCGTGGGCTCTGTGTAGCCAGATTCGTTGATGGCTTTCAGCAGGTCGGCGTTGAGGCCGAATTCGTCAAATGTCATGTAGTCTCGTTTCAAAAGGGACGGGGCTGGTTCGCAAACGCGAAGCGGCTGGCGTCAATCAAGAGCCTGTTTTAATGAAGCTTGGGCGTATTCCCGGGAGCATCAACAGACGTTCAAAGAAAGCGCCGCGCTTGTCATTGCGGCGCGCGAAAAGTGGCCCGGACCGGTCCGGTATCCACAAACAGACGCTGTCGCACGCAAGATGAAATTTCTCACCAACCGTGTCCGGCGGTACCCCGTTGCACACCCCAGTTGTAGTTGGGCAACAACGAGACCGCACGGGTCAGGTGCGTCTATTTGCAGTGCAACATAAGAAAAAAGTCTGGAAAGTCAATGAACTCAACCACTAAGCGCTAGCGGAAAACTGCCATTCCAATGTGAAGCAGTCATCGTTTTCAGCAACTATGGCTGGGAAGTCACATGTTTGACTGCCAACTAAATGTCCAGATCCGTCGCAAACTCGGCATTGTCCTGGATAAACCGGAATCGCAATTCTGGTTTGGTGCCCATCAACTCGCCGACACGGGTCTGGGTAAGATCCTGATCATCGTCGGGGACCATAACCTGCAGCAAAGTGCGGTGGCCCGGGCGCATGGTGGTTTCCTTGAGCTGGGCCGGCAGCATTTCACCCAGCCCCTTGAACCTGCTGATTTCGACCTTCCGGTTCGAGTTGAACTCACTTTCCATCAGTTGGTCTTTATGGGTGTCATCGACCGCATACATGGTCTTGCCACCCTGAGCGATGCGATAGAGCGGGGGCACAGCTAGATACAAATGGCCATCTCGGATCAACTCGGGCATCTCCTGATAGAAAAATGTAATCAGGAGCGTCGCGATGTGCGCGCCGTCCACATCAGCATCAGTCATGATGATGATTTTCTCATAGCGAAGGTCATCGTCGCGATATCTGGATCGGGTTTGTACCCCAAGCGCCAGGATCAGATCAGAGATCTGCTGGTTTTGCGCCTGCTTGGCGCTCGTCGCACTGGCAACATTCAGGATCTTGCCCCGCAAAGGGAGCACAGCCTGCGTCTTGCGGTCGCGCGCCTGCTTGGCAGAGCCGCCAGCTGAATCCCCTTCGACGATGAAGAGTTCTGAACCTGCAGACGAAGAATTGCTGCAGTCAGCCAGTTTCCCTGGTAGCCGAAGTTTACGTGTGGCGGTTTTGCGGTTGATCTCTTTTTCTTGCCGCCGCCGAAGACGCTCATCGGCTCTGTCGATGACCCAGTCCAGCAAGCGTGACGCCTGCTGAGGTTTCGAGGCGAGCCATGTATCGAAATGGTCGCGGAGGGTCGTTTCAACCAGTCGCTGCGCGGAGGGAGAAGACAGCTTCTCTTTTGTTTGGCCAACGAACTCGGGTTCTCTGATGAAGACCGACAGCATGATGCAGGCTGTCCCCATCACATCGTCTGCAGTAATCGATGAGGCCTTCTTCTGGTTTGTAAGCTCGCCATACGCTTTAAGTGCTTTTGACAGCGCCGCGCGCAGGCCCGCCTCATGAGTGCCACCCTCGGTCGTCGGAATGGTGTTGCAGTATGAATTGCAAAATCCGTCATCATTGCCCAACCAAGCAATGGCCCACTCAACCGTGCCCGCGCTGCCCTTGGCTTTGAGCTTTCCAGAAAATGTTTCGCCAACAACGGTTTCCTTGCCTTCGATGGTCGTTGCCAGATAGTCGGCAAGGCCTCCCGGGAAATGCAGCGTGTCTTCAGCCGGTATCGTGGCATTGTCACCCAGGAGTTCGGGTGCACACTTCCATCGGATCTGCACGCCGCCAAAGAGGTACGCCTTGGACCGCGCCATGCGATAAAGCCGGGCCGGTTTGAAATGTGCACTGGCACCGAAGATCTCAGGGTCGGCATGAAATGAAATTGTCGTGCCGCGTTTGTTTGTGGTCTTTCCGACCTTCTTAAGTTTGGTGACCGGATGGCCGCGCTCAAATCGCTGATGATAAATCTCTTTGTCGCGCGCGACTTCAACATCCAGCCGATCAGACAGCGCATTCACGACAGACACGCCTACGCCATGCAGACCGCCAGATGTCTCATAGACCTTGTCAGAGAATTTGCCGCCCGCATGAAGTGTGGTGAGAATGACTTCAAGGGCTGACTTGTCTTTGAACTTTGGGTGTGGATCAACGGGAATGCCACGGCCGTTGTCTGAGACAGACAAAGAGCCATCGGCAAGCAACTCAACCTCTATGCGCGTGGCGTGGCCGGCCACGGCTTCGTCCATTGAGTTGTCCAGGACCTCGGCAAACAGGTGATGGAGTGCCCGCTCATCAGTGCCGCCGATATACATGCCCGGGCGCCGACGAACCGGTTCCAGTCCTTCTAGGACTTCGATGTCGCTGGCAGAGTATCCGCCTTTGCTCCGGGCGGCGGACTTTTTGGCCGATGTCTTACGGGCCGGTTTGGGGGTATCCCCCCCGAAAAGGTCGAGAGCACCTGTGTCGGTGGTTTTCTTAGTCGCGCGGGCCATGGGGCTCCAATGGTCTTGATCTCGGATCGGCAAAGCACTCACGAGCGCTATGCCGCGGTTGCGGGGTAGGGCAAGGCATGAGGTACTTGATTCGCCTAGAGTTTACCTCGCCTTCACGGCAAGGGTTTGTCCAATCCCAGCGACCACCGCTTTTTTTCTGGTAATGTCTGGCAAAATTGCCATTTGCGAACAGAACCACAAGTCCAATTTGGGGGAATTTTGATGTCCGGGACAAACATTTCGTCACCACTGACGCTGCCATGTGGCGCTGTGCTGAAAAACCGATTTGCCAAGGGTGCGATGACAGAAGGCCTGGCTGACGCGCGCAATCAGGCCACGGAACGGCATGCCCGGCTCTATGGTCGGTGGGCGGACGGAGGCAGCGGCATGCTGCTGACCGGCAACGTGCAGGTGGATGGCCGATATCTTGAGCGCCCTGGAAATGTTGTGATCGAAGGCCCTCAGTCCAATGAGCAGCTTTCTGCCTTGGCCGCTTTTGCAAAAGCGGGGACACGCAACAACACGCATCTGTGGATGCAGCTTTCTCATGCCGGTCGTCAAACGCCAGCAGCTGTAACCAGCGAACCGGTGGCGCCATCTGCCATTGAAGTGAAGATGCCAGGCGGCCAGTTCGGCAAACCACGGGCGCTGACAGTTGAGGAAATCAAAGACATCATTGAGCGTTTTGCTTTTGCGGCTGGTGTCGCCAAAGACACGGGCTTCACTGGCGTGCAGGTGCATGCAGCTCACGGCTATCTGATTTCAGAGTTTTTGAACCCACTGGTAAATCAGCGAATAGACGAGTGGGGTGGGTCTCTTGAAAACCGCGCGCGCCTCTTGATGGAAACTGTCAAGGCGGTGCGTGACAAGGTGGGTGCTGAGTTTCCGATTTCCGTGAAACTCAATTCGTCTGATTTCCAGAAGGGCGGCTTCAGTCATTCAGACTCCATCAAAGTCGCAAGCTGGCTGGATGAAGCAGGGCTCGATCTGCTGGAAGTCTCCGGCGGCAATTACGAACAGCCAGTCATGATGGATACGGAGGGCTTTGAACCGGTCTATGAAGAAAAAGTCCGATCCTCAACGCGCAAGCGAGAGGCTTACTTTCTTGAATATGCCGCTGACATGGCGAAAGCAGTAAAGAACACACCGCTCATGGTCACCGGTGGGTTCAGAACCGTCGAAGGCATGAATGAAGCATTGGAATCCAATGATGCCGATGTCATCGGTATCGCGCGTCCGCTCTGCGTGGAGTCTGATCTCCCGCAGCAAATGATGGATGGCAAGGTGACTGAAGCAAAAAAATGGGAGAAGACCTTCCGCCTCGGGCCGACCCGGATACTTGGTCCAAACAGTCCGATCGATCTTTTCCGTGGTCTCAATGCCTGGGGCGCGCAAGGTTGGTACTGCCTCCAGCTTATTCGCATGGGGGACGGTCAGGATCCAGATACCGGTATGAGCACGTTCAAAGCACTCAGACGCTACATGGGAAATGAGCAAAAGGCAGCAAAAGCCATGAACGCTGCGCGAGCTGCGTAGACGGCCCATTCGGGTGCACAGGTCTTTTGATCCGTACTCAGATTAACATGATTGCAAAAAAGCGACGGCCCCGCCTTGGTGGATGCAGCGCATCTCGCGGGGCCGTCTTTCTTTGGGAGATATCTCCCGCCCGAACCTTAGGGCCGGGCTAAAATCAAGGTCGCGTTTCAAACCTCGCCCGGATCGAGGAAAGCCGGGAACTGCTGAACTCTCCTGTTGCCACGCGGGCAACTTTGGGGGCCAGAGGTAGGGACTGCGCGATGAAAAGCGCCTGTAAATCCACCTGGCTGCCGGACAGTCCGGTCAGTGCACATCATGTGGATGTGCCAATGTGTGAAACGTCGAACCTTCAAACGCTTGGTACAGATACTGATCTTGAGTAGGACCCCTTCTGGGTCTTGCAGTCAGTCTGGCCCGGCGTGCCAACCACAAATGAGCGCTGGCTTGTGCATGGGTTAAGCGAAAATCGCGTGAGCGCGCGTGGTATCGCGCCATTCCAGAGTGTCTGCGGAAGAACCGGCTGGTCCTACAAAGGTGCCCAATACGTGGGTGGCGTCATCGTTCAAACCTCCCTTGTTGTTGTGCTCAAAGTCTGAATCTCTTTGCAGTGCAGCATCAAGGGATATCGAGTCAGCCTTGCTGACCGTTCGGCAAAAACATGAGTCTTTCTGCCATTGTCCGTACACAAATAAATTTACGAAAAATTAAGGCCGGAGCTTTCGCTCCGGCCTTAAGGCAACAATATTGATTCTAAGAGTGAATCTTAGACCGAGTAGTACATGTCGTACTCAATTGGGTGCGGAGTCATTTCGTAGTTCATGACTTCTTCCCACTTGAGTTCCATGTAGCCATCGATCTGGTCATCAGTGAACACGCCACCCTTCTTGAGGAAGTCGCGGTCTGCATCAAGAGCATCAAGAGCTTCGCGCAGCGAGCCGGCAACCGTTGGCACTTCTGCCAGTTCTTCAGGCGGCAGTGAGTAAAGGTCCTTATCCATTGGCTCACCTGGATGGATCTTGTTCTCGATGCCATCAAGACCCGCCATCAGCATTGCGGTGAATGCGAGATATGGGTTTGCGGTTGGATCCGGGAACCGGATCTCAATGCGCTTCGCCTTGGGGCCGGATCCGTGCGGAATACGGCAAGAGGCAGAACGGTTGCGAGCAGAATAAGCCAACAACACCGGTGCTTCATAGCCGGGGACCAGACGCTTGTAGGAGTTGGTCGACGGGTTGGTGAAGGCGTTGATAGCTTTGGCGTGCTTCAGAATGCCACCGATGTAGTGCAGGCACATCTCTGAAAGATCGGCATAGGCAGAGCCGGCGAACAGAGGCTGACCATCTTTCCAGATTGATTGGTGGCAGTGCATGCCAGTGCCGTTGTCACCGAACACAGGCTTCGGCATGAACGTGGCTGACTTGCCATAGGCATGTGCCACGTTGTGTACAACGTACTTGTAGATCTGCAGCTTGTCGGCGACGCGAACCAGCGTGTCGAATTTCATGCCAAGCTCGTGCTGAGCAGCAGCCACTTCGTGGTGATGCTTTTCAGTATCGACGCCCATTTCCTTCATGACCGTCAGCATTTCAGAGCGCAGGTCCTGCGCGCTGTCGATCGGGTTCACAGGGAAGTAGCCGCCCTTCGTACGCGGACGGTGACCAAGGTTGCCGATTTCATATTCAGTGCCGGTGTTGGTTGGCAGTTCAACCGAGTCAACGCGGAACCCAGTGTTGTATGGATCAGAGGAGAACTGAACGTCATCAAAAACGAAGAATTCAGCTTCCGGACCAAAATAGGCCGTGTCGCCCACACCAGACTGCTGCAGATAGGCGAGTGCCTTCTTGGCGGTGGTGCGTGGGTCACGTTCGTAGGCCTGGCCTGACGTATCCACGATGTCGCACATGATTGCGAGTGTGGTTTGTGCGTAAAACGGATCAATGACGGCAGTATCCGGATCCGGCATCAAGACCATGTCGGAGTCATTGATAGCTTTCCAGCCGGCGATTGAAGAGCCGTCGAACATGGTGCCGTCGGCGAAGAGATCTTCGTCCACGAGGTCCGGGTCGAAGGTAACGTGCTGCATCTTGCCACGCGGATCGGTGAAGCGAAGATCGACATACTTGATGTCTTTCTCCTTGATCATCGCCAAGATTGAAGCTGCATCGGACATAGGCGTCATTCCTTTCCTTGTGGTCTTAACGCTTTGGACCCTTGAGTTGCGGGTCCGTGTTGCCTGGTCATTTTGCTGCCGGATATTTGCTTCCGGCCGCGATTTAAAATTCTGCCGCCTTATACCGCGGCTTCGCCGGTTTCACCCGTACGGATACGGACGACTTCTTCGACGTTGGTAATGAAAATCTTGCCATCGCCGATGCGCCCCGTCCGGGCTGCGTTCTGGATGGCTTCAAGGGCGGGTTCTACCTGCTCCTCACTGAGCACGATCTCGATTTTTACCTTGGGCAGAAAGTCCACCACATACTCCGCGCCGCGATAAAGCTCCGTGTGGCCTTTCTGGCGGCCAAAGCCCTTGGCCTCAGTCACGGTAATGCCCTGGAGTCCTACATCGTTGAGAGCCTCTTTCACTTCGTCGAGCTTGAAAGGCTTTATGATTGCCTCGATCTTTTTCATGCCTTTTGCCCGTGCTGTGCACGAGGCCTCCCATACTGTTGACCCGACCGGCGGCTGATACTGTGGGGATAGCGCCGAGCCGGATACATGTCGTCACTGAATACGTGGGCCACATAGCACGCCTCATGCCAGAGAGGCTGGCGTTCAAAAGCCCAATGGAATCAAAGATTTCGTTAATCTCTGTGGCCGACAAACCTGACGGCGAACCTGTTATTGCACAAAAATAGATCACCAAGCCTAAAATATGTGCATTTGGGCCGCCTGTTTCTTCATCACATACATCCAGATCCTATGGTCGCGTCCACATCTTGTGTGATGCTTGCCAAGCTTCCGCGGTTGCTGGCATGTGAAGGACGAACCGAATTTGCTTCTGTCTGAGAGTGCTCGATACAGATGAAGGCCCCCAATCCAGTATACGGATCCCAAGGGACAACGATCTTTGCCGTAATGTCCGGACTCGCCGCTGAGGCTGGCGCCATCAATCTTGGCCAGGGATTTCCAGATGACGAAGGCCCTGACGATATCCGGGCCGCCGCAGCGCAGGCCATTGTAAACGGCCCAAATCAGTATCCGCCGATGATGGGTGTCCCAGAACTGCGGCAGGCGGTAGCCACTCATGCAGATCGCTTTTATGGGATGGGCCTTGACTGGCAAAGCCAGGTGCTCATCACTTCTGGCGCGACGGAAGCGTTGGCGGCAAGTCTTGGTGCCTTGCTGAAGCCAGGCGATGAAGCAATCCTCATAGAGCCGTTCTTCGATACCTACCTGCCTGTGATCGAAGCTGCCGGAGCAACTGCACAGTGCGTAGCACTTCATCCGCCGAACTGGACGCTGGAGCTCGATGAGCTGGAAGCCGCATTCTCAGACAAAACCAAATTGATACTGTTGAACACGCCACATAATCCGTTGGGACGGGTGTTCAGCCACAGTGATCTGGTGGCCATCGCGGATGCGTGCATTCGGCATGATGTCGTCGCCGTGTGCGACGAGGTTTATGAGCACATGGTGTTCGATGGGATGCAGCACACGCCGCTCATAACGCTCCCCGGCATGTCCGATCGGACGGTTCGGATACAATCTGCTGGCAAGATATTTTCTCTTACCGGCTGGAAAGTTGGATTTATTTCAGGCTCGGCGGACCTGGTAAGTTTGATTTCAAAAGCGCATCAGAATCTTGTTTTTACAACGCCACCCGGGCTGCAGATTGGAGTAGCTTACGGGCTTGGAAAAGATGACGCGTTTTTCACAGAACAGTCGGGTGACCTTGCGTCAAAGCGCGACATTCTGCGTGCAGGACTGGAGGCAATCGGCTTTGACATCAGCCCCTGCCAGGGCACGTACTTTTTGACCGCCGATATCCGGCCTCTTGCGGGCGATGAACAGGATATCGACTTTTGCAAACGCATTACAACTGAAGCAAAGGTTGCAGCGGTGCCCATCAGCGCGTTTTATGCGCCCAACTCAAATCACAAGTCACACCATTTCATTCGTTTTTGTTTTTGCAAGCAGCCTGCGGTGCTCGAAGAAGCATGCAATCGCCTCTCGCACTATCTGCGCTGACTTGGACTGATATTCGCTAAACACAAAAGTCTGTTCAGGAGAAACCATGCCCGAAGCAAACACACCCATTCTTGTTGGCGGTGGTCAGATCACCCAGCGCGGAGTCGCAGTTGCAGACGCGTTGTCGCCGATGGCCCTCATGGCCGAAGCCGCAAAACGCGCTCTGGCGGATGCAAAGGGCGGCGATGCATTGGCGCAGCAACTTGATACGGTGGCCGTCGTGCGTTTCACAGCGGATAGTCCGGAAGCCGGGCGGCTCTCCTTTGGTCAATACACCAATGCGCCTCGCACGCTTGCAAACGCGGTGGGCGCTCGACCCGACCGTGAGCTCTACACGGCAACAGGTGGCAACACGCCCCAGTGGCTTGTGAACAGAACGGCTGAAGAAATTGCCAATGGTGAAGCAGACTGCGTTCTACTCGCGGGTTCAGAAGGGCTGCACTCGATCCTTTCTGCGCTCAATCAGGGACAGGAGCTTGATTGGGGTGATGAGCCCGGTGGTGAGCCGACCCATATTGGTGTTGAAAAACCCGGCGTGAACGAGATGGAACGGCGTCACGCCATGTTCTTCCCGGTCAACACCTACCCGATGTTTGAAAATGCGATCCGAGGTCAGCTTGGACGCACGGTGAAAGATCATCAGCTGGAACTTGGAAAGCTGTTTTCAAAGTTCACAAAAGTTGCATCCGAAAATCCACACGCATGGTTCCCGACATTTCGTTCACCAGAAGAGATTGCGACCGAGACGGAAACCAACCGCTATGTCGGTTTTCCGTATACGAAATATATGAACTCGATCATCCGCGTCGATCAGGCAGCCGCCGTCGTCATGATGAGCGTGGAAAAAGCACGTGAGCTTGGTATTCCGGAAGATCGTTGGGTCTATCTGCACGGGTGTGCGGATGCCAACGACCTTTGGTATGTGACCGAGCGAGTAAATTATCACTCGTCACCAGCTATCCGCACCATGGGCCAGAAGGCCCTTGGCATGGCCGGAATGTCGATCGATGAGATGGACTATCTTGATCTCTACTCATGCTTCCCATCCGCGGTCCAGATTGGTGCGCAGGAGTTGGGCATAAGTCTCGATGACCCACGCGACTTCACGGTGACCGGCGGTCTTCCGTATTTTGGTGGTGCAGGGAACAACTACGTCATGCATTCCATTGCAACCATGCTCGACAAGGTACGCGCCAAACCCGGCTCAAAAGGCCTGTGCACGGCAAATGGTTGGTTTGTTACCAAGCACTCGATCGGCGTTTATTCGACAACGCCCAAGGAAGGGCAATGGGAGCGCGAAAATCCGGCCACTTATCAGGCTGAGCTTGATGCGATGGATCACCCGATTGTGGATGAAATGCCGGATGGTGATGCCAAGATCGAAACCTATACGGTTGTCCACGGCCGCGAGGGAGCACAGTTCGGGATGGTGCTTGGACGGATGAACGACACGGGCCACCGGTTTGTGGCTCACGTGCCCGCAGACAAGGCACTGCTTGAGACCATGAAGACAAAAGAGATGCTGGGCGCGTCCGGAAATGTAAAACCTGCACAGCCCGGTGCGGACGGAAAACTCGGGACCAACACCTTCACTCCGGCTGCATAGACATGGTCAAGCTCGGGGGTCTTCGGCGATTGGCAGGACTAGCCGTTGCAGTTTCAGCGACGGCGGCCCTTGCCGCTTGTGACATTGGTGAGATTACTGAAGTCACACAGGTAAGTTGGCGGGCGGCCGCGGATGCGCCCGACGGGTGGTCCGAAGTCCTTGCCAAGCCCTCAGACATCAAAGTGACCGCATATGTCACCGGCGAAGTATTCGCCGGCGGAGGTGTCCTGATTGACCCAAGCGTCGACGGCGTGCCCGAAGGTCTGGGGGAGGACCAATGGGTCCCGTCACTTTCCTATCTTGTGCAGCACCCATCTGGCCAAAATGTACTTCTGGACTCAGGTGTGCGGGCGGGCGAGTGCGGGTATCAAATTTTGCTCGTCCTTGATTTCCCCTGTCGCAATAAGCCGGGACAGGATGTCGTCTCGCAGTTGTCCCGCGATGGCATCGATACCATCGACTTTCTGGTGGCAACCCATTTTCACGGAGATCACGCCAGTGGGCTTGGACCGATCATGACACGCTATGATCCGGTCATCCTGGCGTCTGCCGATGAGATTGACGCTCTGAAAAGCCCCTTGCGCGAAACGCAGGGATATCGCTACGAGCAGTTCGCTGCCGATATGCGGGTTGAGGCAGCCGACAACGGATTCCTTGAAATGCCCTACATCGGCAAGGCTGCGGACTTGTTCGGAGACGGATCTGTTTGGTTGCTGGCAACGCCCGGCCATACGCCCGGGCATATGTCGGTATTTCTCAACGCGGCGGCAGGTCCAGTCCTGATGACCTTTGACGCAGCTCACCTGGAAGCGACCTATCGATACAATGCGCCCGGCGGTCTTGGTGCGGACCTTGATGTCGCCTCAGACAGTATTTCAAAGCTCACCGCTCTGGCAGATGCAATGCCCGGTGTTGCACTCGTCTTCGGACATGAGCCCACGCAGTGGACCGGCGACGCGATCCGCCACGACCTTACAACAACAAAGTAACGGGAGTATCCAAGTGCCGCGCATTTACATGATCCGCCATGGTAAGGCCGCAGCAGGGTGGGGGGCTGACGCTGATCCCGGTCTTGATGGGGAGGGCCAAGCCCAGTCCGAGGCTGTCGCCAAAGAAATAACCGAAAGAGTTGGGGACGCTGCGCCACTGCCACTGGTGACCAGCCCCCTAAAACGGTGCCGTGAAACAAGCGTGCCGCTGGCCCGTCTATGGTCTGCTGTACCCCAAGTTGAAGCGGCGGTGAGCGAGATACCTTCACCGACCGAAGACTTGGATGAACGTGCCGCATGGCTGCGTCGGGTGATGCCAGGAACATGGACGGACATTGCCAAAGATGAAGTCTCCGGTGATGTCGACTTTACGGGCTGGCGTGACTCACTGGTTGCTCAGTTGCAATCCATCTCCGAGGATACGGTGATCTTTAGCCACTTCATTGCGATCAACGCGGCTGTGGGTGGTGCCACCGGTGACGACCGAGTTGTCTGCTTTCGCCCAGACAACTGCTCCGTGACCGAATTCGATGTGACCGATGCGGGATTGAAGGTGGTGTCGCTAGGCCGCGAGGCAGATACTATCGTCCGCTGAACCTGTTTGCGGAGCACTTCATGATATCCGACCTGCCCGGGCCAGAGCTGCTGACGACGGACGAAATGTATCGTGCTGATGCGTTCGCCATTGCAGCGGGCACTCCAGGCAGGGACTTGATGGAAGCGGCAGGCGCTGCAGTTGCTGACGCCATTTGTGACCGGTGGGATGTCCGCGCCACAGCAGTTCTGTGCGGTCCGGGAAACAAGGGCGGTGACGGCTTCGTCATAGCGCGCCTGCTCGGTGAGCGCGGTTGGCCGGTGACGTTGTACCTGCTCGGTGATTTGGAAAAACTGACAGGCGATGCAGCACTGGCGGCATCGGACTGGCAGGGACAAACGCATGCCCTGTCGGAGCATTGCACAGATCGAGCACAATTGGTTGTTGATGCGCTCTTCGGCGCAGGGCTGACGCGACCATTGGAAGGCGTAGCAGCCAAACTTGCCGCTGCAAGCCATCTAAGCGATGTGCCCCATATATCCGTGGATGTGCCAAGTGGCATTGATGGAAATACCGGCGCTGACCGCGGGCAGCCATTTGCTGCTGATCTGACTGTCACGTTCCACCGAGCCAAACCGGGCCACTTGTTGATGCCAGGGCGCCTGAGATGCGGTGAGCTTGTCGTTGCACCCATTGGCATTCCCAAGGGGTCAATTGCGCACACAAGCCCGAAAGCATTTCACAACGGTCCTGACTTATGGGTGCCGCAATTTCCATTCCTGCGCAACGATGGACATAAATACAGTCGCGGGCATGCGGTGGTTGTAAGCGGTGACGCAACATCCACCGGCGCTGCCAGGCTGGCGGCGCGAGGAGCGTTGCGCGCAGGTGCGGGGCTGGTGACCGTTGCAAGTCCGGAAGAGTCACTTGCTGTAAACGCTGCGCACCTCACAGCAATTATGCTTGAAGAGTTTGATGGCGCACCGGGCCTCACGGCCATGCTGGCGGACAAGCGCAAGAATGCGGTGCTGATTGGACCAGGATCAGGCGTCAGCTCCTTCACGCGTGCCCGCACGCTTGCAATTTTGAAGACTGACGCTGGGGTGGTTTTGGATGCAGATGCCCTGACGTCCTTTCAAGAGTTTCCTGACATGTGTTGGTCGGCAATTCTCAAAACGCCAGGCCGGCAGGTCGTCCTAACGCCCCATGAAGGGGAATTTGGTCGTCTGTTCCCCGATCTTGGCGAGCATCCAGACGGTAAGCCAGGTCGCGTGCGCGAGGCGGCGAAAAGATCTGGGGCCGTCGTGGTGCTCAAAGGACCGGATACGGTGATCTCTGATCCCCAGGGACGCGTTGCGATCAATGCAAACGCACCGCCAACACTTGCTACCGCAGGTTCCGGCGATGTGCTGGCCGGGTTTGTACTCGCCCAATTGGCGCAAGGTGTACCGGCGTTCGAGGCGGCATGCATCGGTGTTTGGCTGCACGGCGAAGCTGCCACGCATTTTGGTCCAGGGTTGATAGCCGAGGATTTGCCTGAGCTGCTGCCGGATGTTCTCGAAGAACTGGAGGGTCACATTGGCTGAGAAACCGAAGTTCAGAAAACCACTTCCCAAGCGGTTCAATGCCGCGATGACGGAAGAAGCATACGCCAAGCTGCGCCGGTTTGCGGCGGATACGGGCCTCTCTAACAACTACGTGTTGACCACGCTTCTGGAATATGCCGATGAACTCATTGACCCGGCCGCCTTCCAGCGCTGCGTCGACGAGATGCTGGAAAAGGCGCGCGTTTGATGGGTGCCAATGTCCGCCGCGCTCGTTTGTCAGATCTCGAACAGATCGTGGATATCTATAACCACTATGTGATCAACACCGCGATTACGTTTGATATTGATCCGTATTCGGTTGAAACCCGTCGCGGGTGGTTTGACCAGTTTGGTGATGCAGGGCCACATCAGCTTCTGGTGGCTGAATTCCAAGGCGACATATTGGGGTACGCGGGAACAATGCCGTTTCGGCAGAAAGCAGCTTATGCCCAATCGGTTGAGACAACAGTATATCTGAGGAATGATGCAGGCGGTCAGGGGCTGGGAAGTAAGCTCTACGAAGCACTATTCGCGGCACTCGAAGGTGCGCCGGTCCACAGACTGCTGGCTGGTATGACAGTTCCCAATCAGGCATCAGACGCGTTACATGCAAAACATGGGTTTGAGCCGTGTGGCTTGTTCCGTGAGGTCGGTTTCAAATTTGATAAGTACTGGGATGTGCAATGGTACGACCGGGTGCTCTAGTGCAGTTAGGCTATACGCTTGCCTGCCACATCACATCAAACAGCGCTTTCTGCACCTTGGCGAATTCGCTGCTTTCGATAATGAGGCCATAGTTCTCCTTGCGGGATGAGATGAGGCCCACCTTGTTGTCGAACAGGAAAAGGGTCATCACAAAGGGCTCCGCAGCAGAGGTATAACGGACGCGGCGCAGCTCACCATCACTGTCCTGCCAGATGTCGTCAGTCTCTTCCGCCTTGGATCGCAGGACATGGAGCCATTTTCCTGCCGCAACACGCTGTGCCACAAACCGATCAATGACATCTCGTCCCGGCGAAGCAAGCAGTTCCTGCATGGACAAGATTCCACGGACAGTGTCTGCATCCGATGTGAGCACTGTGTTCAGCACCGTCGAGATGCCGTCGACACCATCGTAGACCTGAAAACGCGGCGTGCTTTCGCCGTTGTCATATAGGGATCGCAGATCCGGCAGCATCGCCGAGAGCGCGCGCTGCTTGTCGTCCAGGTTGCGCGCCAGCACGTCCGGGTTTTCCGCCACCATGTGTGTCTTGCCACCCTTCTGGACGAGGGTAACGAGTTTCTCATCCTTGAGTTTTTCAAGAAGGGAATAGGCTGTGGTGCGCCCGATCCCCGCCTCCCGGGCCACTTGCTGCACAGGCGCACTGCCCAGTTTCAGGGCTGCCACATAGAAACGCCCCAGCTTGCCACTGAGGCCAAGGGAGGCCAGGCTGCTTTCAATATTGTCGGAAAATTTAGACATTGTGACCCGTCATGATCTCCAAATATATTGGAGATAGGTAATCCAGACACAAAAAGGTGTCCAATTAATTCGACAGGAAAAATCGGATCATGAGCGAATTTCTGATCACCTCCGGCCTGATACAGGTCACCGTTGCTGTGTTGCTGGGGTGGCCATTGGCCCTGATGCACTCTGGCTGGAAGCAGGTTGGACCGCTTCGCCATACCAAGAGGGTGCTGCAATACCACCTCGACAATGTGTTCATGGGCATTTTGCAGATGGTGATTGCGACAGTGTTCCCCGAGATGCCCGTGATTGCGGGCTGGCTCTTGCTTGTTGGTTCCTGGACCAACCCGATGCCTTTTCTCTACATGGCATGTTCCATGAAACCACTGCCTGAGCAGCGCGGCATGCGGGTATTCTCGATCCTATCCTTCATCATCATGACCGCCGCTTATTTGTGGCTCGTTGGTGCGTGGCTTGCCCGATAAGCACAACAGGAGGATTGCCCCATGTCTCAGGAGACATTTGAAATGACGCGCGTTGCGGCTGTGCAGATGGAAGCACGGGTCGCCGATGTCCCCTACAACATCGAGCAGGCATCGCGGCTTGTCGATGAAGCTATCGCAAGGGGCGCGAAAGTCATCGCGATCCCTGAGTTCTTCACGACGCGTATCGTCTATGACGAGCGGCTGTTTGCCTGTTCCTTGCCACCTGAGAACCCGGCGCTCGACATGCTCATATCGAAGGCGACCCGTAATCAGGTGATGATCGGTGGGTCCTACCTCGAGATGCGCGACGGCGATGTGTACAACACATATGTGCTCGTTGAGCCGGACGGTAGGGTCCACCGCCACGACAAGGATCTGCCTACAATGGTGGAGAATGCCTTCTATGTCGGAGGCAGCGACGATGGATGCATCGAAACATCCCAAGGGCGGATCGGCGCGGCTGTGTGTTGGGAAATGGTACGCACTCAGACGCCCAAGCGGCTCATCGGTAAAGTTGACCTGCTGATGACCGGATCACACTGGTGGTCTGACCCAGGCTGGTCCGTCTTCAAGCCCATCGCCAAGTCGTTCCACGAAGGCAATGGCCGCATGATGCACCGCACGCCGGGCCGACTGGCCGCAATGATTGGGGCGCCGATCCTCCATGCGGGTCACACAGGCACTCTGGAGGGCGGCTATCTCATGGTTCCAGGCTCACGTTTCCACGTTGGGACCCGCACTCAGTTGATGGGTGACACGCAAATCATCAATGGGGAAGGGGACCTGGTTGCTTTCATGCACTATTCAGAGGGTGCAGGCGTCATCACCGCCGACATTGAACTGGGCGCAACACCACCACGGGAGACCATTCCAGACCGCTTCTGGATTCAGCGATTGAGCTACCTGACGAATTTCATATGGCACCACCAGAATGCCTGCGGGAAATCGGCATATCAGTGGGCAAAAAGGACAGGAAGATTGCAGACATATGATTTCACAAGCAACGCCCCGCCGGCCGCTTTAACCTTGCGAAAAGATGAGGTTTTGATGCTCTGATGAGCCCATCCGGCATGAGCCGAGCCAACACGGCGTAAATCCCGAATATCTGCCTGTTTGCGCTTTGTGATTCATGGTGTAGAAAGCGCTCCGCCTGTCAGGCAGGTATGCGGGCGTGGTGGAATTGGTAGACACGCAAGATTTAGGTTCTTGTGCCGCAAGGCGTGGGGGTTCAAGTCCCTTCGCCCGCACCACATCCTGACACAACAGATTTGCTGCCTTTTGGGGGCGCGCATGAGGCGCCGGCCCCTTAAAAAGTGCGGTGTATAGGCATTTCAACTCCATGGCTTTCCGTGAGGCTGAGATGCGCAACATGAAACGGAATTGAGACGGCGATGCAGGTCACCGAAACCCTCTCTGAAGGGCTGAAGCGCGAATTTACGGTTGTCATCGAAGCTGCGGACCTCGCTGGCCGCCTGGATGCCAAGCTGGATGAAATCAAGGGCCAGGTTCAGCTCAAGGGCTTCCGCCCGGGCAAAGTGCCCAAGTCGCACCTCATGAAGACCTACGGCAAGTCCGTAATGGGCGATGTCATTCAGGAGACCGTTGGTGAAACGTCCCAGAAGGCAATCGAAGAGCGCGAACTGAAACCAGCGCTGCAGCCGAACATCGAGCTTGAAGGCGATGTCGAGCCGGTGGTCGAGGGCAAGTCTGATCTCACCTACAAGCTCACGTTCGAAATCATGCCCGATTTCGATTTGCCTGACTTCTCAGCTCTCACGCTCACTCGCCCTGTCGTTGAGGTCAGCGATGAGGAAGTAGACGAGTCCATCACTCAGATGGCTGCGCAGCAGCAGAACTTTGAGCCAAAGGACGAGAAGGCAAAAGCGGAGGACGGCGACCGCCTGACAATTGATTTCCTCGGCAAGGTCGACGATGTGGCGTTTGAAGGCGGCACCGCAGAAGGCGCCTCGTTGGTGATTGGGTCTGGTCAGTTCATCCCCGGTTTTGAAGAACAGCTCGTTGGCTCCAAGGCAGGCGACGACGTAACCGTCAATGTGACGTTCCCAGCGGAGTATGGTGCTGAGCACCTCGCGGGCAAGGACGCTGTATTCGAAGTGAAGGTCCAGGAAGTTGCGGGCCCCGCCGAAACAAAGATTGACGATGAGTTTGCCACGCAGATGGGGCTCGAAAGCCTGGATGCGCTGAAGGAAGCTCTCAAGGGCCGCATCGGTGAGGATTACGGTCGTATCTCTCGCAACCGCGTAAAACGTTCATTGCTTGATGAACTTGATGGCCTTTTGGATTTCGAACTGCCGCCGACGATGCTTGAGCAGGAAATCGAGCAGATCATCCAGCAGGCCCAGTCTGAAAAAGCGCATAGCGCTGAGGACTATGACCCTGAGCAGGATCATGACCACGACCATTCCGACATTGAGATTTCCGATGAGGAAAAAGAAGAGTTCAAGGCAATCGCCGAGCGCCGCGTGCGCCTCGGCCTGCTTCTCTCTGAGGTGGGAACGCGCAACGAAGTGCAGGTCACTCAGGACGAAGTGAACCGCGCCATCGCCGAACAGGCCCGCAACTTCCCAGGACAGGAGCAGCAGGTGTTCCAGTTCTACACTCAGAACCAGCAAGCTCAGGCACAGATCCGCGCCCCTCTGTTCGAAGACAAGGTGGTCGATTACATCCTTGAGCTGGCCAAAGTCACTGACGAAACAGTGACCCGTGAAGCGCTTCTGGAAGATCCCGATGCGCCAGCAGAAGATGCTGTTGATGCGAAGGAAGAAAAGCCGAAGAAGAAGGCTGCTGCCAAAAAGAAGGCGTCAACGAAGAAAAAAGCGACCTCCAAGAAGAAGGACGACAAAAAGAGCAAGGACGACAAATAGGCCTCAGTTGGTCTGCCGATCCGTCTCTTTCTGTGGATAAGTCTGGTCCGTCTTTACGGTTTGGCCAGCAAGACCTATCTAATGTGGGGTAGCCGTGATTCACGGCACCCCACATTTTTGTTTGGCATACTGGGAATGCGAAGAAATCCAGTCTGTTAAACCCGCCAATTCGCACCAAGGACGACACTGAAGATGCATGATCCCGTCGAGACTTACATGAACCTCGTGCCCATGGTGGTCGAACAGACCAGCCGGGGTGAACGGTCCTACGACATCTTTTCCCGTCTCCTGAAGGAGCGGATCATTTTTGTGACCGGGCCTGTTGAAGATGGCATGGCCAGCCTGGTTACGGCGCAGCTTCTCTTTTTGGAGTCCGAGAACCCCAAAAAGGAGATTGCGATGTACATCAACTCTCCTGGCGGCATTGTGACTTCAGGCATGGCGATCTACGACACCATGCAGTTTATCCGTCCTCAGATTTCCACGCTCTGCATTGGCCAGGCCGCATCCATGGGCTCTTTGCTCCTGGCGGCAGGCCAAAAGGACATGCGATTCGCGCTGCCAAATGCACGGATCATGGTCCACCAGCCGTCCGGCGGCTTCCAGGGGCAGGCGTCTGATATTGAAATTCATGCCCGTGAAGTGCTCGCTCTGCGTGAGCGTCTCAATCAGATTTACGTGAAGCACACCGGTCAGGAGATCGACAAGGTTCAAGAAGCGCTGGAGCGCGATAACTTCATGACACCTGAATCTGCTAAAGATTTCGGGATCATAGACGCTGTCATGGATAGCCGTCCGGGTGATCCTGCTGATGAAGCAGAGGCTGCGTAACACCGAATTCGGCCACTTTTTGTCCGAATTCTCACGGTGCCTGATTTTTCGGCACCTTGACTAAGGTAAATGCGGCTCCACGTTGGTCTTAACCGGGTGTTGATTGCCCTTCGGCTATCGTGGTCGAATGAAAAAGACGGGATTCGCCTGAATCCCCCCTCCTTGTTGCCTTCCATTCATCTTGGCTGGCGTAGCGTTTGCAGTCCGAGGGGCAGATGGGGACGGTGGTTCAGGCACCAACAAGCGCACGGCGCGGAGTTTTCCGCTGCCAGGCCGATATCGAGGAACCCTTTTGGGTAGGTTTTTATGAGCAAAGTCAGCGGCGGCAGCGGCGATTCAAAAAACACTCTCTACTGCTCATTCTGTGGCAAGAGCCAGCATGAGGTGCGCAAGCTGATTGCTGGTCCAACGGTATTCATCTGCGATGAGTGCGTTGAGCTGTGCATGGACATCATCCGTGAAGAGAACAAGTCCTCACTGGTAAAATCCCGCGATGGCGTTCCCACGCCACTCGACATCAATGAAGTGCTCGACGAGTACGTGATCGGCCAGGCCCATGCAAAGCGCGTGCTGGCAGTTGCCGTACACAATCACTACAAGCGCCTTGGCCACGCGTCCAAGAATTCCGAAGTTGAACTCGCCAAGTCAAACATTCTCCTGATCGGTCCAACCGGTTGCGGTAAAACGCTCCTCGCGCAGACCCTTGCACGTATTCTGGACGTGCCGTTCACGATGGCGGATGCCACCACACTTACCGAAGCCGGTTACGTGGGTGAAGACGTTGAGAACATCATTCTCAAGCTGCTGCAATCTGCTGACTACAATGTGGAACGCGCCCAGCGTGGTATCGTCTATATCGACGAAGTGGATAAGATTTCCCGCAAGTCCGACAATCCATCCATCACGCGCGATGTGTCTGGTGAGGGTGTCCAGCAGGCTTTGCTCAAAATCATGGAAGGCACGGTTGCAAGTGTGCCTCCCCAGGGTGGCCGCAAGCATCCACAGCAGGAATTTCTGCAAGTAGACACAACCAATATCCTCTTCATTTGCGGTGGTGCCTTTGCCGGCCTCGAGAAGATCATCGGCAGTCGTGGCAAGTCCACGTCAATCGGCTTCGCTGCTCAGGTGGAAGCGGAAGACGACCGCAAGACCGGCGAACTGCTGAAATCCATCGAGCCGGAAGATCTGCTGAAGTTCGGTCTCATTCCGGAATTCGTTGGTCGTGTGCCGGTTCTTGCGACGCTTGAAGATCTTGATTCCGATGCGCTGATTAAAATCCTGACCGAGCCCAAAAATGCGCTCGTCAAGCAATACCAGCGTCTGTTTGAGATGGAAGACACGCAGCTCACCTTCACAGAGGAAGCGCTGAAAGCGATTTCCCTCAAGGCGATCGAACGCAAGACAGGTGCCCGCGGATTGCGCTCCATTCTGGAATCGATCCTGCTGGAAACCATGTTCGAGCTGCCTGGTCTGGATGGTGTGGAAGAAGTCGTTATTTCTGGCGACGTTGTCGAAGGACGCGCCCAGCCGCTTTACATCTACGCCGAGCGCAAAGCTGAAGAAGCCGACGCCAGCGCATAAGTGCGCAAAGCCCCTAGGTCTTATGTCGACAACAAGATATGGCCTTGAAGCACGGCTCTTGCGCACCAGATATTGAGGTGAAGCGCGGTGCGTCCTGTACGGCCGCTGCTCCCCAAAATGGTAGAAATCTGGGTTTTTGGCACCGGTCACTCTCATGTCGTGTGTCTGCATAAAACCCGCCAGGACGCCTCACGCTAGGGTCCGTCAGATAAAAGGTGACTTTGTATGACTGAGAGCACCGATACACCCAAAAGCAGTGGAAACACCGGCATTGTGACTCCGCGGCCTGAAGGCCTCCCGGTCTTGCCGCTGCGTGATATTGTTGTGTTCCCGCACATGGTGGTGCCGCTTTTCGTGGGCCGCCCAAAGTCCGTTCGCGCCCTTGAGGACGTGATGGCGGAAGATAAGCAGATTTTGCTGCTCACCCAGAAAGATGCATCAGACGATGATCCGTCTACTGATGATATGTATGACATCGGCGCGGTCGCGACCGTTCTGCAGCTCCTCAAATTGCCTGACGGGACAGTCAAGGTTCTGGTTGAAGGTGTTCGCCGCGCAAAGGTAACTGAATGGGTCGCCAATGATGAATTCTTCCAGGCCAAGATGGATGTTCTGGAAGATGACGAAAGCGGAGAGGCTGAGATCAACGCCCTCAAGCGATCTGTGACCGGTCATTTCGAAGAATATGTGAAGCTCAACAAAAAGGTTCCGCCTGAAGTTGTGGTTTCAGTTGGTCAGATCACCGAAGCCTCCAAGCTGGCTGATACGGTGTCTTCACACCTCAACATCCGCATTTCTGAAAAGCAGGAATTGCTTGAGCTGATCGCCGTGCGCGAACGGCTGGAGCGGATCTATGGCTTTATGGAAGGTGAGATCAGCGTCCTTCAGGTTGAGAAGGAAATTCGCAAGCGCGTCAAAACCCAGATGGAGAAGACGCAGCGCGAGTACTATCTCAACGAACAGATGAAGGCGATCCAGAAGGAACTCGGCGAAGGCGAAGACGGCAAGGACGATATTGCCGAACTCGAAGAGCGTATCGAGAAAACCAAGTTCTCCAAGGAAGCCAAGGAAAAGGCCAATGCTGAGCTCAAGAAGCTCAAGCAGATGAGCCCGATGTCCGCTGAATCCACGGTAGTGCGCAATTACCTGGATTGGATGCTGTCTATTCCCTGGGGCAAGAAGGGCCGTGTCAAAAAGGACCTCAATGCCGCAGAGAAGGTCCTCAATGACGACCACTTCGGTCTGGAGAAGGTCAAGGAACGTATCCTTGAGTACCTTGCGGTTCAGCAGCGGACAAACAAGCTGCGCGGACCAATCCTGTGCCTCGTCGGACCTCCCGGTGTTGGTAAGACGTCGCTTGGTAAATCGATTGCCAAGGCAACGGGCCGTGATTTCGTACGCATGTCGCTTGGTGGTGTTCGTGACGAAGCTGAAATCCGTGGTCATCGCCGGACATATATCGGCTCCATGCCGGGCAAGATCATTCAGTCGATGAAGAAGGCAAAGTCGGTGAACCCGCTCTTCCTGCTCGATGAAATCGACAAGATGGGGCAGGATTTCAGGGGCGACCCGGCATCTGCTCTGCTGGAGGTCCTGGACCCAGAGCAGAATGCGTCATTTGCCGACCACTACATGGAAGTCGACTACGACCTCTCCAATGTGATGTTCGTCACAACGGCAAATACGCTCAACATGCCGCAGCCTCTGATGGATCGGATGGAGATCATCCGCATTGCCGGCTATACGGAAGACGAAAAAGTCGAGATTGCCAGGCGTCATCTGATCAACCGCCAGTTCAAGGCTCATGGTCTCAAGAAGGGCGAGTGGGAAATCAATGATGATGGCCTGCGCACCTTGATCCGTCGCTACACCCGCGAAGCAGGGGTGCGAAACCTTGAGCGTGAGCTTGCAGGCTTGGCCCGCAAGGCGGTGAAGCAGATCCTGACCAGCGAAGTTGAGAAGGTGCTTGTCACCGATGATAACATCGAAGAGTACGCTGGCGTTCCAAAGTTCCGCTTCGGGGTCGGTGAAGAAGAGGATCAGGTCGGTGCGGTAACCGGTCTGGCTTGGACAGAAGTGGGCGGCGAATTGCTGACCATTGAAGGCGTCATGGTGCCAGGCAACGGTAAGATGACGACCACCGGCAAGCTTGGCGATGTGATGAAGGAGTCAATCGGAGCGGCATCTTCCTATGTGAAGTCGCGATCCGTTGAGCTCGGCATTCGCCCGACATTCTTCCAGCGTAAGGACATTCACGTCCACGTGCCGGAAGGCGCAACGCCCAAGGATGGTCCTTCCGCTGGCATTGGCATGGCGACCACCATCATCTCATTGATGACGGGCATTCCCGTGCGCAAAGATATAGCCATGACTGGCGAAGTCACTCTTCGGGGCCGTGTTTTGCCGATTGGTGGCCTGAAAGAAAAGCTCCTTGCAGCTCTTCGTGGCGGCATCAAAAAGGTGCTGATCCCGGAAGAGAATGCCAAGGACCTGCCGGAGATCCCCGATAACGTGAAGAACGAAATCGAGATCGTACCGGTCTCCAGCATGGATGAGGTTGTGAAACACGCCCTTGTGGAGGCCGTGACACCGCTTGACCCGGAAACGACGGAGCTTGAAGAGCAAGCTCTGTCTAATCTGGCTCAGGGTGCAGGGGCCGCCGGAGAAGGCGCAATTCGCGCCCATTAAGGCGTTATCCAGCCGTTCTGGCTGATTCGAAAAACCATCTAAGCGGCGGGGTTTCTTGGCCCCGCCGCTTCTTTTTTGGTTTCCGGTGTCGCGTCGCAAAAGCTGCTTTTCTATCAATGGCTTAACCGTTTTTGTGACATCGAATTAAAAAAATCGATTGAAAACAAGGGGTTAGAGCTATTGAGAGACGTGCGGTGGCACTGCGCCTATGGTGCGCCGCACCATCTTTTTTGCCGGATTTCTGCGGAAAAAGCCTTGGTCGGCACTTCCACGCGGGTCTAACCTCAATGTCCTAAACCGCACCACATTCCAAGCGATGGGGCATTCAAAGTGAATAAGAACGATCTGATTGCAGAAGTGGCCGAACAGACCGGCCTGTCTAAAACCGATGCGACAACAGCAGTTGAAAGCGTCTTCGACCAGGTCACCAAGACCCTACAGGGTGGTGACGAAGTCCGGATCGTCGGATTTGGGACTTTCAGTGTGTCGCAACGCGCTGCCAGTGAAGGGCGTAATCCACGCACTGGCGAGAAGATTCAGATACCTGCGTCCAAGCAGCCTAAGTTCAAGGCTGGCAAGGGCCTGAAGGATGCTGTGAACAGCTGATTTCAGCAGACGTCTATTGGGCACCGCTGAGTACGGCCCTTTTGATTGGTACCAGGACGGCCTGAGCGCCCCGACAGGGGCTGCCGGGCCGTTTTGCGTTGCTCGGCCCCGAAAAGATCCAAAAGTGTCCAGAAGCAGCCAAATCCCTCTTGGCGAATGACGTGAGGTGGCGTATGACCTGCCTCCGCGCTCCGTCAAGAGAGCGCGTCAGCCATACGGCATCACATGGGCGGTTAGCTCAGCTGGAAGAGCATCTCGTTTACACCGAGAGGGTCGGCGGTTCGAGCCCGTCACCGCCCACCATGTGCCTTTGATCCCCCAGAATGATCTTCCAACTATCCGGCGCTTAGCCGGGCATTTACCTTTGATATCTAGATTGCGTTGAGTTGCAGTTCGGAGCGACGAGGAAGTCGTACGCCGAAAACACCGGCTTGATGTCCGGGATGCAGGTCAGGGCGAAGAACTATGAAGGACACAGGTCCGGAGGCACCCAGCATTGATGCTGCTGACAGTGCGCCTTCTATCGATTGGCTGCCAAGTCCGACGCTCCTGGTAAGCGCTCAGGGTGAATGCTTTTCGGCATCAGATACTGCGTGCGAATTGCTGTCTATGGACCGCGAGGCCCTTCTTGGGGGCGGTTGGATCAGCACCTTCCGTGGTACCGACGAAAATATTCGCTGGATCGCATCCATGGCGGGTCTCCAGGGCGGTTCATTGTCGATGGACCTCGCGGCCGCGACACAACCTGGCCGGTCATTCCAACTTGAGTTCAAGCCGGCGCCCAACACGCAGGGCATGTTGTTCGTTTGCCTGTCCGAGACCACTTTGGAACGACAGGCCCGGTGGGCTACCGATCACTACAAGACACTGCTGGATCGTATTCAGACCGTAAGCAACACAGGTTACTGGCGTTATGACGTCTCTACCGGAAGTGTTTTGTGGTCTGACCGCGTGTTTGAAATCCACGGTCTCGAACCTGATCCTTCAGGCGTAGACATCGATACCGCCATAGCAGCGTATCATCCCGATGATCGCCAGCGTGTGCGTGACTGCATCAGTCATAGCCTTGAGACCGGTGAAGCATTTGACTTTGACTTACGCATTGTCCGCCCCGATGGGAGCATTCGACATGTTGTATCACGGGGCGAAGTTGAAAATGCCGACGAGCCCGGTGCCGCAAGACTGTTTGGTGTTTTCCATGATGTGACATCGGAGCGCGAAGAAGACCTTGCAAACCAGGTAACACAAGAGCGTCTGCGGATGGTTGTAGAGGCCTCCCGCGACGGACTGTGGGATTGGGACTACGGGTCCAATGTCATTTTCATGTCTGAGCGGCTCAAGGAAATCCTTGGTTTGACTGAAACAGGAAATGCGTTTGACGCAGATTCCGTAAGAGCATTCATTCATCCCGAACATCGAAAATCGTTCTACAGCCTCGTCGAAAGGTCCTTTGCAACAGGCAATCGGTGTGAAGGTGAAGTTCGATTCATAAGAGCTGATGGCACCGATGGATGGGTTCAGGTCAAAGCCGTCGCGTCATTCGATAGCGATGGCAAGCCCGGCCGTGTTGTATGCGCCGTAGGGGACATTACGGAGCGCCGCCGCGCCGAAGAAGAATTGCGTCAGGCGCGCGCGGATGCGTTGGAAGCCAGCGAAGCCAAGTCCAAGTTTGTTGCAACTGTCAGTCATGAATTGCGTACACCGCTCAACGGCATCATCGGGATGCTCGATCTCCTGACCAGCGCCAAGTTGAACTCAGATCAGCAGCCCCTTGCCGATATCGCCATCGACAGTGCCCGTGGCTTGCTTGCGATCCTCGATGACCTGCTTGACCTTTCGAAACTGGACGCAAACCGGCTCGAACTGAATCCGGTCGAATTTCGACCGTACGACTTGGTGCAGGGAGTCATTCACCTGTTTGCACCGGGGGCCGCGCAGCGCGACATGGGCATTTTCCTGAACGTGGACCCACATGTGCCAGACGCGATTGTGGCTGACAAGGTACGATTGCGTCAGATCCTGTCCAACCTCATTGGCAATGCGCTGAAGTTTACAGATGCAGGTACCATCAATGTCCATCTGTCATTGACCAAAGGGACAGAAGGGCAAGCCCAGTTGAGGTGCTCGGTTCAAGACACGGGCATTGGAATTGATAGCGACGCACAGGCGCGACTTTTCGAACCCTACGTTCAGGCCTCCGGCAAGACATTCGAGGAATTCGGCGGCACCGGATTGGGGCTTGCCATATGCAAGCAACTCGCCGAACGCATGGGCGGCAAAATTGGAGTGGACAGTAAGCCCGGTATGGGCAGCACTTTCTGGTTCACCGTGGATTTTGCCGAACCCGAAAACGCTGCTGGTGATGAGCATGTGGCGCCTACACGCACGGCCATGCAAATGAGGTTCAGGGGCGCAAATGTTGACGCTTCCTCAGAGCCAGCGCTGAAATTAGATGAGCCGGCAGTCCGATTGCCATCGAAGCTTGAAGCCGTGTCTGCGCCATCCGCCGACCGCGACCCGTCAAAGCCCCATTTGCTGATTGCCGAGGACAATGCTGTGAACCAGAGGGTTATCACGGCAATGGTCTCAAGGCTTGGATACACCTACGACCTTGTGGAAGACGGAGCACAAGCGATTGAAGCTGTTCGCGGTACCGCGTACGACGCCGTGCTGATGGATGTCCAGATGCCGAACATCGATGGTGTTATGGCGACCCGCCTCATCCGTGAAGAAGAACGTGATACCGACCGCAATGTACCCATTATAGCGATTACCGCTCATGCAATGCGGGGCACCAAGCAGGACTACCTGGCTGCGGGGATGACCGACTTTGTACCCAAGCCGATTTCAGTCAAGGCGCTGGCTGTAAGCCTCCACAAACTCTGCGGCAGCAAGTCAAATGACAGTGCGGATGAGAATTCCACAGCTTTAGGGTCTGCAGGTGCTTGACACCTACCTATAGGGTGCCCTAGACACGCCGCTCTGCAGCGCAAAACTGTGCCTGTGGAACCCTTACGCGGGGGTGTAGCTCAGTTGGTTAGAGTGCCGGCCTGTCACGCCGGAGGTCGCGGGTTCGAGTCCCGTCACTCCCGCCATTTTCAGCAAGTCTGAGAATGGCGGTTTGCGTATCAGGAAGCAGCCACGATTGTGTGCTTGGAACTCCCCAAAACTCAAATTTCGTTCATTGGTACGGTTGGATTTGGCTTTGCGAGAACGGACCATTGATCCGTCCGCCTGGCGCAAAGCCGGGTCCGATGGGATGCCCAGACTCAAGATACAACTTGGCGGCTTCGACACGCTCGCCCGGTGGGGTCTTGCGAGGCATCGCACCAACAAAGAGAGCTGAAATCGCGGGTTATTAATAACGCCTCGCAACACCGGCCCACACATGCGTCCAGCGCAGTCTCGACATGCGAAAAAGCAGCGAAAACCACTCGTTCAGTACGTTGAAATGCTGCGGCGCGGGGATATAGTGGCGCCCAATCCTGACTGCAAGTGAATCGCCATTTATTTTGGTCGAGAAACAGTGGGAAGGTCAGAAGGCGCGGCGAAACAGCCGGGTCGCGGGATATGGCTTCTCATGTCCCCACAAACACGTTTAAGACAGGGCCCATGCCTGAGCTTCTTGCCAATTACCTGCCGATCATTTTCTTCCTCGGCATTTCCATCGTGCTGGTGACCGCTTTTCTGGTCGCACCGATGGTTATTGCGCCGTCAAACCCTGACCCGGAAAAACTCTCTGCCTATGAGTGTGGGTTCAACGCCTTTGACGATGCGCGCATGAAGTTTGATGTGAGGTTCTATCTGGTCGCGATCCTCTTCATCATCTTTGACCTCGAAGTGGCATTCCTCTTTCCCTGGGCAATCTCTTTAGGTGAGATCGGCATGTTCGGGTTCTGGTCGATGATGGTGTTCCTCGGCATCCTGACCATTGGGTTTGTATATGAGTGGAAAAAAGGTGCGCTGGAATGGGAATAGAAACCAAAGATGGTGTCCTGGTCCCTGAAGACACCGGCGGCCTTATTGATCCCAACACCGGCTATCTGATGCGGGCGCCGCAACCGTCTGATGCGGATAATGATCCACTGGTCCGGCAGATTACCGAAGAAATGGACGACAAGGGCTTTGTCGTAACCAGCCTGGAAGACCTCATCGCATGGGGACGCACCGGTTCATTGATGTGGATGACCTTCGGTCTGGCGTGCTGCGCTGTTGAAATGATGCAGTCCTCCATGCCGCGTTATGACGTCGAGCGATTTGGCTTCGCCCCGCGCGGCAGCCCCCGCCACTCAGACGTGATGATCGTGGCGGGTACGCTGACCAACAAGATGGCTCCCGCATTGCGCAAGGTGTACGACCAGATGCCGGAACCCCGGTATGTGATCTCCATGGGATCCTGCGCTAACGGCGGTGGCTACTACCACTATTCCTACTCTGTCGTGCGCGGCTGCGACCGTATCGTACCAGTTGACGTGTATGTCCCAGGCTGCCCGCCTTCGGCTGAAGCATTACTCTACGGCATTTTGCAGCTTCAAAAGAAAATCCGGCGTACAAGCACGATCGTGCGCTGACCTAACCTGCACGTGCCATCTGGCACAGTGCGTCCCGCCCAAAGGTTGCTGATGCGCAGCCTGTAACGAGAACAGCGAAAGCAAGCCATGTCGGTTGTTGACGTGACGCCCAGCGAAGAAACTCTCACGGACCTTGCAGAGCAGGTGTCCGCAGGCCTTGGCGATCTTGTAGAGAGCCAAGAGGTCGCGTTTGATGAGTTGGCGATTACAGTACCTGCTGGCGAGATCGTCCGGGTCCTGAAGTTTCTGCGTGATGGAACTGGTTGTGAGTTTACGACTCTCATCGACATCACTGGCGTCGACTATCCCGCAAGGCAGCGTCGGTTCGACGTGGTTTATCACCTGCTCTCCATGACCCTGAACCAACGCATCCGCATCAAGATTGAGGCTGACGAGGATACGCTGGTCCCAAGTTGCGTTTCTGTTTACCCGGTAGCCAACTGGCAAGAGCGTGAAATCTGGGACATGTATGGCGTTCAGTTTGCCGGCCACCCGGACCTTCGTCGTCTTCTTACCGATTACGGCTTTGAAGGCCATCCGCTGCGCAAGGACTTCCCACTCACGGGCTACTACGAAGTGCGCTATGACGACGAACAGAAGAAAGTCGTCTATGAGCCTGTAAAGCTTATGCAGGAATTCCGCAGCTTTGATTACATGAGCCCGTGGGAAGGTGCTGAATATGTCCTTCCAGGGGATGAGAAGGCGGAGCAGCCCAAATGAACATTGCCCCGACAAATGTCTCCCCCGGCGACGATGCCAACAAGACTGACAACATAACCATCAATTTCGGTCCACAGCATCCGGCTGCTCATGGCGTGCTGCGCCTCGTGCTTGAGATGGATGGTGAAGTGGTCGAGCGTGTCGATCCACATATTGGTTTGCTCCATCGCGGCACTGAAAAGTTGATGGAACAGAAGACCTATCTGCAAGCTGTGCCGTACCTGGATCGCCTCGACTACGTGGCGCCCATGAACCAGGAACACGCCTTCGCGATGGCCGTTGAACGCCTGCACGGCATTACGGTTCCCAAGCGTGGGCAGCTCATTCGAGTGCTGTACAGCGAGATTGGCCGGTTGCTGTCACACATCCTCAACATCACGGCACAGGCGCTGGATGTGGGCGCGATGACGCCGATCGTTTGGGGTTTCGAAGAGCGCGAGCGCTTGATGGTGTTTTACGAACGCGCATCAGGCAGCCGCATGCATGCAGCGTATTTCCGTCCAGGTGGCGTACATCAAGACCTGCCCAACGAGTTGCTGGATGACATTATGGTCTTTTGCGACGAGTTTCCGCAGGTTATGAATGACATTGAAGCATTGCTGACGGGCAACCGCATTTTCAAACAGCGCAATGTTGATATCGGGGTGGTCACCAAAGAAGACGCGCTTGCGTGGGGTTTCTCCGGCGTGATGGTTCGTGGGTCCGGCATGGCATGGGACCTGCGCAGGTCACAACCTTACGAGTGTTACTCAGAGCTCGAGTTCGACATTCCCGTCGGCAAGAATGGCGATTGCTATGATCGGTATCTTTGCCGCGTCGAGGAATGCCATCAATCCGTCCGCATCATGAAGCAGTGCCTGGAAAAGCTGCGTAGTCCGGAAGGTACGGGACCGGTCTCATCGACCGACGGCAAGATTGTGCCGCCCAAACGCGGCGAGATGAAGCGCTCCATGGAAGCGCTGATCCATCACTTCAAGCTCTATACTGAGGGCTATCATGTGCCTGCCGGTGAGGTGTATTCAGCGGTAGAGGCACCCAAGGGTGAATTCGGCGTATTCCTGGTTTCTGATGGGTCCAATAAGCCTTACCGGTGCAAATTGCGCGCGCCTGGCTTTTCGCATCTGCATGCGATGGATCATTTGTGTAAGGGCCACATGCTGGCGGACGTGTCTGCCATTCTAGGCTCCCTTGATATTGTGTTTGGCGAGGTGGACCGATGAGCGTCCGGCGGCTGGATCCCAACCAGCCTGAAAGTTTTGCGTTCACTCCAGAAAACCTGGAGTGGGCAAAGAAGACTATTGCGAAGTATCCTGACGGTCGTCAGGCGTCCGCAGTCATTCCACTGCTTTGGCAGGCGCAAAAGCAGCACGACTACTGGCTGCCGGAGCCTGCTATTCGAGTTGTCGCTGAGATGTTGGACATGTCTTACATCCGCGTACTTGAGGTCGCGACCTTCTACACGATGTTCAACTTGTCGCCGGTGGGGAAGCACTTCATCCAGCTTTGCGGCACGACACCTTGCTGGCTGCGTGGTGCGGACGACCTCAAAGAAGTCTGTCGCAAGCGGATCGGCGAGCAGAGCACAGTTTCCACCGATGGGAACTTCTCGTGGCTTGAGGTTGAGTGCCTCGGCGCTTGCGCCAACGCTCCCATGGTTCAGATCAACGATGACTACTACGAAGACCTGAGCGCTGAGAATTTTGAAAAACTGCTGGACGACTTGGCGGCTGGACAGGATGTGAGCATTGGCTCCCAGACCGGTCGAAAGTCATCAGAGCCAGCTGGCGGCGCGACAACGCTTCAGGATGTTCCGCACATGTCTGCAGAAGGTGAGGGAGCCTAGTCATGCTTGAAGACAAGGATCGCATCTTCACGAACCTGTATGGCTTTGAAAGCTGGAACCTGGAAGCTGCTCGCAAGCGCGGCGATTGGGACGGCACCAAGGAACTGCTGGCCAAGGGCCGCGATTGGATCATCGAGGAAGTCAAAAAATCCGGCCTGCGCGGACGTGGTGGCGCGGGCTTTCCGACAGGCCTGAAATGGTCGTTTATGCCGAAGGAAAGTGACGGTCGCCCTCACTACCTTGTGGTCAATGCAGATGAGTCCGAACCCGGCACCTGCAAGGACCGCGAAATGATGCGGCATGATCCGCACAAACTTATCGAAGGCTGCCTCGTTGCCGGCTTCGCCATGGGCGCTAATCACGCCTATATCTATCTGCGAGGTGAATACATTTTTGAGCGCGATCGTTTGCAGGATGCTGTCGACGAAGCCTATGAGGCAGGCCTCATCGGTCCAGACGCATGCGGCTCTGGTTATCCGTTTGATGTGATCGTCCACCATGGCGCGGGCGCATATATCTGCGGTGAAGAAACGGCACTGCTTGAGAGCCTGGAAGGCAAGAAGGGCATGCCGCGGCTGAAGCCGCCATTCCCTGCCAATGTAGGCCTCTATGGCAACCCGACGACCGTCAATAACGTCGAGAGTATTGCTGTGGCGCCCACCATCCTGCGTCGTGGTGGTGATTGGTTCGCCGGCTTTGGTCGCCCTGGCAACACCGGCACCAAGGTTTTCTCGATCTCCGGGCACGTGAACAATCCGTGCAACGTGGAAGAGGAAATGTCGATCCCGCTCAAGGAACTGATTGAGCGACACGCTGGCGGTGTGCGTGGTGGCTGGGACAATCTGCTGGCAGTCATCCCTGGCGGGTCTTCTGTTCCGCTACTTCCCAAAGACATCTGCGACACTGTCCTGATGGATTTTGACGCACTCAAGGACGTGCAATCAGGGCTGGGAACAGCGGCTGTAATTGTCATGGACAAGTCGACGGACATCATCAAGGCGATCGCGCGTCTGTCCTACTTCTACAAGCATGAAAGCTGTGGTCAGTGCACCCCATGCCGCGAAGGCACTGGTTGGATGTGGCGGGTCATGGAACGCATGGCAAAGGGCGAAGCTGAGGTCGATGAGATCGATACGCTCCTCAAAGTCACAAAGCAGGTCGAAGGTCACACCATCTGTGCGCTGGGCGATGCCGCCGCATGGCCGGTACAGGGCGTCATTCGCCATTTCCGGCCGGAATTTGAAGCACGAATTGCTGCCCGCAAGGCCACCGCATCCAGCGGTGGTTCAGCGGTCGCAGCGGAATAGTCAGGATACGGATCACGAGCATGGGCGAACTGCGCACCATCAAGGTTGACGGCGAAGAAGTTGAGGTCGATAGCGATCTCACGTTGCTGCAGGCGTGTGAAGAAGCAGGCAAGGAAATTCCTCGCTTTTGCTATCACGAGCGCCTGTCTGTCGCTGGTAACTGTCGCATGTGCCTGATTGAGGTGAAGGGCGGCCCGCCCAAACCCGTTGCATCGTGTGCTCAAAACGTCAAAGACCTGCGTCCTGGCCCTGAGGGTCAGCCACCGGAACTGTTCACCAATACCAAGATGGTGAAAGACGCCCGCGAAGGCGTGATGGAATTCCTCCTGATCAATCATCCTTTGGATTGCCCGATCTGTGACCAGGGTGGCGAGTGTGATCTGCAGGATCAGGCCATGGCTTACGGGACGGACGGCTCGCGTTACGCTGAAAACAAGCGCGCGGTCGAAGACAAACACATTGGACCGCTGGTCAAGACGATCATGACCCGTTGCATCCATTGCACCCGCTGCATTCGGTTTGCGACGGAAGTGGCCGGCGTGCCCGAATTGGGCGCCATTGGCCGCGGTGAAGACATGGAGATCACCACCTATCTTGAAGAGGCCATGTCGTCCGAACTTCAGGGCAACGTGATTGATCTTTGCCCGGTTGGCGCATTGACCTCGCGTCCTTACGCCTATCAGGCCCGTCCTTGGGAACTGAAGAAGACCGAAACCATTGATGTAATGGATGCCCTTGGCAGCAACATTCGCGTTGATGCGCGCGGCAAAGCCGTCATGCGGATCATTCCGCGCAATGCAGACGACATTAACGAAGAGTGGATTTCTGACAAGACGCGTTTTGTATGGGATGGCCTTGGGCGTCAGCGCCTGGACCAACCCTATGTGCGCAAGGATGGCAAGCTGAAGCCGGCTTCATGGAATGAAGCGTTCGCGGCGATTGCCGAGCGGCTCAATGGACTTGACGGCGCCAAGTTTGCGGCCCTCGCCGGGGACCTTGCCTGCTCCGAGAGCATGAAAGCACTCAAGGATCTGTCGGCAGCTATTGGCAGCAGCAATATTGATTGTCGTCAGGATGGCACCAAGCTCGAAGCTGGAGCCAGAGGCGGCTATCTTTTCAATTCCGGCATTGAAGGCATTGATGAAGCCGACGCGGTCCTGCTCATCGGGTCAAACCCCCGCGTTGAAGCACCGGTACTCAATGCACGTCTACGCCGTCGGTGGCGTGAAACAGGCATGCAGGTCGGCAATATTGGCCCTTCACGCGATCTGACCTATCCGGTGACAGAGTTGGGAGCGGGTCCTGATACCTTGAAAGAAGTAGCAGCCGGCACGCATTCCTTCGCGCAGGTTTTGAAAGACGCCGAGAAGCCAATGATCATCATCGGCCAGGGCGCAGTGACGCGGGCTGACGGCGCAGCTGTTTTGGCGAGCGCTATGACATTGGCTAACAGCGTCGGTGCAATCTCTGGCGAGTGGAACGGCTTCAACGTGCTTCACACAGCAGCGGCACGGGTCGCGGGCCTTGATCTCGGCTTCGTACCCGGCGAGGGCGGCAAGGATACAACGGCTATTCTGGACGCCGCGCGCGCGGGCGACGTCGAAGTGGTCTATCTGCTTGGTGCCGATGAAATAGATGGCACTCAGTTTGGCAAAGCTTTTGTGATCTATCAGGGTAGCCATGGCGACCGAGGTGCGCACCGTGCGGACGTGATTTTGCCCGGAGCTGCCTACACAGAAAAATCGGCCACATGGGTCAACACTGAGGGACGCGCTCAGCAAGGTCGACGTGCGACATTCCCACCTGGTGATGCGCGCGAGGACTGGTCAATTATTCGGGCACTCTCTGATGCCATCGGCAAGACACTGCCTTATGACAACCTCGCCCAGTTGCGCGAAGCCATGTATGAGGACGCGCCTCACATGATGCGTATCGGCCAGGTTGAAGCCGGTGACATGCCTACCCTGGCTGCAGGCGACCTGGACTCCGCAGCATTTGAGTTGGCCATTTCAGACTTTTTCCTGAGCAACCCGATCGCGAGAGCAAGCAAGACAATGGCAGACCTGTCATTGGCTGCAACGCATCGTGTTGCACAGGACACGACTTCAAAAGAGGCGACCGGCACCAATGGCTGATTTCCTGAGCACATACGGTCTGACCGGAGCCATCATTGTTGGGCAAACACTGCTCACCATCGTTGGTTTGCTCCTGCTGATCGCATTTCTTCTTTATGCGGACCGCAAGGTCTGGGCAGCTGTCGCCTTGCGCCGAGGCCCCAACGTGGTGGGACCATTCGGTCTGCTTCAGACCTTCGCTGACTTTCTGAAATTCGTCTTCAAGGAATTTGTTATTCCTTCCGGCGCCAACAAGGGTGTGTTCGTTCTTGCACCTATTGTGGCCGCTGTTCTGGCCCTGACCGCATGGTCGGTTATTCCGATGGCAGAAGGGTGGGCCTTGGCTGACATCAATGTCGGTGTGCTCTTCATCTTCGCGATATCGTCACTTGGTGTTTACGGGATCATCATGGCCGGCTGGGCATCCAATTCGAAATACCCGTTTATGGGTGCACTTCGGTCCGCTGCTCAGATGGTTTCCTACGAAGTATCGCTCGGCTTCGTCATTGTGACTGTGCTGCTGGTGGCCGGATCATTGAACCTTTCGGACATCGTGCGGGCCCAGGATGGCAACTACGGAATGCTGAATTGGTTCTTTATTCCACTGTTCCCGATGTTCGTCATTTTCTTTATATCGGCACTGGCTGAAACCAACCGCCCGCCATTTGATTTGCCCGAAGCTGAAGCGGAGCTCGTAGCGGGATTTGCGACCGAGTATTCGTCCACGCCTTACATGTTGCTGTTCCTGGCAGAGTATGTGGCGATCCTGCTGATGTGCGCCATGATAACCATCCTGTTTCTGGGCGGGTGGTTGCCGCCGGTGGATATTGCGCCGTTCAATTGGATTCCTGGTTTCTTCTGGTTCTGGTTCAAGGTCATTTTCATCTTCTTCATCTTCGCAATGGTGAAGGCGATGGTCCCAAGGTACCGCTATGACCAGTTGATGCGTCTTGGCTGGAAAGTGTTCCTGCCCTTGTCGCTGTTTTATCTCGTGGCCACGGCCGGCGTGCTTGTCGCGTTCGACCTGTTGCCGGCGTAAGGAGACACACGAAAATGGCATGGCTAGATCAGTCCGCCCGGTCGCTCTTTCTGACCGAGTTTGTGTCGAGCTTCTTTCTGGCGCTGCGCTATATGGGCAAGCCGAAACCGACATTGAACTACCCGTTCGAGAAGGGGCCTATTTCTCCGCGTTTCCGCGGTGAACATGCGTTACGCCGCTACCCGAATGGCGAAGAGCGGTGCATTGCCTGCAAGCTGTGCGAGGCCATCTGCCCGGCCCAGGCCATTACCATTGAAGCGGCACCTCGTGGCAATGACGGTACGCGCCGCACCACCCGCTACGACATCGACATGGTGAAGTGCATTTATTGCGGGTTCTGTCAGGAAGCCTGTCCGGTTGATGCAATCGTGGAAGGTCCAAACTTCGAGTTTGCAACCGAGACACGCGAAGAGCTGATGTATGACAAGGCTCGGTTGTTGAGTAACGGCGACCGCTGGGAACGTGAGATTTCGAAGAACATGGAATTGGACGCGCCTTACCGTTAAGCGCGGTGGGCACGTCTTGAGATTTGACTGATATGCAGGCCATTTGCCTGCACCATTTTTGAACCGGGCCGGGGGGCTCAAATAAGATGATCGTTGCAACGATTGCGTTCTACGTCTTCGCGTCTATCGCGGTGGCGTCTGCTGTGATGGTAATCGCAGCACGCAACCCTGTGCATTCGGTTCTGTTCCTGATCCTGACCTTCTTCAACGCTGCGGGCCTCTTTGTGCTCATGGGCGCTGAGTTTGTGGCAATGATTTTGGTCATTGTTTATGTCGGTGCGGTCGCGGTGCTGTTCCTGTTTGTGGTGATGATGCTGGATGTGGACTTTGCGGAGTTGCGCGAAGGCTTCCTGCAGTACATGCCGTTTGGTGCCCTCATCGGCTTCATTCTTCTCCTTGAACTGTTGCTGGTTGTTGGGGCTTGGACCATTGCGCCAGAGGCAGCGGCCCTTGCTGCATCACCGACTCCCATCTTGACCGATGTGACCAACACAGAGGCCATCGGGCGTGTGCTGTACACAGACTACGTCTACTACTTCCAGGCATCAGGCATGATCCTCCTGGTCGCGATGATCGGTGCCATCGTGCTGACCCTGCGCCACAAGGAAGGCGTCAAACGTCAGTCCATTGCGCAGCAGGTCGCCCGTACCCGCGAGCAGGCGGTCGAGCTTAAAGATGTAAAACCGGGCCAGGGCATTTAGGGGGACAAGGACATGATTGCTATCGGCCTTGGCCATTATCTTACCGTCGCAGCACTGCTGTTCACGCTGGGCATCTTCGGCATCTTTCTCAACCGAAAGAACATCATCATCATTTTGATGTCCGTCGAGTTGATGCTGCTTGCCGTGAATATCAACCTTGTCGCGTTCTCCACACAGCTTGGAGATCTCGTTGGGCAGATTTTTGCGATGATCGTTTTGACCGTTGCAGCTGCTGAAGCAGCCATCGGCCTTGCCATCCTGGTTGTGTACTTCCGAAACCGCGGCTCCATCGCGGTTGAGGACGTCAACCTTATGAAGGGTTAGGGGCGCGCCACCCATGTATTCAGCCATTCTCTTTCTGCCCCTGATCGGCGCCCTTGTTGCAGGCCTTTTTGGCCGCGTGATTGGCCATCGTGGCGCCGAAGTCGTTACGACGGCATTATTGCTTCTGGCAGCGCTATTGTCCTGGATCGCATTCTTTGATGTCGCCATCGGCGGCAACACTGCGCAGGTCCATGTGCTGCGCTGGATTGACTCCGGCGCACTTGAAGTTGACTGGATGATCCGGATTGATTTCCTGACAGCCGTCATGCTCGTCGTTGTGACATCCGTCTCCTCCCTGGTTCATGTGTATTCGATTGGCTACATGAGCCATGACCCGCACCGGGCGCGCTTCTTTGCCTATCTGTCACTCTTCACCTTCGCCATGTTGATGCTGGTGACGGCCAACAATTTCGTCCAGCTGTTCTTCGGCTGGGAGGGCGTGGGCCTCGCGTCATACTTGCTGATCGGCTTCTGGTACAAAAAGCCATCGGCCAATGCGGCCGCCATGAAGGCATTTGTCGTGAACCGCGTGGGTGACTTCGGCCTGATCCTTGGATTGGCCGGTATATTCATGGTTTTTGGATCGCTCGACTTCGATACAGTGTTCGAAATGGTGCCGACGGTAGCCGGTGAGACTTTCCATTTCGCCGGTATGCAGCTGGATATCATGACGACCATCTGCCTGCTGTTGTTCATGGGCGCGATGGGCAAGTCGGCGCAATTCCTGCTGCACACCTGGCTGCCTGACGCCATGGAGGGCCCGACACCGGTATCCGCCCTCATCCATGCGGCGACCATGGTTACGGCTGGTGTCTTCCTGGTGGCACGAACGTCTCCGATGTTTGAGTTTGCCCCGGACGCACTTTGGGTTGTGACACTTGTTGGCGCGACCACTGCGTTCTTTGCGGCAACAGTTGGTCTTGTTCAAAACGACATCAAGCGTGTGATCGCATACTCAACCTGCTCACAGCTTGGCTACATGTTCGTTGCGCTTGGGTTGGGTGCGTACCAGATCGCCATCTTCCATCTTTTCACCCATGCGTTTTTCAAGGCGCTCTTGTTCCTTGGATCAGGATCAGTCATTCACGCCATGTCTGACGAACAGGACATGCGAAAAATGGGCGGTCTTTACAAAATGATCCCGGGTACCTGGATCATGATGATTATCGGCACATTGGGGCTGACCGGCTTCCCGTATCTGGCCGGCTACTTCTCCAAGGACGCAATCATTGAAGCAGCCTACATGGCAAATACCGAGTTGGCGGGGTACGCATTTGCCATGACGGTCATTGCGGCCCTTATGACCAGCTTCTATTCATGGCGCCTGATTTTCATGACGTTCCATGGGGAAAGCCGAGCTTCGAATGAAGTCATCAGCCATGTGCATGAAAGCCCCTGGGTGATGCTCATTCCGCTGATCGTGCTTTCAATTGGGACCGTGCTGGCTGGGTTCCCGTTCACTGAATTCTTCGTTGGTCATCACCAGGACGAATTCTGGAACGGGGTTGTCCTCAACCAGACTGATATAATGGAAACCTTCCACAACGCACCTGCATGGGTTGTGTGGTCACCATTTGTAATGATGTCGCTAGGCTTTGCCACGGCATGGCTGTTCTACATAGCTCGTCCCGAGATTCCAAAGAATCTCGCCCGAGAGCAGCAGCCGCTGTATCAGTTCCTGCTCAACAAGTGGTACTTCGACGAGCTCTACAATCTCATCTTCGTACGTCCTGCCATGTGGCTGGGCAACTTCCTGTGGAAGCGGGGAGACGGGTTCGTGATCGACGGGTTTGGCCCCAACGGCATCGCCGCCCGCGTGATGGATATCACGCGCAACGTTGTGAAACTGCAGACCGGCTACGTTTACCACTACGCCTTCGCGATGCTCATCGGCGTCGCCGCGTTTATTACTTACTACTCGCTGATGGGGGCCAACTAAGCCATGTCTGACTGGCCAATCCTGTCCCTCGTTACTTTTCTGCCGTTGCTGGGTGCACTGTTCATTATGTTCATCCCCAATGGGGAAGAGGATGTAGCTGCCCGCAATGCAAGGTTTGTGGCGCTGTGGACGACGCTGATCACGTTCGCCATTTCGCTGATCCTTTGGATCGATTTCGATTACACCACAGCTGACTTCCAGTTCGTTGAAAAGCACGCATGGCTGGGCGGTATTGCGTCCTATCACATGGGTGTTGATGGCATATCGGTGCTGTTCATCGTCCTGACCACGCTGCTGATGCCTGCCTGTATCCTTGCAAGTTGGACGAGTATCAAGAAGCGCGTGAAGGAATACATGATTGCGTTTCTCGTTTTGGAAACGTTGATGATCGGTGTCTTCAGTGCGCTGGACCTGGTGCTTTTCTATCTGTTCTTTGAAGCCGCACTCATTCCGATGTTCCTGATCATCGGTGTGTGGGGTGGTGCCAACCGCGTTTACGCGAGTTACAAATTCTTCCTCTACACGCTTCTTGGCTCAGTCCTCATGTTGCTGGCCATGATGGCCATGTACTGGACGGCTGGAACCACTGACATTCCAACACTGCTGAACCATGAGTTCGCAGCGGACATTCAGACTTGGCTGTGGCTGGCGTTCTTTGCCAGCTTTGCCGTCAAAATGCCCATGTGGCCGGTGCATACATGGCTCCCTGACGCGCACGTGGAGGCCCCGACAGCTGGGTCCGTCATCCTTGCTGGTATTCTGCTCAAGATGGGTGGGTATGGGTTCCTGCGTTTCTCGCTGCCCATGTTCCCAATCGCATCAGACCTGTTCGCACCCATGGTGTTTGGTCTTTCGATTGTTGCGATCATTTACACGTCGCTGGTGGCGTTGGCACAGACGGATATCAAGAAGCTCATTGCTTACTCATCGGTGGCGCATATGGGCTTTGTGACGATGGGTATCTTTGCCATCAACATGCAGGGTGTGCAGGGCGGCATCTTCCAGATGATCAGCCACGGCTTTATTTCCGGCGCATTGTTCCTGTGTGTCGGCGTGATTTACGACCGCATGCATACGCGTGACATTTCCGCCTATGGCGGGTTGGTTCACCGCATGCCGGTTTATGCGGCCATCTTTATGCTGTTCACGATGGCAAATGTCGCCTTACCTGGCACGAGTGGCTTTGTCGGAGAATTCCTGACAATTGTTGGTGTCTTCGCTGTAAACAGTTGGGTAGCCATTCTTGCGACCACCGGTGTCATTTTGTCTGCCGCCTACGCACTGTTCTTGTATTGGCGCGTGATCTTCGGTGAGCTCGAAAAAGACAGCCTGAAGAACATACTTGATCTCAATCGCCGTGAGTTGATCACCCTGGTGCCATTGGTACTGCTGGTGATCTTCTTCGGCGTGTATCCATCTCCCATACTCGATGTCACCGCTGTGTCCGTGGAAAATCTTCTGACAAATGCGAATGCTGCCATTGAGGCCCACAACGCAACCGGTGCGGCATCGTCCGTCGCTGGTTTGCAGTAAAGGGGGAGGGGAAAAATGGAAGCCGCTTCTGTCATGCCTGATCTTGCACCGGCTCTGCCGGAAATCATTCTCGCCATCGGCGCCATGGCGTTGTTGATGTTTGGCGTGTTCCGCAAAGACGATGACGCAGGTCCAGTCGCTATGGGTGCGATCGCGCTGTTCATCATCACTGGCGCTGCAATGGTTATGGCGCCGAGTGAAACCGCAACGACATTTGGCTTCAGCTTCATCGCGGATCCGTTCGCGCGCTTTGTGAAGATCCTCATTCTTGTTGGCGCTGGCGCGACACTGTTAATGGGCATCTCGTCCATGCGTGCCGACAATCTCAACCGCTTCGAGTACCCGGTGCTTCTTGTTTTGGCGACCCTTGGCATGTTCATGATGGTCTCGGCCAATGGACTGATCGCTCTTTACATCGGCATCGAACTTCAAAGTCTCGCGCTTTATGTTGTCGCGGCTTTTAAGCGCGACAGTCTGAGGTCGTCAGAAGCAGGGCTGAAGTACTTTGTCCTGGGCGCATTGTCGTCCGGCATGCTCCTGTATGGCGCGTCTTTGATCTACGGATTTGCAGGAACGGTGTCCTACGCCGGTCTTGGAACGGCGCTATCGGACGGTGCATCAATGGGCGTCGTCATTGGGCTGGTCTTCTTTTTGGCGGGCATGGCGTTCAAGATTTCCGCTGTTCCATTCCATATGTGGACACCGGATGTGTATGAAGGTGCGCCAACCCCTGCAACGGCATTCCTGGCGGCGGCACCCAAAGTTGCTGCTGTCGCAATGTTGGTTCGTGCGCTGATGGAGGCATTCCCCGGCCTCATGGCCGAGTGGCAGCAGATCATTTTCTTCATGGCGGTTGCTTCAACGCTTCTTGGCGCTTTCGCTGCGATTGGTCAGAACAATATCAAACGACTGATGGCGTATTCCTCGATCGGTCATGTGGGCTTCATTCTGATCGGTCTATCCGCGGGCACCCAGGAGGGTGTTACGGGTGTGCTGGTGTATCTGGCTGCCTATGTTGCGATGACAATCGGTACTTTCGCGTGCATTCTCACCATGCGTCGCCCCGAAGGTGCCGTAGAGAGCATTGACGATCTGGCCGGCCTGTCTCGTCACCAGCCGATCCTGGCGGCGGTGTTGGCGATCCTGATGTTCTCACTCGCAGGCATTCCACCCTTCATCGGTTTCTTCGCAAAGTACTTTGTGTTCCTCGCCGCGATCGAGGCAGGGCTGTATGTCCTGGCCATCATTGGTGTCCTGGCAAGCGTTGTCGGTGCTTACTACTATCTGCGTGTCATCAAGGTCATGTACTTCGACGAACCGGCAGTCCCATTTGAGAAGCCGATAGCAGGCGACATTCGTTTTGTCCTCACCATTGCTGCAGCCTTTGTCACTCTCTTCTTCGTTTACCCGTCTCCGCTTCTCGATAGCGCGGCGGCGGCTGCAGGCTCGCTGTTCTGAGCACGCGCACATCACGACCTGATGGATGGCCTGCCGGTTTGGGCCTGCATCATCATGCTCAAATTGATTCAACGAATGAAGAAGCGCGCCGGCTTGCCAGCAGTGGCGCACGTGGGCCTGCATGGATATGCGCTGATACACAGTCCGCTGGACGTGGCCGCCGGGGCAGGGCCTGGATGTCGGAGCCCGGAAACCTTTTCTGTACTCACCTGTACGCGCCCGAATGCCCTTTGCCACGGGCGGCAGAACTTTCATTCGTGACGGCCTTGTCGGTACATGATGCTGTTGAAGGCTTGGGCGTTCAGAGCCTCGCGCTCAAATGGCCCAATGACCTTCTGATTGATGGTGCAAAAGTAAGCGGGATACTGATTGAATCAGCACCCGGGCCCACTGGCCATCCAAGTGCAGACCCCCTCCTTGCGATAGGGATCGGTGTAAATATAACTGCAGCGCCGGATGACACGCCTTACCCTGCAACTTGCCTGATAGGGCATGGTGTTTCGATTACACCGCTGGACCTGCTTGCCAGACTTGCTACGGCTTTTCAGGCCCGTGCAGCGCAGTGGAACAGGGGCGCCGGGTTTGAAACTATTCGCAATGATTGGCTGGCACGCGCACGCGGCGTTGGCGGACCAATAACCATCCGCCTTCATGATGAAGTGATTGAAGGAGAGTTTGTATCTCTTGATGCTGATGGTGCACTAGAGATACGCGCTGGTGATACACTACGCAAAATTTCGGCGGGCGATGTGTTCTTTCCCAACACGCCGTCCCGCAATTCAGCCTGAGGTAGATCATGCTGCTGACAATTGATACCGGCAATACCAATACTGTCTTTGGCATCCATGATGGCAAAGAGTGGCGCGCTCAATGGCGGACATCCACAGCGACGGGCCGGACTGCGGACGAATACATCGTCTGGTTGTCCGAACTGATGCGTATGCAGCAAATGGAAATCAGCGATGTCACAGGCTGCATCATTTCAACTGTTGTACCCCAATCGCTCTTCAACCTGCGCAACCTCAGCAGACGCTATCTGAATATTGAGCCCAAGGTCATCGGCGAAAATGTAGAGCTTGGGGTCGCGGTTGATATGGACAACCCGCGCGAGGTCGGGGCTGATCGGTTGGTCAATGCGGTTGGCGCATTTGTATCCCACGGGGGACCACTTCTGATCGTGGATAGCGGCACGGCAACCACATTTGATGTGGTTGATGACAACGGCGCCTTTCAAGGCGGCATCATTTCACCTGGCATCAACCTCTCAATGCAGGCATTGCATGATGCGGCTGCCAAACTGCCCCGTGTTGCTATCGAGCGTCCGGAGCAAACCATTGGGCGCAATACAGTAGAGGCCATGCAGTCGGGTGTATTCTGGGGCTACATCTGTTTGATTGAAGGGCTGATTGATCGCGTGAAGGCCGAGTTCGGAAAGCCGATGAAGGTTGTTGCGACGGGTGGGGTCGCGTCGCTCTTTGACGGTGCAACGGACAAGATCGATGTGTTTGACCCGGACGTCACGAGCGTTGGCCTGCTTGAGATTTACGGCCGCAACTCCTGATGGCAAAATCCAATGGGCCTGCCGGTATCAATGATGAACTCGTGTTTCTGCCTCTAGGCGGAACCGGCGAGATAGGTATGAATTTCAACCTGTATGGTTACGGACCTGCAAAGGACCGTAAGTGGCTGGCTATCGATCTGGGGATCACGTTTCCTGATGCCACCGAGCCGGGCATTGACGTCATCACACCTGACCCGATGTTCATAGAAGGCGAGCGGGACAACCTGCTGGGCCTGGTTCTCACCCACGCCCATGAGGACCATATCGGAGCGGTCCCGCATCTTTGGGAACGACTTAAGTGCCCCCTTTACGCAACGCCATTTACCGCTGCCATGTTGCGCGGGAAGCTGGCCGAGCATGGACTGCTGAATGATGTGCCGCTGCATGAAATTCCACTGGGCGGTCACCTGACTCTCGGGCCTTTCGAGATGCAGTTTGTGACGCTGACGCATTCAATCCCCGAGCCCAACGCAATCGCCATCCGTACACCGCTCGGCAATGTGATGCATACCGGCGATTGGAAGATCGACGATAACCCACTGATTGGCGATACGACTGATATTGCGACGCTCAAGGCATTTGGCGATGAGGGCGTCCGCGCGATTGTGTGTGACAGTACAAATGTCCTGTCTCCAGGGCGTTCGGGCTCTGAGGCCGATGTACGGAAGAACCTGACAGCTCTGATCGGAACTCTGACCGGCCGTGTGGCCGTGACAACATTCGCATCAAACCTTGCGCGTCTAGCAACCATCATGGAGGCAGCCGCTGCAAATGATCGCAGCACGGTCCTTGTGGGCCGAAGCATGCACAAAATCACAGCTGCCGCGCGGGAAACAGGATACCTGAAGGGAATACCTCTCCCGGTGGCCGAAGATGATGCGGGTTACCTGCCTCCGGACAATGTTCTGTACCTTTGCACTGGTAGTCAGGGAGAGGCGCGGGCCGCCCTCTCGCGCATTGCCGATGACAGTCATCGACATATCTCCTTGAGTGAGGGCGACACAGTGATTTTCTCTTCGAAAATCATTCCCGGTAATGAGTTGCCGATTTTCGAATTGCACAACCGCTTGTCAGAGCGCGGCATCGATGTGCTGACGGAAAAAGATCATGATGTGCATGTCTCCGGACATCCCTGCCGCGATGAACTGACCATGATGTATCAGTGGATAAGACCTGAACTTTCCATTCCTGTGCATGGAGAGCCTCGTCATCTGCTTGCGCATGCAGAGCTGGCAGAAGAACTTCAGGTGCCCGAGCAACTGGTTCTTCGAAACGGACTCATGGCGCGCATTGCGCCGGGCCCAGCAGAAGTCATTGATGATGTACCGGCAGGCCGATTGCATCTTGATGGCCGCATATTGGTACGGGCAGGAGAGGCGCCTTTGCGCGAACGTCGTCAGATGTCGTTTGCCGGCAATGTCGTCGTCTCACTTGTGGTGGATGATGATGGTCAGTTGCTTGCAGATGCCGATGTGGCCGCAACTGGTATTCCTGACCTCGAAGATGATTTGAGTATTGAAGACACGTGCGCGGAAGCGGCCGAAGACGCAGTCAACCGCATGCGAAAGTCTGCCAGGCGGGATGACGATGCTGTGGCTGAAGCAGCCCGGCGGGCCGTACGCGGGCGCATCCGTTTTTTGTGGGACAAGAAACCCCCGGTGCGCGTTCTAGTTACGCGTGTTTAGGTAGACGACAGGAGGACGAGCAAATGTCTTTGGCAGGTGGGATCGCCATTTTTGGGCTGATTTGGTTTCTGGTGCTGTTTGCAGTGCTTCCATTTGGCGTGCGTACAAGTGCTGAAGCAGGTGACACGCTGATTGAGGGTGCTGCAGAGAGTGCGCCGGCCAAGCCGCAGCTCTTGCGCAAAGTTCTCGTAACGACCGGCGTTGCGTTGGCCATCTGGTCGGTTGCATTTGCGGTGCTGGAGTACAGGTTGATTGCCCTGGACGATGTGCCGTTCTTGCCCCGCTTTGAAGACGCCAAATAGCTGAACGTTGAGCAGGCGCCGCTTGGGTCCCGTCGAACGGGTATCAAAAACAGGAGCAGACAGAAAAAAAGCAAGGCCCATAAGGACCTTGCTTTCTAGTTTGCTTCCTTCCCCTATCGCTGCGAGCAAGCGGTTAGATCGCCGCGCGAAAATGGTCTTGGGTTTGCCCTTAGTGACCTTGGTAGGGGGAAGCTCTCCTCCCTAAACTTGGGCCATCTTGGAGCGAAAAACGCCCGTGACAGCCCCCTTTTTATTGTGACAGCACTATTACAAGAGCCGCGACACCCTGTCACGTGCTTTTTGCAGGTCAGTGATGAATTTT